>JAURZI010000158.1 GCA_030653435.1 Methylovulum sp.
TAAACGGTCACCATTCGGTTGTTTAGGCATTCGGCACGCATCGTGCAATTTTTTAGCCTGATAAAAATCAGCAACAAAGGCACGGAATATATGCTTGCATAAAAAAACTGCATTGTGGCCGTGCGAACTTTTTTTCTGCCACTTAAAACCTGCAAACAAATGCCCAAAAAACTTCAATAACTCGCTGACAGGTAAGCCACAGTTTGACTAGTGGACTTTCAAGGCTTGGCCTTTAGATTCAGTGTTTGAGATGGCGTAGAAAGAGATGATGTTGTAATTTGACCTTGGGCTTGGCGGTCACAAGGAGCAACTATCATGACAACATCATCTTATGGAAGCTTAAGTTATTCAAAATGGAATTGCAAATACCACATTGTGTTCATAATGCAGGAAAAAGGCCCTGTATGGCAAGATACGGAAATATCTGAGGCCATTGTTCCACGAGCTAGCCGCGCAGAGAAACTGCAAGATACTGGAGGGGTATATGGTACAAGACCATGTCCATATGCTGATAAGCATACCGCCAAAGTATTCGGTTGCTGAGGTGGTAGGCACATCAAAGAGAAAAGTGCCATTTCAGTTGTCAGGCAGTTTAGTTGCAGACAGCGGAGCTTTAATAGAGAAAACCTGTGGGTGCGAGGTTATGCGGTTTCAACGGTTGGTTTTGAAGAAGCGAAGAACCGTGCGTACATTCAAAACCAAGAGCAGTTTGACAGCAAAGGTTACGATGAGAAGGGGAATTTTTAGGGGATGATTTTTGGCAGCCCTTGGGGCTGCTCCAAATTTTCACCCATTGGTACAAAAAGATTATCTGTTTGGTGAAGCCGGCAATGATTTTATTCAAATCGGCAATCCCGACCCTCATCATGACGAGGGCTACAGCGAGCATCTGATCCTGCCCACAGACAACCGCACCTATGTGAATGGCGGCGTTGGCAATGACGTGATTACCGTGACCCGGCACTATGAAATATCGGCCATTGCCCTGGACGGGCCGACCGCAGGCTCGACCATTCACCTCTTCTCGTTATTCGGGGGAACACTCCCCGGCAGTCTCCCGATGGAAACTGATATCTGGGCTAGCGATTATGCCAATTGGCAACGGGCAGATTCAACTTTTTATATCTTGCCGGACACCCCGGCGTTTACTTCCAACTGGCGCCGCGATGGCGTTGCGTTGGTCAAGGATGAGGAAGGACAGTTGAACCTCTATCCGACTTTCCAGTTTCCTGTTGCCGAGTTCAGCGCCCTGTATAAATCGGAGGAATTCGCAACCCAACAACTGACCCGATTTGCACCGGCTTTCGTCTATTGGTCGCATGATCCCGTTACTATCAACAACGCAGACCTCAAACTTGATAACGACGATACCTCAGGCCATAACCTGTTCGGCGATGCCGGCAATGACATGATTGAAGGGGGATGGGGCAATGATGTCATCGACGGCGGCGATGATAACGATGCACTGGATGGTGAGCGTGGCGATGATACGGTGTTTGGCGGCAGCGGTGAGGATCTGCTTTTAGGCGGTGAAGGGAATGACACGCTGGATAGCGGCACTGACAACGATACCGTTTATGGCGAGGACGGCAATGATGCTGTCCAGGGCGGGTCGGGCAACGACAGCTTGATTGGCGGCAAAGGCAATGACACGCTCAGCGGCGGTGATGGGACAGATATTTATGTCTTCAATCGCGGCGACGGGCAGGATACGGTTGAAGATGACAGCGGCGAGGGGTCTGTTAACACCTTGCGCCTCGGCGAAGGCGTGCTGCCTGAACAGGTGCAGCTTGCCAACCACGTTCTGACGCTGGGCGGTAATGAGCAAATCCGTTTCAGTGGCATAGCGCGCATCGAATTTGACAATGGCGCCGACGCTGTTTGGTCTTTAGATGCGGAAGGCGACGTTACGAAAAACGGGGCCAGTTCTAACATTCCAATATGCTGGAATGTTAGAACTGACTCCGTTTACCATCCTGCGGCTCTACGGTTTTCAAGATAGCTGGGATTTAATAGCAAACAGTAAAAAATTTCTATAGCGGGTGAGGTGCTTAGGCTGTAAGTCGTCTCACTTTAAACGTTAGGCTTTTTCTGAACATTAAGATAGCATTTCCACCTGAAGTCCCTGTCGGATTTGGCCGCCAACAACAGAATACGTCGCGAAGAGGAAACAACATGAAAAAGCAATCGACTTCTCTCCTAACTCTAATACCAGTTCTAAATCAATAATCAATGGGGTCAGTTTAGATCGATTTAGATCGAGAGCTAGGTGGCTTTAATCAAAACTAATCGAAACTGACCCATTGATTCACAATGAAAACAAAAAATCAATCCTTTCTGACCCCTTTGATTAAATTCTGTCAAATCACAACAATCGCAGACCGTCAACTGACAGAATGCACAGGCAGACAAACATGAAAATTGCTAATACTTTGATAACCATACCTAAAAAATTATGGGGCTATCCAATGAAAACAAAAAATCAATCTACTCTGACCCCTTTGATTACGGGCCCTGCAACACCAGTTTCAAGCGCATATGAAATTGTAACTGCACTTGTGCTATGCCTTTTACTGATGATGCTATCAGGCTGTGCAGTATTGAACCCGACGATGCCTATACAAATCCCGATTGACTTAAGCAAGGCGGGCAGCGTAGCGGAAGCTGAGTTTTGGATACCTGCAGACGATAGCATAGAACTCTGTTTGTATTTTTTTGTGAACGACCAACCAGGGGATAGTAAGCGTTTGTTTGAAGTTCTAGACCCTGACAATAATTCTGGCATAACCATCCCATTAAAAGTACAGATTAAAAAAAAGGGTAACTCAGAAATAGAAAAACTTTGGTTGGATAAAATTTATTCGAATAAAACACGCCCCGGCACTGGAGTTCATTATTATTATCGAATAATCGATTATCTGACAATAAAGCCAGGTAATTATCGGCTGCGGATCGAAAATATGCAGTCATTTCCTCAATTGGCTCAGAACAAAATTGAAGTTAGAGCTTATTATCTTCGTCGCAAATAATTCTTAGGAGAATTGAAAATGCCAACCTTAACCGTAAAAATTGCCGCCAGTGGCACCACAACTGACTCTAACGGAAGCTCGTTAGCTGGACACATGTGGTTGTCGATAGACAGCGATGGCATAACAGGCCCATCCGCACCGATTTCCTTAGGTTTTGCGCCAAAAGCAAATTCATTCGGCCCACTGCCTCTTTATCAAGGTTCTATCCATCCTGATGACGATACAATTTATAGGTTTACCTACTACACCGGCACCATTGCCATCAGCGACATCCAATATCAACAATTAAAAGCGCTAACTATTGATGGTGTACTTGAAGCCAATGGCTTCAGCAGCTTTTATACTGTTGGCGTTAATGATTGCATCGCTTTTGTCTGGAAGGCATTGCAAATCATCGGGATAAACGTTGGCCAAACGGGCGATTTGTTGCCTGTGGACAATGCCGACAACATCGACCAATTGCTGTATAGCTACCTTTTGGGCAGCACTGACGGCTGGCAGCCCGACTGGCCAACCCAAGGCAATTACAATGTGACATATGGATCGAGTGGTGACGACAACCTCAAAGCCGGTACCAGCGACATTGCAACTATAACCGACGTAATCTATGGCGGTGCCGGTAACGATAGCATTACCGGTATCATTGCCGATGAATATCTTTATGGTGGAGACGGTGACGACACACTAAAAGGTGCTGGGGGTAATGATATCCTTGAAGGCGGCGAAGGCGACGATACCTATATCTATAACCAAGGCGACGGCTTCGACACTATCAGCGACGACGAAGGCAGCATTATCGAAGACGGTGCCACGCTGACCGGCGGCAAGCAATTGGGTGACAACCGCGTCTATCAAGACACCGACTCCAGCAGTACCAAACACACCTACGTGTTTGTGACCGGCAACAATAATATCGGTGGCGACCTGCTGGTAGATGGCGTTATTCTTATCAGGAACTTCAACAACAGCGACCTTGGCCTGACCTTCAATGCCGCCGCACCGGAACAGACCCCGCAAACCGGCCGCGCCATCAACGGCGACCTCAACCCTGTGGATACCGATATTACCCAGGATGGCATACAAATGGCCTATGACGACCTGAACAACGTCGTGGTGACCGGCGAAGCCGCTGCAGGCCGCGAGGATACGCTTAACGACAGCGCCGGCAACGACGCCATCAACAGCGGTGCCGGCAATGATGTCGTCAATGCCTTTCGCGGCGGCGATGACCTGATTGATGCCGGTGCAGGGCAAGACCAAGTCTATGAAAGCAATGCCGTAGCCGGCAATGATGTCATCAGCGGCGGTGCCGATAACGATATTTTGGCGGGCGGACTCGGCGATGACCGCATTTACGCTGACCAACCCATCAGCGTCGCTGGGGCTATCGCCAACGGCAACAGCCAGGATGGTACGGGCAACAAAGGCGAGTGGCTGGCCGGCGAGTCGGGCGACGACACGTTGGTGAGCGGTGTCGGCAACGACGCCCTCATGGGCGGTGGCGGCAATGACCTGTTAATCAGCGGTGCCGGCGATGACGATATCGCAGGCGATGCCAACGGCGTAGCGGATACCTTCGCTTGGACAGTGACATGGGTCGGCAACGTGCGAACATTTGTGCCGGCCATTGGCGAAATAACACCCGCCGATTCGGGGGCGGATATTATCTATGCGGGGAAAGGCAATGACAATGCCTGGGGCGGGGCAGGCAATGATATCGTCTTTGGCGAAGACGGCGATGATCACCTTGAAGGTGATTATGGCGAGGGCGATGGCGGCAACGATCTGCTGTTTGGCGGTGCCGGCAAAGACACCCAGTTTGGCGGCAAAGGCGACGATGTTTTGGCGGGTGGTGCAGACGACGATACCCTGCTTGGCGGTGCCGGCAAAGACACCTACCTCTTCAACAAAGGCGACGGCCACGACAGTGTGATGGATCCCGATAAGGACAGCACACTGATCTTCGGCCCAGGCATCACTAAAAACGACATTACCCTGAAGCTGGGCTCACTGGCGCTCGACCTGGGCCATGGTGATGAAGTCCATATTGACGGTTTTGATCAGAACGATGTCTTTAACGGTTCTTCAGTGGGTAGTTTTACCTTTGCCGATGGTTCGGTGCTCTCCCTCAATGACCTGCTGGCACGCGGCTTTGATCTAAACGGCACTGAATTTGACGATACCGTTGTCGGCACCAATACAACGGATCGCCTATCTGGACTGGCTGGCAAGTATTTAATTCGTACCTGACCCCAATTATTTAACCCCAATTATTTATGCCAATTATTTCATTATTTCGTGACCCCAATTATTTCTGGATTTAAAAACTATTTTCAGGGCGCGTAAATACACGCGCCGGATTATCAATTCGCTCGGCAAAAATGCAGAGGAGTTTTATATGATGATAGGATTTTCCAAGCCGCAGAAATCGGCAGAATTCATGCAAAAGCGGCCTGATTTTTGGCGAAGGTATTGAACTTAGTGATTATATTAATTATTAGCAGAGGCAAAACAGCAATGAATTGGCCTAATCCCAAAGGGGCGGAGCAAGCCGTCACAAAAGCGCAGTTAGATAGAAAGAGCTTCTGGCGTACACCCATCATATTAATATTGCTGATAAGCGGTTTATTGTACTGGTGGCATTACAACCCGTTGCCGAGTGATGAAGAGATGATTGCCCACTTCCGAGAACACCGTACCGAAATTGAGGAGCTGGTGAAACGCTACCGGGGATGTGTGACAACGGTCGGGACAGTATGTGAAGGATTGCCGGAAAATCAAGCCTTGATGGAGAAAGCGCGAGTCAAGCGTGTTACAGACAGTGCGCCAGTATGGCATCCAAATCCTTATTCAAAAGAGGCTTCAAAACAATTTGATGATTTGATTCGAGCCGGAAAAATACCCAGCCTTAATCCTTATTCAAGCATTACAGTTGAGTTGTTGGATAAGGATGATCCAAAACGTCATTTTGCACGGGTTCTAACCGCCAGCGGATCGCGCTGGATTTTCAAGGAGCTAATTTTTATCCCGGAAAATATAAGGATTGAAGGGGGAAGTTTATTGCTCCCAGAGAGTCCATTGTGTAACTGTCGATTTGATGAAATGACATCAAAATTGCGAATTTTTCCAAGCCTTGATAGCTATCCGACAAACTGGATTAAAGGCGAATGTGTGTACCGACAATTTGAAACGCACTGGTTTATAGGCCTGTGTGCAGCAGCAGTTTAACTTTAAATCGGAGTTTATTAAATGACCTCAATATTTTATCTTTCATCAATTTCTAAAGAATATTACAGTACTCAAGCACTTATTGGTTATGTTAAAAATTTACAACAAGATAACGTAACAAATACTGCGAATGTGCTTGGTGTTTCCGCAGCTGCCATTGCAGGCGCTATGGCGGAAGAGAATAACGATTACTGGCATAAACAAACCCTGAATGATTTATCGGATGATTACGCCCTTTCTGGTGTCGATCCTTCCATCGTTGCCGCCGAAGCTCTAATATTAGGGCCTGTTAATGCACTTGCCATATCTGCTTGGCAGGTATTATTCGGAACACGTACCCATGACCAATGGGCGGCGGATTATGCGGCTGTTGGCGGCGATACTGGTTATGCGCCTAGCCTCATGGACAAGATACTGCACCCAGTCTACATGGATCTCGGTTACGGCAATTTCAAGATGTCTACCGCTATCCGACTTGTGCAAGAAAATGCATCAAACACCAACTTAGGGCTTGGGATTTATACCAACAACTATGCCCAATTGGCTGAGGATTTGGTTAATCCAGATAATGGCGTGACTGCCAAGCTTTATGGCCTGATGATTAGGGAAGCCGACCAATGGTATCGCGATCACAATGCCTACGTTGCAGACTGGGATACGCTTCCGCAAGAAATAAAAGACGCGTTGTATGTTACCTATGTGAATCTAGGGCCTACACAAATGCAGACTAGATTTAATGAAACGACATTCAATGGCACATATTTATATGAGCCACTGCCTGCCGTTGGCACTGGCGGCGGTACAAACCATCTTTATAATGCCTATGATATTGCTAATGCAATTGGCGTTACTGATTATGCAGGCAGCGGTAGTGGCGCAAACCAACTTATCTTTGTCAGCGATGCCGGTTCTTGGCTACTGATAGCCAAACAAGATACCGACCAAGGGGCGGCTTACCGCGAAGCGCTCATCAAACTACGCCCCTTTGCCGTTGAAGACGGCGATTACGATAACGCCAATGGACAGCTAGAGCTTTACGATCCTGATACCGGGCAAGGCAGCATGACTGAGGGTTACCTGCAAGATCGCACCGATATGCTAGCCTGGAAAATGCTCCTGCGCAATGCCGGCGAACTACCTGATAGCACGAATACCTTCTATAAAACAGACTGGCAAGGGCTGCCGGTTTACTTCGAAGACCAAACCAGCCAACTTAAAATTATTTTGGGGAGTGAAGAAGGAAACCGTATTATTTTCGGCACAACAGATGGCGATGTTCTTCAAGGCGGCGTCAAGGATGATCATCTTTATGGTGGTGGCGGTGGCGATACCCTTGCCGGCAATGAAGGCAATGACCAGCTCGAAGGCGGCGAAGGCGATGACACCTATATTTTCTATCAAGGCGACGGTTTCGACACCATTCTTGACACCGACGGCGAAGGCAGCATTGTTTATAGCGAAGCTACGCTGACCGGCGGTAAGCAATTGGCCGACAACCGCGTCTATCAAGGCACCGACGCCAACTATGCCAAACACATGTATGTATTTGTGACCGGTGATAACGACAGCGGCGGCGACCTGCTGATAGACGGCGTTATCCTGATCAAGGACTTCAACAACAACGACCTTAACCTGCGCTTTACTGCCGCCGACCCGGAACAGAACCCGCAAACTGGCCGTACCATCAATGGCGACCTCCAACCTGTCGATACCGATATTACCCAAAGCGGCATACAACTGCTCTATGACGACCTGGACAACATCGTGGTGACCGATGAAGCCGCTGCAGGCCGCGAGGACACGCTGAACGACAGCGCCGGCAACGACGCCATCAACAGTGGCGGCGGCAACGATGTCATTAACGCCACGCGCGGCGGCGATGACCTGATTGACGCCAGCGTCGGCCAAGACCAGGTCCATGAAAGCAACGTCGCCGCCGGGAATGATGTGATCTACGGCGGTGAGGGCAGTGATATTTTGGCGGGCGGCCAGGGTGACGACCGCCTTTACGCTGACCAGCTCATCAGCGTAGCGGCAGCTATCGCCAACGGCAACAGCGAAACCGGCACGGGCATTAAAGGCGAGTGGCTGGCTGGTCAGTCAGGCGATGACACGCTGGCGGGCGGCGCCGACAACGATGCGCTGAGTGGCGGCAGCGGCGACGATCTGTTAATCGGCGGCGCCGGAGATGACGACATCTTGGGCGATGCCGACTGGATCGCGCAAGATTTTAGCTGGACAGCGACCTGGGACGGCAACACACGGATCTTTGAGCCGGTCTTGGGTGACCGGATTCCGACCGGCTCGGGAGCGGATATTGTCTATGCCGGTAAAGGCGCCGACAATGTCTGGGGAGCGGCTGGCAATGATCTTGTCTTTGGCGAAGACGGCGATGATCATATTGAGGGAGAAGACGGCAATGATGTGCTTTCCGGCAACGCCGGCAAAGACATCCTATTTGGCGGCAAAGGCGAGGATAGGCTGTTCGGCAATGATGACCAAGACCAGCTTCAGGGCGGCGGCGATAACGACAGCCTAGACGGCGGTAACGACGATGATCTGTTGTTCGGTCAGGCGGGCGATGACCTGCTGCTTGGCAACACCGGTAATGATGAACTCCAGGGCGGCGATGATAATGACCATCTGGAGGGCGGCATTGGCGATGACCTGTTGGTGGGCGAGGCCGGCAATGATACATTGTTTGGCGGTGTCGGTAATGATGAATTGCAAGGCGGCGAAGGCAAAGACACCTACATCATCAACAAAGGCGATGGCAATGACATCGTGGCTGATCCTGATAAGGACAGCATACTCAGCTTTGGTGCAGGAATTAATAAAGAGGACATTACCCTAATGTTAGGTTCACTGGATCTCGATCTGGGCAATGGCGATGAAGTCCATATTGATGGTTTTAATCGAAACGATGTCTTTAACAGCTCTTCGGTGAGCACGTTTAGCTTTGCCGATGGTTCGGTGCTCTCCCTCAATGAACTGCTGGCACGCGGTTTTGACCTGGACGGCAGCAACCAGAATGACACGATATTCGGCACTAACACCATCGACCGCATAACCGGGCAGGCAGGTAACGATATATTGCTTGGGGGTGCCGGCAATGACAGCGTTTTTGGCGCTGCCGGTATGGATCATCTTCAAGGTGATGACGGCAATGATTATCTCGATGGCGGCGATGGCGATGACCTAACAACGATAAATGGCAATACGCTGTTTGACGGCGGGCTCTTGGGCGGGGCCGGCGATGATACGATTTACGGCGGCGCAGGCAGGGACGAACTGGATGGTGGAGACGGGGCTGATACACTCGATGGTGACACCGAAAATGATTTCCTTTTCGGTGAAGCCGGTAACGACACCTTGCTTGGCAGTGCGGGTAATGATGAACTCCAGGGCGGAGGTAGTGATGACAGCTTGGACGGTGGTACTGAAGATGACCTGGTGCTCGGCGATTCCGGCAATGACACGCTGCTGGGCAGTGCCGGTAACGATACACTCCAGGGCGGCGAGGGTGATGACAGCTTGGACGGCAGTGCTGACAATGACCTGTTATTCGGCGAGACCGGCAATGATACGCTGCTGGGCAGCGTCGGCAATGACACGCTTCAGGGCGGCGTTGGTGATGACAGCCTAGACGGCGGCAGCGAAAATGACCTGTTGTTTGGCGAAGCGGGCCATGATGATCTTCTGGGCGGGGCAGGTCTGGACCGGCTCTATGGCAACGAAGATAATGACACGCTGAATGGCGGTGCCGACCATGATGTGCTGTTCGGCGGGACGGGTGATGACAGCTTATCGGGTGGCGACGGTGCCGATGAGTTGCAAGGCAACGAAGGCGACGACACCTTGGACGGGGATGCAGGCGACGACCGCTTGTTTGGTTTTGACGGCAATGACCTGCTCAGCGATGCTGTCGGCAACAACCTGCTGGTTGGCGGTGACGGCAATGACACGCTGGACAGCGGCGACGGCAGCGACGAGCTTGACGGCGAGGCGGGCGACGATACGGTTAGCGCAGGCGGCGGCAACGATTACATTTACGGCGGTAACGGCAGCGACCTCTTGCAAGGTGGCGCCGGCGGCGATATTTATTTCATAAATCCTGGCAACGGCATTGACACCATCATCGACACTTACGAGCCGGTATTCAACGGCATCAGCTACGGCAATTTGGTGATTTTCGGCGGCGGCATCCAGCTTAGCGACCTCACGCTGGGGCTAGGCTCCCTGCTCATCAGGATAGGCGACAACGGCGACGCCGTGCATATCGACGGTTTTGACCCCGACAACCCTTATGCCAAGCCGGTGATCAACCAGTTTCAATTCGCCGACGGCACGGTACTTTCCTATGAACAATTGTTGGACCGGGGTTTTGACCTGACTGGGACGCTCAACTTGGATGTTATCTATGGCACCGCGCTGGCAGACCGCATCGATGCACTGGCGGATGACGATACGGTTTACGGCAAAGAAGGTAACGACAATCTCAGCTTGGGTGTCGGCGATGACCTGGGCGACGGCGGGGCGGGCGATGACGTAATAAACGGCGATGAGGGTGGGGACACCCTGTTGGGGCAGGATGGCAATGACACGCTTGACGGCGGTAATGGCAGTGATTCGCTGTACGGTCAGGACGGCAATGATGTACTGAACGGCGACGCCGACAACGACTTCATCGATGGCGGTGCCGGTGGTGACCGGCTGTCAGGCGACGATGGCGCGGACACTCTGTTGGGGCAAACCGGCAACGATAGGCTGGACGGCGGCGTTGGCGCGGACGCGTTGCAAGGCGGGGCCGGCGACGATACGTATTATGTGGACGAAACCGGCGACACCGTGCTCGAAAACGCCGATGCCGGCCGGGATAGCGTCATCAGCCGCATCAGCTTGGGCTTGACGGCTAATGTCGAAAACCTGAGTTTAACGGGGGCGGCCGATCTCGACGGCAACGGCAACGAACTCGACAACGAAGTGCTGGGCAACGACGGCAATAACCGGCTTTACGGCGCGGCGGGCAATGATACGTTGCACGGCGAATCAGGCGCCGACACGCTGGACGGCGGCAGCGGCGCTGACCAGCTCAGTGGTGGCGTCGGCAACGATGTTTACGTCATCGATGACAGCGGCGATACGATCAGCGAATTTGCCGGCGAAGGCCGGGATAGTGTAGTCGCTTCGGTCGCTTATACGCTGGCCGATAATGTCGAAGACCTGATGCTTACGGGTATCGCGGAACTGTCTGGAACCGGTAATAGCCTAGACAACGTGTTGGCGGGTAATATCGCTGATAACGACCTGTTCGGCCTGGACGGCAACGATACGCTGCGGGGCAATGCCGGCAACGATACGCTGGACGGCGGCAACGGCGCCGATACATTGCAGGGCGGTGCGGGTGACGATCTCTATGCGCTGCTTGACGACGGCGATACCGTCATCGAAAACGCCGGGGAAGGCAACGATACGGTGCACAGCACGCTGTTTGCCTACACGCTGGGCAACCATCTTGAAAACCTGGTGTTAGTCGAAGGCGTTGCCGTCAACGCGACCGGCAACGACTTGGCCAACACCCTCACCGGCAACACGAGCGATAATCTGCTTGACGGTGGGCAAGACGCCGATGTGCTGCGCGGCGGTGGCGGCAATGACAGTTACAGCGTCGATAATGCCGGCGACCAGGTCGTTGAGGCGGAAAATGACGGCTATGACGACGTCCAAAGCACGGTCAGTTATGCGCTTGCCGCTCATATAGAGGCGCTGACCTTAACCGGCGACGCCTCGATTGACGGCACCGGCAACGACCTGGACAACGCGCTGGTCGGCAATACCGTAGGTAACCGCTTGACGGGCCTGGACGGCAATGACTCGCTGACGGGCGGCGGCGGAACCGATACCCTCATCGGTGGTTTTGGCGATGACCATTATTGGCTGGATAGCACCGACGTTGTGGTAGTGGAAGCCGCGGATGCCGGTCACGATACCGTTGATGCCGAAGCCGACTATGCCTTAAGCGCGCATGTCGAGGACTTGGTCCTGTCCGGCTGGCAGCCCATCAACGGCATCGGTAATGCGCTGGACAATGTGCTGACCGGCAATGCTGCCGATAATAGTTTGCAGGGCCTGTCGGGCAACGATACGCTCGCCGGCGGCTACGGCCTCGATAGCCTGCTGGGCGGTTCAGGCGATGATGTTTATGTGCTTTACAGCGCTGCGGCGGTCATCATCGAATTCGCCGGTGAGGGTGTCGACCGTGTGCAATCGACCGTGAGCTACATCTTGCCTGAGCAGGTCGAAAACCTGCAACTGCTGGGCGATTTTGCCCAAAGCTCGTGGCTTGGTTATGCGGAAGGAACCGGCAACAGCCTTGACAACGGCATAGCCGGCAATGACGGCGATAACCTGTTGTCTGGCCTGGACGGGCATGACCGTATCGATGGCCGGGCGGGTAATGATCAGCTCTTCGGCGGCGCTGACGATGACAGTGTTGACGGCGGCTCCGGCGACGATCACTTGTATGGCGATGACGGTGACGATAGCCTCTTTGGCGGCGTTGACGGCTGGCTCATCGGCGATAGTTCCCCGGCCAGCGGCTATGGCGGCGGTTACGGCGGTTATCTGTTTCTCGGCAATAATGATGCGCTCGACGGCGGCGCCGGCAATGACCGCCTGGACGGCGGTTCCGGCAACGATGTTTTATTCGGCGGCGACGGCGAAGACTCGCTCTACGGCGGCGAT
The DNA here is from genome assembly GCA_030653435.1 of Methylovulum sp. GTDB lineage: Bacteria > Pseudomonadota > Gammaproteobacteria > Methylococcales > Methylomonadaceae > Methylovulum. The sequence goes on from JAURZI010000158.1 coordinate 13,002, forward strand.
AACGGGCCGCTCAATACCGGCAATAACGACACGCTGGACGGCGGTGCAGGCCTTGATACGATGGCGGGCGGTTCCGGCGACGATGTGTATATTGTTGACGGCAAGACCCGCCTGTTGATCGTGCCGGTTTTTAGCGCCTGCCATGTCGGCAGCGGCGATGATGATCCCGGTCCTACGCTGGACTGCACCGCCGATGTCGTTATTGAAAACCCCGACGCAGGCTATGACCTTATTTACAGTTCCGTGAGCCTGTCTTTACCCGATAATATCGAGGCGCTGTATTTCACCGGCACGGCTGATGTCGATGTCATCGGCAATGCCGATTTCAACCTGATTCTCGGCAATGCCGGCAATAACCGCATTGACGGCGGCCTCGGTGCCGACCACATGGAAGGCGGCCTGGGTGATGATGTTTATGTCCTGGATAGCCTGGATGACGCTATTGTCGAGGACGCTGATGCGGGCACGGATACCGTGCGCAGCACCGTGGCCGCCTATTCGCTGGGGGGTAACCTGGAAAACCTGGATCTGGTGGGTTCGGCGCTAACCGGCTATGGTAACGACAGCAATAATCTGGTCCGCGGCAATGCGCAGGCCAATGTGATTGACGCTGGTGACGGCAACGATACCCTCACCGGCGCCGGCGGCGATGATAGCTTAAAAGGCGGCATGGGCAATGACACGTATGTCTTTTCGCTGGGCTTCGGTAACGATGTCGCGATGGATGCCGGCGATATCGATGAAGTGCGCATGAATGACCAGCTGACCGTCAATGACATCACCTTAACCCGCCTGGGTGATGATGTGCTGCTGGGCTTGAAAGCCGGCCGGGATCAGCTGGTACTTAGCCATTGGTTTAGTCCGGAGCAACGGATTGAAGCCATTCGTTTTTGCGACGGCACGGTGGTGGACAGCTCGGCTATTGAACGCGCCGTCAATAATCAGGCGCCTGTCGCGATTGACGATGTCGCTACGGTGCGTGAGGATGTTGTCGTGAGCATCACGGCCAATGCCTTGGCTAATGACAGCGATCCCGATAGCGGCGATTCGCTCAGTGTCATTAATCCGGGACGCTATACCGGTGTTTATGGCGTCTGGATTTTAGCGAGCAATGGCGATTTTACTTATACCTTGAATAACGACCTGGCCGCGATCCAGTCGCTGGGCGAAGGCCGGCGCCTGATCGAAAGCATGGCCTATACCCTTCAGGATAATGATCCTATCAGACCGTTAACGAGCAGTGCGCTGCTGACCGTGACGATAGTCGGCAGCAACGATGCGCCGACGCTGGAGCACCCGCTGGCCGATCAAGTCGGGCAAGCGGGAACCCTGACTTCGTATCAGCTTCCTGATAATACCTTTGCCGATATTGACGAAGGCGATGTGTTGACTTTATCTGCGCAATTAGCGGACGGCTCCCCCCTGCCCGCCTGGTTGAGCTTCGATGCGGCGACGGGCCTGGTTTCCGGCACGCCGGACGTGGTCGGCGCATTACCGATCAAGGTCACGGCCACCGATACCGGCGGCCTTTCCGCTTCCGACGTGTTTACTGTGACGGTTGCAGGACAGGACCAGGCCAAGCTGTCCCGTTTAGGCGATAAAGTCTGGTACGACAGAAACGCCAACGGCGTGCAAGAGGCGGGCGAACAAGGCGTCGCCGGGGTTACCGTCAAACTGTTGGCGGCAACGGGTGCGGTGCAAGCCGCCACAACCACCGATAGCCTGGGCAACTATGTGTTTGACCAGCTGCTGCCCGGTACTTACACGGTACACGTCATCGCGCCTGATGGCTTTAACTTTACCGGTAAAGACCGGGGCGGTAACGACACGCTGGACTCCGATGTCAATCCAGCTACGGGTAAAACCCAGGCCATCAACCTGGCTTCCGGCGATAATAACCTCAACTACGACGCAGGCCTGGTTATCCCGGCATTTAAGTGTTTGACCTTCGACTTCAAAGGCAATACGCCTACCGATGGTGTTGACGGCAACAGCCGCAGCTATAGCGTAGGGGGCGTATCGGTCAATGCCAGCGCCTTCAGCCGGGACAAGATCACCGGCGACTGGAGCGAGGCCTGGTTAGGCAGCTATTCGGGCGGTTTAGGCGTGACCGACAGCAGCGAAGGCAACGGCGGCGGCAACACCCATACCGTCGATAACACCGGCCGCGACAATTATGTGTTATTCGAGTTTTCGACAACGGTCGTCATCGACAAAGCCTATTTGGCTTATGTGCTGAACGACAGCGATATGAAAATATGGATAGGCAGCTTCGCTGATCCGTTTAACCAACACCTGAATTTAAACGATGCCGTGCTTCAGCAGTTCGGCTTCACCGAGCTGAACCAATCCACGCTGAACACCCGGCGTTGGGCTGATATGAATGCGCAAGGCGTCCTGGGCAACACCTTGATTATTGCCGCCGACACGACGGATACAGCCGGAGACAGCTTCAAGATTCAGCAACTTAAAGTGTGCATACCGGATGCTCAAGGCATGCAAGCCTGCGTTTTCGACACCGGAGATGCGCCCGGCGTAGGGACGTCCGGTTTCTGGAAGCAGTGGACGGTCATTTGGGATGGCGACCAGCGTAATGACTATCTGTGCAGCAGCAAAGCCCATTTCGCCAAAACGGACCTTATTTATAGCGTCACTGACCCGGTAACCGGCGGCAGCGCCGGCAAAGGGATACTGGTAGGCGATTGGAACGGCAACGGTATTACCGATCCGTCGGAGAGCACGCTTTTTTATACCTTGGACGAGGCCAGGGCGATAATGTCTGCATCGGACAACAACCACGATTGCCGTTACTTGCTGGGTAAACAATTAGTGGCAAGTTGGCTGAATGTCATCGCCGGAAACAGCGTAAGCGGCATTGAAACCGATATTGACAATGCGATCGAATGGCTGCAAAACCATACGCCCAACGAAGGCGGATTTAGCAATGGCGACGGCAACCTGACGATGAATGCCGCCGTCTTTAAAGTACCGCCTTCCAGCCGGGATTGGCACGTAATCTCTGAGCCTGACCCGGCACACAGCGGCAGCTATTGCGGCGAGGCTATCAAGAATGTGCTGGATTATTACAATACGACCGGTGCGGGGGTCGCTATTGACCGCGACAGTGTTCATATCCAGGGCGATTTAATGACCTTGCTCGGCTTGCAGGCTTATCAGCAGGCGTTTCATGGCTAAGAATTTAAAATGGGTTGCTGACAAAAAATTAATCTGCCGCATCGTCAGGCATTGTTGAAACGTGCGGAACGGGGTTACAAAACTCCGTCCCGCGTGGTTTTTCTCAAGGAATGAGAACGAGGCTGCGGTATATGTTGTTCGCCACTGGGATAATAAGCAGGCATAAGCACTTTCTGGACAACAAGACATGAGTCGAATCTTTATAGCCTGGGAGCTCGGCGCCAATTTCGGGCACCTGACCCGCCTTATACCCATTGCAGAGCAGTTGCGACTGCTTGGACATGAGCTGTTTTTTGCCGTGCGTGACACCGAGATTGCCGCAGCACTGTTGGAGCCGCGAGGATTTCGATTTTCTCAGGCGCCGTTTTGGCATGGGCGAGCCTGTTTGTCTGCGCCACCGATTAACTATGCCGAGCTCTTGATCGCCGAAGCTTATTGTCAGCGAGACGGTTTATCAGGCATGGTGCGCAGTTGGCTGAGTTTATTCCAACTATTTCAACCCGATATTGTGCTCATCGATTATGCTCCGACAGCGCTGCTCGCCACTCGTATCGCCGAAGTCCCCGTCGTTTGCCTCGACAACGGCTTCGGTTTGCCTCCCCATATTTCACCGTTGCCGTCGATACGTTCCTGGGAAATGATCAACGACCAACGCCTGCTGCAAGCCGAGCAAACGGTTTTGCAAGGCATTAATTCGATTTGCCGTAGTTTCGGCAGTTTAGCACTCGAACGCTTGATCGATTTGTTTCCTGCCGAAGCAGTCCTATTAACGACATTTGCGGAGCTGGATCATTACGGCGCTCGCGATAGTGCAAAATACGCCGGCCCTATTTTTTCCAACGCGGACGGGCAAACCGTGCAATGGCAAGGTACACATCGGCGAAAAATACTCGCTTATCTTCGTCCCGGAGTACCGGGTATAGCTAACTTGTTAAATGTATTAGCGGAACTCGATGCCGAAATCATCTGTGCGATACCTGGGCTCAAGCGCCTAAATCGCGCTATTGCGAACCGTTTGCGGGTTTATGTTAAACCTGTACAGCTCGACAACATTGTCCCATCGGCCGATCTCGTGGTGTCTTATGCCGGATCAGGTATGGTTTGCTGCGCGCTGTTGTCAGGTGCGCCATTATTGTTGGTTCCTCAGAATATCGAGCAATATATGCTTAGCTGCCGAGTTAACGAACTGGGGGCCGGATTAAGCATGGGAACGAATCGTAGCGATGCGGATTTCCGGAGTTCCTTGCAACAGCTGTTGAATGAAGATCGCTTTCGATGCGCGGCAAGCACATTTGCGTCACGGCATGCCGGTTTTCATCCCCATCAGGCGGTCAGCTATGTGGTTGAAGTGATTGAATCGGTTTTGCGCCAATATCGATTGGAAGCAGGCTAGCGTGCACGATGGCCACCGCATATAGACAGTGTTACATTGGTTTATGAGCTGCATCCGGATAATGACTGCCGTTTCGTTCATAGGGGGTAGGCAATAATATGAAAAGAATCCGCCACCTGGAAATTCACCTAGTCCATGGTTGTAATCTTTGTTGCGAGAGCTGCTCGCACTATTCCAACCAAGGGCACAAGGGCATACTCTCATTAGCTGAAGCCGAGTTCTCGATGAAGCTGTGGAACCAGCGCTTGAATCCACACACTTTTTCGCTGCTGGGAGGTGAACCCAGTATCCACCCTGATCTGCCCGGGTTCGTGGCATTGGCTCGCAGGCACTGGCCGACTGCACATCTGCGCCTGGTGACGAACGGCTTTTTTCTTCACCGACACCCGACTTTGCCAACCGTTTTGCAACGCGACCCTAACGCCTGCATTTATCTTTCTATTCATCACGACGCACCGCAATATAAAGAGAAGCTGCAACCTATTCTGGCCTTGCTGAGAAGCTGGATTAGTGATTACGGGATTCGAGTCGAAACCTACCTGTCGTTTAAGAATTGGACTCGCGGATATCAAGGCAGCGGAAGCGGTATGGAGCCGTATAACGATGGGCTGCCCAGGCAAAGTTGGGAACGCTGCCATGCCAAGTACTGCCCTCAACTGTTTGAAGGAAAGATATGGAAGTGCGCACCATTAGCCTATTTGAAGCTACAGGATGCTAAGTATCGCCTTTCCGGTAGTTGGAAACCGTATTTGCAATATCAACCGTTGGCGTCTGATTGCTCCGACGAACAACTCGTGGACTTCTTTCATCGCGAGGAGGAGCTGTCTTGCGGCATGTGCCCGGCCAATCCGGTGAAATTTAAACTGCCGCTGCCGCTGAATTCCCTAAATCCGGGAATAATAAAAATTTCGTAATGGCATTTAGGAACAAACATGGCATTACCGGTCTTGAGCGATACGTCAAGGCCCAGGCCGACATTGATGATAACAACCTGACCATCGCTTAAGGAGAACGACCATGATGAAACCGTATTTACCCCTATTGATGCTTCTAGTCCTGCTACCGGGCGGGCCGGCTACCGCAGCGGCACGCATCGCCGTTTTAGATTTTGAACTCAATGACATCAGTTCATTGCCGAATACGCCGGCAGAACGTCTACGCACCGCATCGTTCAAGCATTTGCTGGAACAGGCGTTGGTAGGGCAGGGTGATTATCAAATCATCCAGATCAGCCCAGCCGCCCAGGCCGCTGCTAACTCTGGGTTCGGTTATTTGTTCCGGTTTGATGAGGAACTCGTAAAACTGGGCGAACAGTCCGGTGCCGATTGGGTGATAGTGGCGCAACACAGCAAACCCAGTTTTTTGTTTTCCTATTTGATGGCGCATCTAATAGATGTTACGGCAAAAAAACGTCTGGCTAGTTTTGACATTGAGCTTAAAGGCAATCACGTATCCGTCAGCGAGCATGCTATAAGGCGTTTGGCAGGGAGAATTGACGGGGTGATTGCCGACCAGAAGCCATAGTAATGTTTTAAACGGTCACCATTCGGTTGTTTAGGCATTCGGCACGCATCGTGCAATTTTTTAGCCTGATAAAAATCAGCAACAAAGGCACG
>JAURZI010000159.1 GCA_030653435.1 Methylovulum sp.
CAGCTACACGACGCTGCAGGACAGCATCGTGCTGCCGGACGTGAACATCGCGCGGCATTGCCGGATCAGCAAGGCGATCATCGAGCGGGGCTGCGAAGTGCCGGAAGGCACGGTAATCGGTGAAAACCGCGCCGACGACGAACGGCGTTTCCATGTCAGCCACGGCGGCGTCGTGCTGGTGACCCCGGACATGCTGGGACAGCGGTTGCATTATGTCAGGTAGCTGATGCACTGTGCCGATGACGCAATGTACCGTTTGATTAACCGGAACCGATAGGCAGGACCATAACTCATGAAAATTTTCCTCCGTCTTGTGCTGATCGGCCTTATCCTCGTTTGCCCATCTGTTGACGCAACGGCAACCGCCACGCCGCAACAGGAACAGGCGCTGGTCAAAACTAGCGACTGGATTTTAAAACAGGCATTCCTCAATAAAAAAAGCGGCTTGCAGGTCAGGGGCGGCGGTGTGGTCAGCAGCGTGTTGGGTGATGATACGGTGGGTGAGCGCCACCAGCGTTTTATTTTACGTTTAGCCAGCGGGCAGACGCTGTTAATCACGCATAATATCGGGATAGCCCTTAGGCTTATGGGCTTACAACCCGGCGATGCTGTAAAATTTTACGGTCAGTATGAATGGAATGACCGCGGTGGCCTTGTGCATTGGACGCATCATGACCCCAATGGCCAGCATATTAATGGCTGGTTGAAATATCGCGGCAAAATTTACCGGTAGCGGCGGGCAAACGATAAGGCGGGTTTGCCCGCTTAGCGACGATGACGTATAACACTGATGCAGCAACTTCGTGGTGGCCTGAATGCGTTCGCCCGTATCCGTAAAATTTGTTAAACACAGCACATGGCGATAAGCACACCTACCCATCCGGCGCAAATACTCAAAACCGTTTTCGGCTATGACAGCTTCAGAGGCCAGCAGCAAGCCATCATCGAGCATTTATTGGCGGGACGGGATGCGCTGGTGTTGATGCCGACCGGCGGCGGCAAATCGCTATGCTACCAGATCCCGTCCCTCATCAGGGATGGTGTGGGTATTGTCATTTCACCCTTGATTGCATTGATGCAAGATCAGGTCTCCGCGCTGTTGCAACTGGGAGTCAAGGCCGCTTTCCTGAATTCTACGCTGTCATTGGAACAAGCCAGGATAATCGAACAGCAATTGCTGGCAGACGAACTGGATTTGCTGTATATCGCCCCGGAACGGCTGACGGCGGCGCGGACTGCAGCGTTGTTCGGCAGGATCAAAATAGCCTTGTTTGCAATTGATGAAGCGCATTGCGTTTCGCAATGGGGGCATGATTTCCGCGCCGATTATCTGCAATTGTCGCTGTTACATGAACAATTCCCCGACATTCCGCGTATTGCGCTGACGGCGACCGCCGATGAGAAAACCCAGCATGAAATTGTCTTGCGTCTGGGCTTGGAAAACGCCGCGCTTTACCGTAGCGGCTTCGACCGGCCTAATATCCGTTACCGGATAGTCCAGAAACAAAATGCCCGGCAACAGCTGATGGACTTTATTAACGCCGAGCATGTCGGTGACGCCGGTATTGTCTACTGTTTGTCACGTAAAAAAGTCGATGACACCGCCGAATGGCTGAGCAGTAAAGGTATCAAGGCCTTACCGTATCATGCCGGGATGAGTAATGATTTGCGCTATCGGCACCAGCACCGGTTTTTGATGGAAGAAGGTTTGGTGATTGTTGCGACGATTGCCTTCGGCATGGGCATAGACAAGCCGAATGTACGTTTTGTCGCGCATCTGGATTTGCCGAAAAGCGTGGAGGCGTATTACCAAGAGACCGGCAGGGCAGGCCGTGACGGCTTACCTGCCAATGCCTGGATGGCTTATGGTTTGCAGGATGTTATCACGCTACGGAAAATGCTGGCCGATTCGCAGGCGGACGAAACGCACAAACGGGTTGAATACCACAAACTGGATGCCATGTTGGCCTTATGCGAGCAAGTGCATTGCCGACGGCAAGCTTTGCTGAATTATTTCGGCGACCGGCTGGAACAGCCTTGCGGCAATTGCGACACCTGCCTGGAGCCGGTGCAGACCTGGGATGGCATGCTTGCGGCGCAACAGGCGCTGTCTTGTGTGTACCGGACGGGGCAACGATTTGGTGTCACGTATTTGATCGATATTTTACTGGGCAAGAGCAACGAGCGGGTTAAAAAATTCGGCCATGAAAACCTGTCGACCTTCGGCATAGGCAAGGCGCTGGATGAACAACAATGGCATTCGGTATTCAGGCAATTGGTGGCGCGCGGTTTGGTAGCCGTCGATTTCGACCGCTACGGCGCTTTACAGCTCACTGATGCCTGTCGCCCGATTTTGCGCGGCGAACAGGCGTTGATGTTGCGTAACGATGTAAAGCTGGAAAAAACCAAGCGCGTCAAGCCTTCTGGTCGACCGCTTGGCGGCACCCAGCATGCGCTATCGTTATGGGATGCTTTGCGCGCTAAACGCAAAGAAATTGCCGATGCTCAGGATGTACCCCCCTATGTTATTTTTCACGATGCGACCTTGATGGCGATGCTTGAATCCAAGCCGCAAAACCGCCAGCAAATGGCCTTAATATCAGGCATAGGCGCTAGAAAGCTGGAGTTGTATGCGGACAAGTTTTTGGCGGTCATCAAAGGCTTTGCCGATGATACGGAAGGCAGCGGGCCGGATACCGTTAGTGAGTCGGTCAATCTGTTCAGGTTGGGTTTTACCGCCCAACAGATCGCCCAGCAGCGGGGCTTGCAGGAAACCACGATATACGGTCATTTGGCACAAGTTTTAGAGCAAGGGCAGCTGGTTTTGACCGATGTCGTGGCTGTGTCCGAACAGGACATCCGCCGCATAGAAGATGCGCTGCTGGAATTGCCCCAAGAACAGCGCAACGCGCTCAAACCCGTTTACGAGCTGTTCGGCGGCGTGTACAGCTACGGCGTTATCCGTTGCGTGCGGGCTGCGCTACAGTATAAAACGACTTGAAGCTGCCCCGAGCAGATCCTGACAGGTTTTACAGCCTTGCCAGTAATTCGGCTTTTTTGCGGTTGAACTCATCATCGGTCAATATACCTTTAGCTTTTAGCCCGGCCAGTTTTTCGATAGCGCCGAAAATGTCCGATTCCTGAAGCGAAGATGGGACATTGACGGGATCGGGTTCGTGGTAAGGCAGTGGTTGCTGGGCAGCAGGTTGCACAGGTATATTGTCGATGGAAATTACCGGCAGGCTGTTGACATCAACTATCCCGTATTGGCTGGTGAAAGTAATCGAACTGCCCGCCGATTGCTGCTGCGAAAAGCCGCCAATTTGATGGTCCAGCGTGTCGTAAAGGGTCACATGGCCGTGGGCTTCAATCGCCAGACGCCGAATCGTCGCAAAATAAGCATAGCGCATATTGTTTTGTGCACCGCTGCTGCTGGGGAATTGCAGACCGGCAGGCCACCAGTTGCCGGAACTGCCGGGCGCCGGCGGGGCAAACAGGTTGCCGGTGTTTGTCGCTATGGTATCGTTTGGTATGGGCTGGCCGGTACTGACGTTAATTTGTTGCTGGTTGCCTTGCGATTGTGATTGAAAGCTGCCGGTTTGCAACAGATTGGGCTGGTTTGCAATCAGGTTGGCAAGCTCCTGGCACAACTGGCTGACGCTGTTTTTCAGCGAGTTATTGAACATATTGCCTAGCATAATCATGCCGCCTTGCATCCATTGACCGGAACCGCCCAGCTCCGGGTGGCTAAACTGCGCCATCCTGCCGTTGCCGTTGATGACGGCATGCAACAGCGTGATGACGGCGTCAGGGCTGAACTGATAGCGTTGGGCAAGGTTATTGATGGTTTGCATGCCTTCCGGCGTTAGCTCTCTCATGGGAATGTCCACTCATAGTCATAGTTGAGGTGAACCAGATAGTCGCCTGATTCAAATAGGTAGCCAGTTTAATGGAAGCCGGGCTTAAAAGCATCCTATACTTGACTAGGTCCGCCGTTGAACGCGATGGGACGGCATGGCGTTGGTTGCAGGGGCTCTTTTCGGGTTGGGCGCCCGTCGGCTCTTGATCGATTATATATTCGCAGGCGGCTTATTGGCGCTGGTTAACCATCTTGAAAGGCACGATATTATGAACAAAAAAAGTTTGCGGGTTTTAACCTACAATATCCATAAAGGCTTTGATACCGGTAACCGCCGCTTTGTATTGCATCAGATCCGCGAAGCATTGAGGGCCACCGATGCCGATTTGTTGTTTTTGCAGGAGATGCAAGGTGAACACCGGCAACGGGAGAAAAAAGTCGCTGACTGGCCGGATTTATCGCATTTTGAGTTTATCGCTGAAGCTGTTTGGCCATTCTACGTTTACGGTAAAAATGCTGTCTATAACGCAGGCCATCATGGTAATGCCATCTTGAGCAAGCGTCCCTTTGAGAGCTGGGAAAACATTAATGTATCGCCTTTTCCGTGGGCGAGCCGGAGTATGTTACATGGCGTTATTCGCTTGGAAGCCGGCGGTCAGGACGTGCATATTGTCTGCATTCATTTTGGTTTGACAGGCAAGGAGCGTCGGCTACAGATCAAAAAACTGTGTGCGCGCATCGACAGCCATGTGCCGGTTGATGCGCCGTTAATTGTTGCCGGTGATTTTAACGACTGGCTGGGCCAAGCCGAGCAGCTGTTTCATGTCCATCTTGGCTTGCAGGAGATCTTCCACCAAACCCATGGGCGTTATGCACGGACTTATCCTTCCTGGTTGCCTTTTTTGCAGATGGACCGTATTTATTACCGGGGTCTGGTTCCGGTATCCTGTGAGCGCCTTAACCAATCGCCCTGGCACAGGCTTTCAGACCATGCGCCCATTACTGCCGTCTTTACCTTATGAACAGCGCACGCCCATCCAGATTGACAGTGCCTAATCTGCTGACCTGCTTTCGTTTTGTCGCAGCGCCAGGGTTGTTATGGCTAGCTTGGTATGGCTACCCCATGGCATTTATGAGCTTGCTGGCTGTTGCTTTTTTGTCTGATTTGCTCGACGGCTTGGTCGCGCGCCTGACCGGACAGGTTTCCCAATTTGGCGCAACCCTTGACAGTTGGGCGGATGTCATCACTTATCTGACGATTGCGGTGTGTTGCTGGTGGTTGTGGCCCGATGTCGTACAAAGGGAACTGCTTTATGTCACGCTGGTTGTGGCGAGTTGTTTGTTGCCCGCTATAGCTGGCTTGAGTAAATTTGGCCGCTTCACCAGTTATCACACTTGGGGGGTAAAAATTGCTGCGGCCGCAATGTGCTCGACTTTCTATTTGCTGTTTCTGGGCGGCCCGGCATGGCCGTTTCGGGTTGCGGCGGTGATCTGCATAGCTGCCGCCATTGAAGAAATCGCCCTCACTTTGCTGTTGTCTGAACCTGAATCTAATGTGCGCTCAATTTGGGACATGTTAAAGCGCCTTGCGTGTCACAAGAGCTAACTCCGATCATGAAGGCCAGTGCCATTGCATAGGCGGCATAGACCGCCGATGTTGCATTGGACATCGGCGTTGCTAAAAACAAGCATCCCGCCGGGACGGGAAAAGAGGCGGCATGGCAAGCCTGCCATGCCTTGGTGGCGGGGAAGAGCCGGCATTGCGCCGGTCGAGTTATTTGATGAACAGCATTTCCTGATAGGTCGGATAAGGCCATAACTCATCGGCAACTTCGCCTTCCAGGGCATCTGCATAGAACCGTACTTCATCCATCAAGGGACGGATGGTTTTGGCACAAAACTGCATATGTGCTTCGACGGTTGCAAAATCATGTTGGCTGATCGCGTCACTGAGTTTGGCGACGATTTCCATCATCGGCGCCAGCAAGCCGTTAATGTGGCTCAGACGCTCAGTGCCCAGTTCGATGCCGTTGCTTTTCAGGCTGCTGATGGTATTGGACAAATTAGACAAGTATTTGATAACGGCAGGGTAAATGCCGGTTTTTGCCATACTGACCACCAGTTTGGCTTCCACTTCAATAGCGAGTATGTATTGCTCGGAATAGATTTCGAAGCGGCTGGCGAGCTCAACAGGCGATAACACGCCGAGCTTGTCAAACAGTTCTTCGACATAAGGCTCTTTTAACACCGGCAAGGCATCGGCAGCGGTTTTAAGATTGGCTAAGCCGCGTTCCTCCACAGCCATCTTATGCCATTCGGCAGAATAGCCGTTGCCGCCAAAAACGACAGCGCCATGCTGGTCGATTAATTCTTTCAGCGTGTTCAGCACGGCGGTGTCGAGATCGGCTCCCTGGGCTAACTTGCTTTCTAGCGCATCGGCAACCCAGTTGAGCGAATCTGCCAGCATGGTGTTCATCGTCACCAGAGGCCCCGCCACCGATTGCCCGGAACCTACGGCGCGGAATTCAAAGCGGTTGCCGGTAAAGGCAAACGGCGAGGTACGGTTTCTGTCTCCGGCATCTTTATTGAACACTGGAAGGGTATTGATGCCCAGATCCATGACGCCGGCATTCAATGAGCCCGTAATCTTGCCGTTACTGATTTGCTCGAAGACATTATCGAGTTGGGTGCCCAGATAAACCGACATGATTGCCGGCGGCGCTTCATTGGCACCCAGACGATGGTCGTTGCTGGCCGTGGCGATGGCTGCGCGCAGTAACGGGCCGTATTTGTGGACGCTGCGAATGACGGCGCCGCAGAACAGCAGGAATTGCGTGTTGGAATGCGGAGTGTTGCCCGGATCCAGCAAATTGCCTTGCGTCGCATTGCCGACCGACCAGTTGACATGCTTGCCGGAACCGTTAATGCCTTTAAACGGTTTTTCATGCAGCAGACAGGCCAGACCGTGTTTTTTGGCGGTGTTTTTCAAGATCGTCATCAACAATTGTTGATGGTCGGTCGCGACATTGGCCGATTCAAAAAATGGCGCGATCTCGAATTGTCCGGGCGCCACTTCGTTATGCCGGGTCTTGGCGGGTATGCCCAAGCGGTATAACTGCTCTTCGACATCCTGCATATAGACCTGGACGCGTTCAGGTATCGCACCGAAATAATGGTCGTCAAATTGCTGGCCTTTGGCTGCCGATGCGCCGAACAGCGTCCGGCCTGCCAACAATAAGTCCGGGCGGCTATTGATAAAGTTGGCGTCCACCAGAAAATATTCCTGCTCGGCGCCGCAACTGGAGTTGACCGGTGCAATATCCTTATGGCCGAGCAACGATAAGACCCGTTGGGCGGCTTTGTTCATCGCGGCGTTGGCCCGTAACAGCGGCGTTTTCTTATCCAGCGCTTCGCCTGTCCAGGAGACAAAAACGGTAGGGATGCACAGCGTTGCACCGTTGTCGGTGGTCATGATAAAAGCGGGGCTGGTGACATCCCATGCGGTGTAGCCGCGTGCTTCAAAAGTGGAGCGTATGCCGCCGTTCGGGAAAGACGAACCGTCCGGTTCGCCCTGCACCAGCACTTTGCCGCTGAATTCAGAGATCACCGAGCCATCACTTTGCACCGAGATGAAACCATCGTGTTTTTCTGCCGTGGCATTGGTTAAGGGATAAAAAACATGCGCGTAATACAATGCGCCTTTGGACAGCGCCCAGTCCTTCATCGCCAAGGCCACGACATCGGCAATGGACACATCAAGCTGTTCACTGGCCTCTATCGTTTTCTTCACCGATTTAAAGATTTCTTTAGGCAGGCTTTCTTTCATCTTATTGAGCGTAAACACATCGCTAGCCCAAAGGCTATCCAGCGATTCCGGCGCTTTTGCCGGCATAGGTCCGCGATTGATGATGTTTTGTAGCGCTTGGAAGCGTGCAGCATTTCCAGTCATTTTTTTCTCCCGATTCGATATTGAGTGTCATTCGATCAGGGTAAAGCAAAAATTGAACCAACCGACGATTAGTTCACAGTTAGCGCTTGGGACTTGCCATACCGTGGAGCTTGGCGGCGGCGGTCTGCGGATTGGTGGTCGATGGTGCGGGCAATTTTAGTGCAAAAATGAGCAGTTCAGTTCAAATTGGTGCGTAGTATCCGCGTGACCAGCTACATGGCTATGGTTCCTAGAGTTTGGTAAACAATAACTTCCTAGTGCACAGGATACTCACGCTCAAAATAGGGACATGATAGTTAACCGGGTCCCTAGGAATGTTGGCTTGATCAACATCAGGCGGTTATTCCTATGCAGTGCTGGCACCGGTTTCCATGGGTTGCCGGAACCTGGAGCTCTAAGCGGTAGGGCGCGCCCTCGTGTCTTATCGGCACGGTTCCTATAAGCATGGCGTAATAATTGCTGTTCAGTTTATTGTTTCCGCGATTGCCAGCCGCCCGGTTAGGGCCCTCTACAAAAATGACGCAATAATCACCATGACTAAGATCCAACACGACAAACTAGACGACTATTTCCAGCAGGTACAGGGCATTATTCTGGATCGACAGGATTGGGTCACCGGCTTATTGCCGGCCAGCACCGCTGTCAATGTGCACGGCAACTATACCGATGCCTGGGTCAGGGATAATGTGTACAGCATATTGGCGGCCTGGGGCTTGGGCTTGGCGTACCGGCGCTTAGCCGACGATGGCGGGCGTGCTTATCTGCTGGAACAAAGCGTTGTCAAACTGATGCGCGGCTTATTGACGGCAATGATGCGCCAAGCGCCCAAAGTTGAAAAATTCAAGCAGTCGCAGAACCCGTTGGATGCCTTGCATGCCAAATATGACACCAAATCGGGGGCCGTGGTGGTGGGTGACCATGAATGGGGGCATTTGCAACTGGATGCGACCTCGCTATTCCTGTTGATGCTGGCGCAGATGACGGCATCCGGTTTACGGATTGTGTTTACGATAGACGAAGTCAATTTTGTGCAAAACCTAGTGCACTATATCAGCAGGACTTACCGTACACCGGATTACGGCATCTGGGAACGGGGCAATAAAATCAATCATGGTATCGCCGAGCTCAATGCCAGTTCTATCGGCATGGCAAAAGCTGCGTTGGAAGCGATGTCCGGTTTCAATCTGTTTGGCAAGAACGGTGGGCAAGCAGCGGTGATTCATGTCATCAACGACGATATTGCCCGTACCCGTATTACCTTGGAGTCTTTGCTGCCCAGGGAATCGATGTCCAAGGAAGTGGATTCGGCGGTGCTTAGTATTACCGGTTTTCCGGCTTTTGCGGTCGATAATCCCAACATCCGCAAAAAAACCGCCGCGCTGATTTGCCAAAAACTGGAAGGTCGTTACGGATGCAAGCGTTTTTTGCTGGACGGCCATCAAACCGTGATAGAAGACAGCAATCGCCTGCACTATAACCCGCAGGAGTTAAAGCAGTTCATGGCTATTGAGTGTGAATGGCCGTTGTTCTTCAGCTATTTGTTGTTAAACCACCTGTTTGAAGGCAATCTTGATGCTGCCAGGGATTACCGCAGCAAGCTCGAAAGCCTGTTGGTGGAACAAAACGGGCAAAAGTTACTGCCTGAATTGTATCTAGTCCCGCGCGAATTGATCGACGCGGAAAAAGCCCAGCCGCACAGCCAGGAGCGGGTGCCCAATGAAAACATACCGCTGGTCTGGGCGCAGAGCTTGTTTATTTTGGGCAGCCTGATCCAGGATGGCTTGTTGGACACGGATGATATTGACCCCCTGGGTCGGCATAAAGCCGTCAGGGGAGCGCATGACTGCATGTTACAAATCGCCGTGCTGGCCCAGGATGAAAGCGTGCAACAGCATCTTGCCGGGTGCGGTATCCCTACGCAGACGCTGGCTGAAATATCGCCTATCCAGTTCAGGGATGCCAGCGAACTGGCCGAAGCTTACGTGCATGTCGGCAGAAACGACCGTTTTGGCCTGACCGGCAGGCCTCTAAGGCAATTGCGTACGTTGTCGACATCCAGGCTTTATATCTTGTCTGGCGAACGGCTTATTTTTTTGCCGCAATGCCTTAACCAAAAAGGCTTTTATCTGGCGATGGATAACCGTTTACTGATCCAGCGTCTGCGGCTGGAGTTGGCTTATATTTACAAACATTGGGATCAGGCCGGAAACCCGTTGATCGTTATGAATATCAAACAAAATATGCTGGACAGTGACCGCGACGTCTTGATTGAGTTTATTGCTGAGGTGCAAAAAGGCCGTGTCGGCGACATTCCGGTGCGTTTAGGCACGTTGGCTGAATTCGCCGACAGTTCCTGCCAGGAAACAATCAATTATCTGCATGATTTCCAATTCTCTGAAGCCTGCTGGCAGGATGCCGAACGGCCTTTTTTTCAGGTACTGCCTACCAACGGTCAGCCCTCTGTGCCGCTGGACACCTTGCTGCTGAATATCTGGGAAATCAGCGCCGATGATGTCTTGATAGAACAACTGAAAACCAATGCCAACCTGTATGTGCAACTGGAAGCCTTAAGCTTGTTAGGGCAGCGTCATGGCCTGGACTACGACACTGGTCTGGTCACGCCGGAAGGCCTGACGTGTCGTGTGCGCGACTTGCTCGGAGAGCTTTATGAACGGGCAGGGGACCAACACGCTTGGTATGTCGTAAGACGTTGCGCCGGATTGCTCGGCAAATACGACATTAATCTGGAACAGGCAGCCACCGATATTTTGGTGCGCCAGCATTTATTGACCGTTGGGCGGGCCTATAGCGGCAGGGCAACACTGACGCGGCCCACCGATTCATTTGAGATCTTGCAGACTATCCGCACGTACAACAATAATAATGCCAGCGAGTTTATTATTATTCAGGAATTGATCTTGTATCTGGGCATGTTGATTAAGTCCAGCCCTGAATTATTCGCCGATATGCACACGGTCAGGGTAGGGCATATACTCCAGTTGATCCTGGTCCGGCAAAAACGTGAACTGGGCTGTACGCTGGATCAGGCATTTAATGAGATTCTGTTTTTATCGCCTTACCAATTGTCGAAAAAAGTACGTGAGACCTTGGCCGATTACAGCAACACGGAAAGCCAATTGGGCCAGGTCGAAACGCTGCATTATCAAGGGGATTGCCATGTTCTTGGCAGCGCGCGTTTTTCCAAGGCGATGGATGCAAAAGATCATGGCGAAACTGCCGACTGGTACGAATGGCGCGAGCGGCAAGGCAGCGTAGGCCGCGAAAACGATGCGTTTTATGCCAGTGTCTGGGCTATCCTGCATCATTGCAAAGGTTTGATGATCGGTGAAAAGCTGAACAGCAAACGCAGGCTGGACAGCGAAACCATATTATCGCAAATGACGTCGGGCGAGCAGACCTTCAAATTACAGGTCAGCCATTTGCTCAATAAAATCCAGTCCTCGGTTTATCGCCAGTTGACTGTGGAAGCCATTAAGGCGATAGCCTCTATTTTTCATGATAATTCGCTGTCCATTAATGATACGCTAGTCACTGACGTTATTATTGGCCATGCCGTCAGGCTTTGTTGGCTGCAATCACATCCCCAATATAAAGACCAGTATGAAGAACATGTGTCCATTGCGTGGCAGGCTTTCTACCAGTTACCTCCACACCGGGTTGCCAACGGCATTCTGGATGCGTTGATCTATTTGCTCGATAATAACAACAATAAAAACGACATCAACAAAGAGGCGGAATATGATACTAGCAGGTGATATAGGCGGGACAAAAACGGTGTTGTCGCTGTTGCATACAGCGCAGGACGGTAGTTTGGATTGTATGCAGGAACAATCGTTTGCAAGCCAGGATTTCGCTACTTTCGACGCTATCCTGGAGGCGTTTTTACCGCCGCGTAGCCACATCAGCTCGGCCTGCTTCGGCGTCGCGGGCCCGGTGGTCAACCAGCGCTGCCAGACCACCAATTTGCCGTGGCTGCTGGATGCTGCGGAACTTCAACAAAAACTGGCGACGCCCAAAATTAAACTGTTGAACGATCTTGAGGCGATGGCCTTAGGCATGCTGCATTTGCCTGAAGCCGATTTGCTGGAGCTGAACCCCAACGCGCAAACCCAAACCGGTAATATCGCCGTGATTGCCGCCGGTACCGGCCTGGGCGAGGCGATGCTTTATTGGGACGGCAACAGCCACCATCCTATCGCGACTGAAGGCGGGCATAGTGACTTCGCACCGCAAACCCTGCAACAGGATATGCTGTTAAGTTATCTCAGGAATATCTATCCTGAACACGTCAGTTATGAACGCATTATCTCCGGCATGGGGTTTAGCCATTTGTACGACTTTCTTTACGAGCATGATTTTGCAACCGCCTGCCTGGCGGTTCCCGAACTTGAAGATCCTAATGGCGGCAGCGACCGTAATGCCATTATTTCCAGGCTGGGCATTAACGGTGAAGACCTGATTTGTACCGAAGTAGTCAGGCTGTTTGTCGAAATTTACGGTGCGGAAGCAGGTAATCTGGCCTTGAAATCGCTGGCCATAGGCGGTGTTTTTATCGGCGGCGGCATAGCCGCAAAAATTCTTCCGGCTATGCAGCAAGGCCAGTTCATGCAGGCTTTTAAGGCGAAAGGCCGGTTTCTTCCGATGTTGGATAAAATCTCGGTCAAATTGGCGTTAAACCCGCGCACGCCGTTGATCGGTGCGATCCATTATTTTGCCAGTACCGGCGCAGAGGCGTAGGTGTCTGTTGCCTATGAGTTGACGTTGCTGCATGCACAGATGCGCGAGTGGCGGCGGCATTTGCATCAGTTCCCCGAAACTGCGTTTGAAGAAACGCAAACGGCGCACTATATTGCCGGGAAATTGGCGGATTTTGGCCTGGATGTCCATCAGGGGCTAGCCAAGACCGGCGTGGTCGCGACGCTTAACGCCGGAAACGGCGGCAAGAAAATCGCCTTGCGGGCGGACATGGACGCCTTACACATACAGGAGCAAAACAGTTTCGCGTATCAATCCCGCCATGACGGCAAAATGCACGCCTGCGGCCATGATGGGCATAGCGCGATGTTGCTGGGAGCCGCCTGTTATTTATCGGCCCATCGTAATTTTAACGGCACGGTATTTTTTGTTTTCCAGCCTGCCGAAGAAGGCCGTGCCGGTGCCAAGCGCATGATAGATGACGGTCTGTTCAGGCAATTCCCGGCAGATTGCGTATTCGGCATGCACAATTACCCCGATGTGCCGACGGGCCATTTCGCCATTAAAGCCGGCGCGATGATGGCGTCGTTTGATTGTTTTGAAATTACCCTAACCGGCCAAGCGACGCATGCCGCTATGCCGCATAAGGGCAACGATGCGATAGTCGCGGCCGCGCATGTGGTCATGGCCTTGCAGACCATCGTCAGCAGGATGCTGGATCCCGCTGCTCCGGCGGTGGTCAGCATTACACAAATCCATGCCGGCGAAACCTGGAATGCGTTACCGGAGAGCGTGGTGTTAAGAGGTACGTTCCGGTGTTTTGACAGCGCGCTGCAAACCTTGATTGCCGATAAAATAGCGCAACTGGTCAAAGCCATCTGTGCCGGGTTTAATGTCGGAGCCGAGCTCAAATTTAACCCTGAAAATCCCGCTTATCCGGTCACCTTCAACGCCGAAGCTGCAACTGCTCTGGCGCTGAAAGCAGCCGTCGCCGTTGTCGGGGCTGCCCATGTTGATCGGCAACCGACACCGAGCATGGGTTCGGAAGATTTTGCCTTTATGTTGCAGGAAAAGCCCGGTAGCTATATCTGGATAGGCAACGGCCCATCAGCGAACAGCTGTTTACTGCATAATCCGCATTATGATTTTAACGATGACATCCTGCCCGTAGGCGCGGCGTATTGGGTGGAATTGGTGCAGACGGTTTTAGGCGCGGATTGATTTGCTGCGGCATTCTATGCCCGCACGGCGCGCCCTAGCCGTCTAATCCTGCTCATTTTTGGTCTGGAACAGGAAATGCGCCATTTTTTTGGCCTTGGTTTTCAAATACCCGCGATTGTCATCATTCGCCACGATTTCAATAGGGATGCGGCTAACAACCTGGATGCCCAGTTTTGTCAAACCATCTATTTTTTCGGGGTTATTGGTGATTAGCGCTATTGATTTGACCTGCAGATTTTCCAGCATTAACGCCGCAATGCTGTATTCGCGCTCATCAGCCTGATAGCCGAGATGGAGGTTGGCATCGACCGTGTCCATGCCCTGATCCTGCAAATTATAAGCCTGTAGTTTTTTCAGCAAACCGATGCCCCGGCCTTCCTGACGCAGATAAATCAACACACCGCGTCCGGCTTGTTCAATCAGTTGCAAGGCCATATCCAGTTGTTCGCCGCAATCGCAGCGCCTGGAGCCTAAGACATCGCCGGTAAAGCATTCGGAATGGATGCGTACCGGCACTTGTTCCTGGCCGGCAACATCGCCTTTGACCAAGGCGATATGTTCTTTCTTGTCTATGGTGTTGCTGTAGTAATGCAGTATGAATTCGCCGTGTTTGGTCGGGATAGGCGTTTGTACTAGATTTGTTAATTGTGGCTTCACGTCAATAACTAATGTTTAAATTCATCATTAAATTCATAATAGGTTAGCCGTACCAGACTTTAACTTAAAAGACTAGCCGGGGCTTGCACCTATTTTACATGACGGGGGCTTTGTTGGCGCATAAATCCGGTACGGGCGGCAAGCGGCCGACTGGGATTGCCGTGTTTGTTCGGCCTGCAAAGGCGGTGGTGTGATTGTTGGCAGGGGCTGGGTTCAGAGGGTGGATGCTGTCGCACCCACCCGTTAACGGTTAAACTCTCAGTAGCGCTTTAGCCATTTTTTCCGACAGTTGCGCGTCGGTAAATTGCGGCTCATTGGGCGGATAAAGTTCCACTTCGTCCAGCTCAAAGCCATATTCTTTGGCTAAACTAAGAATTTCTCTAATTTTCAGGCAGGCAAGCAGTTTTTCCTTGAGTTCAGGATCGGATTTTGCTTTTTCTGAAAATGCTTTAATGTCGGCTATGGCCATATTTTGCTCCTTTGTTGAAAATAATGTTGTGGGTGTGAAAATTGGGCGGTCATATCGGTAAGCGGCTCTTACACGCTGTAAGGCTCGCTGACCCAGTCTTTCAGTACGGCGATATCGCGTTCCGGCAAATAGGCGAAATGCTCGTTGATGTCCTGAACAACAGCTATGCCGGTACTGGAGCTGACCAGATTGCCTTTTACCATATAAAAAAACCACGCAAACGGATAACCGGCCTGGCGGTCGAAGCGGGTCAGCAGATTATTTAATGCCGTGCCTTTTTTTCCGGTGGGGCTCTCCTGATAAGGCAGGCTCTTGTGTTGGGTATTGACGATTTCAACGTTGATGATCTGTTCGCCGAAACGCCCGGTATGCTGAAAGGGCCGGATAATCCAATCATTGCAGAACACCGATTTATGACCGGCGCTGCTGCGGTTCCAGTCCTCCATAAAGCGCTGGGCCGGATGGGCAAGGCTATGGTATTTATTGATTTCGTCCATGAAAACCGACACGTCAGTTTTACGTCGATAAGTGTAACGTGCCGCCCCAATGTAAAAAGCTTCTACACATGTCGGCTCCAGCGGGTCAATAAATTCTTCCAAATCTTCCGGCGGATGCTGCTCGCCGACTAACCAGCGGTCCGCGATCTCATGGGTTTTATCAATGTCTATCTGGATAAAATCCTGGGCCTTGTCGCCGGTTTGGACGACAAAGTGCAAGGTATTGCCGGTTTGCCGGGTGGCAATCAGTTTTTGTTTTTGCGCGTGTGCAATCAGGGTTTGCAGGTTTTTGCCGCCTTCAATATAAGTGCGTTCCGTCCACTCAATCAGGTTATTGGCGATGCGGTTGCCGTTGCTGTCGATGATGCCGCCCAAGCGATACCATTCGTCGCCTACTCTGGACAAATGCACGGGGCAGTTAGGCACCAACGCTTGTAGTTTGGCCAGCAATAACTGGTCGTTTTGTTCCGGCAAGACGTTTTTGCAGATTTTGGCCAGCGCCGGCCCGTTCAACAGCGCCTTGTCCAGCGCATAAGATGTGATATCGGCCATGCTTAGCTATCCGGTTGGGGTTGGGCTTGCAAACGTTCTTGTACAATAGCCCTGACATCGGGCTCAGGGTCATCCAGCAAGCATGCCAGTTCGTTGATGTCAACGCGTTGCGCTGCGATATAGCGCACTACCCAGTCGCTATCATGCAGCAGGCTGACGGCATCGTCAGCATCCATGCGGTTGGCGATAATGCGCCGGATTTCGGGCGCCTGGTCATCAACCATCAAACCCAGGCTGACTTCGGGCAAACGGTCGGCCACGACTTTTCTTACTTCAAGGTCGGGGTCACGGATAAAACGGAACAAGCGGCCTATCGGCAAGCGTTTGGCCACCGTCAGCCTGACAATATAATCCGGGTCATCTGCGAGTTTTTCCAGTTCTTCATAGCCGATGCGGTCGGCCACGGTCATCCGCACTTCCCGGTCGGGGTCGTTAATCAGCAGATGCAGCTGGGATGGCAACAGGCGGTAAGCAACCGCGCGCCTGACGACTTCGTCCGGGTCGTGTATCAGTTTAAGCAAGGATTTTTGCGCCGCATAGCGAACGGCAATAGCGCGCCTTTCCCAGAATGGGTCGCTGAGGTATTGCTCGGCAAAGCTGGGGTTTATGCGAAAGAACCGGTCGATTTGCCGACCGCTTTCGACACTGACACAGGTGTCGCCGGGCATACACAAGCCCATTAGCAGGGTTTTGCCGCGGAAAGGGCAAAGGCTGCAATCGGCGATAGGGACGGTGACCGGGCGTGCAGTACCAGACATAATGAAAATCCTTTATTCGGCAATGATTTCTGCGACAACAACACCGGTGGCTAAGCTGTAATCCTGGGTTAGGCACAAGCAATGTTCGCGTCCGTCAATCAAATAGAGATTAAACCCTGGGTGAGTGATAACCGGCTCATGGTTGGGTATGTCATCGTCCATGCAATAGGTGAAATGGATGCCGGGGTATTGCTGCCTGAGCGTTGCGATAACGCTTTCATCAACGCCTAGCTTGTTGCAGGTTGCGGCAATGTCCTGGGTTTGTTCGGTGCTGATCATCCGCCGGCCTCTTGTCTGTATCGGTTGCGCTCAGGGACTGCCAAGCCGATGATTTTGGCGAGCCAAGGAGGGGGGGTGCCGGCAATTACGTCCTGTAATTGGCTGACGATGTCGGCGATTGCTTCAACTCTTTCCAGTTTTATCGGGTATAAGCCCTGTTTGACGATTTTTGCCGCAGCAGGCCCGCCCACTGATGCCATATACACCACTTTGCAATCCTGAATCAGCTCGGCCCGGTAGGCATTTTTATCATCGACCACTAAACCGGCCGGTATTTCAGCGTGGCGTATGTCAATCAAGCGGGTTGCTTCGGCAGAAATCTGGTAAACCATAAACTGGCGGCATGAACCGAAATGACCATCCACATTAACCGCATCATCGCTGGCGCAGGCAATTCTGACCGAGCCCGGCATATCACCCTCCTGGTAGGCTTGGACTGGCGGCAACAGTGCTTCGTTGTTGCTGTCCTTAAGGATGCCTAATGCCCGTAACAGGGTGTTGTCATCCAGGCCGGAAAACGCTGTTTTTAAGGCCTGCAAGCTAAGTGTGACCAGTTTTTTTTCAGTAATCGGCAACCCGAGGTGATGTGTCAATGCCGTTAGCAAGCTTTTGGCATCGGTGCCGGGCATGGCGCGTGCCGCCAGCCCGATCCGTAGCGCCAGTTCCCGTGAAAGCGCGATCTGGCTCATGGTCTTATGCCTCTAGTGGCAAGATGCAGTTATCGATAGGGCAGACCTTGACGCATTGGGGCACGTCAAAATCGCCTTCGCATTCGGTGCAGGTCTTTTTATCAATTTTAAAGACAATAGCGCCTTCGGTGATGGATTGGGTAGGGCAAACCGGTTCGCAGTCGCCGCATGAGATGCATTCCGCTTCAACAATATATAAGGCCATGATTATTCTCCTGAATCTACACGTTTTGCGCGTAAGGTAATGGGGAAGTCAGGTGGGGCTATCGGTTCGAAATAATATTTCGAGCCGTCGGACAATAATACTTCACCGCCCCAACGTTCAGGGCTGTCGAATTCAATGGATTCCGCCACTTCTTCCAGATCTTTTTTCGGTACGTAGAAGACCAGCTTGCCTTCCGAGTTTTTTTTCAACATAACGCTAGGCATGGTGTTCTCCGTTTATTGGTGGTCTGTGAGTTGTAGGGTATGCACCGCATACCGTTCCTAAAGCCTGAAGACTTCGGCTATGGGAAAGGTACGCGATGCGTACCCTACGGATTAACGGATCAAATCGTAGTTATAATCCGTTGTGGCCATGCCTTTGGTTTCTTTGTCCAATTGCTCCAGTATCGCGTTGACCAACGTAGTCAGCAGATAAATCGCGCCTTCATAGCCTAACGTGGTCATGCGGTGCAGATGGTGGCGGTCGAATATGGGGAAACCGATGCGTATCAATGGCACTTCAAACGCTTCGCCTTTGTAGAAGGTATCGCGTTGGATAAATTTGCCATACGAGTTGCCGATCATGAAATCCGGCTTGTTGGTGAACACCAGCGAGCGGAAATGCCACAGGTCTTTGCCGATATGAACCTGGGTGTTTTTGCCGTAAGGCGAGTCCTGCAACATTTTTTCCATCGCTTTCAACCAGCGTTTGTTGGCGTGGTTGCACAACACATCGCTAGGTTCTGCGCCTAACTCCAGCAGGAACTTAGTCATGCCCATGACGAAATCGGCATCGCCGTACAGCGCGAATTTTTTGCCGTGCATCCAGGCGTGGGAGTCGGTCATCATATCAACCAGACGACCGCGTTCCAATTCCAAAGATGCTGAAATCGGTTTGCCGGAGAGTTCAGAGACTTTCATCAAAAACTGGTCGGTCCATTCCAGGCCCATCGGGATATCTATCGCGGTAGCCGGTTGATGCCAGATGTTTTGCACGAATTTCTTGGTTTTTTCCAACTGCCAGGGTTGCAACAACAAGGTGTCTATCGCATTCGGCGCGTCCTTGATCTCAGCCTGGGTAGTGCCGCCCGCATACATGCGGAAGGTGCCGTCAGCCGGTGTGTCCAGCACTTCGGAAGGGTCGCTCAGCAAGGAGTAATCCACGCCCATTTCTTTCATCATGCGGTGCATGACGCGGAAATTGCCCAAGTAAGTCTCAAAGCCCGGCACCAGATTGATCTTGCCGTTGGAACCGACTTTTTTGTCGTCCATGTGGTTGAGCGTGAAATACCGCGCCATGCCTTCGAACATATTGTCCCAGCCGGTGGTGTGGCTGCCGACGAAGCTAGGCGTATGGGCGTAAGGGGTAGGATAGTCCTGCTCGATATGGCCCGCTTTTTTGGCGTTGTTGATGAACGCGTTCAGGTCGTCACCGATAACTTCCGCCATACAGGTGGTTGATACGGCGATGATGTCCGGCTGATATAAAGCTTTGGCATTTTCCAAACCGGCAAACATGTTCTTTTGACCACCGAAAACGGCGGCGTCTTCTGTCATTGAATCCGATACGCAAGCGACGGGCTCTTTAAAGTGACGGTTAAAATAAGTACGAAAATACGCGACGCAACCTTGCGAGCCGTGCACATAAGGCATGGTTTTTTCAAAACCCAGGGCGCACAAGACCGCACCTAAAGGTTGGCAGGCTTTGGCGGGGTTTACCGTCAAGGCTTCGCGGTTAAAATTGAGGTCTTGGTATTCTTTGGTCGTCGTCCATTGAAAGACTTCATCAATTTTTTCTTGGGGATGGCATTCTTCGTAAGCCTCACGTTTGTTAGTGATGTTTTCCTTGTATTCATCGGTTCTGAATAAAGGGTAACTGGCTTGTATGTTATCGACGTTTTGGCTCATGGTAATCTCCTACGCGCCACTAATCTGTGGACGACGTTTTGAGGGAAAGAATTAATCGTTCACTATGTCCGCAGGGACATAAATCCCGCACCGCTGGAGGGCTAGGGAGGCATTCCCACACCCTGGCGAGGGGGGACACGCTAAAGTGTGGGAACGATAAACAACTTACGCGACTGCTTTAACCGCTTCGCTATTGGCTGGCTCGGTTTTCCACGGTGCTTTCACTTGCTTCCAGCATGGGTTGTTCAAGGTCATGTCCATATCTCGGGCGAAGATGGCGAAGCCGTCATAACCGTGATAAGGGCCGGAATAATCCCAGGAGTGCATTTGCCGGAACGGGATGCCCATTTTTTGGAAAATGTATTTTTCCTTGATACCGGAACCGATCAGGTCGGGTTGTACGCGTTTGACGAATTCTTCAAACTCGTAGCCGGTGACATCGTCATAAATCAGCGTTGCATTGCCTATTTCCTTGATGGTGCGGTCGTAATCGTCGTTGTGACCGAATTCATAACCGGTGCCGACGACTTCCATGCCCAAATCTTCATAAGCTCCGATCACATGGCGAGGACGCAAGCCGCCGATATACAGCATGACGCGTTTGCCTTGCAGGCGCGGTTTGTATTTGGCGATAACGGCATCGTATTCGGCCTGATATTTGGCGATTACTCTCTCTGCACCGGCTTGTATCGTTTCATCGAAATGTGACGCGATACGGCGTAAGGATTCGGCAATTTTAGTGGGGCCGAAGAAGTTGTACTCAATCCAGGGGATTTTGTACTTTTCTTCCATGTGCCGGGCGATGTAGTTCATCGAACGGTAGCAATGGATCAGGTTAAGCTTAACTTTTGGCGTTTTTTCGATTTCGGCAATCGTGCCGTCCCCGGACCATTGTGCAACCACGCGCAAGCCCATTTCTTCGAGCAAGGTACGCGAGGCCCAGGCGTCGCCGCCGATATTGTAATCGCCGATCACGGCGACATCGTAGGGCGTAGTCGGGAAGCTGTCATCGCCGTCACGATTTTCCAAAACCCAGTCGCGTATCGCGTCGTTGGCGATGTGATGGCCCAGAGATTGCGATACGCCGCGGAAACCTTCGCAACGAACAGGTACAACGGGTTTGCCGATTTCCTTGTTGGCTTTTTTCGCGACCGCTTCAATATCGTCACCGATCAAACCGATTGGACATTCGGATTGGATACTGATGCCTTTGTTAAGCGGAAACAGTTCTTCGATTTCATTCATGATTTTCGCCAGCTTTTTATCGCCGCCGAACACGATGTCTTTTTCAGTAAAATCGGATGTGAAATTCATCGTGCCGAAGGTATTGACGCCAGTCGTACCGACATAATAGTTGCGTCGGCCTGCGCGCGAATACTGGCCACAGCCCACCGGGCCGTGCGAGATATGGATCATATCCTTGATCGGGCCCCAAACCACACCCTTGGAACCGGCATAGGCACAACCACGGATGGTCATGACGCCCGGTTGGGATTTACGGTTTGAGGTAATACATTTGTTGGATTTTTCGAGTGACTGGTCGTTTACCGCCAAATGTTTTGCGCGGTCTTTTTTGGCTTGCTCCGGATAAATCTCCAGAACTTCCTGAATCAACGCTTCAGTCTCTTCTCTTGTTAAAGCTGCCATGAGTATTCTCCTACTGATGTCATGGGTAATCCCCCATAGACAGGTTTGAGGATGGTAGTAGGGTGCAGGGCGCACCCTACTCATTTCATTTATTAAGCGGTTGCTTCAGCGGCTGCCGATACACCGATAATAGATTCATCTTCCTGATCGATAATGCCGAATTCCATCATCAGTTCTTCCAACTCATCCATAGTGATAGGCGTTGGAATAACGAAATTCTTGTTATCACGAATCTTGGTCGCCAGCTGACGATATTCGTCCGCTTGTTTGGCAGTGGGTTCGTACTCGATAACCGTCATACGGCGGATTTCAGCGCGTTGCACGACATTGTCACGTGGCACGAAGTGGATCATCGTGGTGCCGATTTTGGCGGCCAACGCTGAAATCAATTCGTCTTCACGTGCAGTTTCGCGGGAGTTGCAGATCAAACCGGCCAGACGCACACTGCCTGAGTTCGCATATTTCACGATACCTTTGGCAATGTTGTTGGCGGCATACATCGCCATCATTTCGCCCGAGCAAACGATGTAAATTTCTTGCGCCTTGTTCTCACGGATTGGCATGGCAAAACCACCACACACAACATCGCCAAGTACATCATAAAAAACGAAGTCAAGTTCATCATCATAAGCCCCTTCTTCTTCAAGGAAATTGATCGCCGTGATGACACCGCGGCCAGCACAGCCGACGCCGGGCTCAGGACCGCCTGATTCAACACATTTGATGCCGCGGTAACCGGCTTTTAACACATCTTCGAGTTCCAAATCTTCAACACTGCCTGCTTCAGCTGCCAGACTCATAATGGTCGTTTGCGCTTTCGCATGAAGAATTAAACGGGTAGAGTCAGCTTTAGGGTCGCAGCCAACAATCATTACATTGTTGCCCAGTTCTGCTAAGGCAGATACCAGGTTTTGCGTTGTAGTAGACTTACCAATTCCACCTTTACCGTATATTGCACATTGACGTAATTTTGCCATGGTCTTCTCCTGTTTAGGACGTTGTTGTTAATGACAACTAGGCTAAAGCAACGCTTGTGCCAACTTTTTATTTTTATATAACATACTGAAATTTAAATAAAAATTATTGCTTTGATGGTGTTTTGCCGCGTTGTGTTACCAACATTTTGTTGGCTTTTGTAGGCTTGCCAACAGTGTGGTTATTCGTTGCCGGATGGCCCAAACGGATTTCCAGTCCAGGGTTCCGCTTGTCTGGGCTGGGCTGATAATTTGTTGTATATGTTATAAAAAGCACACACTGTAGTGTCGGTTAAGTGGTTACAACTCATTGTTTTATAATTATTATTACTGGTTTTGTAATTGTGGATTGGTTTTTGCTTGGTTATTGCCACACACAACAATGATGGAGTCAGTAATGTCAGCAACTATTTTTTCTGAAATATTAACGGGTTTGTATGAAAACAACATCGTGCCTTATCTGGGGCCGGGCGTACTCTATGATGCCAAAAACAAATTGACGGGCCAGGCCATGCCGGCTGATAGCAACAGCCTGATTCTGGCGATGAATAATGGCAACCCGATGGCGCCCAAATTAATGTATGAATTTCCCAGGGCGGCGATGAATATGGAGCTTAAAAAGGGGCGGAATTTTTTGGGCCAGTTCCTCACCAAGCTTTACGGTGAAACGGAATGGACGCGTGCGGCGTTGCACGATTGGCTGGCTGAATGGAAGCCGGCTTATGTCATCGATATTAATAGGGACACGCAATTGCTGGATAGTTATGCGGATGAAGAACATACCTTAATTATTGGGCTAGCCAGGATCACGGCCAGTCATTTTCGCTATAAGCTGTACCATTTCGACGGCAGCGAATATTTTGAAATTACGTCGGAGCAGGTCGATCCCAGATTGCCTGTGTTATTCAAGCCTATGGGTGCGCCTAAGCCTGAAGCCAATTATGTCGCATCGGATGCCGATTATGTCGATTACATTACCGAGCTGATGGGCGGTTTCGCCATCCCGGATTTTCTTAAAGCCTATCGTAAGGGTAAGCAGTATTTATTTATCGGCATGCCGCTAAACAGGGATTCCGAGCGCATGGTCATGAGCGATATTACTTATGATGCCGCCGAAACAAGAGGGTGGGTGCTGAATAAACAGCCGACGGACAAGGAAATACGGTTTTGTAAAAAAATGGGGCTGGTCATACTGGATGCGGGCGTTGAAGACTTGCTGGGTGCTGCCGGTTTTGTCGATGCCTATAGGGAATCTGCCTGAATTGTCAAAGGTCGGCCTTTTTATCTGCTAAGGCAGAAACACGCATCGCGCACCTTATGCGAGTAGGGCTGCGCGATACCCTCTGGCGTACAGTACATGTCTGCCTCGAGTCGCGCCTTGATCTCCTGTCTCCACCATAGCGTTTAAAACTATGGGTTTGCCCATGCGCTAGGCGATGGCTGAAATTATCTGCTGGTCATTCCCCTGAACTTAACCGATATTAATCCGGCAAGCTTTGCACGCCGCTGTGTTTGGTCAATATGTCGATGTTTCAGATATGTTTCACTGAAACGTTTTATTGTTTCAGTGCAACAGCGAGCGCAGGAAACACCAGCCATAAGCCGCATAGACACGGCGATTTTGTTTATGGCATGGCCTTTGCTTTAGGTTTGATAACAGCTCTTGTTTTCAATCCTAACCGCTACCGGAGAGATATGATGATATTCAAACAATTATTTGACCAGGACACCTGGACCTACACGTATTTACTTGCCGACCCTGTCAGTAAAGACGCGGTTTTTATCGACCCCGTCAATACCCATATCGATGATTATATTGCCCTGCTGGATAGCTATGGCTTGCAGCTTAAATATACACTGGAAACCCATGTCCACGCCGACCATATCACGGCCGGCGGTTTGTTGCGCCAACGCCTGGGCGCGCAAACCGCCGTCAGCCACTTATGCGGCGCTGAAACAGCGGATATTCAAATTAAAGACGGCGATATTTTTGAATTCGGCGACGGCGAGCAGATTAAAGTGATCGCCACGCCCGGCCACACCCCAGGCAGCATTTCCTTTTTATGGCGCGACCGCCTGTTTAGCGGCGATTCGCTGTTTATAGGCGGTTGCGGGCGTACTGATTTTCAAGGCGGCGATGCCGGTGCTTTGTACGACTGTATCACGCAGCGCTTGTTTACTTTGCCCGATGAAACATTGGTATACCCAGGCCATGATTACCAGCAGCGTTGGGTCAGCAGCATTATTCAGGAACGTACGACCAACCCGCGTCTGGCGGGAAAGTCGCGCGATGAATTTATCGGCATTATGGCTAACCTGAATTTGCCTAAACCACGCTTGATTGATGAAGCCGTGCCTGCCAACCGTTATTGCGGCCTGGATGAGAATGAACGCCAGGACGCCGTGGTGATTAGGGAGGCGGCGCGTCCGTTACGTCGCGAGTTTAGCACCCAGGATCTGGTTGCCGAAGCCAAGCAACACATCACGGAAGTCGATGTGGCAACTGCGAAAAAATTGCTGGCGGAAGGTCATATTACGCTGCTCGATGTTCGTGAGGAAAGCGAGTATGCGGCCGGTCATGTCGACACAGCAGTGTTGCTGCCGCGCGGGGTGTTGGAGTTTAAGTTGGCGGCTGTGCCGGAGCTGGCCGACAAGTCCAAGGCGGTGCTGATTTATTGCCGCACCGGCGGGCGTTCGGCGTTCGCAGCGCAAACCATGCAATTATTGGGTTACGCCAATGTGTTGTCTATGGCTGGGGGCTTTGAGGCGTGGCAAAAAAGTCTGTCTTGATGGGTTGACTTACCGTGGCTTTTAGGTGAAAAGTAGGTTGGGAAAGTTTGGATGGGTACGTGGCGCGTGCCATTTCAAACGATCTGGAAGAACCAGCCCCCTTAAAAGGTACGCGTTGCGTAGCCTGCATTCAATAAAATAACCCGGAGGAACTATGTCAAAACAACACCATTCTGTGCTCATTATCGGCGGCGGCGCGGCAGGCGTGTCGGTTGCCAATAATATGCGTCGGCAAAACGCGGCTATCGATATTGCCATTGTCGAGCCGTCTGAAAAGCATTATTACCAGCCAGGATTTACGATTATCGGCGGCGGTGCGTATACCTTGAAACAGACCACTAAAAAAGAGGCGGATTTAATTCACCCGACCGTTAAATGGATTAAAGACCACGCGGCCAGTTTTCACCCGGATGACAACACCGTCACGTTACGTTCCGGCGAGGCTGTCAGTTACGACTATCTGGTCGTTTGCCCAGGTCTGCAACTGGATTGGGACAAGATTCAGGGCTTGCGGGAAACCTTGGGCAAAAACAAGGTGTGCAGCAATTATTCGCCGGACACCGTGGAATATACTTGGGAGTGCATCAAAAATATGGCATCGGGCACGGCGTTGTTCACGCAACCTCCGATGCCCATTAAATGCGCCGGTGCGCCGCAAAAAATCATGTATCTGGCGGCGGATCGCTTCCGTAAAAAAGGCATTCTGGACAAATTCACGATTGAGTTCTGCAATGCCGGAGGCGTGTTGTTCGGTGTGCCTTTTTTCGCCAAAGCCTTAAGTAAGGTCGTTGCCGACTATGGCATTAAAACCAGTTTTAATTGTAATCTGGTTGCCGTTGACGGACCGGCCCAAACGGCAGTTTTTGACGTGACCGATAATGAAGGCAATAAACAGCAAATCAGCAAAACTTTCGATATGCTGCATGTCACGCCGCCGCAAAGTGCGCCGGATTTCATCAAACAAAGCCCGCTCGCAAATGCGGCGGGCTGGGTCGATGTCAACGACAAAACTTTGCAACATGCTAAATATGGAAATATTTTTGGCTTAGGCGACGCCTGTTCGACATCAAATGCCAAAACCGCAGCCGCCGTACGTAAACAGGTACCGGTTGTAGTCGATAATATTCTTGCGCTGATGGACAGCAAGCAACCGGTTGAGGGTTACGACGGTTACGGCTCGTGTCCGTTGACTACCTCATTAAGTACGGTGATGCTGGCGGAGTTTTCCTACGCCGGTAAGGTGACGCCATCGTTTCCGTTCCTGGATCCCAGAAAAAACCGTTTTATCTGGTGGCTGGGAAAAACAACCGGTTTTCCGTGGCTGTACTGGCATATCATGCTGAAAGGTTACCGCATCGATATTCCGCACCGCGAATCCTATGCCCAGCGCTTTATGGATGAGGCATAGCAGTCAGCAAACCCGGCATTGATAGCGCAAGCATAGGGCTCGCGCCAGAAGTGTTCGCACTGCGTATCTGTTGGGCCTCATTGGCCCGGAATGGGTTGCAAGCTATGTGGACCGTAGCTTGCAACCACCTGATTATAGATATATTTATGCTAGCCAGCCATGCCCGCTACCCGGCAGATATGACGGGCTTTTATATACGATGAATTCCCTGCGTGGGAATGCTGTTCATCGGACCGACTTATTATAGTCTCTAGCCCCCCACGGCCTGTGGGCACGAGGGAACGAAGGTAACAACCGCAATGCCTCATACTCCAATTAAACTATCACGCCTAGCCCAATATTTGCCGATTGTCGGCTGGCTGCAAACCTACCGGCGCCAGGATATTAACGATGATGTGTTTGCGGGTGTCATTACCGCGATCTTGCTGGTGCCGCAAGGTATTGCTTATGCGATATTGGCCGGTTTGCCGCCGCAACTGGGTTTGTATGCCAGCATTCTGCCGCCGGTAGCCTACGCAGTGCTGGGCACGAGCAGGACGTTGTCTGTGGGGCCGGTTTCGATTGCCGCGATCATGATTGCCGGCGTGTTGACGACAACTGAAGTGAGCGCCTTGGGCGATCCGGTGCAAAGCGCCTTGATCCTGTCGGCAGAATGCGGGGTGATGATGTTGCTGATGGCCGTGTTGCGCCTGGGCGGACTGGTCAATTTCATCAGCCATCCGGTCTTGGCGGGCTTTACCAGCGGTGCGGCGCTGCTGATTATCGGCAGCCAGTTGCCGCAACTGGTCGGTTTAAAAGCGCCGTCATGCGGCGTCGAGCTGGATTGTTACAGTCGTTATCTATCAGGCATAGACCCCGCCACGTCGTTAATCAGTCTTGCTTCGCTAGTGTTGCTGTTGCTGTTCGGAAAACCGATCACATCGCTGCTTAAAAAAACCGGCGCCACCTTATCGCTGGTGACGGCGGTCAGTAAATGCGGGCCCTTGCTGGTCGTGATCCTGGCAACCTTGGCGGTCATCCGGTTTAATCTGGCTGCACAACAGGTTGCGGTAGTCGGCAACGTGCCGGCGGGGTTTCCTGAGTTAGGGCTGGCGTTTATCGACCTTAAAAAAATTGAATTACTATTGCCATACGCCGCTTTTATTGCGCTCATCGCTTATGTGGAAAGTGTCGCGATAGCCAAAGTGACCGCCAATTTGCGCGGCCAAAAAATTATCCCGAACCAGGAATTGATAGCCTTGGGGGTCGCCAATCTTGCTGCCGCCGTGTCGGGCGGCATGCCGGTGGCGGGCGGTTTCAGCCGCACGATGGTGAATTTTTCCGCCGGTGCGCGCACGCAAATGGCAATGCTGATTGCCGCCGGTTTTCTTGGGTTAGCGGTCATTTTCTTCAGCCCGTGGTTTGCCGATATTCCCAAATCGGCATTGTCGGCGATTATCTTGGTGGCCGTCTTTCGTCTGGTGCGTATCAAGCATATTTTCCATACCTGGAATTATGACCGCGCCGACGGTATGGCGGAAGCCGTCACGTTGCTGGGCGTATTAATACTGGGTATTGAAGAAGGCATAGCATTGGGGATTCTCTTGACCATCGCCAGTCATTTGCGTAAAACCAGTCATCCGCATATCGCCATAGTCGGACGTGTGCCCGATACCGAGCATTACCGCAATATCAAGCGCCATAGCGTGGAAACCTGGCACCATCTGTTGCTGGTACGCATTGATGAAAGCATCACCTTTGCCAATATCAGTTTTATTGAAGATTATTTGGACGCGGAATTAAGGCGGCGTCCGGACACCCGGCATATTGTGCTGATTTTCACGTCCGTCAGTGATATTGACACGACAGCATTGGAAGCCTTGGAGCTGTTCAACCAGTCTTTGCAGGCATCGGGTAAGACATTGAATGTGGCTGAAGCAAAAGGGCCGGTGCTCGATAAATTGCAAAAAACGGATTTTATTGAGCAATTAAAACCCGGCAAGGTGTTTTTCCGCACCGAAGATGCCGTTAAGTCATTGGGTTAAAGCGGTATTTTTAACGTTGTTTTAAGGGGAAGCTATGATTTCAGAAAGTATGGTGGATTTGTCGCGCTGGCAGTTTGCGGCAACGTCTTTATATCATTTCCTGTTTGTGCCGCTGACCTTGGGCTTGTCGTTTTTGCTGGCGATTATGGAATCGACCTATTTGATGACAGGTAAGCCCATCTACAGGGACATGACGCAGTTCTGGGGGAAATTATTCGGCATCAATTTCGCGCTGGGCGTGCTGACGGGCTTGACGATGGAATTCGAGTTCGGTATGAACTGGTCGTATTTCTCGCATTATGTCGGCGATATATTCGGCGCGCCGTTGGCTATCGAAGGTTTGATGGCGTTTTTCCTGGAATCCACTTTTGTCGGCCTGTTTTTCTTTGGCTGGGACAAGCTCGGTAAAGGCCAGCATCTGGTCGTGACGTGGTTGGTGGCATTGGGCACCAATTTATCGGCTTTGTGGATTTTGGTCGCCAACGGTTGGATGCAAAATCCGGTCGGCGCCGAATTCAATTACGAAACCATGCGTATGGAAATCACCAGTTTTGGGCAACTGTTGTTTAACCCGGCGGCCCAGGTCAAATTTGTGCATACCGTAGCCGCCGGTTATACGACGGCTTCGGCCTTTGTGTTGGGCATTAGCGCCTATTATTTGTTGAAAGGCCAGGATGCCGCTTTTGCACAACGCTCCTACACGATAGCGGCGGGCTTCGGTCTGGCGGCGGTGTTGTCGGTGATTGTGCTGGGCGACGAAAGCGGCTATACCGACGGCGAGGTGCAAAAAGTCAAGCTGGCGGCTATCGAAGCCGAATGGCATACCGAAGTGCCGCCCGCTGCGTTTACTGTGATCGGCATTCCCGACCAGGAAACTATGGAAACCCATTATGCCGTTAAAATTCCGTGGGTGCTCGGCCTGATCGGCACGCGTTCGTTAGATACGCCGATTACCGGCTTGGCGGAGATTATGGACAAAAATCGCCAGCGTATACGCGACGGCATCAAGGCTTACGGATTTTTACAGGCATTGAGGGCGGGGCAAAAAGACAGCCAGACGCTGGCTGAGTTTGAACGTTACAAAAAGGATTTGGGTTACGGTTTGCTGCTCAAACGCTATACCGACAAGGTCGTGGATGCGACGGAGGCGCAGATTGAACAGGCCGCCCGTTACTCAATACCCAGGGTCGTGCCGCTGTTCTGGACGTTCAGGATCATGGTCGCTTGCGGTTTTGCGATGTTGGCGGTGTTTGTGTTGGCGTTTATGGCCAGTTCCATACGCAAATGCAGGCAAACATGGCTGTTGCGCTTAAGTTTTTACATGATTCCGTTGCCGTGGATAGCCTGCGAAATGGGTTGGTTTGTCGCCGAATTCGGTCGCCAGCCGTGGACGATAGCCGAAATCCTGCCGACTTTTTTAAGTGCGTCATCGCTGACCGAGCTGGATTTATACCTGAGTCTGGCTGGCTATATCAGCCTGTATACGGTGTTTTTAGCGATAGAGCTATTCCTGATGCTTAAATTTATCAAGCTAGGCCCCAGCAGTCTGCATACCGGCCGTTACCATTTTGAAATCATCGAAGGAGCCAGGCTATGACTTTTGATTACGAAACCATGCGGTTGATCTGGTGGCTTTTTTTAGGAGTGTTGTTGATCGGTTTTGCGATTACCGACGGCTTTGATTTGGGTGTCGCGGTGTTGTTGCCGTTTCTGGGCAAAAATGATAATGAACGGCGTGTGATTATTAATGCCATCGGCCCGACCTGGGAAGGTAATCAGGTTTGGCTGGTGACTGCGGGAGGCGCATTGTTTGCGGCTTGGCCTATGGCTTATGCGGTCGCCTTTTCCGGATTTTATTTTGCATTGCTGCTGACGCTGTTCGCGTTGTTTATGAGGCCGATAGGTTTTGATTATCGCAGCAAATTGCCCAGCCCCGTGTGGCGTAGTAACTGGGATAGGGCTTTGTTTGTCGGTGGCCTGGTGCCCGCGCTGGTTTTTGGCGTCGCCTTCGGTAATTTGTTGAGCGGCGTCCCGTTTCATTTCGATAACGATATGCGTATTTTTTATGACGGCAGCTTCATCGCCCTGTTAAGTCCGTTCGCGTTGGCTGCCGGATTCCTGAGCTTGGCTATGTTGGTGTTGCACGGCGCGGTATTTTTGCAGCTTAAAACAACGGGTGACATCAACCGGCGTTGTAAAGCAATGGTTACGGTATTTGCCGTCATCACGCTGGTTGTTTTTGCGCTGGCTGGAATCTGGATTACGCAAATTGACGGTTACCATATCAGTTCGGAAATTTTGCCGAATGCGCCATCCAATCCCTTGGGTAAAACGGTTTATAAAGCGCCCGGATTATGGCTGGATAATTACCGGTATCATCCGCTGCTATGGACTGTGCCCGGTTCGGCGTTTATTGGCGGCGTGCTAACCATGCTGCTGAGTAAAAAAGACCGTCCGGGTCTGGCTTTCATCAGCAGCTCGCTGACACTGGCGGCGGTGATCTTGACGGCAGGTGTTGCGTTGTTTCCTTTTCTGATCCCGTCCAGTACGGCGATCAATGCCTCGTTGACAATATGGGACGCCAGTTCCAGCTTTAGCACGTTAAAGATCATGTTCTGGGTGACTTTGGTTTTTTTACCCATTGTCATTGCTTACACCAGCTGGGTGTTCCGTATTTTGCGCGGCAAAATAACGCCTGAACAGATACAGCAGAATAATCATACGGCTTATTAGGGGGAAGGTTATGTGGTATTTCAGTTGGATATTGGGCTTGTTGCTGGCCTGCTCGCTGGGCATTATTAATGTGTTGCGTCTGGAAGCCCAGGA
Source organism: Methylovulum sp. (assembly GCA_030653435.1). Classification (GTDB taxonomy): domain Bacteria; phylum Pseudomonadota; class Gammaproteobacteria; order Methylococcales; family Methylomonadaceae; genus Methylovulum. Next base: position 31,428 of record JAURZI010000159.1, read on the forward strand.
AACGTGGGATAAGGAGCATATCGAGTTGGATCCGTTGACGCAGTTAATTACGAAAGACTCTATGTTGATCAGGCTGAAAGAGAAAATAGAAAACTCCAAGCGTAGCGGTTTTCCTTTTTCTGTTGTCTTTATCAGTCTGGCGGATTTTGACCATAAAAATAATCTGGTCAATTATGAAATGGAGGCTATTTTGCGCGGCATGGCCGATTTTTTTAAAGAGGATATTAGGGCGGGTGTCGATATCGCCGCAAGGATGGCGGAAAATGATTTTTTGATTGCGATACCGGGTTCGCCGCTACGCAAGGCCGAGGAAATTGCTGCACGTTTCAAGCAGGATATCGTTGAGAAAGTAAAAGCGCCGCGCACCTTGGCGGTTGACGTATCGGTAGGTGTTGCGGAATATTCGGTGCAGGCTAGCGAATTGGGCAAGCAACTGATAACAACGCCAGAAGAAGTTTACGAGTTGATTGAAATGGCAGACAAAAACAGCAGACTCTAGTTTGTTGCATGCTATGCGTCCGGCAAGGTTGGGCTGCCAGCCTTGCCATAAATGCTTGATAAGCCCATAGGCCAGGTTTAAATAAATACCTAGTGCTTTACTATGGAATTAAATAGGACTAAAATAGTCCTCAATGCAAAGGGCGGACTATGTTACGGCTAAGTAAATTAACTGATTATGCGACAGTGATCTTGAGCTTTATGGCGAAGGATAAGACTCGTGTTTGTGCGGCCATGGAAATAGCGTCGGCGACAGGTATCGCGTTACCCACGGTAAGCAAGATATTGAAAGCGCTGGTGAATGCCAAGGTATTGATGTCCACGCGCGGTGCAAAAGGTGGTTACGCTTTGGCTAGGGCGCCGGAAAACATTTCTATTGCGGCAATTATCAGCGCCTTGGAAGGGCCGATTGCGTTAACCGAGTGCAGCATTTCCCAACAAACATGTGAACAAGCAGCCGGTTGCGGCATTCGCGCTAACTGGCATATCATCAATCGGACCATACATAATGCCTTGGAGTCCGTAACTTTAGCCGATTTAATCAGACCGGTCGGACTACCTGAAGAAGTCTATATCCCGGTCGCCAGTTTATACCAATAGCACAGAGCGGATAGCTTCTCGCTATTCTGCATTCCATCCCAAGTAACCTAGAATTTTTTATGTCAGCCACCAGCGAAGAAATCAACAATCTGATTAACCAGGATTACAAACAGGGTTTTGTCACGGTGTTAGAAACCGACACCTTTCCGCCTGGTTTGTCCGAAGAGGTGATACATCGTTTGTCAAAAGTCAAAAATGAGCCGGAGTTTATGCTGGAATATCGCTTGAAAGCGTTCCGACATTGGCAGACCATGGCGTCGCCAGACTGGGCTCAGGTTAAAATCGAACCGATAGATTATCAAGCCATCAGCTATTATTCCGCGCCCAAACGCAAGGAAGACGGCCCGAAAAGTCTGGATGAAATCGATCCGCAAGTATTGGAAGCCTACAAGAAACTCGGCATTCCGTTGGATGAGCAAGAGCGCTTGGCAGGCATTGCCGTTGATGCGGTATTCGATAGCGTTTCAGTAGCCACCACATTTAAAGGCAAACTGAAAGAGGCGGGCGTTATTTTTTGCCCGATTTCCGAAGCCTTGCGCGATCACCCTGAGCTTATCAAGGAATATTTAGGTTCTGTCGTGCCGCATACCGACAATTTCTTTGCCGCGCTGAACGCCGCCGTGTTCACCGATGGTTCGTTTGTGTACATACCCAAAGGCGTGCGTTGCCCTATGGAATTATCGACTTATTTCCGCATCAACGCCGCTAATACCGGACAGTTTGAACGGACTTTGATTATTGCCGATGAAGGCAGCCATGTGTCTTATCTGGAAGGTTGCACCGCGCCGATGCGCGATGAAAACCAACTCCATGCTGCCGTAGTAGAATTGATCGCGCTGAAAGATGCGACGATCAAATACTCGACCGTACAAAACTGGTATCCTGGCGATAAAGAAGGCAAGGGTGGCATTTACAACTTCGTCACCAAACGCGCCGACTGCCGTGGTGACAACTCGAAAGTGTCGTGGACGCAAGTTGAAACCGGTTCGGCAATCACCTGGAAATACCCCAGTTGCGTATTGACCGGCGACAACGCCATCGGCGAGTTCTACTCGGTAGCCGTCACCAACAATTACCAGCAAGCCGATACGGGCACCAAAATGATCCACATCGGTAAAAACACCCGCAGCACGATAGTGTCCAAAGGCATTTCGGCGGGTAAGGCGCAAAATACCTATCGCGGTTTGGTCAAAGTGTTAAAAAGTGCCGAGAATGCCCGAAATTACACGCAGTGCGATTCCCTGTTGGTTGGCGACCAATGCGGCGCGCATACGTTTCCGTATATCGAAGTCAAGCAGCCGACGGCGCAGGTTGAGCATGAAGCGACGACCTCCAAAATCAGCGAGGACCAGTTGTTCTTCTGCCAACAACGCGGATTATCAGCGGAAGATGCCGTGTCGATGATAGTTAATGGTTTCTGCAAGGAAGTGTTTAAGGAATTGCCGATGGAGTTTGCCGTGGAGGCACAGGCGTTGTTGGGTTTGAGTTTGGAAGGGTCGGTGGGTTAAGCCGTCGTATTAAAGGCTACGAATCAGCAAAGGTGCAAGTCACCTTAACCTTATCACCGCGTGTGATCGATTTTTTTAAAAAACACAGGCAAAGACTGGTAAACGCAAATGGATCAGGCATTGATTGAATATATTGAAACGCATCGTACTTAATATGGAATACAACATGATTGTATACTGGAGCGAAGAAGACCAAGCTTATATCGCCCAAGTGCCGGAATTGGATAGCTGTATGGCGGATGGCGCAACGTATCAGGAAGCCGTTAAAAATGTAGAACAAGTAATTGCCGAATGGCTAGAAATCGCTGTGGAACTGGGGCGTTATGTACCTGGGTCAAAAGGGCGGTTGCTGTATGCGTAAAGCCGCCGCTCTGGAAGTGCTGACCCGTATTAAGCCGATTTTGGCACAGCAATTCGGCGTGATGCGTTTAGCTTTGTTTGGCTCAACCGTCCGCGACGAAGCCAGCGATCAGAGCGACGTGGATATATTGGTTACTTTTGATGGTTTGGCGACTTCCGAACGGTATTTTGGCGTATTGTTTTTACTGGAAGATTGCCTAGGTTGCGCCGTCGATTTAGTCACCGACAAAGCCCTACGCCAGCAATTGCGCCCGTATATCGAGCAGGAAGCGATAGATGTCTAATGCGATGCGGGAATGGTATTTCTATCTGGATGATATGATTGGCTTTACGGAAAAAATCATCACTTATACCGAAGGCTTTAACCCAACTGATTTTATCAACAGTGGCTTAACGTATGATGCCACCTTGCGGAATCTGGAACTCATCGGCGAAGCCGCCACGCATATCCCCGAAGAAGTGCGTAAAACCAACCCGCAAATTCCGTGGCGACAACTGATAGCTACCCGCAACCGTTTGATTCATGGTTATCTGGGCATAGATAACGATACGTTATGGAGCATTATTGAAACGGATGTTCCGGCTTTGTTGGTTGAGCTGCAATTGTTTAAACAAAAAACGGTTAGACTTTATGAGTGATTCGGATGTGAAAAGTAACAACGATTCAAATAACCTTAATACAGGGTGGTTTGTAATCGCACTTTGGTTGATCGCTTTAACCATTCTTGGTTTTTATTTCGGTAATTTTCATGGTGGCTTGTCATCCGATAATGACGTATGGGGGACATTTGGCGATTATGTTGGCGGCATACTGAATCCCCTTATTGCCGCATTCGCGTTTTATTTGATAGCAGAAAGTTATAAATTACAAAAAAGGGAATTGGAAGCAACAAGAAAATTATTGGAAGATTCAACTGATGCACAAAAAAATCAAATTAAATTAGCGGCTTTGACAGCAGTGATAAATACGAATTTAACCAAAGTTTCTTTCTTGAATGTCGAGAAAATCGCATTGCAGGAGCAAATGCCGGCACAATATAGATCCCAAGTCCCTGAATTACTCAATCTATTAGAAAAACACGAACAAGCTGCGGCGGAGCAGTTTGCTGTAGATGTTTTCCTTATAGGGAGAGTGAGGGAATATTCCTATATGGTAAAAAGGATTCATGAAATTAATTCTGAAATTAAGATGATAGTTGAAGAGAATGCTGTATTGACGAAACGTATAGAAGATTATCTGTTATATGACAATTAAAGTCTTCATCTGGGCGTTTCGCGGCAATAAAAAAACTATTCAACTTTTGAACGAAACTCATGAGCTGTTTATTTCCTCGGTGGTTTATATCGAATTGATTCAAGGCGCAAGAAACAAGCAAGAATTACGCGCTATCGACAGCGCTTTAACGATGTTGTAGGTGGTTCGGGTTGATGTCAGTGAAAACATTTCCTTGCTGGCTACGGAGTTGGTGAAAACCTATTTTCATAGTCACGCGGTTGAATTGGCTGACGCATTCATTGCGCAACGGCGATTTTATACTGTGCCTTTAGTGATGTGTAATGTTAAGCATTTCTTGCCGATGGGAGACCGCAGGTCGTGCCGGTTAATCGATTTAATCAATCGCAGCTTGTCTCCATTTGTGCAGAGGCTGACGATAGGAAACCCAACATTTAATGGTAAAGAGGTCTTAAAATGAACTGGCAAGAAGTCTGCTCCAACCCCAATTTAAAAAACCTGCCTTTCAAAATAGAACTGAACGAATATGGGCAAATCGTCATGAGTCCGATGAAGGTATTGCACTCGTTGCTGCAAGGCAAAATTGAAAAACTTTTGTCACACTATACAAAAAGCGGCGAAGTATTCCCCGAATGCGCCATTTTCACCCCTAAAGGTACAAAAGTCGCCGATGTGGTTTGGGTGTCTGATGCGCGTTTGCAAATCATCAAACACGAGGCTGAATGTTCGGTTGCGCCGGAAATTTGTATTGAGGTGCTGTCAGACAGCAATACCGAACGGGAAATGATGGCTAAGAAAAAGCTCTATTTTGGACAAGCGGCGCAGGAATTTTGGCTGTGCGACCAACAAGGGGCCATGCGGTTTTTTAATGCCGATAATGAATTGGCGCATTCACAAATGCTACCGGATTTTCCGGTGCAGGTTGATGTTTAAACAGCCCCAAACCAAAGTATTTACAACAACATTAAAACCAGCAAAAACGGAAACCCCATGCTCAGTATTAAAGACCTAACCGTCAACGTAAACGATAAAAAAATCCTTAAAGGTATCAATCTTGAGGTGAAGGCGGGCGAAATCCACGCGATTATGGGGCCGAACGGTTCCGGAAAAAGCACGTTGGCGCACGTGTTGTCCGGCAAATCCGGTTACGAAGTGACGGGCGGCTCGGTGACTTATCAGGACAAGGATTTGCTGGACATGCCGCCGGAAATCCGGGCACGGGAAGGCGTGTTTTTGGCGTTCCAGTATCCGGTCGAAATTCCTGGCGTGAGCAACGTCTATTTGCTGAAAGCCGCGCTGAATGCGATACGCAAATATAACGGGCTGGATGAAGTCGATGCGATGGATTTTTTGATGCTGGTCAAAGGCAAGGTGAAAGCCTTGGAAATGGATGAGAAGTTCTTGTATCGCGCCGTCAACGAAGGCTTTTCCGGCGGTGAGAAGAAGCGCAACGAAATTCTGCAAATGGCCATTTTGGAGCCTAAGCTGTGCATACTGGATGAAACCGATTCCGGCCTAGACATCGACGCGTTGAAAATTGTCGCCGACGGGGTCAATTCGTTGCGTTCGCCAGACCGCTCGTTCATTATGGTGACGCATTACCAACGCTTGCTCGATTACATCAAACCCGATTTTGTGCATGTCCTGGCGCATGGACAAATCATCACATCCGGCGGGCCTGAACTGGCGCTGGAGCTGGAAGAAAAAGGTTATGGTTGGTTGGAAGACGGTCAGGTAGCGGCATGAATACGGCATTAAACCAGTATGCGGCGGCTTATCCTGAGCTGGCTGCGGCAATGCCGGGGCAGGGTTTGTCTTGGTTGCAACAACTGCGGGCTGATGCGTTTACCCAGTTTGCCAGCCACGGTTTTCCGTCGCCGCGTGAAGAGGACTGGCGTTATACCAACGTGTCTGCGCTGGAGAAAAAAGCCTTTAACCCGGTGTCTGCAGCGACAACCTCATTCGTCGATGCGGATTGCTTAAAACAATACCAATTGGCCGATGCGTGGTCGTTGGTGTTGGTCGATGGGCGCTTTGACGCCAGACTATCGAACATACAAGGCTTGCCGGATGCCGTGCAAGTGATGGCTATGGCCGAGGCTTTGCAACTCCATGCCGGGCAAGTCGCGTCTTATTTCGGCAAAGCCGTGGATACCGCCGAACACGGTTTTATTGCGTTTAATAACGCATGGTTTACCGATGGCGTATTTGTCCATATTCCTGCTGGGCAGATTTTAGCCAAACCCATCCAATGCCTGCATATCGTCACGCAAGAAGGCAGTCTGGCGACGACGCGCAATGTGCTGGTGCTGGGCGATCATGCGTCCGCGCAGTGGGTGGAGACCTTTGTCGGCGCGGATGTCGGCTATTTGTCAGCCACCGTGACCGAGGCGTTTGTTGGGCAGAATGCCGAATTAACAGCTTATAAAGTGCAGTGCGAATCGGCAAAAGCCTATCATTTTGGTGGTTTATATATCAAGCAAGCGCGGGATGCCCGTTGTATCCAGCATAATTTTGCCTTTGGCGGCCTGCTGGCGCGTACAGATATCCGTGCCGATTTGGAGCAAGCGGCGGAGTGCGAACTTAACGGCCTGTATCTGGGCGTTAAACGCCAGCATATCGACAATCACACGCGCATCAACCACGTTCAATCTCATGCAACCAGCCGTCAACTGTACAAAGGCGTGCTGGATGACCGCGCCAGAGGCGTGTTTCAGGGGCGAGTGGTGGTGGCGGAGCAGGCGCAGAAAACCGATTCAAATATGAGCAACCGCAATCTGTTGTTATCGGCGGATGCGGAAGTGGACACCAAGCCGCAGTTGGAGATCTATGCCGATGATGTCAAATGCGGGCACGGCGTGACGATAGGGCAGTTGGATGAAAAATCCGTATTTTATCTGCAATCACGATGTATTGATGAAGCAACGGCGCGCAATATGCTGACTTTTGCATTTGCCAATGAAATGGTTGATAAAGTCACGCTGCCGACATTAAAAGCGCTGCTGTTGCAGTTTTTATTAAAACATTTTCCACAAAATAGCTATGTTGACTAAGTTAGAGTTGTTTCAAGCTTTTGTTGCCCCGGCAATTTTTATTTCCGGTGCTGGTTTGTTTGTGCTGTCGATCAATACCCGCTTGATGGGCATGGTGTCGCGGTTGCGCGTGTTTCGCAGGGAAAAACACTTAGCCGCCATGGCCGGTAAAAAACAGGAGGCGATGGCATTGCAGTCGCAAATTGATTCCATCGAATTACGGGCAGGTAAAATAAAAAACGCCTTTTTTTATATGTTGCTCGGTACTATCGGTGTCATGATGACCTGTTTGTTGTTGGGGCTGAGTTTAAGTTCGTCAGAAATCATGCTGATTGCCGTGATTTTATTTGTGCTCTCGGTACTGTCTATGCTGGTGGGCATGATGTTTTATATTTCCGAAGTTGCTATTGCCTTAACCTCGGTCAAGGAAGAAGAAAAATTGTATGACTTGATCGATTCGGTAGAACTCGCCGACGAAAACCATAGAAACTCGCTATAACAAGATTATTTACGAATCAGCATGAACTATCCTATAGAGCACATACGCGCCGACTTTCCCATTTTGGCAGAAAAAATCCGCAATAAACCGCTGGTTTATCTCGATAATGCCGCCAGTTGCCAAAAGCCCAATGCCGTTATCGACAGCATCAGCCATTTATACCGCCACGATTACGCCAACATCCATCGCGGCGTACATACCTTAAGTGTGCGTGCCACCGACAAATTTGAAGCGGCGCGGGAGAAAGTCAGGGCTTTCATCAACGCGACCAGCGATAAAGAAATCATTTTTGTCAGAGGTGCGACCGAAGCGATTAACCTGATCGCCCAAACTTACGGCAAGGCCCATATTAAAGCGGGCGATGAGATCGTCATCACCGCGATGGAACATCATTCCAATATCGTGCCTTGGCAAATGCTCTGCGAACAAACCGGCGCGGTGTTGAAAGTCGCGCCGATGAACATGCAAGGCGAATTGATTTACGATACCTTTGAAGCGTTGTTGAATGACAAAACCCGACTGGTTGCCGTCGTCCACATGTCCAATGCACTGGGTACGATCAACCCAGTCAAAAAGATGACAGACCTGGCTCATTCAAAAGGCATCCCTGTGATGCTCGATGGCGCTCAGGCCATCCCGCACATGGCGGTAGATGTGCAAGCCTTGGATTGCGATTTTTATGTGTTCTCAGGGCATAAACTCTACGGGCCATCGGGCATCGGCGTGTTGTACGGCAAGCAAGCCCTGTTGGAAGCCATGCCCCCGTATCAGGGCGGCGGCGATATGATCCGCACCGTTAGCTTTGAACAAAGCACTTACGCCGGATTGCCGCACAAATTTGAAGCCGGTACGCCGGCCATTGCCGATGTGGTTGGCTTGGGCGCGGCTATCGACTACTTGAACGGCATCGGCATGGCTGCAATTGCCGAATACGAAGCGCAATTGCTGGATTATGCGACTGAACAGGCCAGACAAATTAAAGGCTTGCGGATTATTGGCGAAGCTGAGGAAAAAGGCGCGATTTTGTCGTTTGTGCTGGATCATATCCATCCACATGATATTGGTACGATGCTGGACAGCTTAGGTATCGCCATCAGGGCAGGGCATCATTGCGCGATGCCGGTAATGGATTTTTACCAGGTTCCGGCAACGGCTAGGGCTTCGTTTGCGATGTATAATACTCAGGAAGAGGTTGATGTGTTGATGGGGGGGATTAAAGAACTGATAAAAATATTTGGTTAATGGTTTCGAATAAAATTGCCATAAATAACTCAGCATTAGGCAAAATTAAATGAACGTTAAACTACCATCTGAACAATTCGCATTTATTGATTTCGCAACCAGATCATTTCGTAATACAGCCGATCAAGATTATATTTCTGCAAGAATGAGTTATCGTGCCGGTTTAATTGAGCCTTTTTTATGGTCTGGTCTACATGCGATAGAAAAATATTTGAAGGCTATACTGCTTTTTAATGAGAAGAAATCAAAGAAGTGTGGACACAATATTGAAAAGTTATTATGCCGTGTAAAAAAAATTGAAGGACTTGATTTACGTTTACCCGAAAGTGTTGAGTCATTTATTAAATACTTAAATCGTTTTGGAGAAAATCGTTACTTTGAAGGTGGTGTTTTGTTGGATTCACATGCCCTTGATAATCTTGATGAAACGGTTTGGTATATTCGTCGCTATTGCTTCTACATAAAAGAATTTGAATCTGATTATTATCGTCACGCTCGGAGGATTCCGCCTTTAGAACAAGAGCAGCATCCTAAAAGACAGAATTTATCTGGCGGCGTTTTAGAAGAGATAATTAAAAAAGAATCGGATGCGTATGATTACCTCATTTGGGAGAATTTTTTTACGGTAAACAAGAAGAGGAATGCAACAGGGAGTTAATAAGAAAAAAACAATCAGGATGGTCGGCCATAAATCCCACTTTGGCCTTTTTTGGTAAAGATGCATTTGATATTTTAGATAAATATGTAGATTTTTCTTTACCGGTAAGATGTTACTTTACGGGTAAAAAAAATGACAAAATTAAAGCTCAAATACGCGAAGGCGAACAATCCGGCTTCGTTGCCGAATGTGTTGATTTACCATTTGTTACACAAGGGCTGACTTTAGATGAAGTGACTTTAAACATACGAAAAGCAATTGCTCTTCATTTGGAAGGTGAGGATTTGGCAATTCTAGGTTTTACACCTAACCCACAACTTATTATCAATTATGAAGTGCCTGCGCGTGTGCTTTAGAATTAAAGCATTTTTGCAATTCTAGCCAATTGAGATAAAGAGCATAGCCCCATGCCAACCGCCATAACCGAAGTCAAAACCCTATTAGACCGCCTTCCAGAAAACAGCCATTTGGAAGACATCCAATATCATTTATATGTGATGGAAAAAATTCAGCGCGGATTGCAGCGGGCAAATGATGAAGGCACAGTTTCCCAATCTGAGGTAGAGCAACGATTCGGTGAATGGTTGTAGTGGTTGTTTGGTCGCCGGAAGCGATTGAAGATTTGGATTCTATCGTCGCTTATATCGCCAAAGACTCCCATTTTTATGCCAAAGCCGTTGCTAATAAAATCTTGACGGTTGCGAAAGAGCTTCCAGAACAACCTTACATTGGGCGTGTTGTTCCAGAAATGGGCAACGAAAAAATCAGGGAACGTTTTGTTTACAGCTATCGGCTGATTTACCAAATAAACACGGACAATATCCTGATTGTTGCCATTATTCACGGCAAGCGGCTACTGGAAATAGACGAGCGATTTTAACTGCAAAAATCGTTTTGTTGGTCTACTAACCACCTTATTTTTATATTGAATTTAGAGAAACCTATGTTTGAAGACCTACGCGACCTCTACCAAGAAGTCATATTCGACCATAACCGCAACCCGCGCAATTTCCGCGTCATCGACAACGCCGACCGCAAGGTGGAAGGCTTTAATCCCTTATGCGGCGACCGTTTGACGCTGTATTTAAAAATGGACGGCGACACGATACAAGATGCCAGTTTCCAGGGTTCCGGTTGTGCGATTTCCACAGCTTCCGTGTCGTTGATGACGGAAATTATCAAGGGCAAAACCGAGGCGGAAGCAGAGGCTTTATTTAAAACTTTTCATGAAATGGCTACGGGCAAAGATGAGGACGTCCAGCTGGAAGCGGTAGGCAAGCTGGCGGTGCTGGCGGGAGTGCGTGAGTATCCGGCGCGGGTGAAATGCGCGACACTGGCTTGGCATACGCTGGATGCTGCGTTGAAAAATGAAACTCAAGCGATTTCTACCGAGTAAACTAGCTTTTTAGGCCGTTAAAGCCTGAAAGGCCTTTGTCGCAGATATGACAGCAGCCCATCTCTATACCGGAAAACTCGCCGTACTTTACGAAAACCACGGCGATCCCCTGCCATTTCAGCAATTGGCTGAGCAGCTCGACGTGCCGCTCAGAAATTCTTCAGTAACGGGTTTCGACCAACACGAAGCATTTTTTCTAAGCTGGCGTGATGGCTGCCTAAAGCTGTTCGACCACGAGCTGCTGAAAAAAGGCGGCATGATGGTCGAGATCGAGCCGCGCCAAGGCGAGCAGCGTTCGTGGCCTGCGCCTAAAGACGGGGCTTTGGCTAAAGCCCTGGGGCGTAAAACCAAGACGGTAGTCGATGCGACAACAGGTTGGGGACAGGATAGCCTGCATATTTTCCGCATGGGTTACGAGTTGCTGTGTATAGAACGCTCGCCGCTGATGGCAGCCTTGCTCGCCGATGGTTTTAAGCGGTTGGCGCAGCAAGATTGGCTGTTGCGGTTACAATTACAGCCGCCGGGTTTGCTCAGCGGCAATGCGATAGTTTTGTTGGAAACCTTGGCTGTCCAGCCGGACTGCATTTATCTGGATCCGATGTTTCCGCCCAAGCGCAAGAAATCGGCGTTAGCCAAGAAATCCATGATGATATTGCATGATCTGTTAGGCGATGATGACGACAAGGAACAGCTGTTTGCTGCGGCGTTACGGGCTACCGGTAAGCGCGTGGTGGTAAAAAGCCCGGATTATGCGGAACCCTTGGGCGGTAAGCCCAGCGAGAGTTTTCAAGGCAAATTATTGCGTTATGATGTTTATTTAAAAGGTTAAGGTTTATGTCGGATTGGGTTGATGTTGTTGCGGAAAATGGGCTCGCCGATGGTGAGCACGTCGTCGTTGATGTCGATGGCGCCGATGTCGCGGTTTTTAAGCTTGCCGGCGGGTTTTATGCGCTGGAAGATGTGTGTACGCATGACGGTGCAGAAATAGCCAGTGGTGAACGGGTTGGCGATGAGATTATTTGTCCCCGCCACGGCGCACGGTTTTGCATCAAAACAGGGGCGGTGAAATCAGCCCCGGCTTATGAGGATATTGCGTGTTTTCCTGTGCGGATTGAACATGGCGTCGTGCAGGTCAGGGACAACCGTTGGGACTGAACACCTTCGCCGTTTAGCGCTTTAAGTTACCCGCATGTAAGCCGCATTCTTTTTTAGTTTCGGCTTCCCACCACCAGCGTCCCGCCCTTTCGTGTTCATTGGGCAGTACGGCGCGGGTGCAGGGTTCGCAGCCTATGCTGATAAAACCTTTGCTGTGCAATTCGTTATAGGGTACTTGATAGGCTTCAATATAATCCCAAACTTGCGCCGAACTCCAGTTGAGCAAGGGGTTAAATTTAACCAGCGTGTGTTCGTCTGTCGAAAACGTGCCGTCCAGTTGCACTTCAGGGATATGTTGTCGGGTATCGGCGCTTTGGTCTTTGCGCTGGCCGGTAATCCAGGCATCCAGCCCGGCGACTTTGCGTGATAACGGCTCGACTTTGCGTATGCCGCAACAGTCATGATGGCCGTCGTCGTAAAAGCTGAACAAGCCTTTGCTTTTGACGAAGGCATCTAACACATCCCGATCCGGCGTCAATAATTCAATCTCCAACTGGTAGTGCTTACGGACTTTTTCGATATAGCGGTAAGTTTCAGGATGCAGGCGTCCGGTGTCCAGACAAAAAACGGCGATGTCTTTATTGATGGCCAAGGCCATGTCTATTAACACCACATCTTCGGCGCCACTGAATGAAATAGCGATATTGTCGAACAGGGACAAGGCTTTTTTTAGGATGATGCGTGGGCTTTTATGGCCTAACTCTGTCTGTAAGGCTTCGATATCGATGGTGGTCATGGTGTTAGTGGCAGGTTTGTGAAAAGTAACGGTGCAGAAACTCATCGAAAGGTAGTTGTGGTTTGCTTTCAATCTCAGCCTGCTTGGCATGGGATTGCTGGGCCATTTCAGTAAACTGCATGCTTCTGATAGCGTCCGGTTTGTTGCTGCGGAAATACCGCGCATGTTCGGCTGATTTGTCCTGCGCGAAACGGGCAAAAGGTAATGCTTGTTGACCCATGCCTGCCAGCATGCGTGCAGAAGCGGTCAGATCCGGGTTTGCCACCAGTTGTTGCTGTGCCTCAAGTGCACGGCTGTAAGGCCGGTCGGCTTGGTTATTGTCCAGAATGGCGCATACCGGTTGCATGGACGCAAGAATGTCATGCGCCCAATCCTGTAGCAGTACCGTTTGGTGATGTTTATCCAACATCAGTCCGGGTTTTCTGCCGGCATGGGCGACTGCCAGCTGGTTAGCGTTATTAATCTGGTGGTCTAGGTCAGAAAGGGCAGGGCTGTCTGTTAACAAGCAGTTGAGCAATAAGGCTTCGATGAAACGGGCTTTGTGTTCATCGATACCCATCGGTTGGAATAAGTCCAGATCCAGTGAACGCATTTCTATGTAGCGGACGCCGCGACGTCTAAGGGCGACGGTAGGTCGCTCGCAGGACTCGGCGATCTGTTTGGGGCGTATGGTACTGTAAAATTCATTTTCAATTTGCAGAATATTGCCGTTAAGTTGGCGGTATTCGCCATCGACGACGACGCCCATTTTTTGGTAATCGGGGTAAGGGGTGGTGATTGCGCTGCAGAGACTGGAGACGTAGCCCGACAGGGAATTGTAATCGATTCTTAAGTTAGCCTGATTCTTGCTTTTATAGCCGATATCACTCATGCGTAATGAGGTGGCGTAAGGATGATAAAGGGTATGGCTATCGAATTCTTCAAACTGGGCCCTAAGCTCAGGACGGCTGTTGAAAAAACTTTTGCAGATGGCAGGTGATGCGCCGAATAAATACAAAATGAGCCAGCCTATGCGCTGAAAATTTCTGATCAGGCTAAAATAACCGGCGGCGGTGAAAGCTTCCAGGCTGAGCGGACTGTTGTCCAATTGGTGCAGTTCCGGCCATAAGGTCTCCGGTACGGAATAATTAAAATGGATACCGGCAATAGCCTGCATGGTCCGTCCGTAGCGATGCCATAAACCGTGGCGATAGACATGTTTCATGCGCCCGATATTGGAGGAACCGTATTCCGCAATACGGATGCTTTCTTCACCGTTGATGCCGCACGGCATGCTGGCAGCCAGCAATATTTCATCGTCCAAGTGTTGATAAACAAACTGGTGGATATTGTGTAAATAGTCCAGCGTGTCGATGATGTCGGAAAATGGCGGTGTAATCAGCTCAATTAACGCTTCAGAATAATCCGTGGTGATATAAGGGTGGGTCAATGCCGAACCCAGACTGTATGGGTGGTTAGTTTTGGCGATCAAACCGTCTTTGCCTAGCCGCAGGCTTTCTTTTTCTATCCCTTTAAGGCCACCGCACAAGAGCTGTTGATGCCCATTGTCGCGGAGCTTGGCAAGCGTGTCTTTAAAATGAGTCATAGCGTGGGCAAATACCCTGTAGTCCAATGTTTCCGGCATTATAAAGGTATTGACCGGGCGAAGAAATATTATCGTTGCCATAGTGGCGTAGGTCAGCCGAGTCAAAATCCTGTTGGCGGCTTGCCGTTACGTCCTGTTTGAACCTATTGGCTGGCCCATATCAGGCCATTTTCCAGGTGAAAACGGGTTAACAATCATGTTCAGTGGTGGTAGCGGGTTTTACTGGATTTGCTTTTGCTGGCAGTTTTAGTGGCGGCTGATGTTTTTCGGTAGGTATGGGAGGTCTTGGTTGATTTTTTGCCCTTTGCCGCGACGTGCTGTAATTTACCGGCGGTTAAATGGACTGGCGCGCCTTTTCCGCAGCCTAGTTGGTAAGGCGCCGTACCGGCAAACTTGCTGGGTAGGGTAGTGATGTGTTTATCGGGGTAAGCGTTGAAATTATTTGCAAATCCGTCATTCATCATGTCTATCATTAACCGGTAACGTTCTGCACTGGTCATTCCTCCCATGACAACGCCGATCAGCCGTTTGCCGTTTTGCTGCGCCGAAGACATCAGATTATAGCCGGAGCCGCAGGTGAAACCGGTTTTCATGCCTTCGGCCCCTGGATAACCGGCAGTAAACTTATTGATGCCACGCAGTTCCTGACCCCTGAAAAAAAAGCTGTGCGCGGCAAAATAGGGATAGTAATGGGGGAAGTCCCGGCGAATTTTCCATGCCAGTAAAGCCAGGTCACGCGGCGTGGTGACTTGCCATTGGTGCGGAAGTCCTGTCGCGTTCATAAAATGCGTGTCGTACATGCCTAAGATATGGGCTTTTGCCGTCATTTTAGCGGCGAAGTTTTCTTCATTGCCGCCCAGATGTTCGGCAAGTACGACCGAGGCATCATTAGCCGAGCGGGTGATAAGTGCCAAAATGGCTTCTTGCACCGTCAACCGTTCGCCCGCTCTCAAGCCCAGTTTGCTGGTGGGTTGGCGTGAGGCATGGTGGGAAACCGGCATGCTGTCGTCCAGCTGGATTTGCCGTTGGTCCAAAGCGGCAAATGTCATGTAAAGTGTCATCACCTTGGTCAGCGAAGCAGGGTACCAGGCGTGGGTGGCATCCACTTCGTGCACTATCTTGCCGCTATCTGCGTCGATAAGAATCGCGGCATGGCGACCATAGCTTATTTGGGATGCCAGGGATAGGCACAGAGGCATCAAAATAAGTAGAATTAATTTCACATTAGTCATGGCGTTGAGGGTTTTAAATAAAATCGGTCGATAAAGGATGGTTACTGCATTGCGGTTGTTTATGCCTGTCCGTGTTATGGAGGTGTGTAGCCCTTGGCCAATAACAGGGACAGGCATAAAGGGCCGTAACGGGTGCGCGGGGTTGCAGATCCTGTGAAAAAGTGACAACATCAATGTGAACATCATGGTACAGGGCAACACCTAATATATCTGGGGGGGACAGCTACGGGGGGAGTGACGCAGCTGTTTAGCATTCTATCAAACGATAGGCGATGGTAAAACGGTAATTCCGTCATAATCCAGAGTTTTATTTACGGAGGCTGAATGCTTTATTGCAAGTATAGGGTGGTTCGCCTTGGCACAGACCCCAAAAACGACCAAAGTTACCTTCATTGCTGGGTTTCCAATCTTCTGAAAAAGCTTCAAAAACCACTCCTGACAAATTTTTACGGGCAAGTTTAGCAAAGGTGGCGGAAATGACGGCCGCCTGGTTTTTGGGGCCGGCAATGCCGCAATGTTGTCCGGTTTTGATATTGATTTCAGTGCCGTTATCCGGGCCGTTCGGCCAGCCGAATTCAGTAATCATAATGTCTTTGCCGGGGTTGGCCTGTTGCACTTCTTCCAGTCTCTCCAGATGAAAATCAGCGGCCTGGGCTGCGGTCGTGCAGGTGTGCAGGCCGGAAAAACGGTTTTCCCACCAAGGGAAAATATTGATACCTATCCAGTCCACTTGAGCGGAAAAGCTGGTTTGTCCACAGACTAACGAGCGGTTGCACCATTCCCACCATGTGTCTATCGTCGTAATTGGCTGGCTTACCTTGGCTGCCCGTAGCGCTTGGATGCAACGCGTTATTTCACCGTCGAAGGCATAGCCGTTGCGAGTCCTTACTTCCGAACCGCAGCTTAGTTTGATAATAGTTTTCTCAAACGTTTTGGCAAGTTGGATGCCGTTGGCTATTGATTGCGAATTGACCGCGACATCTTTGTCTATCCAGATGATGGCAATCACTTTGATATGCCGCGCTTCTGCCGCCGAAAAAACAACATCCAGGCCATTGATGACCCCGTAAGTCATGATACATCGGAACGGCGTGTCCTTGACCAGTTTATCCAGTAACGTGCCGATCAGCTCTTTGGACGGCTGTGCACCGTAATCGGGGGTTAGCTTGCCGACATAAGGGCTGAATGCGGCACATTGTAATGCAGCCTGGGTATCTTGCTGCGGCTTGGCTGGATTAGGCATTTTCGTTGGTTTGTCGGCGAAAACGTCCTGGCCGTGCAGCGCCAACAGCGTGACGATAAGCAACAACAACTGTTTTGTAAATATGTGCATAATATGGGTGGAAGAGGGTGGTTAGGTGGGGGTTAATATTACTCTTAAATCGCAGCTTAGGGTTTAATCGCGTTGCCGAACCGTTAAATTTACAGTGAGTAAACAGTATGACAGCGCGTCAAGATAACCCGCTGTGAGTTATTGGGGCGTGCGGCTTATTCAGGCGTTGCCTGATTTTTGCGGTGCTTGAAAAACTTCGTTAATTAACTTCGCCGTTTCACCTTATTGGGTTGTTGATCCCACCTTAATGTTTAAATCGTAATGGATTGTTGCCAGTTTCCTCTTAGCCCTTATCCGGTAGAACTCCCCCGAGAAGATTTTCATCTGATGATGAAGCTTGTGCGCTTGTTGCATAGCCTTAGCGTGCAGAGTGCCTATCAAGTGTTACTTGAAGATAGCCTGCCTGCTTCCGCAAGACTGAATCCGGGACATCATGCTGTCATGATGGGTTATGACTTCCATCTGGGCGAGTCCGGCCCGAAGCTTATTGAAGTGAATACTAATGCGGGTGGCGCCTGGTTTGCTTATTTGTGCGACAACCCGTTGGCCAACCGTTTTGCCGGGCGGTCGGGGCAGAGGTTGTTGGATACCTTTTTGACGGAATATGCTTTGTTCAGGCGTGTTATGGATGCCCGGCCTGAAACTATCGTGATTCTTGACGCCTTTCCCGAAACACAATTCCTTTATCCGGAAATGCAGGCTTTTGCCGCATTATTCAAACAGGCCGGCATGAATGCCCTGATTGCCGATCCGCAAATGCTACAGGCAAAAAACGGCGGGCTTTATCTTAATGGTCTGCGCGTTGACATGATTTATAACCGCCATTGCGATTTTTATTTGCAAACGCCTGAGATGGGAATCATCCTGAATGCCTGGATGAACGCTCAGGTTTGCCTCAGTCCCAATCCGCGCGCTTATGGCTTGCTGGCCGATAAACGGCGTATGGTGCTGTGGTCTGATCCTCTGAAGCTCGGTGAGCTTGGTTTAAGCAGACAGGAGCTTGAACTTCTCGACAAAACCATACCGCATACTGAATTGCTGGAGTCGATAGCCGTAGAAGACGCATGGCTATCGCGCAAGCAGTGGGTGTTTAAACCGGATACCGGCTATGCCAGCCGCGGTGTTTATGTTGGTGATAAGCTGACTAAAACCAAGTTTGCCGGATTAAATCCGCAACATACGCTCGTTCAGCAACGCGTGCCCGCATCAATAACCAAAGGCGACGATAACGTGCAGCTTAAAACCGATTTTCGCCTGTTTGTATACCGTAACCGTGTCCTTTGTGTTTCAGCGCGGCTGTATCAGGGACAGGTGACTAATCTTCGTACCGAAAACGGTGGTTTTGCGAGGGTTTTTCTGGTTTAGGCGGTGGGTTGGGTGTGTGCTTTTAATTAAACTATGTTATATGACACAATCGGCTGTGTGATATGACGCAGTTATCCTGTAGGCCATGTAACAGGCAGTATAAATTGAAAAAACCATTATAAAAAACAGGTGATATGACACAACGGCAGCGGGTATGGATGGGATATAACTACAGTTAAATGCTGCATAAATTCTATAAGTGCTTGCACAACCTAGCCCGTAAATTCTTGTAAGCAACATCTGGTTCAGTTGAAAGTCTATTGAAATCATTGTGATAGCTTGTTGTAAACAAAGATCTGTATAGGGCTGACGATTTTTCAAACAGATCTTTGGTAGGGGGGCTTTAAGGCGCTACGCTCTTGTCTGTGTCCCGAAACCGATACTTGTTTCTGGCACTTTTTATGCTTTCCCTACAAAAATATATTGTTTTTATACTGTATGGGGAGAAAAATCAAATGTCTCAAGAAATAGCGGGTGCAACAAAAAAAGAAGCAAGCAATAACGGCTCGTTGTTACTGGGCACAAGCCTTGCGCTGGTTTCTATGATTTTAATTCCGGCACTTGCAACGCGCATTGGGTTAGGTGCCAGTTTAACAGGCGCGTTAAGAATCGCTATGATGAAGGCCTCGAACCAAGCTTTAAGAGGTTGATGGTGCAGCCTGTAACCCTAACGGAAGAAAATAGCCCGGCCTTCGCCAAAGCCATACTTGTGGCGGGTAAAGCGATTGAGCAGGGTAGATTTGTCTGGTAGTATGCCAACTTGTCCGGTTAAACTTAACTTGTAATGAAAGCTAAAAAAGCATGTGACCTTTGCGGGTTGGCGGTTGAAATTGGCGGGTTCGACTTACACACCACCGAAGGTGAAAAAGTGTTTTGTTGCGAAGGCTGCAAAGGTATTTATCAGATGCTGCATGAAGACACTATTTTAGAGTCATCTGATGACGTTGTGAAACAGATTAATGACTGAGCGAAAGAGAGAGGCTATGATGGCACATTCACACGGTACAAAAATGATGCAAGGCATGAATAAAGGAGAGCATACGATGGGCAAAGAAATTGTTAAAGGTTCAGTGGCCACGGCTGCGGTTACTGCGGGGGGTAAATTAATGGGTAAAGCAGCTAAACACCCGGTTTTGGTTTTTGGGCTCGGTATGGTCGCAGGCTTCTTGGTCTATAAATATAGAAAAGAGATTATTGCCAATACAACTAAAGCGGTTGATGCAGGCAAGGATTTCGTCTTGCAGCAAAAAGAAAATTTGGAAGATATTGTTGCAGAAACAAAAGAAGAGAGTGTGTAAGCCAACGCTGATCTTTTAGCTATGTTTCAATAAAAACGGGTGATTCCTGCTTGAGGGGTCGCCCTTTTTTGTACCTTAAGTGTTTGTTTTACTATGGCTATCCAAAAACAGTTTGTTTTACGTCATCGGGAAGAAGGCCATCTTCGCTTCGAAATCCCTGTTCAGTTTTGTGATGAGGCTTGTGCAAAGGCGTTGACCCATGCGGTGTTGGCGTTGGACGGCATCTATAGGGTCAGGGTTTATACCGGCCAGAAGAAATTGTCCATTCGTTATCAGGAAACGGTGTGTGATTTTCATACGCTGGCAAAATCGCTATTTCAGATCATTGCCGACCTGGAAAAAAAAGCCCTGCTTGAACACCAGTTGGTGGCAGGCAAGAAGGCCAAGTCGACATGGCGGGGCAAGTTTAAAAATTTGGCCGTCAGCAAGTGGTTTAGTGAAAAATACGCTGACACCCGTGAAACGTTGCAAGCGGCAAAAATTTTAACGAAAGTTGGCTTAAAAAAACAAAAGACCTTTATTAGCGATCCTGAGAAGGTTGTTATTGATTTTTTAAATGATGTGCTGGTGCTGTTTTTGATCAGGCTGCACTGGGATCGCATTACCAAAGACTGGATTCCTAACCCGATAAAATACCGTTACGAATGGGCCGCAGTGTTTTATATGGTTTATCTGTTGATGCGCTCGCGCAGACCGAAGCCTAAATAAGCGAGCAAGGCTTTAACTTGTCCCGCATCTTATAAAACACCTGAGCTACACATACCAAAATAAAAGCGTTGAACATGCTTTTGTGCCAATAATTCCCTATGGTTTAGTGATGGATACAACAACGGCGCAGTATAAAAATTTCATACTGGTGCATCAATTAAAACGGCGTATCAGAATTATTGCGCCAGTCTTGAAGAAAGATCAGGAACGCGGTTATATTTTTGAAATTCTGCTGAAAAAACGTCCCGAGATTAAACGGGTATGTTCGACGTTCGCCTTGGGTTCGGTTGTTATTGAGTTTGATCCGGGGCGATTGCCTAAACATAACTTATTGATTTTAATTGATGCCGTTTTAGGGAATATCGCCGGAAAACACGGTACTGTAATCGGGCAGAAAAAAGCCGAGGTGTCAGGGGTCACCCAGGAAATTGATCTGGCTGTCGAAGGCATGACCTGTGCTTCGTGTGCTTTACTGCTGGAAATGATACTGAAGCGTGATCCACGAGTGAAACGCGCCAGCGTGAATTTCGGCACTGAAACCCTGACGGTTCATGGGCACGTCAACAAAGACGATGTCTGCGCCAGGGTTGAAAGCCTGGGCTATAAGGCTTACTCAATGGATACGCTGGCACAGCGGAAAAGAATGATTGAGAAGGAACAGTTGCGTATTGATGCCGCGTGGCATCGCTTTCTTTGGTCAGCGGTGTTGAGTGCGCCGGTTGTCGCGATAGCGATGAGCATGACGAGCTCCCGCCCGCTGCACTGGCTGCAATTTTTATTAGCGACACCGGTGGTTTTCTGGTCAGGCAAACCGTTTTTTGTTAAAGCGCAACGGTTGGCCAAACATCGCGCCGCCAATATGGATACGCTAATCGCATTAGGCGTGGGCTCGGCCTATATCTACAGCCTGCCGGCGTTTTTCCGCCGTAAAGGCCATATCTATTTTGAAGCCGCGGCGGCGATTATTACCTTTGTGCTGTTAGGGCGTTATTTGGAAGAACGGGCCAAAGGTAAAGCCGGTGAGGCGATCCGACAATTGGTTGATTTGCAGCCGCAGACGGCTACGTTAATTAAAGGCGATCAGGAATTGATCGTCGATGTCGAGACTTTGCAGCTTGATGACATTTTACTGATTCGTCCGGGCGAAAAAATCCCTGCCGATGGGGAAATTATTTACGGCATGTCCACGGTCGATGAAGCTATGGTGACTGGAGAAAGCATGCCGGTTGTAAAAGAAACAGGCCATCGTGTTATCGGCGGCTGCGTTAACGGCAGCGGCGTGTTGCGTATCCGGGTTACGGCGATCGGTATGGACACCGTGTTGGCGGGTATCGTACACATGATCGATCAGGCCCAATCGACCAAGTTACCCATTCAAAAACAGGTCGATAAAATTTCAGCGGTATTTGTCCCCGTCGTTATGGGTATTTCCGGCTTGACGTTTGTGGCTTGGATGCTGGCCGGCGCGCCGTTTGCGTTTGCGTTCGGTAATGCCGTTACCGTGCTGTTGATTGCCTGCCCATGCGCCTTAGGTCTGGCCACGCCTGCCGCGATCATGGTGGGCACCGGGCAGGCGGCAAAAAAAGGCATTTATATCCGTAATGGCGAAAGTCTGGAGGTCGCCGCAAAACTGAATGTCATTGTCTTTGATAAAACCGGCACGATTACCGAAGGCAAGCCCAAAGTCAGCGATTTGCTCAAGCTGTCGCGTTTAAGCAAAGACACGATCATTATGTTGGCGGCGTCAGCTGAACATAATTCCGAACATTTTCTCGGTAAAGCCATTGTTGGTTATGCTCGTGAACAATCTATAGGCATTAACGAAACGTGTCATTTTTACAGCGAAACCGGGCTTGGCATAGCCGCCGAAGTTGACGGCAAAAAATTGCTGTTGGGCAATAAAGCGTGGATGGATGAACAGCACATTAATGTTCCGGGTTTGCTGGCAGCGGCAGGCGATTTTGCCGGGCAAGGCAAAACGCCGGTCTATATGGCCGTGAACGGCAAAGAAGCCGCGGTTTTCGGTATCGCCGATAAACCCAAGCAACAGGCTAGTCTAGCTATTGCCAAACTGCATAAGCTGGGCATAGAAACACTGATGGTGACCGGCGATACCGAGAAAACCGCGCGTTATATCGCCGCGAAAGTCGGCATAGAACAGGTGATAGCCAATGCGAAACCGGAACAAAAACTGGCGATTATTCAGCAGCTGAAGGCACAGGGAAAACAGGTCGGCATGATAGGCGACGGCATTAACGATGCACCGGCATTGACGGCCGCCCACGTCGGTTTTGCGATTGGCAGCGGTACCGATATTGCCATTGAATCGGCTGATTTAACGCTGGTGCAAGGCGATATTTCCAAAGTGGCCGACGCGATCGGTTTGAGCACGGATACCATTCATGTCATCAAACAGAATCTGTTCTGGGCGTTTGCCTATAACACGATTGCGATACCGGTGGCCGCAATGGGCAGATTGAATCCTATGGTGGCATCCGCCGCGATGGCCTTAAGCTCGGTATCGGTCATCGTCAATTCATTACGTTTAAGTAAAAAATAAGGACACAATGGACCATTCAACAATGGATATGGGCATGCAGCATGTCGCTGTCGCCGCTGGCGGGTTTGATTACGGCCTGGCTTTTATGGCTGGCGTGTTGGGTAGCGGTCATTGTTTGGGAATGTGCGGTGCGCTGGTTTCCGGCTATTTTATGAACGCGGGCCCGTCCAGAAATTATTTGCCGTATTTTGTTTATCAAATAGCCAGGATATTCGTTTACACCCTGGTCGGGTTTATCGCGGCTGCGCTTGGCGTCGTTCTGGTTTCCAGCGGAGTGTTCGGCAAAATGCAAAGCATCTTGCAGATGTTTATTGGAACTGTCGTCATTATTCTCGCCTTGGGTATTTTAGGCTGGATTCCTTTTCAGGGATCCGTAAGGCTAATACCGATGAAGGTGTTGCGTAAAGCTTATGCCGCATCACGAACCAGAGGCCCGTTACTTGGGGCAATGATTGCCGGTTTGTTAAACGGCTTGATGCCGTGCCCGTTAACCTTTGCGATGGCTGTTAAGGCAACGTCGGCGACTACCATCATGGAAGGCGGTTTGCTAATGCTGACGTTTGGCGCCGGTACACTGCCTACCATGCTGTTTGTCAGCGTGGCGTTCGGTAAGATGAGCGCCAATTTTAGGGGATTGATGCTGAAGTCCGCCGCACTCATTATGATTGTAATGGGCTGCAACACCATTTACATGGGTTTGTCATTTTATGTTGCAGAAAGCTTCCAGCAGCATAATTTCATTCACGACATTAAAAATGCATGTGATGCGGCCATTCTCTTTCTTGAACAGATGGTGGATTATTACGCCGGCATGATAAAGAATATTCAGGGCCAGTAATGCGGCAAGCTGAGGTCGCCGCCTTCGTGCATGCGGTTCAGGGGCGCACCTTTCATGGAAGATTAGCGAAGCCACCGAACCTTGATAAAAAAAAGAAACCCCATAACCGCCAAATGGCGGAGCGTCTTCGACCGACTTGTTGGACGAAGCCGCTAGCGCGGAGAAAAATACCCGAAGCACCTGATTATACTAATAAAATATGACATCTACCGTTCATTCGTAAGGGCTCATTTAGCTATGAATCAAGAAGTTATATTTCAATGACAACTTAATCACAACGGGGCATCGGGTTATGTGAACACACCACTTATTACTCCCATCTGATCGAGAAAACGTCTAAGTTTTTAAAACCGGCAACGCCTACCGTCACACGAAACGTAGGGCGCGCCGCGCGCGCCTTTTCCGGTACTGAGCCACCTGCAAGCCTTGGCGGCCGAAATGCAGCACAGCCGTTGCCAAAGCCAAGCGGCTAAACAGTTGTTGGAGGCCAGTGTCGAGGTCGATGCCGGGTTGAAAGAAATGGCCGCGCTCATCGGCAAACTGACTACGGCAATATTGATCGGCCTGCATTTGGACCCGCGCAAGTTCAGCAGCGCCCACAGCTTTCTCAAAGCCCTGGGGTTGAACCTGACGGACGATGTTCAGGACGAACAAGTGCTGCGGAGGCAGGAGCCGAGAGCAGCAAAGAACAGCGGGCAATATCACGGGCAACTGAAGATCAGCAAGCGCGGCTCGGCCACGGCGCGCAAATACCTGTACTTGGCGGCGCTGCGGCTGATCCAGAAAGACCCGGTGATCGCCGAGTGGTACCAAGGCAAGGCTGACCCCAAGCTTAAAATGAAAACCGTCATCGCCTGCCTGAGGAAACTGGCGAAAGCCCTTTGGCATGTGGCACGGGGCGAACGCTTTGATGCCCGCAAGCTGGTGACCCTTTAACAGGGCGATCCGGCCATCCCCAAAGAGGACAGACCATGTAGAGAAAATAACCGATTAAGAATGTACCGATTTTCCGTCGGAGTGACCTTCGCGCGCCCCTAAGACCCAGAGCATGAGGTTCCCGCTAAGTCATGAGGCACCCCGGCGGATACCCTTACGGAAGCCAATGTCCAATGAAGCTGAACCGGTGCCACGACAGTGGACATCCGAAATGACAGGTCAGATTTACCCCGTGGGCGGTATCCCGGAAAACCCGGTGATTCAAAATAACCATGCCGCAACGAAACCCAGCTTTTTTTGATTTTTAAAAAGAGAGGATTTCGTGCGCGGGTATTGGGATGAATAAATAATAGCAACTGGGGGTTTACTTTTCTATGACAGGGGCGCGCCGCTAACGAAAGCAAAACGAAGCCGCCGAACCTTGATAAAAACCAAAACTTCAAAACCGCCACCGGGCGGCGCGTCCCTTTGACCGACTTGTTTGGCTTGATAATAACTCCAGAACCAAACGACTACTAAGTATGCGCTTAATGCGGAAATGCAATTTTTCCAGCTTCCGCAAAAAGAAGGGTTTGAGGGGTATTTGGGATATTAGCGTTCGGGGCTTGTGGGGCAAGCTCAACCCAAGCGCTTAGCATGTCCTTTCCATCGCGCATCTTCTCGAACAGTGCCTGAAAAAAACAGCTAAAACCACTACCGTTCCGATCTAGCGTGAACACAATATTTGCAGTCTTCGGACCAGGAAGTGCGAAGGCTTTTTGAATGCTGTCAGAAGAATTAGGCGAAGCAAGAATGAGGATTGCGGCGTTAGTGAGTTGAACAATTTGGCGAATGCCCGAAGATGTCGGGCCTTTAATTGTTCCATCCTCGTTTAGATGGGCATAGACAAAAAGAATCTCGGCGTTCGGGATTTGGTGATTAGCGACGACACTTGATCGAGCAAAAAGCTGTGATAGTGCTGCCGCGTCCTCGGATGCAATGGCATCAAGATCAACGCCAGAGAGATTGGCAAAACCGATTGTTAATGGAATTTTGGTTGACTCGGTGTTTTTATTATTTTTGCCGTTTTCATTAGCAATATCTGCCAAACTTTTTCTGATCTTATCCGCATCCGAGTAATACGGATTCGCTATCTGACCGACAATCCAGCCGCCGAAACCACACACTCCCCCAATAAGTGCGAGTGGAATCACAAGGTTAGAATAGCCACCGATGAACTTAATTGAAAATGCCGCTATCAATGCAATCCAGCACAGCGCTGTCAATACTGTCTGCAAGTAAAAAAACATTTGAGCTTTACGAAGTATGGATTTAGTTGTTGCGAAAAGGACTTCATCCTCTATTTTTGGATGATTCGGCAAGACATTTCTCCTAATAATGTTGAGAGGCAGTTTGCCCGAAAGAGCTGTACATAGCGGTATAAACTCACTCTGTAACGCCCAACGTAGAGCTAAGTCAGCTATAGTAGCGACTCCAAAAATAGAGCGGGAACCCTCAAAATAAGACCTTTGAACTTAACCAAAAGCCCTAACCGTAGGAGGTATTCCCGCTTAGAAATAAGCATAACTATCGTACTAAAAAAGTCAATGAAATAAACTGGCCGGAACTTAGCCGGCAACTCGGCGGCGAAGCCGTGACGATTGCTGTTGACGTGGCCAAAGCGCAGCAATTCGCCCTGTTGACCAACGGCGGGCAAAGCCTGTCAATCTTAGTAAAATGGGCGTTGTTTGAAACCACTGATCTGATCTATGAACTCAAGCAATTCTGTGCCCGGTCACGGTGGTCATGGAATCGACGGGGACATACGGCGACGCCATGCGCCACCAGTTCCGGCAGGCTGGCTTCGCTATCTGGCAGGCCAGCGCCAAGCGTGTGCATGACGCCAAAGAAATCATTGATGGTGTGCCCAGTCTACACGACGCCAAAGCCGCGTGCCTTACGCCCAAGCTGCATCAGGACGGCTTGACTAAACCCTGGCATGAACTGGATGAGGCTGGGCGGGCGCTCAATGCGGCTCGTCGTGAATACGATATGCACCAAAGCCAGTATGAGCGCAACCAAAACCAAAACCGCCTGGAGGCGTACCTGAGCCGGCATTGGCCGGAAGCTCTGGCTTTGTTCGACCTGGACAGCGTCACCCTGGAGAAACTGTTGATCACTTACGGCTCGCCCCAAGCCATCGCCGCCGATACCGGGCAAGCCAACCGGCACATGAAAGCCTGGGGCGGGCATTTACCCTCTGGGGCACACGTCCTCAAGCCCGAAAAAATCGCCCGGATCATCGCTTGCTCTAGGCAAGAGAGAAGCGTGACCTCCATCCCGAAT
This sequence comes from Methylovulum sp., assembly GCA_030653435.1. GTDB lineage: Bacteria > Pseudomonadota > Gammaproteobacteria > Methylococcales > Methylomonadaceae > Methylovulum. Next base: position 58,526 of record JAURZI010000159.1, read on the forward strand.
CTTCGTATTGGGAAACTGAAGAGGGTCGTGCTTGGTTAATGTTGATGGTATTTGCGACCATATACTATTTCGGTTTGAAATCAGGCGAGGGTGCGGAAGCCTTGTCGCAGTTTTTTAAAACGGTCCGGATTGATAAGCATGTCGGCATATCGCCATCGGTATTGCGTGACCAGACAAGCAGACACGAAAAATAGTAGCGTGACTGGACGAAACGTTTTTCTGCGATTTTATCATCCTGGTTTTGATGGATTTGCGCTCCGGCTATTTGTTGTTGGAAGAGATAACCGAGGACAGGTGTTTTGCACTTGGTACGCTAAAACGTGCTTGAGCAATGAAAGGGGGTCAAGGAAACAGCCGCCCCAGTAAAGAGAAATGTTCGGCGATCTTTGTTGTTCATTTTGTGTGCCTCTCGGAAATGATGTGTTAGTTTATTTCACTTGTCTCTTGATGTGTCCTTCAATTTTTATCGGTGATCTAAGCTACGGGGGAATGCTATAGGTTTGGCTGGTGCGACCTGGCATAAAAAAACCCCGCTAAGCCTTATGGGCTGCGGGGTTATGAGTCTGCGTGGGACTGCTTGAAACAGGTGTGGCAGTTATAAGCTGTAATACATGTCAAATTCAACAGGGTGTGTGCTCATACGCAAACGGGTGACTTCCTGCATTTTTAATTCGATATAGCCGTCGATCACATCGTCAGTGAAAACACCGCCGCGAGTCAGGAATTCACGGTCATTGTTCAAAGCTTCCAAAGCTTGATCGAATGCGTGGCAAACTTGTGGGATGGCTTTTTCTTCTTCCGGCGGCAAATCGTATAAATCTTTATCCATTGCTTCGCCCGGATGGATTTTGTTTTGGATGCCATCCAGCCCCGCCATTAGCATTGCCGAGAATGCCAGATAAGGGTTTGCCGTTGAATCAGGGAAGCGCACTTCAATACGGCGGCCTTTAGGGTTGTTGACAAAAGGTATGCGGATAGATGCTGAGCGGTTACGCGCTGAATAAGCGAGCATCACCGGCGCTTCGAAGCCTGGGACCAGACGTTTGTAGCTGTTGGTTGAGGCGTTGGTGAAGGCATTCAAAGCCTTCGCATGCTTAATGATACCGCCGATGTAATATAAAGCGGTTTCAGACAAGCCGCCGTATAAATCGCCAGAGAACAGGTTGACACCATCTTTAGCCAGTGATTGGTGGACGTGCATACCGCTGCCATTGTCGCCAACCATCGGTTTAGGCATGAAAGTGGCTGTTTTGCCGTAAGCGTGGGCGATGTTGGCAACTACGTATTTCAAGCCCAACACTTCATCGGCTTTCTTTACTAGGGTGTTGAACTTTACGCCGATTTCGCATTGTCCAGCAGTAGCCACTTCGTGATGGTGGACTTCAGTGATCATGCCCAGTTCTTCCAAGGTCAAGCACATGGCCGAACGCATATCCTGGAATGAGTCAACTGGAGGAACTGGGAAATAACCGCCTTTAACGCCTGGACGGTGACCGATGTTGCCGTCTTCATATACTTTTTCCGAGTTCCAGCCGGCTTCCTGGGAATCGATCTTGTAGAAAGAGCCGCTCATATCGGTGCCCCAGCGAATATCGTCAAAAATGAAGAATTCGTTTTCAGGTCCGAAGAACGCCGTGTCGGCAATACCGGTTGATTGCAAATAAGCTTCTGCACGTTTCGCTAATGACCGAGGGTCGCGTTCGTAGCCTTGCATGTTTTTTGGTTCGATAATATCGCAGCGCAGTATTAAGGTGTTGTCATCAAAGAAAGGATCCATAACGGCTGTAGATGGATCGGGCATTAAAATCATGTCTGATTCATTGATGTGTTTCCAGCCTGCGATAGAAGAGCCGTCAAACATATTACCGTCTTCAAAGGTGTCTTCATCAATCGAGTGGGCAGGGAATGTGACATGCTGCTCTTTGCCGCGGGTGTCGCAAAAACGAAAATCGACGAATTTGACGTCGTTTTCTTCAATCATTTTAAGTACGTTTTCTACGGACATTAATAGTCTCCTCGCTATGTTCATTATTATAAAGTCAGCAATTAATGCTGAACTCAATAAAGATAACATTTTTTTTGATTAATTAGCCAATAAAAAATCAGGCGGGGATGGTGTGTCCTTATGGCGGTTTGCTTGCTATGCGTAGCCATGCTAATCGTAAGCGCTGGCTTTGGCTGGCTGCACGATAAGCTACTTTTGTTGTTATTGTCGTTAATTAGCAACGAGCACTGCACGGTTATAATGCAAAATATTAGGCTATATGCGCTTAAAAGGTGCGGTTAAGGTTATGAAGAGTGGCGCTTATTATATAACCTTATGTTTTTACGTTATTTATATTATGGCATATTATCTGCTTTAATTTTTCATAGTGTTTTATGCTGAAATACTTAGTGTTGCCTTTAGGCAACAAATCGGTTAATATTCATACCTTACTATTAAGGGAGTTTCAAAAATGAAAACTATATCAAAACGTAAAAATCAGGCGATATTAGCAGCCGCAGGAAGTCTTTTATCAATGAGTATGGGGATCACGGACACTTATGCCGCTGACGGTTTGTTTAAGGAGCTTGACGGCACATTTGACCATTATGGTGTTAAGGTGGGCGCCTGGGCTAACGCGGGTATAACTTACAATGGTAATGAGCCTGACAATAACTTTAACGGCCCTGTTACGTTCGGTGATCGTGCCAGTGAGTTTCAGTTAAACCAGTTGAACATGTATGTGCAACGTGCGGTGGCTGCCGAAGGGAGTTCATGGGATTTCGGCGGTCGCGTCGATATTATGTTCGGTACCGATTCAATCTTTACCCAAGCCTACGGTGTGCCATCGTTTGATGTCAATACCGCCCAACCTCTGAATAGAAGTACATGGGATTTGGATTTTCTCGGCAGCAACAGCAATCGTTTCTATGACTTTGCCTTGCCGCAGGCTTATTTGGAATCTTACGTGCCTGTAGGCAACGGTTTGAACCTTAAAGTCGGTCACTTCTATACGCCGATTGGCTACGAAACCGTTCCGGCGCCAGATAACTTTTTCTATACCCATGCGTATACCATGCAATATGGCGAACCATTCACCCATACGGGTGTCATGGGCAACTACACGGTTGATAACAACTGGGCAGTGATGGGCGGTTTGATTACGGGTAGTGCCACCGGTGGCTGGGATGGCGGATGGGATCAACAACTGGGTAACTGGTCGGGTTTGGCGGGTGTCACCTGGACTAGTCCTGACAAGGGAACCTCGCTTAATGTTGCGGGCACCTATGGTGATAGTTCAGAGACAAACAGCGCCAAATGGGCTTTATATAGTATTGTGTTAAAACATAATATTAACGAAAAAACGCATTTGGTCCTGCAACATGACCATGGTTTTGCGGATAATACTTTCGATTATGCTACGGGAACACCGAATGCAATTGATGCAGAATGGTATGGTATCAACTCACATCTTATTTATGATGTTAGCGACACAGTCGTTGCCGGTCTTCGTGCCGAGTGGTTCCGTGACCAGAATGGTTTGAGAGTTTGTTCGCCAGGAAGAATTGCTGCGGCGACCGATAACCAAGGCGTCAGTTACGCTGCCGCAGGTAACTTTCTTTCAACTTGCGCGCCGGCCACTTATTACCAAATTACGGCAGGCGTGACTTGGAAACCTAAAACATGGCTAAGCCTGCGCCCCAATGTCCGTTATGATTGGGTTGAAGATTCAAATGGTTACACGCCATTCACTTCTGGCAGCAAATCAAGCACGGATCAAGTGTTGTTCTCAACCGACATGACAGTGACCTTCTAATCCTGAAGGCGGGGGCATGGATGCCCTTATTTAAACGAAAATGCGCTTAAAAGCGCATTTTTTTTGCGTAAAATATTTGTATTGCTATTAATTATCCATGGATATGGCTATGCCGCTTATGCGTCGGCTTGCGCCTGTCCAGCATCTCGCTGCACCCTCTCAGGGATTAGCTTTGTTTTCGGGTGGATTTTTCCTCACAAATGATCGAGTTTTTTCGTTTGAACTCTCTTGCCTGGATAACCTCTGGTCAGGTCAAGACCAAGAGCTTCTGTGCACCTATACAGTTCGATATCATTCGATTTGATCTATTTTGGTGCGTCTTGTTTGCGGCACTTGATTTTTTTGTCAGATGATATGGGCATTCAAATAAATTTTAATTTGGCATGCTCCGTGCTTTAAGGAATATCGAGTCGTTAATTTATAGAAAAGAGGAACAGATGAAACTAATAACCGCTATTGTTAAACCTTTCAAACTGGATGATGTCCGTGAGGCGCTTTCAGACATAGGGGTTTCTGGGGTCACCGTAACTGAAGTAAAAGGTTTCGGCCGTCAGAAAGGTCATACTGAGCTTTATCGTGGAGCTGAGTATGTTGTTGATTTTTTACCTAAAGCTAAAATTGAAGTTGCCGTTGGAGAAGGTCTGGTTGATTTGGCCGTTGAAGCGATTACCAAAGCCGCAAATACTGGAAAAATTGGCGATGGTAAAATATTTGTAACTAATTTAGAGCAGGTTGTTCGGATTCGTACCGGCGAAACCGGCGACGAAGCACTGTAAGGATAAGGAGTGAAGATGAAACAACTACTAAGCACTATTGTAATAGGTTTATTGCTAAGTTTTACCGGGTTCGTCCATGCAGAACCGGGCGTAGCAGTAGAAACTACAACCATAGCTACGCCTACAGAGCCTGCGGTGGTGGCAATGCCGGCAACCGCTCCGGCTGAGGCAGCAGCCCCTGCCGCAGTTATCACGCCTACTGTCAATAAAGGCGATACGGCATGGGTGATGATTTCTACGGTACTCGTTATTTTGATGGTCATCCCTGGTCTGGCGTTATTTTATGGCGGCATGGTACGGGCGAAGAACATGTTGTCAGTATTGATGCAGGTCTTCGTGATTTTCTCAATGATGGCTATATTATGGGCTTTGTACGGCTATAGCGTCGCCTTTACCGAGGGCAATGCGTTCTTTGGCGGCCTTAGCAAAGTGTTTTTGAGCGGTATTACGCCGGATTCTATGGCGGCGACTTTCAGCAAAGGTGTCTATATACCTGAATATATCTATGTTGCTTTTCAGCTGACCTTTGCGTGCATTACGCCGGCCTTGATTATTGGTGCTTTTGCTGAACGGGTGAAATTTTCAGCTATCTTAGTGTTTATGCTGATCTGGTTTACGTTCGCTTATCTGCCGATGGCGCACATGGTTTGGTATTGGGCTGGCCCTGACGCTTATACTGATGCGGCAGCCGGTGAGACTGCGCTTGCCACTGCAGGCTTTTTGTTCCAAAAAGGGGCTTTGGATTTTGCCGGTGGTACGGTTGTGCATATTAATGCCGGGATTGCCGGTTTAATTGGCTGCTTGGTTGTTGGCAAACGTATCGGTTATAAAAAAGAATCACTCGCGCCTCACAGCGTGACGATGACGATGATCGGCGCTTCTTTGTTATGGGTGGGCTGGTTTGGCTTTAACGTGGGCTCTAATCTGGAAGCTAATGGTTTAGCCACGCTGGTGTTCGTTAATACGTTATTGGCCACTGCCGCTGCTACGCTGTCTTGGGTTGCGGCTGAATGGCTGATGCGTGGCAAACCCAGTATGTTGGGCGGTGCTTCTGGCGCAATCGCGGGATTGGTCGCCATTACCCCGGCTTGTGGTTGGGCAGGTCCGATGGGATCTATTTTGCTCGGATTAATTGTAGGTGCCGTATGTTTCTGGTCAGTGACCAGCCTGAAATCTATGTTAGGCTATGACGACTCTTTGGACGCTTTCGGCGTGCACGGTGTCGGCGGAATGATCGGCGCATTGGGTACTGCGGTTGTGGCTAGCCCAGCTTTGGGCGGTACCGGTGTTTGGGATTATGTCAGTAACTCAGTGCTTGAATACGACATGCTGACACAGTTCATCAGCCAAGCCTGGGGCGTGGCTGTCGCGATTGTTTGGTCAGGAGTGGTGGCTTTTGTTGCTTTTAAAGTTGTTGATATGATGATAGGTTTACGGGTAACTGAAGATGTTGAACGTGAAGGTCTGGATGTTTCCGAACACGGCGAAACAGCCTACCATATCTAGCTGGTTTATGAGTGGGTCGCGGATCCCTTAACAAGGTTTGCTGTGGTTGCACCGCAAGCTGACATACCTTTAAAAACGGGCGCTTAATGCGCCCGTTTTTTGTTTTATCCCTTCTTCATCCCTCATAGCCTTGGCATTCTGCACCAAAGAGCAGAGCAAGCGCTTGCAGATTTTTGTGTAAGCCGCAGAATAATCATATAGACTGGTCATCCGTGTTGACAAACATGAACAATAATGACTACTGATAGCCCAACAAGCCCAGATACCACGCCTTTACTGGAATTTACCAAGCAGGACAAGGGGGGGTATTGTGCCAAATTATCAGGCAACTGGAATCTCCGAAGTATTGCCGGCGCCGCTGATGTGCAAAAACAGCTTAGCCGTATAGCTACTGAGGAGGGTGTGTATTGGGATATGTACACAGTTGGTGTGTTAGATAATGCCGTTGCATTAATGCTGTGGCTGGCATGGGGGGAACGGTTCCCCTCCGCATTACAATTGAAGCCCGAACATCGACAGTTGTTTGAGCGCTGGCAGTCCCAGCAAATGCCGGCGGGTAAGCCTGCGATTACCTTATCGGCTATGCTGGCCAATGGTTTTAACCAACTGATGGCGCGGTCTTTTGGGAGCATGCGGGCTACTGTGGTGATACTAGGCCAGTTGGCTTTGGATGCTCTCTATTTGCTGGCCCATCCGCGTGAGGTGCCCTGGTCGGAGATTTCTTCCGCGATTTACGATGCCGGCGTCAGGGCCCTAGGCATTACGGCTCTGGTGGGTTTTTTGATTGGCATCGTACTCAGTTACTTGTCTGCGCTACAGTTGAAAATGTTTGGAGCAGAAATTTATATTATTAATATCCTGGGGTTGAGCATTATCCGTGAGTTAGGGCCATTGCTTGCGGCAATTCTGGTTGCGGGCCGTTCCGGTTCGGCAATGACGGCGCAAATAGGCATTATGCGTGTGACCGAAGAGTTGGATGCCTTGTCGGCAATGGGCATTTCCCATTCGATGCGTTTGACGTTGCCCAAAGTGGCGGCGCTAACGGTGGCGATGCCGCTGCTCAGTGTTTGGACCAGTTTTATGGCCTTGATGGGTGGCGTGTTGTCCGCCCAAAATACATTGGATATCAATTATCAGCAGTTTTTTATCAAGCTGCCTGATGTCGTCCCGTTGGCGAACGTCTTTATTGGTTTGGGTAAGAGTGCGGTATTTGGTTTGGTGATTGCGTTAATTGCCTGTTATTTCGGTTTCCGTATTAAACCCAATACCGAAAGTTTGGGTAATGAGACCACGAATTCGGTCGTGGTTGCCATTACAACGGTAATTATGATTGATGCGGTATTTGCCATACTGTTTATGAAGGTGGGTATGCCGTGAGCGGGTCTTGCGTGATACGGCTGGAGCATGTCTGGACCCGCTTTGGTAGCAAGCTGATTCACAAAGACATTAACCTCTGCTTGGCGCAGGGCGAGATCTTGGGTTTAGTGGGGGCATCGGGTTGCGGTAAGACGACCTTGTTGCGTGAGATGATAGGCTTGCTCGCGCCCAGTCAGGGCGAAGTGTTTGTTATGGGGCAATCGCTGCAACATGCGACCGCTAGCCACGGGCAGCAATTACGCAGTAATTGCGGCGTCTTGTTTCAGAAAGGCGCTTTGTTCAGTGCCCTGAATGTTTTCGAGAATATTGCTTTTCCATTGCGCGAATTGGGATTTAATGACGATAGCTTGGTCAGGCGGCTGGTTTTTATGAAGTTGGGCAGTGTAGGGCTTAATGCTAAGGATGCTTGGTTAAACCCAGCTGATTTATCCGGAGGTATGATCAAACGGGTGGCTTTGGCCCGTGCGTTGGTACTGGAGCCTAGCTTGCTATTGCTGGATGAGCCTACCGCCGGCCTCGACCCGATTGCCAGCCAGGATTTTGTCAATCTATTGTCAGGGCTGCATCAAGAACTCCATTTTACCGTGGTCATGGTGACCCATGATTTAGATATTCTCAGGGATCTGTGCACTCTGGTAGCCGTATTGGCAGATAAGCAATTAGTGGCTTACGGTAGCTTGGCTTCAGTGATAGCTAACCAACATCCTTTTGTAAAACAGTTTTTTCATAATAAACGAGCTGAGCGGGTATTCCAATATCGGGGGGCTATACATGGGCAGGGATAATCACGCCTTGATGACGGGTTTGTTTTTGCTGGCGCTGGTGACGGCGACAGTGGCGATCATTTATTGGATAGGTCATTTTGAAAGGGAGCGTAACCATTATGTCATTTCAACGCGGGAATCAGTCTCCGGGCTTAATCCTGAATCTGTAGTTTTTTATAGGGGCATAGCCGTAGGCAAGGTGCTTAATGTGCAGTTTGACCCTTATGATTCAGGGACGATTCTGGTGCCGATTGAAGTCGATAAAAACATTACTTTGACCAAAGGTGTTTACGCTGTTTTGCAGCTAAAAGGTGTGACGGGCTTAACTCAAATTGATTTACAGGATTCAGGCGATATGCCCCAGGTTTTGTCGTCAGGTGATAATCCTGTGTATAGGATTCCACTGAAGCCGTCAATGACGGATAAGTTGATGAATTCAGGGGAAGATTTGCTCAAAAAAGCGGATCATTTGATGGTCAGGCTGAGTTTGTTATTAAATGATGAAAACACCCAGAATATTGGCGATATTTTGGGTAATCTTAATATATTGACGGCTAAATTAACGCAATTACAACATAGTGTTGACTCGGCGTTGGCGGAAGTTCCGGCATTGAGCCGCGATGCACGCAAGACCTTAGCCCATATCGACACTTTAAGCAGCGATTTGCAAGGCCTGGCCCGACATGTGCAGGCGCTTAGCGACAAGACAGGCAGTTTTGCGGATACCGGCAACGCGGCAGCGCAGTTGCTGACGCATACGACCTTGCCGAAAGTGAATGGATTGCTTAGCGATCTGCAAGCAACAACACATCAAGTAAAAAAGGTTGCCGCCATGTTGGAAAATAACCCGCAAATGCTGTTGCTGGGGTCTGGGCGGGGAGCCGCAGGCCCTGGTGAACCGGGTTATGAGGAGCCTAAATGAGCAATATATGGGTCGCTTTGTTACTGTTGATGGAGGTCGCTTGTAGTCATCAGCATCTTGAGCAGGTTGCTGTGCATGATTTTGGCTCACCGCATCCTGCCAACGGGATTAAGTCAGCCACAAAGCCGGAGCTCAGTGTAGATGCACCGGAATGGCTGCAAGATAACCGTATCCGTTACCGGCTGCTGTATGCCTCGCCCACGCAGGTTCGATTTTATGCACTGGACCGCTGGATCGCTACACCGGCGCAATTATTTGAACAGAAATTGTTGGCTAGCGGAAAATTGCCGGGTGGACAGTTAAGCGTCCGTTTGCTGGATTTTGAACAGCAATTTGATGCGCCTGACCGTGCACGCGCGGTGTTGCGTTTCTCGCTCACCACTAGCGAGGAAGGCAAGTCCGACCATCTGACCACCCGGATAATCAGCCTTGAACAGCCCACGATAACGCCGGATGCAAAGGGCGCGGTCAATGCTTTTGCCCATCTGGCGCAGCAGGCTGTTAATAAGACTCAGGAGTTGCTGACAGACCGGATGGATGCGCGCTAGGACAGACGACGCATCATTACTAGAATAGTTTCTGGGAAATCTGTAAATGCAGCTTTTGGGTTGATTTTCAAACGTTAAGCGTAAAAGTGCGCTGTAATAAAATCAACACTATCCAAATACGACAGGAGTTTATCATGAATACCGCCGCTGAAGAGATTTGGGCGATTTTGCGCGAAGTCGCGCAGTCGCAAAAAGAGACTGACCTGAAAATGAAAGAAACCGACAAAAAAATCAAGGAAATGACGGCAAGCATCGGGCGGTTGGGTAATAAGCTGGGTGATTTCGTGGAGGAAATGGTGCGTCCTGCCGCTGTGCGTTTGTTTCGCGAACAAGGGATTGAAGTCCACGAAGTGCATCGGAACATTGAGGCGCAACGCGGCGCTGAAGGTATAGAAATTGATCTTTTGGTGGTTAATGATACGGACATTGTAGCGATTGAATGTAAAAGCACATTGGGTATCGATGATGTCAATGAACATCTGGCCCGTTTGGGTAAATTAAAGCGCCTATTACCCTCTTACCATGATAAGCGTGTGCTGGGTGCAGTGGCAGGCATGGTGATTCCTGATAACGTGGCGCGCTATGCTTTCGGGCAGGGACTTTATATCATCACCCAAAGTGGTGACCATCTGTTGATCAGCAACCCCGCTGATTTTCGTCCGCGTGTCTGGTAATTACGCATGATCCAGTTGAACACTATAGGCTGGGACATAGGAGGCGCACATGTCAAAGCCGCCGTGCTTAACCCGTCTGGAGAAATTACGGGCATTTTTCAACAGGCTTGTCCTTTATGGAAAGGCCTGGATTATCTGCGGCAAGCGGCTATCGCGATTTTACAGGCCTTGCCACAGGGCGAAAACCGGCATGCCATTACCATGACAGGTGAACTGGCCGATTTGTTTGCAAGCCGGGAAGACGGCGTCAGGCAAATCATTGCAACGATGATCCAAATATTAGGCAGCAGCGACTTGTTAATATTTGCAGGGACGCACGGATTGCAGGGTGCGAAGCAGATTGTCGCTGAACATTACCCAGCCATTGCTTCCGCCAATTGGTTGGTCAGTGCGGGTTTTGCGGCGCGAAAAGCGGGTAGCGGGCTCTTTGTTGATATAGGCAGTACAACGACCGATATACTTCGGTTTAGTGATGGCAAAGTCCTGGCAGAAGGCTATACCGATTATCAGCGTTTAATGTCCAGGGAATTGGTTTATACCGGCATAGTCAGGACGCCGGTTATGGCAGTGGCGCAAACTGTGCAAGAAGGCGCCCATGACATCGGCATCATGGCAGAACATTTCGCCACGATGGCCGATGTGTACAGACTTACCGGAGAGCTTAACGAGGCCTACGACCAAGCCGAAACAGCTGACGGTGCAGAGAAAACCATGATCGCTAGCGCCAGACGTTTGTCGAGGATGATAGGCTGTGATTTTTATCCTGATGAATTGCCGAGATGGCAACAATTGGCCGGTAATATACGTGCCCGACAATTACAACTCATCATGTCGGCTTGTCTGCAGGTTGCTGCGGGGGCGGCGCTTTCAAAGCATACGGTATGGGTCGGTGCAGGCGTAGGGCGCTTTTTGGTCAGGCAATTGGCACAACAGCTGGACTGCCGATATGTGGATTTCTCTGAATTATGTCCCAGCTACCCAATTCATATGGATATGTTGCCTGCAGATTGTGCGCCAGCAGTTTCGGTGGCGTATTTTGCAATGGCTATGGAGGGCTAGGCCCATAGCCATAGGAGTGGGTTAGTGTCGCGTTACTGGGCGGTAAAACCGTGTTTATGCATGCGGTAAAGCAGGGTGTCCCTGGAAAGCCCCAGCAATTTTGCGGATTTGCTGCGGTTGCCTTTGGTTCTATCCAAAGCCTGAAAAATCAAGTCAGCTTCTAAGGTGTCCATTTGCAAGCCCATTTCAGGCAGTGTAAAGCCGGTTGGCCTGTTGCTGGCCTGTTGAGTAGCTCGAAATTCGCTGGGAAGGTTCTCCAGTTCAATGACCCGTCCGGATAATAAAATACTCAGCCGTTCGCATAAATTACGCAATTCGCGGATATTGCCGGGCCATTTATAGGCTTTTAATGCTTTCAATACCGGTTTGCTGAATTGCGGTGCGGCAATCGAATGGGTTTCTGAAAACAGCTTTAAAAAGTGCTTAACCAAATGTTCAATGTCTTCGGTGCGTTTTGCCAACGGTGGCAGTTCCAGGGGGACAACATCAAGCCTGAAGTACAAATCTTGCCTAAATTCGCCAGCGGCTATCTGCTTGTTTAAATCAGAGTTTGTTGCCGCAATAATACGGACATCGACTTTATAAGACGTGGTTTCCCCAACCGGCAAACATTCGCCTGAATCGAGAAAGCGTAATAATTTGCCTTGGATGGACAGTGGTAGCGAATTAATTTCGTCAAGGAATAAGGTGCCGCCGTCAGCAGCCTTAAAAATGCCTTGTGTACTGCTGTTGGCTCCGGTAAAGGCCCCTTTTTTATGGCCGAACAGTTCCGATTCGATCAACCCTTCAGGTAAGGCGGCGCAATTCAGCGTGATAAATTTCTTGTTGGCACGGGCGCTGGCTTTTTGGATAGCGGTGGCGAGCACTTCTTTGCCTGTGCCAGTTTCACCCTTAATCAAAATGGTGACATCCGTGGACGCTGCGATTTTGGCGCTACGAATTAAGGAGTCCAATGCAGGTGATTGGCCAATGATCGAATTAAAATGATCCATAGGTACCTCTTAATGTAATGCTGAGTGTGTTGTGATTGCCATAGGGTTAAGCCATGGCAAGGCCGCTAACAGGGCTAGTGCAATCATAAACAGCCCTATGGCTTGTTTAAATCGTTGCATTCTGGAGAGCCTTGTTAATATCCCTGTCATTATACCCACACCGAGCACTGCCGGTAAAGTTCCCAGGCCAAAAGCCAGCATGGTAAATGCGCTTTTACTGATATCTCCGGCGGTTGCGGCAAGTGCTAGTGCGGCATAGACCAGCCCGCAAGGCAACCAGCCCCAAACCATGCCAAACAAATAGGCTTGGGTAAGGTTTTTTACGGGTATCAGCTTACGTCCGTAAGGTTCGATTTTTTTCCAGAAGTGCAGTCCGGCTTTTTCGATATAGGCAAAGCGGGGGAACCAGCCGGCGATATACAAGCCGGCACTGGCCATGATGAGTGCGGACAAGAGCTGTAACAGCCGGTATCCGTATTCGCCGGTTTGCATTATTGCTATAGATTCAACAATGCCGGCTATAGCGCCGGCTAAGGTATAGCTGGTAATGCGGCCGAAGTTGTAATTAAAGACAAAAGGCAGCAGCAGCGCTTTTTTGCTGCGAATTTCCGGGCTAAGGCTTAAGGTGAGGGTGCCGATAATGGAGCCGCACATCCCTATGCAATGCAAACTGCTGACCAGTCCCATGATAAAAGCGACCAGATAGGAGCTGGTAAAAGCCGGGTCAAACGGCATAAACGGCCTGCGCTATTGAAATCTGTGTAAACAACATGTGGGTTACTGCTGGGTTGGGTGGGCGCGGGTAAATACGCTCAGAATTTGCGACTGAATTTTTTCTGCCATGGCCTGGCGATTTTCCGCATCACGAATGGGGCGGCCAACGACAATATAATCCGCGCCATTTTCGAATGCCGCTGCAACGCTGACGACTCTTTTTTGGTCGTCTTCTTCCCTGTTATCGACAGGTCTGATCCCAGGCGTGATAACCAATAGGCGATGGTCGAGATGTTCTCTGAGCATGCCGACCTCAAGCCCTGAGGAAACGATGCCGTCACAGCCGATTTGTAGGGCGCGTTTAGCCCGTGACAGAACCAAGTCGCGGACATCGCATTGAAAGCCCAAGTCGTCGAGGTCGCCGCGGTCTAGGCTGGTTAATGCCGTGACGGCCAATACTTTGAGTCCGCCTTTTTCTTGGGCAGCAGCTTCCATTATGGCGTCATTGCCGTGGATGGTGGCAAGGTCAACACCTTTGCTGCTTAAGGCCTTAATGGCCCGTCCCACCGTGGCAGGCACGTCGAAAAATTTTAAATCAACAAACACTTTTTTATTACGTTGCTTCAACCATTCAATAAAGCCGAAACAATCTCCGGACATGAACAACTCCATGCCGACTTTATAAAATATGACTGAGTCGTCGAGTTCCTGGACCAGCGATTGGGCTTCTGGAATGCTGGGGACATCCAAAGCCATAATTAAGCGTTCACGGACAGGGATCGGTTTGTTTGAGATAAAAGATTGCGTCATGATAAAAATGATGAGGTTAAAAGGATAGGTTTGGGCGCTACGGTTTATTCGGTCGCCAGTCCTTCATTGGCCCAACCGGTAAGGCCGCCGCTCATAGTGTAAGCCTTGGTAAACCCAGCTGATTTCAAGACTTCTAGGGCTTGTGCGGAACGCTTGCCGCTACGGCATTGGGTGATGATGGCGCTGTGCTTGTAGCTATTGAGTTCAGCGAGCCTGGTCTTTAACTGCCTCAATGGAATATGGATAGCGCCAGGAATATGCTGATCCTGCCATTCCTGATCTTCACGGACATCGACTATGACGGCTGCTTTTGCGGTCTGCATGGATGCGGCTTCGCTAGGGGTCACGGATGCGATACCGTCTGTATCAGGCGCTGCAGCCGCATGCCCCAGCCACAGCACCAAGCCTATGTTAAGACAGGTGCGGCAATACTTTGAATTGATGTGCATTTCATACTCCCGGAAGACAGCCAAAGCAGCATATATTACCGGAACTTGTTTTAACGGTGAATGTTAATATACGCAAACCTGAAAATTACACTCGATTATGAATTCAACACTGATTCAAATGACCTTGCTAATGGCGTGCGGAGCCGGTTGGCGAACGCTGACGCCTGCCGGGCTGACCGCAGAGCAGACCCGCATGGTGCTGACAACGGTAGTCTATTATTTGCTGTTGCCTGCGATGGTGCTGGATGTGCTGTGGACGGCGGATATCAGCCTGAAATCGTTCCAATATACCTTGTTAGGCATAAGCAGTATCACTTTTGCCTTGATCTGTACCTGGATGTTGGGCAGGTTGTTCCGGTTTGAGCCGAAACGCATGGGTGCGGTGATGCTGGCGGCAGCATTCCCTAATGTTACTTATTTAGGATTGCCTGTATTAGAACAGATCTTTGGCAATTGGTCGCGCTCAGTCGTTATACAGCTGGATTTGTTTGCAGCAGCGCCGTTTCTGTTTACGGCTGGCATTATGCTGGTTCGACATTACGGAGACGAGGGCGAAGAAAAACCCCGCTCGATATTGTTATCACTTAATGCGCCGCCATTTTGGGCTGCGGCTGTTGCGATTATCCTCAATTACCAACAGATTGTTGCACCCGACTGGCTAGCGGGAGCGTTGCAAAAATTATCCGTTACCGTGGTGCCGCTGATGCTGTTTTCGTTAGGGCTGGCATTAAATTGGCGGGCGGTTACGCTACGCAATGTGCCTTATGTGCTTCCTGTTCTCCTGATAAAAATGGCGGTGATGCCTTTGTTCGCGCTGTTTTTGGCAGGCTATCTGACTATTGACGATAGCCACAAGGCAGCAGCCGTTCTGGATCTGGCGATGCCCAGCATGGTGCTGGGCATCGTGTTTTGCGACCGCTACCGATTGGATAGCGGGCTTTATGCGATGACAGTTACCGTAACCACGGCATTAAGTTTGATAACCTTGCCGTTTTGGCATCATGCTGTAGCCAGTTACAAATGGTGAACCATTGCCCACGAAACTCATGAAAAAACCAGCATGCTAGGTTGTGCCGCCATGTACTCGTTGGCTAACGTGCTACGGTTTATAGTGTTTCCTTGGATATTTGTGTGCTTTTTGCGGTTTTCGTAGGTCATGCGATTTAGTCGGCTGGTCTTTATCGGCGACGTTTTGGCGCGGTTGGAACCGGGCCCTAACCAGCGAAGCAGTCACAGCGACCAATAATGCGGCCAAGGAAAATTCGAGCAGCAGAAAGGCGGCAATTTTAAAATAGGCGAACGTAGGATCAGCAAAACGGACCAGCCAGCCGCCAGCTTCATCAGCTAAAGCCGAGATGTAAGTTAAGCCGCTTAACCAGATTTTCAATCGTATTGAAAATTGGGTCATTAACATTAAGTGGGTTAATGTCACAATCAGCATCCCCATAGAAAACAAATGGAAATGCGACACTTCCAGCATGCCCTGATAGCTGCGCGGCTGCGTGAACTGTTCTTCAGAACCCAGATAATAGGCAATGACCGAGCTAGGTGTTAAATCCATGTGATGGAAAAACATCATCGCATTGCTTAGCCACAATAACGCGACATAGCCTAGAAACATTAGTACCAGCGCATTCAACAATGATTTGCGTTGTTGTTCGCCAGTGACAAAATAACGCATCAGTTGTTGCCCTTGCTTTTTATCATCACTCGATATACTGCCATAACCTTACGGATACTGGTCAATGCGGAACGGGTGCTGAGCGTTGCGCCGCTAATGCCATCCACGCCCTTGTTAAAATCCATATCGGCAAGAGAGCGTTTAATCAGCTGGTCATACCAGCGTTGGGGTGGTTGATATTCAGGCGGTTCATGAAAGGCGAGGGTGTAGACATTACGCAATTCGCCTTCGGGCGTCAGGACTATCATCAAGGTTTCGGGTTTGGTGCGGACGGTGCTGGTTTCAATCGCGGCATAGCCCAGTATTTTTTGTTGCGCTTTGCCGACATAAAAAGTAAACAGACCGGATTCTAGCTTGGTTTTAGCGAGTTCCTGAATTTTGGCCACCTCGCTATCGTCAGGGAATAACGACACGGTTCCTACCTCTGTGCCTTTGCCAAAAGCCAGTTCCATGGCTTCATTTTTGCTGTAAAAAATAGTGGCGAAACTCGCCGGTACCATGCTGAACAGGGTGATTAACAGCATGAGTGTTATGGTTTTCATCGTGCGCCTCTACTATCAAAACGATGGGTTTAAAATAAATCGAATCCGCTGAAACAAAAACGCCGACCAGAAGGCGTGGGCGGGCTATCTGGTCGGCGCTTTATTATCCAGAGTATTTGCTTTATATCATACTACAGAGGCGAGTGGTTCTAGCCATGTTAGAAAATAAAACCAAAGCCCAGATTGAAGTCATCGGGCAGACTGCCTTGCTTGGCTGTGAAATTGCGGTAATCGGCTTTGATGACTACATTAGGAATGGGCTTGTACTGCAAGCCGAACTGATAAATCTGTCTGTCTTTGGTCTCATCGTCACTGTAACCCACGGGTGTCCCGGCAATAGTGTCGAATTGTTCATAACGGAAAAACGGCGCCAGATATTGTGCCGTAGCAGGCAGGAGCAAAGGTAGTACGTCATAGCCGATTTCGGTATACCAGCCGTAGTTTTCTGAACCGATGGTTTCACCGCTGGCAGCGCTTAGTACATCCGCATCGTCAATATGTCCCCATGAGCCCAGTGTGCGGAATTCCAGGCCACGGTATTTCCACTGGATATGACCTTCATAAAGCTGCGTAAAAGCATCCACTTTTTGGCCACTATAAGCTTGATCTTGCCCTGAATTACCGACATAAGCAGAA
Source organism: Methylovulum sp. (assembly GCA_030653435.1). GTDB lineage: Bacteria > Pseudomonadota > Gammaproteobacteria > Methylococcales > Methylomonadaceae > Methylovulum. Next base: position 75,776 of record JAURZI010000159.1, read on the forward strand.
CCGCCGACCGAGACACCAGGCAAGTAGCCAGGAGTATAATCCATACGCACAACGTGACCGAAATCTTCTGAGGTCGCTTGGCTACCCGCTTGACGGCCATCCCGAATGCCGTTTGAGCTAAAGTCTGCGGCGTTTAAGCCATTAACAATATAAGCGGTGTACGTCAGATCTGGAGTTATCTGACCAAACAGGCCGACGCCAATTTCACGCCAAGTGCTGGGAATAATGCGGCGCTCTACTTCGGGGCGGTTATTGCCGAAATAAAATGGGGGTTCATGGATCTGGTTGATAAAACCCATAGGTATTAGCACCATACCCGCCCGGATGTTGGCTATGGGATCAATGAAAAAATCCAGGGCCGCAAATTCTACAGATACCTCGCCTTTTTCTTCGGCACCTTCTCCGGTGGTAGCATGTTCAAATTCGAGTTCACTGTTGAAAAGGATGCGGTCGGTAAATTTATAACCCGCATACAAAACCAGTCTTTCAAGGTCAGCATTATTCTTGCTGCTGCCTTTATCATCAGTGATGGCCTGATAATTGCCCTCGCCGTAACCGCCGATCGACAAGCCTTTACCTACCTGGTAGACCTTTGAGGCCGCAGGGCCTAAACCATAAGCGCTTTTATATTTGGTTTCTTCAGGAATTGCCAGATTGGTACGCAATTTTTCAACTTCCTGACTTAACACATCGGTTTTGCGTTCCAGTTGTTTTACCTCCCCGGTTGTATTTAGCGCTGTTGCTGGCGTGGTAGTTGGAAGTGATGCTTTCATGGCGTCAATCTGTTTTTGCTGGGCTTGGATAATTTCCCACATATCTTCCATGGTTTTCGGTTTTTCCAAAGCCTGTGCTGAAGCGCTGAAAGCTGCCAGCGATGCCGTGAGTATGCGGGTTGATAATAATAGCTTACGGTTAATTTTCATGTGCGTATCTCTCTGTAAAGTTTGTAATCTGATTATATTGTAAATAGATATAGAGATACAAATGATTATTATTTATATAGCGGGTTTGCCTGGAAAGCAGCTTTTCACCGAAGGATACGGAGGCGGGTTGAGGGATACCGTTGTTTTTTTGTGCAGGATATTTAGCAACCTGATATTTGTTAGGATTTATAGGTTACCTAAACGTTGGCTTCTGGTATATTCCAAATCTAGTGACTTGGTTTGCTGCACTGCCCGGAATTTATTACTCAGGCCAGTGATAATAATAAAAAATTAATTGATGAGGCGGAAAATTGTTATGACTGAAGTGCTGTTTATTTTAACGACTATTTTTGTAGCTTATGTTGTTTATGTGATTGTAAATGAACAAAAATCGGTGGCTAAGCCCGTAGCCCCGGAAGAGCCTGCCAAGGTGCAGCTTGTTACTGAACAGGTAAGGCCTGTAATTACTACAAAGCCAATAGCTCCCAAGAAAAAACCGCCAGTGGCGGTTAAAAAGACTGTTGCAGCGCCAGCCATGCCAATTGCCGCTAAAGGCAGCATACGCAACCCTGAGAGCGGGGAAGTCGCGACGGTGACGAATAATTATCGGTTTACCAAGCGCTGGATAAAAGAAGCGTTGGTTACGGAAGGCTTGCTGGACAAGATTTATAAAAATAACGAGCTGGACGCGACAACTGAAGGATTGATTAAAGCCGCTTTATTACAACTGGAAGCCATCGATAAATATAGGGCTTAAGCTTAGTTGTCCAGATTGAGTTTTTTCAGGCGGTAACGGAACGATCTGAAGGACAAGCCTAACTGCTTCGCTGCCGCTGTTTTGTTCCATCTATTTTCTTCCAGCGCAACAGCAATGGCTTTTCTTTCAATATCTTCCAGGTAGTCCTCCAATGACCCTTTAGCGGGGTCATATTCCGGGGAGTCTGGAGTATTACCTGATGTTACCGGTAGATTCAGGTCGCTGAGTTCAATTTTTTTGCCATCATACAAAGCGAGTGCGCGCTCCAGAATGTTTTCAAGTTCCCGCACATTGCCCGGAAAATGATAGCGTTGCAACGCAGCCAATGCCGGTGTTGACAAACTGGGTTTAATAATGGCTGTGGCGGCTGACAGTTTTGCAAGAGTATGGTCAATTAATATAGGTATGTCGTCGCTACGCTCGCGCAAGGGTTGGATGTGCAGGTCGATGACATTGATGCGGTAATACAGATCCTGCCTGAAACTGCCGTCCTGCACCATGGCTGCAAGATTGCGGTGTGTGGCGCTGAGTAAACGGATATTAACCGGAATTTCTTGATGCTCGCCGACAGGGCGGATTTTTTTTTCCTGTATTGCACGCAACAATTTAACTTGTAGCGATTGTGGTAAGTCAGCGATTTCATCAAGAAATAGGGTGCCGCCTTCCGCAGCCTGGAACAAGCCCTTTTTATCGTTGACAGCGCCGGTAAAACTGCCTTTTTTATGACCGAAAAACTCGCTTTCCATTAGCTCATGGGGAATGGCTCCACAGTTGATGGCGACAAAAGGCTGGTCGCTACGCGAGCTTTGCTGATGGATAAGCCGTGCGACCAGCTCTTTGCCCGAACCGGATTCGCCGCTGATGTAGACAGGTGCTTGGCTACGTGCCAATTTGGCAATTTTTGAGCGTAGTTCCCGCATGGCGACAGACTCGCCGAGCAGTATATGGCGGATCCTCCGATCTTTTGTCGGCGTGGCGTCTGTGCTGGCTAGTTGTAGCGCATTACTGACCAGTTGCCTGAGCGCTGATAAGTCCACCGGCTTGGAAATGAAATCAAAAGCGCCTTTCTTCATGGCCAGGATCGCCGTGTCCATATTGCCGTGCGCGGTTATGACGGCAACCGGTATGGGTGTGGGCATAGCTTGTATGGTATCAACCAATTCCAGGCCGTCGCCGTCAGGCAGGCGCATGTCGGTCAGGCAAAGGTCAAACGGGTGCTGTTTTAGCAATGCTTTGGCGCAGGCGACATTTTCAGCGCAGAGCGTTTGTATGGACATCCTGTTAAGAGTGATTTCCAACAATTCACGAATATCAGGTTCATCATCTACAATTAACGCGAGGTGCTTGCTCATAGTTCAATTTTTATAGTTCAATCAAGTTTTTTTCAGCATCCATTAGACAAAGCCTAAAGCAACTCCGGTTATCATCGGTCAAATAATAGCTCAATTTTGCCTGGTTTAACTCGGCTAATTCTTTTGAGATGTAAAGACCTAGCCCTGTTCCGCTAGGCGACGTGGTAAAAAAGGGCTCAAAAAGATGATTTAGGTGTTCGGCGCTGATTCCCGGCCCGCTGTCAATAATCTCCACGCACGGCGAATGCTGGGATATAAAGCTGTGCAGCACGATGCGCCCCCATCCAGGTTTGCCGTATCGCAGGGCATTTTGGCACAGGTTATCCATAATTTGTTTTAAATGATTAGCGTCGATAAACGCATATAAAGGTTCAGTTGCCTGGGATAATCTGAATGTGTCCGGTGCCACGTCGTTGATCATCATAAACTCATCGAGGTAAGCGACCAACCAGGGTTGCAAGTGTATTTTTTCGCGCCTCGAATCATTTCTTCTCGATAGTTGCAGGATATCTTCAATAATACGGTTAACTCGGTTGCAATGGGTTTGTATGATGGCTGTCAGGCGTTGGTCCTCCTGGGACAAGTCCCGGTTTTCCGAAAGCAATTGCCCGGCATGGCTGATGGCGCCTAATGGGTTGCGTATTTCATGGGCAATACTGGCGGTGAGGCGGCCTAGCGAAGCCAGTTTGCTTTGTTGCAGCCGCTGATTATAAAGCGTCACGTCTTCAAGAATAATCAGGTAAAAAAAATCATAGCTCGTTGAGAGCGACATGAAACGGCTGTAAATTTCGGGCTGTCTGGGGATGGGCAATAAGGTGGAGTCTGTTTTGGGAGCGCTGAGCCAAACGCTGAACGCTTGTGACAAATAAGCTGAAATATCACTGAGATTTTGGGGGGCAGCCACTTTATCGGTTAGCCGTAGCGCGGCTTCATTGACCATTTGCACCGTTTGGTGACGGTCGATGATAATGATACCGGATTGGAGGTGTTGGATGATGTATTGGTTAAGGTCTTCCAGGTTAACAATGGTTTGCTTTTGCTGATCAGCCAGTTGCAAGGCCTCCTCACTGCGTTTGGCAAGGACATAGGATAGCAAGGCTATCGTAAAAAAAGTTGCGCCCAACATACCCGAATACGTATAGGATACCGAGCCAAGGTCTTGGGCTTGGCTGGTATAAATCTGTTCGGTCAGTACGGCCAAACTGGCCAGCGCGGCAAATAGCATGGCACAGAGTCCGCCAATCAATAACCCGCCTGACGCGATAGACACTGCAAGTAATACGCCTATGCCGCTTTTAATGCCGCCGCAGGCATGCATAAGCAAGGTGAGCAGGATAATATCTGTAAAAATAAGCAGTTGTGCTTGCGTCGTGTATTCAGTAAGCCGCCAAAATATGCAGATTATCGATATGACGGTGAGTATTAAATAAGCCTGGCTGCTGTAAATATAGAGCTCATTGGCGAGTGGCGCCAGAAAAGAAGGCGAGCCCTGATGGTAAAGTAACGCGATAAAAAGGCTGGCGAGGATTAGGCGATAAATTAAAAAAACCTTCAGCAAGGCCCAAGCTTGCCGTGCAGGGATGCCGTAACCTTTCGAAAAAGGGCAGGGGAAGAGTGTTTCAGAGGTATTTTCGTCCATTTGTTTTTAACGATAGTGTTTTGTCAATGCTAGGTTTTACAAGGTGCTAAAATATCGGCGTGCAGACAGATCATAGTGTTGCCCATCATAGCATTGATGCAAAAACTTGAAAAAATACCATCGGTTTCTACTTATCAAGCAGGAGTAATAAATGAATATTCATGAATACCAGGCCAAGCAGTTGTTCCGCACTTACCAAATCCCTGTGCCGGAGGGCAGGCAGGCCGAAACCGCTGAGCAAGCGGCTGAAATTGCTGGTGCACTGGGCGGTGATGGCTGGGTAGTTAAAGCGCAGGTCCATGCCGGTGGGCGTGGTAAAGTGGGGGGGGTTAAGTTGGCTAAAAGTCTGGCTGAAGTCGCTGAGTTTAGTCGGGAACTGTTGGGCAAAAGGTTGGTTACGATACAAACCGACAGCGCCGGTTTGCCAATACAGTCGCTATTGATAGAAAAGATCTATCCGATTAAACGTGAGTTATATCTAAGTTTAGTATTGGATAGAGCCAGCGAGCGGCTCATTTTTATCGCGTCGGCCGCTGGTGGTATGGATATTGAAACCGTCGCCCACGAAACGCCGGGGCAGTTAGTCTCCGTGCAAGTCCATCCAGCCGCAGGCCTGCAAGCTTATCAATGCCGCAAAGTGGCTTACACCTTAGGTTTGCAAGGCGCTCAACACAAAGCCTTGGCTCGTATTATGCAAGGCATGTACGATTTGTTTTTAGCCAAAGATGCCAGCCAGATTGAAATCAATCCGTTGATAGAAACAGACAGCGGCGATTTATTGGCTCTGGATGCGAAAATCAACTTTGATGATAATGCCGTGGCGATACATCCTGATATTCTGGCGATGAAAGATCCGGCGCAAGAAGATGACAAGGAAAACGAAGCACAACAGTTTGGTTTGAATTACATCACCTTGGAAGGCAATATCGGTTGTATGGTCAATGGTGCAGGCTTGGCTATGGCAACGATGGATTTGGTCAAGTTGAAAGGAGGTTTACCGGCCAATTTTCTGGATGTGGGCGGCGGCACTAACGTTGAAAAAGTCTGTGAAGCCTTCAAGCTGATTTTATCCGATACCAGCGTCAAAGCGGTATTGGTTAATATTTTCGGCGGAATAGTCAAGTGCGACGTGATCGCATCAGGCATTCTGGCGGCGATAGAACAGGTTCATGTGACTATTCCTGTGGTTGTCCGTTTGGAAGGCACGAATGTTGAGGAGGGTCGGGCATTATTGAGTAATACCGGCCTTAAGATTTATGCGGCGGATGATTTGGCGCACGCTGCGGAACAAGTGGTTAGACTGGCGGAGGCTGCATGAGCATTTTAATCAATAAAGACACCAAGGTTATTTGTCAGGGTTTCACCGGCAAACAAGGCACTTTCCACTCTGAACAAGCCTTAGATTACGGTACAAAATTAGTCGGCGGCGTCACGCCCGAACGCGGCGGCGAAACCCATTTGGGCTTGCCGGTTTTTAATACGGTGCAGGATGCCGTGGATACTACGGGAGCTACCGCCAGCGTGATTTATGTGCCGCCCTTTTATGCTGCCGATGCGATACTCGAAGCCGTCGATGCCGGTATTAAACTTATCGTCTGCATTACTGAAGGCATACCCATTTTGCAAATGCTACGCGTTAAAGCGGCAATGGCAGGGACAGGCGTGTTGCTGATCGGCCCCAATTGCCCCGGCGTTATTACGCCCGGCGAATGTAAAATCGGTATCATGCCCGGCAAAATTCATTTGCCCGGCTCCATCGGCATCGTGTCGCGTTCCGGTACTTTAACCTACGAATCCGTATATCAAACCACGCAACAAGGTTTAGGGCAAAGCACCTGCGTAGGCATAGGCGGCGATCCGATACATGGTATGAATTTTGTTGATGTGCTCAGTCGTTTTCAGGACGATGAACAGACCAAAGGCATAGTCATGGTTGGTGAAATCGGCGGCGGTGAAGAAGAAGATGCAGCCGAATACATTAAAGCCCATGTCACGAAACCCGTCGTTGCTTACATCGCCGGACAAACGGCCCCCGCCGGTAAACGGATGGGCCATGCCGGTGCCATAGTCACGGGCGGTAAAGGCACGGCGGAAGGTAAAGTGGCGGCGCTTAAGGCGGCAGGAATTGTAGTGGTCAACTCTCCTACGGATATTGGCGTGGCCATGAAAGCCTGCTTTTAGTGGTGTTTCGATCTAAAATAATAATGTAGAGATTAAAACATTCATGTTATTCTTATAACATGAATTGGTTGCTATTAATTATTTCCCTGCCGACTGAAAACTCCACTGCTCGCATGCGTGCGTGGCGGGCCGTAAAAGCGTCGGGTGCGGCGGTGTTGCGTGATGGCGTTTATCTATTGCCGGAACGTGAAGCTTGTCGGGTTGTATTCGACAATGTGGCTGCCGATGTGCGGTCTGGCGGCGGTACGGCCTATGTGATGCGTGCCGAAAATAGGGATGGCGATGCGTTTAGCGGCCTCTTCGAACGTAGCGCGGACTACGCCGCATTGCTTGCCGATGCGGCGCTTGTGCGCGGTCGCTTATCCACAGCAGACAATGCGCCGGAACTACTCAAACAGATACGCAAACTGCGTAAAACCTTCACTGTGCTTGCCGGGATAGATTTCTTTCCCGGCGAACCCCAGCAACAAACTGACGCTACGCTGTTAGCGTTGGAACTCACTGCAAACCGTCTATTGGCTCCCGGCGAACCGTACCCTGTAGAGACTGCGATTGTCCGCTTGGCAATCAGTGACTACCAGGGCAAGCTATGGGCAACGCGGCAGCGCCCGTGGGTAGACCGTTTGGCGAGTGCCTGGCTGATCCGGCGTTATATTGACGCCCAAGCCCGCTTTCTTTGGCTGGCATCCCCCATTGATTGCCCCCCTGATGCACTGGGTTTCGATTTTGACGGGGCCTGCTTCAGCCATGTGGGCCCGCTGGTGACCTTTGAAGTTTTGCTGGCTAGTTTTGGCCTTGAGCAACCGGCGCTAAAGCGCATGGGGAACTTGGTCCATTATCTTGATGCCGGTGGCATTCCGCCCAGCGAAGCCGGCGGCGTCGAGTGTGTACTGGCTGGTTTGTGCGCCGTCATTGCTGACGATGACCAACTGTTGACTACTGCTGGCTGCCTGTTTGACGGCTTGCTGGCCTCTTTTGAAAAAGGAGTGTTGCCTTAATGAATCCTTCCGCAAAACAGCCAACGGACACACGCCCCTCTCCTGTCCCGTTCAGCGAGGCTTTCCGGTTCTGGCTAAAGCTAGGTTTTATCAGTTTTGGCGGCCCGGCGGGGCAAATTTCCATCATGCACCAGGAATTGGTTGAAAACCGGCGTTGGATTTCCGAGCGGCGTTTTTTGCATGCCTTGAATTATTGCATGCTGTTGCCTGGACCAGAAGCTCAGCAATTGGCCATTTACATCGGTTGGCTGATGCACAGGAGTTGGGGTGGCATTGTTGCCGGAGTGTTTTTTGTGCTGCCGTCATTATTCATCCTGATTACGTTATCATGGATATATCTCGCGTTTGGCGAGACACCATTAATCGCCGGATTGTTTTACGGCATTAAGCCGGCGGTTACGGCGATAGTATTGCAGGCGGCGCAACGGATAGGGTCGCGGGCGCTAAAAAATAGTGTTTTAGTGGGCGTGGCGGCGTGTGCGTTTATTGCCATCTTTATGCTGGATGTGCCTTTTCCTGCCATAGTCGCATCAGCTGCGCTGGTCGGCTATCTGGGCGGGCGTGTCGCCCCCGGCAAATTCAAGGTCGGTGGTGGTCACGGCAAGGCCGACAAGTCTTTCGGTCCGGCATTAATTGATGATGACACGCCCAGACTGGAACATACCCGGTTCCGGTGGTCCGCCTTGATTGTTCTCGTCGGTATAGGCAGCCTGTTATGGCTGGTCCCGATGACGATATTGACTGCCCGCTATGGTTGGGATCATGCCTTGACGCAAATGGGCTGGTTTTTTACTAAGGCGGCATTGTTGACCTTCGGGGGGGCTTATGCAGTCTTGCCTTATGTTTATCAGGGAGCGGTCGAACATTATCACTGGCTGATGCCCCAACAAATGATCGACGGGCTGGCCTTGGGCGAAACCACTCCGGGGCCGTTGATTATGGTGGTCAGTTTTGTGGGTTTTGTCGCGGGTTGGTCGCAAGGTTTGTTTGGTGCGGATCAGTTGTTTTTAGCGGGTGCCGTATCTGCGGTGGTTGTCACTTATTTTACATTTTTACCCAGCTTTCTATTTATTCTTGCAGGCGGCCCATTACTGGAGTCCACCCATGATAATCTGAACTTTACTGCGCCGTTAACCAGTATTACTGCGGCGGTGGTGGGCGTTATTGTAAACCTGGCGCTGTTTTTTGCTTGGCATGTGTTCTGGCCGCAGGGTTTCGCAGGTCACTTCGATAGCTTGTCCATGCTGATTTCGTTGTTTGCCTTGTTGGCCTTGTTCCGTTATAAGGCGGGCGTCATTCCAGTTATTGTGGCGTCAGGTGTCGGGGGGCTTTTAGTGACGCTCATCAAGCCATTGTTGTTCCAGGTTGGTATTTTGTCGTGATTACAGCGATTTGAGGCAGTTTGTTAATACTGTGTTTTGTTTTTGTGTCGTTAAAACCTGATGTTTCAATCAGAAAATCTGTTATCGTTTTGATGTGATATTTAAAATTCAGTATGTTTAGCTAAAGAGGTATCGCAATGAAAATTGGCGTTCCAAAAGAGATAAAAGACCAGGAGGGCAGGGTGGCGGTAACACCTGCAGGGATATTGCATTTGATCCAACAGGGGCATGCCGTCGTTGTTGAAGTGGATGCCGGTGTCGCATCGGGTTTTGCTAATGAGCAATATGAGCAGGCCGGAGCCCGCTTGGTTTCAGCCGCCGAAGCTTGGGCCGCCGATCTGGTGGTCAAAGTTAAAGAGCCTATAGCATCGGAATATCACTATCTGGATGGACAATTGGTGTTTACTTTTTTCCATTTGGCGGGCGTTGATCCGGCGCTTACTGTGGCATTGCTGGCGAGTGCCACGACCGCTATCGCTTACGAGACCCTGGAGGATTCGTATGGCCGTTTGCCTATCCTGGCACCGATGAGCGCGGTGGCCGGCAATATGGCGACATTGATGGGCAGTTATTATCTGGCCGGGTTCAATGGCGGTAAAGGGGTGCAATTGGGTCGGGTTGTGGGTAAGCGCCACGGTAAGGTGGTGGTCGTAGGGGATGGTGTGGTCGGGCAGCATGCGGCTCAAGTCGCCTGCGGGATGGGAGCTAATGTCTTTGTGGCGGGGATAGATACAGCTTTTATGCAGAACATACAAACAACCGTATTGCCGGAAGCTACGTTCTTTTTATCTACGTCTGAGGCTATCGGCACACATTTGCTGGATGCCGATTTGGTGGTGGGGGCAATACTTTGCCGGGGTGCACAGGCACCTAAAGTCATCAGCGAAGCGATGGTGGCGTCACTGGCGGCAGGGTCGGTTGTTGTTGATGTCAGTATCGACCAAGGTGGCTGCATAGCGACCTCAAGGCCGACGTCGCATTCCGATCCGGTATTCGTCAAACACGGCGTGGTGCATTATTGCGTGACCAATATGCCGGGGGCTTATCCCAGAACCTCAACTATTGCATTAATGGATGCCACGCTGCCGTATATCCTGAAAATTGCCGACATCGGTAAGGACGGTTTAAAACACGATAAAGAGCTGATGACAGCAGTCAATACGTTGGATGGTGTAATTACTTGCAGGGCGGTAGCCGATGCGTTGGGCATGGCGGATAAATATGCGCCGATTATCGATTAAATTGATGCGCTGCATTGGTAAGGTTTGAACCGGGAGGCGGGCAACGGCCCTCCCGGTTGCCAGACGACTTTAAAATTCCGATGATGCCATTTTCTTTTCAGTTTCGTACACCAGAAACGGTTCGGAATGCCCCATGATGACGCTTTCATCGACGACAACCTTACAAATATTGTCGGTGGAAGGCAGTTCATACATCGTGTTCAGCAACACATTTTCAACGATGGTCCTAAGGCCTCTAGCCCCGGTTTTTCTTGCCATGGATTTGCGGGCAATCGCACCTAGCGAATCGTCCCTGAATTCCAACTCAGCACCTTCCATTTCGAACAAATGCTTATATTGCTTGATTAACGCGTTTTTAGGTTCCGTCAATATTTGTATCAAGGCCTGTTCATCCAGCTCTTCCAAGGTCGCGACGATAGGAAGACGGCCAACAAATTCAGGAATCAGACCGTATTTTATCAAATCTTCGGCTTCGACTTCGGCAAATAGCTGGCCGACATTTTTATCTTCATCTTTGGTTTTGACTTCGGCAGAAAAACCTATGCCACCTTTTTCAGAACGGGCTTTAATCACCTTGTCCAATCCAGCAAAAGCCCCGCCCACAATAAACAGAATATTGGCGGTGTTGACTTGCAAAAACTCCTGGTTAGGGTGTTTACGGCCGCCTTGAGGCGGGACTGAAGCTATTGTGCCTTCAATCAGTTTTAACAAGGCTTGCTGTACGCCTTCGCCGGAAACATCGCGGGTAATGGACGGGTTATCCGATTTTCTGGAAATTTTATCGATTTCGTCGATATAGACGATGCCGGTTTCCGCCTTTTCTACATCATAATCGCATTTTTGCAGGATTTTCTGGATAATGTTTTCTACGTCTTCGCCGACATAACCGGCTTCTGTTAGTGTGGTGGCGTCGGCAATGGTAAACGGCACATCCAATAATCGCGCCAGCGTTTCAGCCAGTAAAGTTTTGCCTGAACCGGTAGGGCCTATCAACAGGATATTGCTTTTGGCCAATTCGACGCTGTCTTTTTTGGATTTATTACGCAAGCGTTTGTAGTGGTTGTATACGGCTACGGCCAGAATTTTCTTGGCGCGTTCCTGACCTATGACATAGCCGTCAAGTTCTTCTTTTATTTCTTTAGGCTTAGGTAATTTACTGTCGCCGAAGGAGGCGGGATCATCCTGTAATTCATCTTTAATGATGTCATTACAAAGCTCTACGCACTCATCGCAAACATAAACCGAAGGCCCTGCAATCAGCTTCCGAACTTCATTCTGGCTTTTACCGCAAAAAGAACAATAGAGCAACTTATCGTCGTCTTTGCTGTATTTATCATTACTCATATTCAACTCCGGTAAGCAACAATTCAGTGCTGTTTAACGAGACTCCCATCATATATCAGAAACAGCAGTCCGACTTGACAAGACTTTGTCAATGAGCCCATAGCTTACCGCATCGGTTGCACTTAAGAAATTGTCCCTATCGGTGTCCAGCTGAATTTTTTCTATAGGCTGGCCGGTATGATGGGCCAAGACTTTGTTCAGTTTATCGCGGATTAACAAAATTTCCCTGGCATGTATGTCTATATCGGATGCCTGTCCTTGATAACCGCCTAAGGGTTGATGGATCATCATCCGCGAATGCGGTAAACAATAGCGTTTGCCTTTGGCACCGCCAGTCAACAACAGCGCACCCATGCTCGCAGCTTGGCCAATGCACATGGTGCTGACATCTGGCTTAATGAACTGCATGGTGTCGTAAATCGACATGCCGGCTGTCACGGAACCGCCCGGTGAATTGATATAAAGGTGTATGTCTTTATCAGGGTTTTCTGATTCCAGAAAAAGTAGTTGGGCGACGACCAGATTAGCCATGTAATCTTCAACCTGTCCCACCAGAAAGATCACCCGCTCTTTTAACAGCCGGGAATAAATATCGTAGGAACGCTCGCCACGGGCAGTTTGTTCAACAACAATAGGAACTAGGCCACCTGCCGCTTGCGGGGCGATTATTTGACTTGTGCGTTGTGTATACATGTAAAGTTCCTTACTGTTGCTGTTTGTCCATGACATCACTGAAATTTAGGGTTTCGTCAGAAACTTTCGCTTGGGCCATTAGCCAGTCTACAGTCTGGTCTTCCAGAACCATTTGTTGGACATCCTGCAATCGGCTTTTGTCGGCGTAATACCAGTTGACTACATCTTCAGGGCGTTCATAGCTTTTCGCCATATCTTCTATGGTGCTGCGGACCTTGCTGTCGTCCAGCTTGATGGCGTTTTTCTGGATAACTTCACCCAGAATAAGCCCTAGGGCAACTCGGCGTTTAGCTTGCTCTTCAAAAATGTCGCGTGTTATATGCAGGTCTTCAATCTTGATTTTTTGGCGTTTAGCCGTTTCCAAGTACGGTTTCATCAAGCTTTCGATTTCTTCATCGACTAATGAATTAGGCACGGAAATCTGAATTTTTTCATACAAGGCATTCATGACTACGGTTTTTAATTTGCCGCGCAATGCGTGAACGAGTTCGCGCTCCATGTTGTTTTTTACATCGCTACGGAAAGACTCGACGGTGCCTTCATCAATACCATAACTTTTGATGAATTCAGCATCAATGGTTGGCATGACGGGTTCTTCAACTTTGGTGGCGGTGATTGCAAACTCGGCAGTTTTGCCTGCGAGATTGTCATTGCCGTAGTTTTCCGGGAACGCCAGTTCAAAGGTTTTTGTGCCACCGGCCTCAACGCCGATAAGCATGTCCTCAAACCCAGGGATCATTTGTTTTGAGCCGATGTCGACCGTGTAGTTTTCCACTAACCCGTTGGTAAAGTTTTCGCCTTCCGAGACGCCTGAAAAATCAATGGTGATGCGGTCATTTTCCTGTGCAGCGCGATCGACAACCAGCCATTCCCTTTTTTGCAATCTCAGTTTTTCGATCATGTTATCGACATCGGATTCTTCCACTACCGCTGTCGGCCTGATCACTTCGAGTTGGTCAAGATTGTCCAGAGAGATTTCAGGGTAGACTTCAAATACAGCCGTGTATTTAAAGCCCTCAGTTTCTTCGAGCGCATCAATATAAGGCTGGCCTGCTGGCTTTAAGTCCTGATCTTGCAAGGCGTCATAATAGGTCGATTGGATTAGGTCACCGGCAATTTCGCTACGCACTTTGGCACCGAACATCTTATTGACAACATGTTGCGGCACTTTGCCCGGACGAAAGCCGTCAACCTTGACATCGCGGGCTAAAGACTTTAGGCGTGCCGCCATTTTTTCTTGGACTACGGCTTCAGGCACGCTGACAGTCATTTTTCGGCTTAATTCTGATGTCTTTTCGACAGAAACTTGCATGTCTTTACCTCACACTATTGTATAAATAAGAGCTTTACAGATACCGGTAAACGGCTCATGGGAACTGAAAAAGACAGCTCACTGCTGTCTTTTAGATGATTAGGTGGTGCGAATGGGGAGACTCGAACTCCCACAGGGTAACCTACTGGAACCTAAATCCAGCGCGTCTACCAATTTCGCCACATTCGCACTTTAAATGAACTTGCTATTGTAGCTGCTTTTTAGCGCATATGCCAAGATAAAGTTTTGGCTGGGGTGTGATTAAACGTGCGGTTTAGGCTCAAGCAACTTGATGCTTTTGATTCCAGCATTTCTTGATGTGGCTAAACTAAACCGGACACACGAATTAAAATATCCTAAAAAGAGTGTGAGCCCAAATGAGCCAAGAAAAACCTAAAACGTACACAGCAGAATTTAAAGCGTCATCGGTCAAGCTAGCCAATGAATCCGATCAACCCATACGCAGACTGCCAAAGATCTAGGCATCAACGTCAATACGTCACCTACCTGGATTGGCAAGTACAGCCGGCCTCCATCGACTGAAAAAGCGATCCGAACCGAAGAAGATCTCTTGTAACGTTGGGTAGTCCCTACAAATCAATGCAGGTTGATTTTTATCAAGGAGTTACCGAAATAGGCATCACGAATAAGAACCGCCAAGTTAATGCCGCTTGAGTCAATCCCATTGCCATGGACGGTGTTCGATGCGTCCATTTTTT
>JAURZI010000160.1 GCA_030653435.1 Methylovulum sp.
GGAAAGCGACTAATGTTCAGCCAATGCTGGCACTGCGTGTTGTGAGGGCTAATGGTGATTGGGAAAGGTACTGGGACAATTTGTCTGCCGCAGTGGCTGCGTAGGATTTTTATGGATTCCCCACACTTTTAATCACACCCGTTGAGCAGGCACTGGGCTATCAGCCCATGGGCTATCGATAAGTCGCTGGGATGAATGAAGTCAAAGATTGATCGGTTCTGTAAGTCTTCGATGGACAGGCCCAGATGATAGGCGCCGGTAAGGTTAGCCGACAGAATCAGGCCGTCTTCCGTCAGGTTAAACACCATCGTCGGATTATCGTTATAAAGTGCCATATAACGGTCTTTTGCCCGAGTCAACGCCTGGTTTTGGATATCGACCGTCATAATGAGGTCATTAAACGCATCGACCAGAACGCCCATTTCATCAGCGTGCATTTTCTCGGCCCTTAACGAATAATCTTTGGTTTCGCTAATCGTTTTAACGGTGTACACCAGTTTTTTTATGGGCCGTGAAATCAGCATAATTAACGGCGCCGATAAAAAGAACGACATCAGCGATATGCCCGCCAGAACTAAAAACAACAAGCCGGTAAACTGAATTTTATGCCAATAAGCTTCTGTAAAATCGGCATGGATGAGAATGGTGCCCAGGTTTTCCTGCTTATCGACTATCGGCATAACTACGCATAAGTGACTGTCTTCAAAACGGGTTTTTTCATTTACCGCCGACAATGGGCAACGCCATGAACCCGTTTCGCTTTTCAGCAATTGTGCAAACACACTGCCTTTGGCATCGTACAAACAGGCGGCCTGTACGGTAGGCACCATATTAAGGGTGGCAAGGTTTTCATTGGCCAGGGCAACATCCTGAAAGATCACGGCGGCTATGCTGCGGTTACCGATAAGGCTTGCCAAGGTCGTCAAATCATTCTGGGCTTTTTGTTGGAATTCGGCTATTTCAAGCACGGACAGCAGCAAACCGGCGACGATTAGCGAGCTTAGGCTGGGAAATAATACCGTCAAAAGCAATTTTCGGTGTATCGACAGGTTGCGGATTTTTTCAATCATGACTATTGCCACCGATAATGTCAGCGACTTCCAATAATTTTGCGCTGATTTGTAAGCCGTTTTGTCTGATGGCGGGTAAATTAATCTGCAATTTTATCCGGCTGTCCTTATTGACAAAGCCGATCATGCCGCCTTGTGCCGCAAAACCTTCATTTTCACCGACCGTTAAGGTCGAGCCCCCCCCCTGACCCATAGCAAGAGCTTTTGCCGTGCTGGCAAATAGAATGTGGCAATGCGGCTCTCCCGTTAAACGTTCCAGTCTAAACAGTTTGATAGGCCGCCCCGATGCGCTGCGCTGTTCGATAGTGTCGATCAGATTGCCAAAGGGATCCGCGCCTAAAATACAAAGGTTAAAGGTGCTGGAGCCATCAGCGGGCCAGGTGATGAATTTGGTGAAGTTATATAGATAGCCCGCTTTGATTTTGTATTCGACAGAACTGTCATCTGCATAAAGCACGGGCAAAAACAAAAGTCCGATCAGGCATAGCCAAAATAACGGGAATCTTGGCAAACTCATCGTGTCGTTTTGCCCGTGCGGTAAAAAGTCGGATCTGTCATGCACTGATTTGTTGATGTGGCAGATAGGATACGCATTGTGTGCTGTAAGCGGCAGGGTCCGTGTTGCTGTCGGTCATGCTCTAGCCGGTAAAAAACCGCGTCATCACGCTGATCATATAAGCGTGGTCGAGTACACCGGCGCTTTCCCTGATGCTGTGCATCGCCCACATCGGGTTGCCGACATCGACGGAGCGAATGCCTAATTTAGCGGCGGTTATCGGACCTATCGTACTGCCACAAGGCAAATCGCAGCGATGTGAGTATTTTTGATAAGGCACGCCCGCCTCTTCGCACCAGCCGGCAAATAAAGCTGCCGAATGGCTTTCGGTACTGTAGCGCTGGCCGGCATTGATTTTAATCACCGGGCCTTTATTGATCAACACCTTATGGTCGGGATCGTAGGCTAACGGAAAGTTCGGCTGATAAGCGTGCGCCATATCGGCGCTAACAAGCATGCTTTGTGCCAGCGCCCTGGCATAATCCTGTGGCCCTGTGGCCGTCGCCAGCGCGATGCGTTGTAAAATGTCGGGCAGAAACCCGCCATCGGCGCCCTTGCTGCTTTCGCTGCCGACTTCTTCATGGTCAAACAAGGCGCAGACCAGCGTGCTGCGAGCTTCCAACACGGCATCATCAAGCAGTGCCGTTATTGCCGCATGGCAGGATGCCAGATTATCCAGCTGGCTGTCAGCATAAAACTCGTTTTCCGCGCCCCAGACCACTCCTTTTTGCGTGTCATACACATTCAGATCCCACGATAAGATCTGTGTCAGCGGTAGGCCGGATTGCTGTTGCAATAAGGACAAAAAATAAGGTTGCGGCAGCTGGTCTTCAGTGCAGCGCGCTAAAATTAATGGCAGCTCATTTTGCTTGTGCAGTTTTAAACCATCATCATTGACCGACCGGTTCATGTGTATCGCGAGATTGGGCAGGCGCAGCAAGGCTTGGTCAAACTGGATTAACCGGCTTTCGACCTGCCCTAGTTCGTTTTTATGGCTGATCCGCCCCGCCAGGCTCAAGTCCCGGTCAGCAAAGGTGGCTAATATCGGTCCGCCATAGACTTCAACGCCCAGCCTTAAATGGCCATCCAGATAGCTTGCCGCATTCGGCTTGATCCTGAGCCCTGGCGAGTCAGTATGCGCGCCTATGATTTTAAAGCCCGTGTCAGCTAAGGCTTGTTGCCCTGCTACGAAAGCGATGATAGCGGAACCGTCACGGATAACATAATAACGCCCCCCCGGCCGCAATGACCAGTTGGCGGTTTCATCCAGACGGACAAAGCGATATGCGGCCAGTTGCTGCTCGACACTCTGCACGGCATGCCAGGGGCTAGGACTGGCATCAATAAAATCGAGTAAATGCTGGATCGATGACGGGCTATTCATAAGGTTTCGTGCAAATCCAAAGCCGCTGAGTTAATACAGTAACGCAGTCCTGTCGGTTCCGGGCCGTCCGTAAAAACATGCCCCAAATGCGCGTTGCAAGCTTTGCAGCTGACTTCAACACGGCGCATACCGTGGCTGGTGTCGGGGTGTTCGGCAACGCTGTCTGGGGACAGCACCGCCCAAAAACTGGGCCAGCCTGAACCCGAATCATATTTGGTTTCAGAGCCAAACAGGGCGTTACCGCAACACACACATTGATAGATTCCGGTTTTTTTGCAATCGGTATATTTTCCGGTAAACGGCGGCTCAGTGCCTTTCAGGCGACAAATACTGAATTGTTCGGGGGTCAGCGTATCTTGCCATTGCCCGTTGTTTATAAGCTGTAGGGCATCGGCGGATTTTTTGTCAGTCATGGTTAAACAATCGCACGTTTTAAAAATTTTCATTGTACGCTTTCATTACGGCATCACCAAAAAAACGAGCCCGCAGCTTTAGTTCATGGGGTCAGCATCGCTAAGGCGACAGCTTCGGCAACCTTAATGCCGTCCACTGCGGCGGAGAGGATCCCGCCGGCATAACCGGCGCCTTCTCCGGCCGGATAAAGCCCTTGGGTATTAATGCTTTGGTAGAGTGAGTTGCGTTTGATGCGTACCGGCGATGAGGTGCGCGTTTCCACGCCGGTCAACACGGCGTCGTACATGGCAAAGCCTTTTATTTTTTTGTCAAAAATGGGCAGTGCTTCACGTATTGCTGTTATCGCATAATCCGGCAATGCCGTTGCCAGGTCGCAAAGATGGACGCCGGGCGTATACGATGGTTGTACGCTGCCCAGGACTGAGGAAGGACGGCACTTAAGAAAATCGCCCACTAATTGCCCCGGCGCGTCATAAGTGCCGCCGCCCAGTTGATAAGCATGCGCTTCCAGGCTGCGCTGAAGCGCTATGCCCGCCAGCGGATGGCCTGGATAATCTTCGGGCGTGATGCCGACCACGATACCGCTGTTGGCATTACGTTCATTGCGCGAGTATTGGCTCATGCCGTTAGTGACGACATGCCCGGCTTCGGAAGTCGCCGCCACCACGGTGCCGCCAGGGCACATGCAAAAACTGTAAACAGTGCGGCCATTGCGGCAATGGTGCACCAATTTGTAATCGGCAGCTCCCAGTTGCGGGTGGCCGGCATGCGGCCCGAAGCGGCAAGCATCAATCAGTGACTGCGGGTGCTCGATACGGAAGCCGATGGAAAACGCTTTGGCTTCAATATAAACGCCGTGTTCATAAAGCATGTTGAAAGTGTCGCGCGCACTGTGGCCTACCGCCAGCACGATATGACGGCTGGCTATGGTTTCGCCGTCGGCAAGCTTGATGCCTGTTACCTGGCCCTGGTCAATAATAAGATCATCAACGCGGCTTTGAAAACGTATTTCCCCGCCTAGGGATTCAATCGTGGCCCGCATATGCTCGACCATCGAAACCAATCTGAACGTGCCGATATGCGGTTTGCTAACCCGCAGAATTTCCGCAGGGGCCCCGGCTTTTACAAATTCGGTCAGCACCTTGCGCCCATAGTGATGGGGATCTTTAATCTGGGTATACAGTTTGCCGTCGGAAAATGTCCCGGCACCGCCTTCGCCGAACTGGACATTCGATTCAGGGTTCAAAATATGGTTACGCCATAGTCCAAACGTATCTTTAGTGCGCTCGCGCACCGCTTTGCCGCGTTCCACTATCAGCGGACGAAAGCCCATTTGTGCCAGAACCAACCCGGCAAACAGCCCGCAAGGTCCCGTGCCGATGACGATAGGCCGCTCAAGCAGGCCTTTGGGCGCTTGCGCGACGAAGCGGTAAGTTGTGTCGGGGGTCACCGAAATGAGCGGGTCGTCTTTCAATCCGGCAAGGGTCGCCTGTTCATTTTTTAGTTCGACATCAAGGGTATAAACCAAGCTGATCGCCTGTTGCTTTCGGGCGTCGTGGCCTTGTCGGAAAATGCTAAAGCTGAGGCACTCGTCTGGACTGATGGCCAACCGATTAAGTATCGCCGTTTTTAGCATGCTTTCCGGGTGATCCAAGGGGAGTTTTAGTTCGGTGATTCTCAACATGCGGTCTTCTGTTCCAAGGTGTGGTCTTTAGCTGTTTTTATCGCCAGCGTCAAAATAAAATCGGTTTCTATGTCCAGTTCTTCAGGCTCGTCCAGGGCTTGCCGGATGGCCGGGTTTGTCCGCCAGGCAAACGGCGTCATCTGCAACAGCGCCGCCCTGGCCGCCCTATCCGGCTTTATCCGGTAGCTGATGCGTTGGGTATCGAGCCGTTCAAAGCCTTGAGGCAAGACGATTTCTTCGGCATGTTCCCTCACCTCGCTATAAATAAAGGCTTTCAATTGCGCCAGATGCCGCGGGCCAGGGGTCACGATCAGCAAACGCCCAGAAGGTTGTAACAGGCGCTTCAGCTCGCCTTCATCGGAAGGCGCGAAGACGCGCAGCAAGGTATCGAAATACTGGTCGGCATAGGGCAAACGCTTTGAGCTGGCGACGATGTAGCGGGCGCTAGGCAGTTTTTTGGCGGCAGCGGCTACCGCCGCTTTGGCTATATCGGCGCCGTGCAGCTCAATTTGAACTGACTGCCCGCAATAGGCATGGATTTGTCGGTCGTAATAGCCTTCGCCGCAACCGACATCCAATAGGCGCATCGCCTGGCCTTGAGGCCTGCCGACAGCGACCATCATCGCAACTGCTTTGGCCATAGGCTCATAATAACCCGCTTCCAAAAACGCACGCCTGGCGTACAGCATGGATTTGTTATCGCCGGGTTCGCTGGAATGTTTATGTTGCACAGGTAGCAGGTTCAAATAACCCTCCCGCGCTAAGTCAAAATTATGCCGCATTGGGCAATGGTAGGATGTTCCTGAGGATTGCGGGGTTAGCGGTGCTGCACAAATCGGGCATAAATAAGGTGATAACGGCATGTTTGCAGCCAAGATTTATTCCCTCACCGGCCTTTTGTCGAGCTTTCTCTGCAAGGTGCGCCGGTGCATGTTCAATGCCCTGGCGGCCGCTGAAATATTGCCGTCGTATTGCATCAATACTTTCTGTAAATGCTCCCATTCCAGGCGCTTGATCGACAACGGAGTCTCGTTGATTAACACGGATGAGTCGCCTTCGTTTTTATTCAATGCATTGACAATTTCATCGGCGTTGGCGGGTTTGGTCAAATAATGGATAGCCCCGAGCTTTATAGCTTCGACAGCCGTCGCTATGCTGGCAAAACCGGTCAGCATGACAATTTGCGTGTTGTCATCCAGTGAAATCAATTTTTCCACCAACTCAAGCCCCGATTCATAACCGATACGCAAATCGATCACGGCATATTCAGGCAAATACTGCTCGGCCAGCGCCACGCCGTTAGTGACATCGTTGGCAACCAACACTTCGTAATTTCTTTTTTCCAGCGCAGATTTCAAGACCTTGCAAAAGGTTTCGTCATCATCAACCAGCAATAAACGGGGCTTGTCCAATTCCTGGGTTGTCATCATTATTCTCCGCATTTAAAAGAGGTAAGGTTATTTCTACGCAAGCGCCACCTGACTCGCTGTTATAAAGGTGGATTTTACCGCCTAGGCGGTTAATCGTGGAGTAGGTTAAGAACAATCCGACCCCCAAGCCGCGTTTTTTGCTGACGACGGGTTGTTTGCCGGCAAACTCGGCCAGTTCCGGCGGTAGGCCTGGACCAAAATCCCTGATTTTGATCAGTAATTCGTATAAATCCCATGAGGCATGAAATTCTATGCCTTTTTCCGGCGGCGAGGCCTCGGCGCCATTATTCAGGATATTGATGATCGAATGCGTCAGCGTCCGTTCGGCAATAATCTGCGCGTCGGCGTCTATCGCTAAAGGGTCAATGACAAAGTTTAGTTTGGCTGTAGGCTTATGCGTGCGCCATTGATTGATGACATCATCAATATAATCCGTCACCGGCATCACCCGGCCTGATTCGGCGCGCAGCTCACCCGCCGAGGCGGACATCACCGACAAGGCCTGCTTGCAGCGTTCAATTTGTTGCTGCATGATGAGCGTTTTCTCATGCAGATCCGGAAAGCGGTGTATCGGATATTCCTGCTCCAGTTCGTGGGCGACTATCGCAATAGTGCCCAACGGCGTGCCCATATCATGCGCCGCACTGGCGGCCAAGGTGCCCAGGGCGACCACGCGTTCGTCGCGTAAGGCGCTTTCCCGGGCGTCTGCCAGATTGCGCTCCTGAATCCTGAGCGTCTTCGCCAGCTCAACGACAAAAAAGGCGACTAAGCCGGCGCTAAAGACAAAACCAAACCACATGCCGAAAATATGCAAATTAAAATAGTGCTTGTCGCTCATCGCATGGGCCTGTTGCAACATTTCATAATTCGCCATGCCTGCATGGATCATTTGCGGGTTAGGCGAATGCGGCTCTATGGCTGGTAACGGGATATTAAAAGCCATCAAAACCGTGTACATGGATGTAGTCAATATCACCATATACCAGGCATACGCATGCGGCAGCATGATGGCGGTAATAATAACCGGCAACAAGAATACCCAAATGATGGGGTTGGATGCGCCTCCGGTCAGGTACAGCAATAAGGCTATCGCAACCACGTCCATGATGAGCTGTGTGAAGATGTCTACCTCGGTGACAGGCTCCTCAGCCTGCAGACGTATGGAGGTATAAATATTAACCGAACAGATTAGCAGCATGACCATCCATAGCTGCTGCTCCGGCAAGCGGATATTAAGGCCGTACACCGATATGATGATGAGCAGGGATTCGCTGAGTATCATCAGGTTTCTTAAGATAAATAGCCATCTCAAGTTTTGTCGGGCAGAAAATTCGGATTTTGGCGAAACGTGTGACAGCATGTTTATCGGGATAGTCGGGTGACGGCGCAAGCGCCTAAAATATGCAGGTTATTGTAAACCGATACCACAACGGGCCTTGCTAGAAAACACATTTATGTATCATTATTTTTTCTTGGGGCGGCTGGCAAATGTTAAGCGGTCCAGACTGCGACAATATGTCACATTTTTATTTGCGTTGTTCGTTGTTATCCTTAACCTAACTTTTAAGGTCCTGGTAGGGCCGCATAGCTGAAAGTTGCGTTATATCCTTCCTAATACTCTCAGGCGGTTAATTTAACCGCCTTTTTTTTGCCTATTGATCCTGTGCGGTTTCCGTGCATCCTCCCCCCTTAGCCAATTCCCGGCAGTAGCGACATTTTTTCAGTGTGACCTAGTCCAGCAAACAATACTTGGCTTGCGTTTAACGATAAGTTAGGATGAAATAATAGCGTCATAATCCCAACTCACTTGTGCTGTAATGAACGAAAAAAACAAAATTATCGTTGAAGCTACGCCTTATTTCATAGCGGCCCAGTCCGCACCTGAAAAAGACCGATATGTTTTCGCCTATACGATCACGATCACCAACCAGGGTGAAGTGCCCGCCCAGTTGCTGAGTCGGCATTGGCTGATCACGGATGCCAACGGCAAAACTCAGGAAGTCAGGGGCGAAGGCGTGGTAGGTGAGCAGCCTTACCTGAAGCCCGGTGAAACCTTCCGTTATACCAGCGGCGCGATGATAGAAACGCCGGTCGGCACGATGCAGGGCAATTATTCGATGCGCTCGGATGAAGGCGATGATTTCAATGCCGACGTGCCGAAATTTACGTTGGCCATCCCTAGAACCCTGCATTAGTCCAATGTCCATTTACGCTATTGGCGATATTCAAGGTTGTTTTGACGAGCTGTTAAGGCTACTTGACACCATCTCGTTCGATAAAAACGCCGACCAATTATGGTTTGCGGGCGATTTGGTCAATCGTGGGCCGAAATCGCTGGAAACCTTGCGCTTTGTCAAGTCCTTGGGGGATTCGGCGGTTACCGTGCTGGGCAACCATGACATGCACCTGCTTGCCGCATCCTGCACTGAAAAAATAGCCCTTAAAAAAGATGCCTTGACGCAGGTGCTCGAAGCGCCTGACCGGGAGGAACTTATCCATTGGTTAAGGCACCGGCCTTTATTTCATTATAACGATGACTTTTGCCTAGTGCATGCCGGTTTGCCGCCGCAATGGGATTTTAAAAAAACCCAAAAAATGGCCTCAATAGCTGAACAGACCTTACAGCATCCTGATTACGCGGTGTTTTTAAAACAAATGTACGGCAATAAACCCAACATCTGGTCATCCAATCTGAAAGGTACGCCAAGATTACGCTTTATTATTAACTGTTTTACTCGCATGCGTTATTGCGATATCAATGGGCGGCTGGATTTTGCCAATAGCGGCCCATTAGGCTCGCAGCCTAAAGAACTGCTGCCCTGGTTTGATGTGCCCAAGCGGAAAAGCGCCGATATGCGGATTATCTGCGGTCACTGGTCGACATTGGGCTATTATGAAGGCTCAAACTGCTACGCCATCGATACCGGTTGCCTGTGGGGCGGGCAGCTCACGGCAATAAAATTAGGCGACCCGGTACAACGTTTCAGTATCGATTGCCCCGTAGCTAAAAAACCCGGCAAAGCCTATTCACTGGCTAGCACAAGCAGCGAACCCGCCGTCAGTAAACAGCACGTCCCGGTGACCTGAGCCGTATAGGCTATCGGTGTATGCGTTGCAATTGAAACAGTGGCGCGGGATTCCAGTGCAAAACTGCCCATTCGAGTAATTCTGCCACCGGTGCGTCTTGCAGCTCCGGCGGAGGCCGCTGTTTCAGCAAGGCCAGTAATTCAAACATAACAGCCCCGGGTTTTGTTAAATCTACTGCAGTAGCCTGCGTTTGTTTGCTGAGCTTATAGCCATAGGAGTCGACAATGACCGGTACATGCATGTAGCGGGGGATCGGCAAGCCCAATAGCTGCTGCAAATAAATCTGTTTAGGCGTGGAATCCAGCAGGTCAAAACCACGCACTACATGATTGACCTGTTGCTCGGCATCGTCGATGACCACGGCGAATTGGTAAGCCATAATCCGGTCTTTGCGCTTTAAAATAAAATCGCCATGCTGTCCGGCCAGATGATGGGTTTGTCGTCCTTGCAACCCATCATCAAAACTTATAGTGCGGGTATCGGTTTTGACACGTAAGGCATGAGGGCGACCAACCCCGATGAGACGGCCCTTGCATGAGCCGGGGTAAATGTCGGCGGAAAGTTGTTTCCGGCTGCACACGCACGGGTAAACCAGCTGCTTGCTGGCGAGCCGCCCAAGCATTTCATCATAAACGGCCTGTTGTCGGCTTTGATAGGCTACACTGCCATCCCAGTGCAGGCCGAAACGTTCGAGCGTTGTTAAAATCAATTCGCCCGAACCTTTTATATTGCGAGGCGTATCAATATCATCAATACGTAGCCGCCATAGCCCCTGTTGTGAGCGCGCCTCAAGAAAGCTTGCCAAGGCGGTGTAAAGAGATCCGAAATGTAAAGGGCCGGTGGGCGAGGGAGCAAACCGGCCTATGACAACTTGATTTTGCGGCACGACATGCGATTTATCGTTTTGAGCGGGGAGGGGATTTTGCTAGGCTTGCAGCGCGGCTTAACCCATTTGCTTTTCGCGGATTTCGTCCAAGGTTTTGCAGTCTATGCACAGCGTGGCTGTCGGTCTGGCTTCCAGGCGACGTATGCCTATTTCAATGCCGCAAGATTCGCAAAAACCATAATCACCTGATTCGATTTCCTTAAGGGCGTCATCGATTTTTTTGATAAGTCGGCGTTCGCGGTCACGAGTCCTTAGTTCCAGGCTGAATTCTGACTCCTGAGTGGCACGGTCATTAGGGTCAGGGAAATTGGCTGCGTCATTCTGCATGTGATGTACGGTACGGTCAACCTCGTGCATCAATTCTGCTTTCCAGTTTCTGAGAATGTTTTCAAAATGCTTTAATTGGCTTTCATTCATGTACTCTTCACCTTCTGTTTCTACATAAGGCGTAAAGGTAAAAGGTGATGCACCCGTTCTAAAACTATCGCTCATCCATTAACTCCAACACAAGATTAATAAAACCGCGCATTTTTAGCAGAATATTAGCGTGTTAGCAAGGATTATTGGTATGATTCAGTATTTTTAAGGGTGTAATCCTATGGCTGTAAAACCGGCAACACGGACACAGGCTATTTCCCCATTTTATGTGATGGATGTGTTGCATCGTGCAAAACAGCAGGAAGCGATGGGGCGCGATGTTATCCACATGGAAATTGGTGAGCCCGACTTCCCTACGCCACAGCCCATTATTGATGCCGGCATCCGGTTATTGCAAACCGGCGAGGTCAAATACACGCCCGCAGCAGGGCTGCCTGAACTGCGGGCAAAAATAGCGTCGTTCTATCAACAGCGTTACGGCATCAGCGTTGCGGCAAACAGGATATTTGTGACCCCCGGCGCATCGGGCGCATTTTTATTGGCGTTAGGAGCAAGCTTAAATGCTGGCGAGACGTTGCTAATGGCCGACCCCTGCTATCCCTGTAACAGCAATTTTGTCAGCTTATTCGACGGCAACACCCAAGCCATAGCTGTTGATGCCTCAACGCATTACCAGCTCACAGCATCGCTAATCAAACAACACTGGACGGCAAGCACCAAAGGCGTGTTGGTTGCATCGCCATCCAACCCTACCGGCACGCTAATTGCGCCGGATGAGTTAAAGCAGGTCATACAGGCCGCCAGTTCATTGGGCGGCTGCTTTTATTCGGATGAGATCTACCATGGCCTGGTTTATGGCCAGGACGCAACTAGCGCGCTGGCCTACAGTGACGATGTCTTTGTCATCAACAGTTTTTCCAAATATTTTGGCATGACCGGTTGGCGCGTCGGCTGGTTGGTCGTACCGGAGGCATTTATTGAGGTTGCAGAAAAGCTCGCGCAAAATATCTTCATTGCCACGGCCACGCAGTCACAATACGCCGCTTTGGCTGCGTTTGATGGCGAAACACTATTGGAGCTGGAGCGCAGACGCACCGAGTTTGCCGCCAGGCGCGATTTTCTTTATGGGCATTTATTGCGCCTGGGTTTTGACATCCCGGTTAAGCCCGAGGGCGCCTTCTATATTTATGCCGGTTGTACCCGACACACCGAAGACAGTTTCCAGTTTGCTCTGGATTTTTTGGCGGCTGAGGGTGTTGCCGTCACGCCAGGCAAAGACTTCGGCCATCACCAAGCACAACACTCATTACGCTTTGCTTATACGACATCTATGGATAAAATGGCCGAAGCGATGCAACGTCTGGAACGATTTATTAATAGAAGGTAGCCATGCCCATAGCACAACTCTCAGTAACCGAATTAAAAAACAAAATAGATCGGCGTGAACCGCTGTTTTTGCTGGATGTCAGGGAAACGCACGAATTTAAGTATGCACATATTGCCGACAGTGTCTGTGTTCCGCTCAATCAAATCCCGGAAAGGTGCGGTGAGCTGGATACCGAACAACATATTGTCGTGATTTGTCATCACGGTATACGCAGCCAGCAAGCGGCAGCCTATCTGGAACATGCCGGTTTTAAACACATCGCCAACCTGCACGGCGGTATTGACGCGTGGTCGCGCGAGTGTGACGCGTCAGTGCCGCGATATTAAAAATGCGATGGCGATTGCCGCTGCCGCAAGCTTTCGTCATTAAGCAATGATGTAAATGTTGTCCGCCATTTTATGCCTGCACTACCCAAAATGAATACAAATTGGCTTTCAAATAATTTTGGCACAACTGCTTAAAACACCTGTCACCACATAAGCCCGGCGGCCTATAGCCATAGGGCCGTTCTAAAATATCCCCATCCCTGATAGAGTCCTTCGATAGAGTCCTTCGCAAAGCTTGTGCGTGGGCATCATTCCGCTGCTACTCCGTTACCCTTACACTTTTGTTTAAAAGTTAGATCTGCCGCAGCAACACATATTCAAGCCCGTCGTCTATTCATTCAAAGATTTCGCTGAAAAACGTAGATACAGGATTTGCCGGATCGATAGGTGCCCTTTATGGCACTTATGCGCGTGCCACGCATTCTGCGTGCATCCTTAAATTAGAGGCATTTTTAGCCAAACCCATAGTAACTTCCCGCCAACTGCCCTAGGAGGTGCGCCCATTGCTGTGCATGCTGCCATAAACATTTTAAGAAAATAATGCGATTAACCGCTATGTGCGGAATGTCCGTTATGCGATTGCAAGTAAGTTTAAAATTTTGTTCATGTTTTGTATAACTATATCTTGACGTTGCTCATGCTAATTGTTACATTATCGTGAAATGATGAGTAAACAAAACAGTAGCAGATAATTTAATAAAGCGAATAAAAACTATTAACTTTATACGTTGTCACAGTCTAAAAAATTCATATGCACGATTGCATACAAGACACCCTGTTTATGAGGAATTGGTGAAATGGCTTATTTAACTGAACATTTATCAAGACAAGAATCGAGTATCGTTGTTACTAACAGCGTTGCCAGCACCGAGGGGCCTGCTAGCGTTAGTGATCGTCCCCAAGACGCTACGGAGCATTGTAATTTTCAGGTTGCCCGTAACTTAAAAGCCCATAAAACACGGCTGATTGAGGGCCTGTCTGAGTTTTCGGTCACTGCACTATGGCTATTGAATGAATATGAAAAAAATGCTTATGTTGCCGAGCAGGACGAAGAGTCTTCTCTTATGTCAGATTTGGCAATGGCGCTGGGTGAGATAAAAAAGCATTATTTGTCAGCAAGCCAATTATTGTCTGTATATGATCAAAATCACCCGGATTACCAGGCTGATAAGCAGTTGTTGACATCAGCATTAAAGCGCTTCCCCTATTCTTTTGAAGATTTGACAAAACTCACTGACCTCATTGCTTATGCCTGTAAATTTAGGGGGCTTTGTGAACCCGGCTCAAGCGCCCAACCCAATAAAAACAATGAGCGGCTACTCAAGCGGCCAGCAAACCTGACGCGCCGTAGCCAGCTGAATGAAGCGAAACTATCTGCGTTGCTAACATCGATGCAAGATAATGGCTATGATGAAGAGTTTCTATTTTTATCACCAAGTGAAATGTACGCTTATGCTGCTGATATTGTTGTTGCCGAACAGCTCTGGTTAAGCGCAAGACAGCAACTCGCCCAAGCCAACACCAAGTTGGTCTTGTTTATTGCCAACCAATACAAGACGGGGTTCCTTGATTTTGATGATCTGGTGCAGGAAGGTCAAACCGGCTTATTAAAGGCGGTCGACAAATTTGATTACCGCTTAGGCTTCCAGTTTTCAACTTATGCCGGCTATTGGATTAGACAGGCTATTTCCAGGGCATTGTCCCGTTGCGAGAGATTGGTGCGCGTACCTTGCGGACAGGTTGCCAATATCAACAAAGTCTACCGCGCTAAAAATGAAATCATCTCACAAACAGGCCAGGATCCTTCCGTTAAGGAATTGGCTAACTATACAAAGCTATCCAATGACGACATCAATACCATTCTGGCCATTTCCCAAACCGCTGTTTCACTGGAAAGCTCGGATGACGATGATGAAGCCTTTGCACCAATTGATTTTTTAGAGCAACAAGTTTTCACACATCCTTTTAAGGCCATAGCAAAGACCGATCTTGAACAATTGCTGGGCAAAGCCATAGAAACGCTTAATCCGCGTGAAGCAAAAGTGATTTGTGCCCATTTTGGGGTTGATACCGAAAGGGAAATGACTTTGCAAGAGATAGGATCGGAACTTAATCTAACCAGGGAGCGGGTTCGACAAATTCAAGTGATGGCGCTCAATAAAATAAAACTGAATTTTGGGCAGCAATTATTATGTTTTTTGTAAAGTCAATAGGTATTGAAAGACTTTTAAAGGTAAAGGTGATTTAATTACAACGAAGCCATTATTTATTGCTTTAAGCAAATGTTGGTTGGCCGTTTGTAATATAAATCAAGTGTAGCAGCGGCGTGGAGGCGTCGAGTTTTGAATAGTGACAAGTGTCGTACTAAACAAACGTGACTCTAATAGATGACCTTCCGTAAGGTCAGGAGATGAAAAATGAAAAAATATATATTAAACGCGCTGCTTTGGGGAGTTGTGCTGACCGGTGCCTTTCTGATTTACAACCGGGTCAACACGGCGCCAACGCTACAAGATTCTTTAGCCTACTCGGAATTTATCACCAAGGTTAAAAACGGATTGGTGGACCGCGTGGAAGTGAGCGGTCAACTGATTAAGATCAGGACCTCTGACGGCCAGAATTTCGAGACTTTCAATCCTGGCGACCCGCACTTGATTGATGATCTGCTGGATAACAATGTGCAGATAAGGACTATACCGCCTGCCCAACAATCCCTGTTTATGCAGATATTCATCTCCTGGTTTCCGATGTTGCTGCTGGTTGCCGTATGGGTTATCTATATGCGTAAGATGCAAGGCGGCGGTGGTTTAGGTGGTAATAATTTTGGCAAGAGCAAGGCCAAAATGCTTGAAGAAGACAAATTGACAGCGACGTTTGATGATGTGGCTGGTTGCGAGGAAGCCAAAGAAGAAGTTGCAGAGCTGGTTGATTTTCTGTCAGACCCCCAGAAATTCCAGAAATTGGGCGGACAAATACCACGCGGCATCCTAATGGTGGGCCCCCCAGGAACAGGTAAGACGCTGATTGCAAGAGCCATTGCAGGCGAGGCGGGGGTTAAATTCTTTACCATATCCGGCTCGGATTTCGTCGAAATGTTTGTCGGTGTAGGAGCCTCCAGAGTCAGGGATATGTTTGCCCAAGCCAAAGAACATGCACCGTGCATCATTTTTATTGATGAAATTGATGCCGTCGGCCGCCAACGCGGAGGCGCGGGCCTGGGTGGCGGCAATGACGAGCGCGAGCAAACGCTAAACCAGCTATTAGTAGAGATGGATGGTTTTAACGGCAACGAAGGCGTTATTGTCATCGCTGCAACCAACCGTGCGGATGTGCTGGATAAGGCATTGCTCAGGCCGGGTCGCTTTGACCGTCAGGTGAATGTAGGTTTGCCGGATGTGCGCGGACGTGAACAAATCCTTAATGTGCATATCAAAAAAGTCCCTGCTGCAGCAGATGTCGAATTGAAATACATCGCAAGAGGAACTCCTGGGTTTTCTGGCGCGGAACTGGCCAATGTGGTCAATGAAGCGGCTTTGTTTGCCGCCCGGTCAAACAAAAAAGAAGTCAGCATGAGTGATCTTGAAAAAGCCAAGGACAAGATACTGATGGGAGCGGAAAAACACACCATGGTGATGACTGAAGATGACAAGCTGCTAACGGCTTATCATGAAGCAGGTCACTGTATTGTTGGTCAGTCATCACCCGATCATGACCCTGTGTACAAAGTCAGCATTATGCCTAGGGGCAGGGCGCTGGGTATTACGATGTTTTTGCCAGAGAGGGACCAGTACAGCGCCAGTAAACGCAAACTGGAAAGCCAAATCGCCAGCCTGTTCGGCGGACGGATTGCCGAGCTGATGATTTATGGTGGCGACCGCGTAACGACTGGAGCCTCAAATGACATCGAACGGGCTACTGAGTTGGCGCGCAACATGGTTACCCGCTGGGGCTTTTCGGACAAGCTAGGCCCATTAGTTTACGGCGAGGAAAATGGACAGCCATTCATGGGCTATCCTGGCTCACAAGGCAGCAAGGTATCCAGTAATGTCGCCCATCAGATCGATGAAGAAATACGGGCCGTGATAGATCGTAACTATCAAAGGGCAGAAACCATTTTGCAGGAAAATATCAGTATCTTGCACAAAATGGCTGACTCCTTAATGAAATGGGAAACCATAGATAAGGATCAAATCGATGCGTTAATGGCCGGCAAGGATCCTATGCCGCCCAAAGATGACGATTTACCCAACAAGCCTAATATTAGCAAGCAGGAAAAAATTGAACCGGTTGATGCCAAAGCAGCAAAAACCAACATCAGAAAAAACAAGCCTGCCGGACAAGTTTGAGGTGCGCTCATTGTAGGGGGGCTTAATGCCCCCCTTTTTTTTGGCTATGATCGCGCTGGCAGTTGGCGTACTTTTACAAAATAATTAACTGTTTGTTATTGGAACACATTTCAAAAACGCAGCTTGCTGTATTATTCACACCTGGCAAGACACCAACCATTAACGCAAACGTAGCCTCTCGCCGTAGTTTAGCGAAATGGAGGTCGTTTTTTGCGAAATAAATCACTTAGCATAAGCGCTTAGAATGCTATCGATAAGCAATAAAATATTTTAGCTGTTTAGATTAAAGCGAGAACTTGTATAATTGATCCCTTGTTTCGGCGCAATATTTGCTAAACTCTATAAACTCAATACCCTATCTTAAAGAAAACCCTATGGCACTGTACTGTGGAATCGTTGGTTTGCCCAATGTTGGTAAATCGACTTTATTTAACGCATTAACCCGCGCAAAAATCGCCGCCGAAAATTATCCGTTCTGCACAATTGACCCTAATGTCGGCGTGGTGCCAGTGCCGGACAGCAGGATGGACAAACTCTCGGAAATCGTCAAGCCAGAACGTGTGTTGCCGACAACAATTGAATTTGTTGATATTGCGGGCTTGGTTGCCGGCGCTTCCAAAGGTGAAGGTCTGGGCAATAAATTCCTGGCCAATATCCGTGAAACCGATGCGATTGCCCATGTCGTGCGTTGTTTTCAAGATGACAATGTTGTTCATGTAGCTGGAAAAATTGACCCTCTGTCGGATATTGAAGTCATTAACACAGAACTAGCCCTGGCGGATATGGCTTCTGTTGAAAAAGCCTTATTGCGCGTCAGCAAGAGTGCTAAATCAGGCAACAAAGACGATGTCCAAAAAAAGCAGGTGCTAGAACGGGTGTTAAAGCAGCTCGATGCCGGAGAACCCGCTCGAGGCTTGGCATTAAGCGAAGAGGAAAAGGCGCTGATTAAAGATCTTTGCCTAATGACCCTTAAGCCGACAATGTATATTGCCAATGTCCAGGATGACGGTTTTGAAAAAAATCCCCTGTTGGATAAAGTCCAGGCATTCGCCGATAAGGAAGGTGCCATGGTTGTTCCTATCTGTGCGGCGATAGAATCGGAAATCGCGTTGCTGGATGAAGAGGAAAGGAAAGAGTTTCTCGATGACTTGGGCTTAGAAGAACCTGGCTTGAACCGCGTAGTACGGGCAGGTTACCAATTATTAAATCTGGCGACCTATTTTACTGCAGGCGTTAAAGAAGTCAGGGCATGGACTATTCCCGTCGGAGCATCCGCACCGCAAGCGGCTGGCGTCATACATTCCGATTTTGAGAAAGGATTTATTCGGGCAGAAGTCATTTCGTATCAGGATTTTATCGCTTATAAAGGCGAACAGGGGGCGAAAGATGCCGGGAAATGGCGGCTGGAAGGCAAAGATTATATTGTAAAAGATGGTGATGTCATGCACTTTAGATTCAATGTTTGACAATACAGCATCTGTTGCTTATAATTTCCGGCTTTTACATGCTTCTTAAAAGGCGATATAGCTCAGTTGGTTAGAGCACGGGATTCATAACCCCGGGGTCGGTGGTTCAAATCCACCTATCGCCACCATAAAAATCAATAAGTTACCAGATATACCCGGCAGTAAACCTAAGATCATGGGACACTGGCGGGACACTTCAATACAAGCAAACTCAACAAACCGCAATAAAGAAGCGTATTTTCGCTTACTCGAATCATCATTAATGGCTGTAAAAATTAGCCAATCCTTACGGCACTACTTGCCATTTAAAAACCCCCCATGATCGGCTAGAAATTCGCTTTTTCACTTTAGTCGCAATCAAATTGTCCCTTAACTGTCCCATTAAAAAACGAAAATTTTTAAATTCATTTACTATCAAAGTGATAAGTAAATAACGCGTGGGATATGTTATCCCGTGATTGCCATTTGTTGTGTAGTGTTGTATTGTTTTCTTGACAATTGGATTAAGAGGCATTTATGGCAACTATTGAAAAACGGGTAGTCCCTACAAATCAATGCAGGTTGATTTTTATCAAGGAGTTACCGAAATAGGCATCACGAATAAGAACCGCCAAGTTAATGCCGCTTGAGTCAATCCCATTGCCATGGACGGTGTTCGATGCGTCCATTTTTTTT
>JAURZI010000123.1 GCA_030653435.1 Methylovulum sp.
GCGACGGTCAGGCTTTGCAGCTTGCCGCGCGGCGTGTAGTTCAGGTCGCTGATGACGCCGTTGGCGGCGACGATTTGGGTGGGGTGACCGTGGGCGTCGTAGCTGTTGTAGGTGGTCACATGGCCTGCGCTATCGGTGACGGTCTTGAGCCGTTTACGGTTGTTTACCGTTTCCGCGTCGTCAGGGTAATAAGCGTAGTCGGTCTGGTCGGTGACATCGGTGCTGTTGTCGCGCGGTCCGTCGCTGCTCAGTAGCTGGCCGCGACTGTTATAGCGGTAATGCCATTGGCGCGTGTCTATCGGTTGCGCGGCGGTACCTTGTGTGCCGGCGTGGTCGTCGGTGGCTTGCTGGGTTTTGCTGCACAACACGCCAATCGCCCCGCATTGGCTGGCGCTGTCGCCCCACTCCAGTGTGGTCAGGCGTTTGGGTTCGGCGATGCGGGTGCGTACCCGCCAGAGCGGATGCCATGCGCTGCTGATTTTGCGTTCGGCGCTGTTGGCGGCGGGGGTGTAAGCGCCCAAATCCGCAGGACAGGCGGTTCCCGGCACCAGGCCTTCCAGGCGCACGGTTTCCAGGTTGCGCGTCAGGTCGTAGGCATAACAGGTGGTGTTGCCGTTGAAGTCGGTGCGGCGGGTGATGTTGCCGTTGGCATCGTAGCTGAGGTTGCGCGCGGCGGGGCCGCAGCCTGCGCCGGCGGGTTGGCTTTGGCCGGTGAGTCTGGGCACGCCCTGGATGGTCTGGAAGTTGAGGGTGGAGACGCTGTTTAACGGGTCGGTAACGGTGGTGGCATTACCGGCAAAGCTTAGGCTGTGCTTGTTGACGCCGCCGGCATGTTCGGTGCGGATGGCCCGGCCGTTGCTGTCATAACTGAACGTCGCATAGCGGACGCCGTTTTCATCGATGATGCCGGTCAGGGCATGCGGATACAGCGGGTTGGCAACGGTGGCGGAAACCGGCGGCAAATAGGCGGCTTCGTTGTAGACATAGGTTTTGCTGTGACCGTCGGGGTAGGTAACCGACGTCAGGTTGTCGGGGGCGGACGCATCGTTATAGGCGTAACGGTAGAGGCCGCCGTCCGGGTCGGTCATGGTCGCCAATAGGCCATTGGCGTTGTAGGTGAAGTTAAGGCTGCGACCGTAAGCCGTGATGATCCGGATCATCAGGCCGGGGCGCGGTGCGATATTGCTTGGCGTGTTGGCGTCGGAATAGGCGTAACTGGTGGTTAAGGCCTCGCCCAGGCGCGGCCATTTGGCGACCAACCGCCCTTGGTTGTCGTAGCGCTCATGGCTGTCGTCTGCGCGGGTAACCTCCCAAAGCCAGACGCTCTGGGTTGCCGGGTCGGGATTTTTGACTACACTGACGTTGGTGCCGGTTTTGGCGACAGGCTGGCCGTTGCCGTCTTCGGTGAATTGCAGGCGTGTGCCGTCCGGGGTGTATAGGAAGTGGTTGGCCTCATTGACAGCGTTCGTCATGATCGGCAAATGGGCAAAAAACCATTTGCCGCTGGTTTGGTAGGTCCAGTTGTAAAACGTGCCGCTGCTGCCTAACGGGTTTTCCGGCGTGTTGGCGGCGCTCCAGCGGCTATCCAGGATGGATGAGAATTGCCCGGTGGAGCTGCGGTAGGTGCGTTTGAATTCCAGGCCGTCCGGGCCGGTGTAGTCGGTTTCGGTTTGGATCTTAACGCCCGTGCTGGGGTCGATGGGGTTGCCTATCAGGGGGCATTGTGGCGGATTTGGCGGGTCTTGGGGTGGGACTTTGGTGGTTGTGTTGGGGCGGCAGAATCGCCATTGGTTATCGTTGGTAACGTTAATATAGGGACTTACATTGCCAAGCATAGTTGAAGAACCTGTTGGACATGTAGCCACTAAATTTATGCTGTAAATAAAACCAATGAATCTTTGTCCCGAAGAGTGTTCGGTCTTATCCATTATCCCACAACGGCCTGGGTGGGGAGTCCCATTATAAGTTTTAAAACTAGGAGGATAAATGGTGGAGCATGGTGAATAGTTTTCACTGGGGAAAAAGGCATTTAAAGTGCAGCTAGGTTCTTTACAATTGTATTGTAATATCTTGGCGGTACAGGCCTGGACCAGCTCGTCTAATGAGCTGTAGTAAGTAGGGTTGGAACAACCCGCGTTATATCTCACTGTAGCCAAAAAATCCCCCGCCTGTGGCACGCCTGCCCAAGCCATATTGCCAAACGCAAGTATCATGGCAACAGACAGCAACCCTAGCCGTAACCACCTGAAAACCAAGCGAGGCATTGCCAGGCCGGCAAGAAAATCATTGTGGCTAGCGGAGGGGTTATTCATGATGGGTATTCCTGATTCAGTCTAGGGAAAAACGCAATACGGCTAACGCTAATGTTTAGCGTTATTTTTAAAGGAATATAAC
Source organism: Methylovulum sp. (assembly GCA_030653435.1). Lineage (GTDB taxonomy): Bacteria > Pseudomonadota > Gammaproteobacteria > Methylococcales > Methylomonadaceae > Methylovulum. The sequence continues at coordinate 2,395 of JAURZI010000123.1, forward strand.
TGCACTTTTTAAATACTGTCAAAGGCTATATGCCCTGATAACCTGTTTTTTACAAAAAATGCAAGCAATTAGGCACTAGTGTTGCCAGATTGATAGACATCAGTTTGATCGTCATCGTGGCTTTAGCCAGCCACCGTTCCGATGCGCGGGGCTTGGCGGCTATCGGACGGAGGGTGCTAGGTGCACATAAGCGATGGGAATTGTACCGTTACGGTCTTTTGCGTCGAAATTGTTGGTTGGTCTACTATGAAGAAAGCGTGACATCCTTGTCGTTGGTATCCCCTAAACGGTTTTTTTATGTCCCGCAGGCACATCGCGTTGTACGGCCCCTGTATAGAGCTGTCTGGGCCTGCCTATTTTTTGTTCGGGGTCGGCGATCATCTCATCCCAATGGGCAATCCAGCCCACCGTCCTGCCCATTGCGAACATCGCCGTGAACATATTGGTGGGTATGCCTAGTGCATGCAGCACGATACCGGAATAAAAGTCGACGTTAGGGTAGAGTTTTTTCTCAATAAAATAGTCATCCTCAAGGGCGATACGTTCCAGTTCCAGGGCCAGCTCAAACAGTTTGTTATCGTGCAGTCCCAGTTCATCGAGAACTTCATAACAGGTCGTACGCATCAATTTGGCGCGTGGGTCATGGTTTTTATAGACCCTGTGGCCGAAGCCCATCAGTCGGAACGGGTCGTTTTTATCTTTGGCTTTATTGATATATTCAGGGATGTGCGAGACATCGCCGATTTTTTCCAGCATATTGAGTACGGCTTCATTGGCGCCGCCATGCGCCGCACCCCATAAGCAGGCTATTCCGGCAGTTATGCAGGCAAATGGATTTGCGCCGCTGGAACCGGCCAAGCGCACGGTTGAGGTCGAGGCATTTTGTTCATGGTCCGCATGCAGTATGAGTATCCTGTCCAGTGCACGCACCAGCACGGGGCTGGCGGTATAGTCGTCGCACGGGGTTGCGTGCATCATACGCAGAAAGTTTTCCACATAGCTCAGCTTGTTCTGAGGATACATAAACGGCATGCCCGTACTGTATTTATGGCACATCGCAACGATAGTCGGCACTTTGGCGATCAGCCGTATCGCACACATTTCACGGTCCTTCTTGGAGCGGATATCCAGCGCGTCATGGTAAAAAGCGGACAACGCACCGACCACGCCGACCATAATCGCCATAGGATGAGCGTCGCGGCGAAAGCCTTTGAAGAAGTTGGTCAACTGGTCATGCACCATCGTGTGCATGGTGATATTGTGCTCAAAGCTTGACAGTTGCGGGGCATCTGGCAGTTCGCCATTGAGTATCAAATAGCAGACTTCCAGGAAATTGCATTGCTCCGCCAGTTGTTCGATAGGGTAGCCCCGATACAGCAGGATGCCTTTTTCACCATCAATGAACGTTATTGTGGAACGGCAACTCGCGGTGGAGTTGAAGCCGGGGTCGTAAGTAAACAGGCCTGTATCTTTATACAAGGCTTGGACATCAATGACATTAGGCCCCGTGGATCCGGTTAAAACAGGTAACTCACATACAGGCTGGGCGTTCTCATTCAAGGTAAGACTGCGTAGATGGGTCATGGAAATTCTCTCTATTTTAGGTCTCTCTGTTTTAGAAACGTTATGGTGCTGCCGTTACTGTTTGGCTAGTCGGCAACCACATTTTCAATGGCTAGTTTTGCCAGCTCGGTCACTTTAGCCCAGTTTTTGGTTTTTACGGCATCCGCTGGAACCAGCCACGATCCACCGACGCAAGCGACATTGCTTAAAGCCAGATAAGCGTTGTAATTGTCCGGTGAAATACCGCCAGTGGGACAAAAGGTAACATAGGGTACGGGGCCCGCAATCGCTTTTAACATCGGGATGCCGCCTGCGGCTTCGGCGGGGAAAAACTTGAAGTGATCCAGCCCGTATTCCATACCCATCATGAGTTCTGACAGCGTTGCTATGCCGGGGATTAGGGCAATCGTGCCGGTTTGGGCCGCTGCTAACAGCGCAGGGGTCAGGCCTGGACTGATTGCAAATACGGCACCGGCGGATTCAGCGGCGTTGAGCTGTTCCGGTGTGGTTATCGTACCGGCACCGACGATGGCATCTTTAACATTTTCACTGATGAGCTTGATGGCTTCCAACGCAATCGGTGTGCGTAAGGTGATTTCCAATACTTTGATGCCGCCTGCGACCAGGGCTTGGGCCAGAGGCACAGCATCATCCAGGTTCTGGATGACCATTACGGGCATGACAGGGCCAGCATTTAAAACGTCTTTCGGCTGGATTTTCCAGTTGTTTTGGGTCATTTGAGTTTGTTTCATCGAGTTACCTGATGTTGTGTTTTTGAAGTTTAGCCAGTTACGCCTAATCGTTGACAAACAGATTGCTTGCGCCTGTTTCTGCCGTGGTCGCGCCTAGCCGGAAGCCGCCAAACATTTCCCGCCCCATGCCGAAATGATGGTTTTTAGCGGAGTTTTCTTCCGCGAGACGGCCGTTAAACTCGGTTTCGTCCACCAATACATTCACTTCACCGGTTTTAATATTCAGATAAATCATGTCGCCGTTACGTACTTTAGCTAGCGGGCCGCCGTTAATACACTCAGGATACATGTGAATGGCAGACGGCACTTTGCCCGATGCGCCTGACATACGCCCGTCGGTCAACAGCGCGACCTTAAAGCCTTTGTCTTGCAATAATCCCAGGGCCGGGGTCAATTTATGCAGTTCCGGCATGCCGTTGGATTTAGGGCCTTGAAAGCGGATGACGGCAATGAAGTCTTTTTCCAGTTCGCCGCGTTTAAACGCCACCATCATTTCATCCTGGTCGTCGAAGACAACGGCAGGCGCTTCGACGATTTGGTGGTCTTCCGATACCGCCGAAACCTTGGATATGCCGCGACCGAGATTGCCGCGTATTAAATGGATGCCGCCGCCGGCGGCAAACGGTTTTTCAACGGTGCTGATCACTTCAGGGTCCAGTGATGCAGACGGGCAAGCTTCCCATACCAGTTTGCCGTCAACGATCTTGGGCTCCTGCGTGTATTGGCCCATACCTTTGTTATCGGCGATGGTCAGAATGTCTTCGTGCATCAACCCGTGTTTTAACAGTTCGGCAATCAATACGCCCATACCGCCAGCCGCCTGGAAGTGATTAACATCGGCGGGGCCGTTGGGATAGATTTTGGCAATCAATGGTATGGCTTTGGACAGGTTGTCGAAATCATTCCAGTTGATGATGATGCCCGCCGTACGCGCTATCGCAACCAAGTGCATCGTGTGATTGGTGGAACCACCGGTTGCCAGTAAGCCGACCAAGGCATTTAAAATGGCTTTTTCGTTGATGGCATGGCCGATAGGACGGAAGTCATTGCCTAATGCGGTAAATTTCAATACTTGCTGGGCGGCGGCTTTGGTCAGTTCATCGCGCAACGGTGTGTAAGGGTTGACGAATGAGCTGCCCGGCAAATGCAAGCCCATCATTTCCACCATCATTTGGTTGCTGTTGGCAGTGCCGTAAAACGTACAGGTTCCCGGACTATGATAGGATTTGGATTCGGATTCCAGCAGTTCCTCGCGGCCGATTTTGCCTTCGGCGTATTTTTGTCTGGCACGTGCTTTTTCTTTGTTGGTGATACCGCTGGGCATAGGCCCGGCCGGTATAAATGCGGCCGGTAAATGCCCGAAGCTTAAGGCCCCCATCAATAAGCCGGGGACAATCTTGTCGCAAACGCCTAAATATAGCGCACCGTCAAACATGTTGTGGCTTAGGCCTATGGCGGTGGACATGGCGATCACATCGCGACTGAATAAGGATAATTCCATGCCGGGTTGGCCTTGGGTAATGCCGTCGCACATGGCGGGCACGCCGCCGGCAAATTGGGCAACGCCGCCGACTTCCTTGATGGCCTGTTTAATCAACGCTGGTGCGTCTTTATAGGGCTCGTGAGCAGATAACATGTCGTTATACGATGAGATAATCGCGATATTGGCTTTTTTAGCGCCCGCCAAATCTGATTTTTCCATGGCACCACAGGCGGCAAAACCGTGCGCCAGATTGCCGCAACCCAGGCTGGAGCGATGCGGACCTTGGCCTATGGCACCGTCTATGCGTGCCAGATAGGCTTCTCGGGATTTATGGCTGCGGGCAATAACTTCGTTGGTTACTTTTTCTAATAGGGGGTGCATTTACAGTCCTTCCAGTTGCGATGACTTTAAGTTAATCGGATGGGGTTTATTCTTCCCAGGCGCGTCCGTCCCGGGCAATTAATGCGACAGAGGCGACCGGCCCCCAGGTACCTGCCGGGTAGGCTTTGGGTACGGCATTGAGGTGATACCAAGCATCCTGGATGGAATCAATCCAAGTCCAGGCCTGTTCAATTTCTTCGCGGCTAAGAAACAGGGTGGGGTTGCCGCGCATGGCTTCCAGCACCAGCTTTTCATAACCGCCAAAAATACGGCTTTTCTTGAAAGTCTCAGAAAAGCTCAAATCCAGCTTGGTCCTTTTCAGTTTGATATGCTCATCTATGCCTGGGATTTTATTTAGGATTTCAATTTCGACACCTTCATTAGGCTGTAGGTGGATGATTAATTTGTTGGGTGGCAAATCACGGAAGCTGTCTTTAAAAATATTGTGCGGCAGTTGTTTAAAATACACGACAATTTCCGTGCGTTTGCCCTGCAGGCGTTTTCCGGTACGCAAGTAAAAAGGTACGCCCGCCCAACGCCAGTTGTCGATATCGACGCGTAGTGCAACAAAGCTTTCGGCTGTGCTTTCGGTATTGGCGCCTTCTTCTTCCAGATATCCGGGCACGGCCTGACCTTTCAGATAACCAGACGTGTATTGCCCGCGCACGGTTTTTTCTTCGACATTGCTAAGCGTGATCGGGCGCAACGCTTTCAGCACTTTTATTTTTTCATTGTGTATGCTTTCGGCTTCCAGGTTAACCGGGGGCTCCATCGCTATAAACGTCAGGATTTGCAACAAATGGTTCTGCACCATGTCACGCAATTGTCCGGTTTTGTCAAAATATTCCCAACGCCCTTCAATACCGACTTCTTCGGCGACGGTTATCTGGATATGGTCGATGGTATTGTGGTTCCAATTGGTCGTAAAAATGGAATTGGCGAAGCGTAGCGCCAATAAATTCAGCACCGTTTCTTTACCCAGATAATGGTCGATGCGGAAGACCTGTTTTTCGCTAAAGACGCTGGCGACTTCATCGTTAATATCTTTAGATGATTTAAGGTTATGGCCTATAGGTTTTTCCATAACCATGCGTGATTCTTCGGTCAAAACTCCCGATTGGTTGAGTCCCTGGCAAATGTTCTTAAATAAAAACGGCGATACGGCAAAATAATTAACCATCACCCGCGTTTTTGCGTCTGTGACGGTTTTCAATTGTTTATATTGGTCCAATTGGGTCAGATCAATTTTTAAATAAGATAGTCGCGCTGAGAAGCGCTGCCAAACACTTTCTTCTTTGAGGTTATTTAAAGTTTCTTCATGCAAAAACTCCTGCAAGCTTTTGTGGGCAATTTCAACAAATTCTGACTGTTCGAGTGCGTGCCTGTCGATGCCGATGATACGCGTATCGGGTTCTATTAAATTGGCATTTTCAAGTCGATAAAGGGAAATGAGCAGCTTGCGGCGGGATAAATCACCCAATGCACCAAAGATAACCAAGTCACAGGGTTTAAATGCTTTTTTGTCTTTCATTACGTATCGCCGAATAAAAATGATAGGCCGGTTGTTGAAGTACAGCAATTAATATGCCGGAATATTAATGTCTTATTATCTCAGAATTTGCCCCAACATGCTGTATTGATTGCAATGACTTAAATGAGAAGGCCGTTGATGCGAGCCATTGTGGAAGGCTTATTGTTGTGCAAGCTTGCACAATTTAGGTGCAAGTATTGATTATAAGAACAATCAGTTGGTCAATTATCGGGGTATTAACAGATGTTAACCCGTGCATGATAGGCAGTTGACAGACGTAGAAATTCGCCATATAGTATCGATTCGAAACTATAAAAGGAGAGTGTTATGAGTGTTGCGGTTTTTTATCATGCGGGTTGTCCTGTTTGTCTGGGTGCGGAGCAAATGGTTGCTGATGCGATTGACCATGCCAAATATGATGTTGAGATTGTTCATTTGGGCGATCAATCGGAGCGAATAACCGAGGCCAAAACGGCTGGCGTTAAGTCAGTGCCGGCACTGGTTTTAAATGATCAGGTTTTTCATATTAATTTTGGTGCGTCTATAGATGATTTAGCATGAGGAAGGTACAAAAATGAACGAAGAAGAACAAAAAAAAGATAAGTTTTGGTTGTACGTGGGATTGACGGTGTTTGTCATAGTGACTGGCATTGTAATGGTCAAGCAAAGTGAGAACGAAAAGTTTGCGCCCATTAAAGAACAGGTCGATGCTGAAAATGCCGAGATGAATATCCGGGTATTGAACTGATGACAGCTTATCCTTAACAATCGGGAGAACGATGATGAAATTAAAAACAGCTTGGTTAGCGGGGTTAATGGTTATTTTTAGCGCCAGCTATGCTGGCACCAGCTTGGCGACAGAGTATATCCACAGGGATCTTATGGCGAATACGCTGTCGTCGCCGGGTTGCGCCGTGGAAGCGGAAGCTATAGCCAATGCGTCCAAGCCTTATAACCTTAATAAATACAGTAAAAAATTCTGCCAATCACAAGGCTACGGCTGGCATGTGGAAGCTATAAAAGATAACGGCAAGTCCGTCTGCCAGGCATGCACGGGTACGAATAGCGGTAAAAAACAATGCCATCTGGAAGATGTCATTGTCACTTGTAAACGTATTAAACCCGGTTCAGTCGGCATGTTGCCGGGTAAAAGTTAATAAGCGATAAATTCGAGCCAGTCGCATAATCCGGGACTTGGTTTTGTACTGTAGATTGTTTCCTCCCCCCCCCCCTCTTAAGCCGAATGTGTGATAGTTCGGCTTTTTTTATGCGAAGAGTGCCAATTCTTTCGTAACACTGATTCTTTCAATGGAGTGAATCCCTTTGGAATGAAAACTACCGGATGACTACGCCATTGTTGCGGTCACCAACCGAGAAAAGGCCTTGGTGCTGATGGCGCGCATAGCTAGCCCGATAGATGGGGCTTTAATTGCCGTCCTATCAATCCGAGTTTGTAATATTTCGGCTTGTTTAGTTTGCAACGTTATCATCATTACAGGCGACAAAATGGGTTTGATACCCATATAATTACCAAAACAACCGCATAATGCTAAAAGATGGCCGCAATGGCCTGTAAATGACGTGATATAAAGCAAAACCACCATGAAAAGCAATTTTACCGAAGCTTCAGCCTCTTCCGACCTTTTTTCGTCAGCGTTTTTAATCGGCAACGTTGGCGCGCCGTTTATTATTGGTATGGCAGTCGGTTATTTTGCTAAAAAAATGCTGCGGACAGCATTGTTTCTAGGCGGGGCGGCAATTGTGCTGCTGTTTGTCAGTGAATATTATGGCGTTATCGAAATCACCGATGCCGAACTTCGACAGGTTGCTGATTCGGCAACAGACGCTGCTAAAACGTCGGGGGATTTTTTGGTTAATCGCCTGTCTAGCATCACCAGTAAAGGTGTCAGCGGTGTTGCGGGTTTTTTTGCCGGCTTCAAGTTGGGTTGAGCCATCAGGGGTTTATATTCTAACCTCAGGCTGGCGTGTTTAACAGTCCCTGACATCTCCATCGGCCGTAATTTTGGGGAGAATAAAGACGTTACTTCACTGTTCAAACAAGATAAAAATCACAGAAAGGTCAGGTTGCACAAATCTGGAGGCAATCTCGGACTGTTAAAACAAACACTATATGGTGCCCTGGTCACAGACGGCCAAAAGTAACGGATTGGCTGCATTTTCATCAGTGCTCCTGATGTATAGAAAAGTTGGCAGATAAAGCCATTGTTCCATAGCAATGCGGTATTGCAGCCTTTTTGCCGAGCTAACGCGTTAAAATGGTATCTTTTGGACAAGGCGTAGGCATGATTTTAAGCGGCTGATGGTTGGGTAGCACCCAATAACGTTCGGCTCATTTTTTGCTTAAAGCCTCTTTTTGCCCCGATCTCGCCAAATAGCTGATCAATTCTTCCTCGGTCGCCCAACCGCTTAAGTTGCGTTGTCAGTCGCAACATATCCAGCACATGCAAAAGGCTTTGATACTGATGAACTTGCTGCTCACAGAAGTGGTTTCCGATGTGGTGGGCAGCACCGGCCAAAAAATCATCCGCGCGATCTTGGCGGGAAGAACACTTGTTTACCTTGAAACAGGCAGGCGCCTGTTCGATGCCTATGCCGGACAACTGGCGGAATGTGACCAACGGCTGGGAGACATGCTCAAAGGCTTGGCCAGCAACAGCCGGATGCCCGAAAAATGCAAGCGCAACAGGGGTAAGTCACGGTATGCGCCGCAGTTTGATGCCCTAACATTATTGTTGCAGATGTGTGGCGTGGTTCTGACACGTATCGACGGATACGACGTGACCACGGCGTTCAAGGTGCTATCTGAATTCGGCGCGGATTTTTCGCGCTTTAAGAGTGCCAAGCATTTCGCCTCATGGCTGGGGCTGAGCCACGGCACCAAAATATCCGGCGGCAAGATACTGTCGGCGAGTACGCGGCGGACACCCCATCGCGCGACGCAAGCCTTGAAGATGGCGGCGGTCAGTCTGCGTTCCAGTCAGTCGACCTTGAGCGCCTACTACCGCAGGCTTTGTGCCCGAATGGACAAGGCCGTCACGGCTTGCGCCCATAAGTTGCCTAGGCTGATGTATACGATGATCGTCAAGGGCGAGGCCTAATGAGGAAAAATACCGCAAGCGGGTATTGATGAATTTGACTAAACGGGCGGAGCAATTGGGCTTTGAACTAGTTCCGGTCGTTCAAACACCTTTATGAAAATATTTATGAATCAGAGTGTTATTTTAAGCTGCTTGAGAGACGCTTATAAAACAGCGATTTTATCTTGCCGGTATGCGCTGGAAACAACCAGGGGCAGCCGGCATTTTAAATTTACGGGCATTAGTTTTAACGGCTCAAAGATGGACACCGTTCTGGCAAAAAATAAATCTCTTTGGCGTTCCTTCTGTTGCGGCTGCACCCAATGAGAATTGCTGTGTGGCGATTTTATCGAGCTAATCAATCTCAACTCCCATTACCAGAATGAGTATATAAATAAACCTGTTTAAAATATGTTGTAAAAGTGTTTTTTTTTCTTTACCCTTTTAAAATTAAGCTTAATAAAACCAGGAAAAATAATGCGTGTAAAAGAATTAATGACTTGCAAAGTATTTACTGTCGAAGAACACGACCTAATTGATCGCGTCTTTTTTTTAATTCATTACGAAAAAATTCGCCATATCCCCGTTGTAGAAAAAGGCAAAGTCATCGGGATCGTATCCGATCGAGACTTATACAAAGCCTTAGGGCCCAAAAACAATTCTAATGCTATTGAAACTCCATCCACTAAAGGCGCAGCCGCGCTTCACGTTATTCCCCAAAAAGTTCAGCACATCATGCATCGGCAGGTATTAACGGTTAATCCTGACAGCTATGCATCTGAAGCTGCGGCAATTATGGCCAATAATAAAGTGGGTGCATTACCCGTGGTCGACAAGGACAACAAACTGGTTGGCATATTATCATCGACAGATATTCTAAGAGTTTTTTCAAAAATTGAAAAAGCAAGCGAAAAAAGGGAAAGAAGAATAGTGGAGGGATAAGGTATAGCCCTAATGCATTAACCAGAAGTATAAGGGAGACAGCATTTATTAAAATACCGGTTCAGACTGAATGGTTAAATCCCACCAGCTTAAGGTGGACGAGCGGTCTAATTTTAGCTCCAGAGCTGTCTTTTCGTTACCGCAGACCTTACGGATTCATTGCCCCCTGGAACATAATGCGCGAATTATCCGGGGTGCAACGCCAAACAAGCCCAAACTTCTTCTTGCATAAATATGCCAACATGAATACACCTGCGGTCTGCCAGGGTTTAGCGGACAATCATCATCGACACATAGCGCATTCTTATTTGCAGGATGTAAGCGATTGGGTGGGTGGCATTGCCCAAGTCAAAGAAGAGCTTTGGGAATATGCTGCTCCACCCTTGGCTGAAGCGATAACGACCCTTGTCGTTAGCCTGGATGGGGCTTATGTATAAATGGGTGAGAATGGTTACCGAGAAGCAATGGTGGGTAATATTTCGCTTTATGATGTTACCGGCAATCGTCAGCATACCGTTTTATATCGATGTAGCCCCGGAATGCCGGAAAAGCAGTTTTTTTCAGCGCTTGGTAAAAATTGTGCAACGGTCAAGAAACACTATCCCGATGCTCTTTATTTAGGTATCGCGGATGGTGCAAAAATAATGAGTCGTTTTTATAGCAACAAACCAGTCGTCAATTACTGGACTTTTTTCACGTCGCTGAATATCTGGCAAACGTCTCTTATGCCGCCTATCCAGGAAAAACGGACAAACCATTTGTCTGGATGAACGCTGTAAACAGCTCAAACGTGCACCCGGTGCAGTCGAAACACCATGATTCACATTATTTAAAGTCAACACCCGTTATAAACCAGAATCATCGGAATATTGGCCCACACGATGTACAGGCAGATTTCTGGGGCGTATGACATACTTGGCAGCATTGCCATATGCGCGGACTATGCCGCCAGAGCCCTTTTAAACCTTGCCCCCCGACTTCATAGGCTTAGACAGCCAATAACGACCTAATCTAAGGCGATTTCTTCATCAAACGGGAATTTAACAGTGCCTACCCTCACTACGGAAAAACATCACATTGGGCTAGGCTTTAGCCTAGTGCTGCTGGGAGCCTTCGGGTTTTCCGCGAAAGCCATTATCATCAAACTGGCTTACGCTTACGGCAGCCAAGTCGATGCGATTACCCTGATGGCTTTGCGTATGCTGTTTTCGTTGCCTATTTTTCTGCTGGTCGCATTCTGGCACTTAAAAAAAACCGACTCGAAACCTTTGGATAAACGGCAATGGCTGATTGTCGTGTTGCTCGGCCTGATTGGCTATTATGTGTCTAGCTACCTGGATTTTACCGGGCTGCATTATATTTCCGCCGGACTGGAGCGCGTGATATTGTTCCTGTACCCAACATTTGTCGTACTGTTTTCAGCATGGCTCTATAAACGGAAGATCACAGGCCAACTCGGCCTAGCCTTAGCACTAAGTTATGCAGGCATGATCCTGATTTTTATCGAGCAGCTGTCGCTGACGGCATCGGCTATCTGGCTGGGTTCAGCGCTGGTACTGGGCAGCGCTGTTATTTTTGCCTTTTTTACGATGGGCAGCGGCATTATGACGCACCATATCGGCTCAACCCGTTTTACCGCTTATACGATGACTGTCGCCAGTATCGCAACACTGGTGCATTTCACAGTCCAGCACGGTCTGGCACCCATCAGTTTACCGGTTGAGGTCTACGGACTGGCATTAATCATGGCGGTTTTTTCCACTGTTTTACCGGCATTTTTGATGAATGCGGGCATACGCAGGATCGGCGCAGGCAACGCATCGGTCATCAGCACTACCGGGCCGATCAGCACGCTGTTGCTGGCGTTCCTCGTGCTGCATGAAAGCGTCACGGTCAACCAAATGGCAGGGACTTGTTTGGTTTTGGTCGGCGTGTATGTGGTAAGCCGGGCAAAATAACTGAAGCCCGCCCTAGCTAAGTTACACCGAAAGCCAATATTCATTAAAGTTTTACCCAGTCCTTACGTTAAAATACCTGCACATCATTGTCTTGTTCACGGAGTAAAACTATGGGCCCGCATTATCTCAACCGCTTTTTCACGCCACAGTCAGTGGCTATAGTCGGCGCGTCCGAACGCCCGGAAAGCGTGGGGTTCCGGCTATTGCTCAATATGCAGGAAGCCGGTTTTAAAGGAGGCTTGTATCCTGTCAATAACAAGCGCGCAGAGTTATCAGGTTTGAAAGCCTACCCTGATTTGAATGCCATCCCCAGTGACCTTGATTTGGTCGTCATTGCCACGCCTGCTCCGTCGGTGCCTGACATCATCCGCCAATGCGGCGAAAAAAACGTCACGGCGGTCATCATCATCACCGCCGGATTCGGCGAACTCGGTGACGAAGGCAAGCGCCTGCAACAAGAAGTGCTCGACATAGCCCACCGTTACAACATCCGTATCATAGGCCCCAACTGCCTGGGTGTGATCCGGCCCAGCGGCTATTTGAACGCAACCTTTGGTGACGGAACCGTTAAAGACGGTAGCCTAGCCTTGTTATCGCAATCCGGCGCGGTATGTACCGCCATTTTAGATTGGGCCAAATCCCAGGACATCGGTTTCTCCACAGTAGTTTCGATGGGAGGCGCTGCGGATATTGATTTTGGCGAGGTATTGGATTACCTGTCCACCGACTGTAAAACTACGGGTATCCTGATGTATGTCGAAGGCATACGCGACGCCCGCCGTTTTTTAAGCGGGCTAAAAGCCGCCGCGCGCTTAAAACCGGTTATCCTGATTAAATCGGGCCGCCATGAAGCCGGTTGCAAAGCCGCAATGTCGCATACCGGCGCGATGGTCGGCGGCGATAATGTGTTTGATGCCGCAATTGCCCGCGCCGGTGTCGTGCGGGCTTACAGCATCACTGAACTATTTTCGGCGGCGAGGGTGCTCGCCAATAATTATGTCGTCACCGACAATCGTCTGGCGATTATCACCAATGCCGGCGGGCCCGGCGTGATGAGCACCGACCGTGCCGAAGATGTCGGGGTTAGCATGGCCGAACTCAGCCCTGCCAGCATAGCGGCGTTAAACGCCGTGTTGCCGGTGCATTGGTCGCATGCCAATCCGGTGGATATACTCGGTGATGCAACATCGGACCGCTACCAAAAGGCCTTGGCGGTTTGCCTGGATGATGACCAGATCGATGGCGTGCTGGTCATTTTGACCCCGCAAGCAATGACCAACCCGACCCAGGTTGCCGAATGCATCATCGCCGGTGCTGCAGCAAGCAAAAAACCGGTGCTAGCGTCGTGGACCGGCGGCGCCAGAGTCCAGGAAGGCAGGAATCTGTTCGCAAACAGCAATGTCGCGCATTTCAGCACCCCGGAAGTGGCTGTAGATGCCTTTTCCTTGTTGACGCACTACACGCAAAACCAAATTCTGCTCAAACAAATCCCGTTGCCCAGCAACGAACTGGCTACGCCCGACGTCACCGGCGCCCGTTTGATTATCGAACGCGTACTTTCCGAAGGCCGGCAGGTTTTGACGGCACAGGAAGCCAAAGCCATTCTTGCCGCCTTCCATATTCCAGTAACATCCACTATCAAGGTGTCTTCCGCCAAAGATGCGATGATTGCTGCTGAAACGATGGGGTTTCCGGTGGTATTGAAAGTCAATATGGCTGAGTTCAGCCATAAGTCCGATATTGGCGGGGTGCGTTTAAATATCAGCAGCGTCCAGGATATTTCCCGCAATTTTATCGAAATGGAAACCGCAATTAAGCAAAAATATCCCGACATCAAGGAAGTCGGCATGACCGTTGAACCGATGTTTAAATCACCTAGCGGCCGTGAGTTGATGATAGGCGTCGTCAGGGATCCGGTATTCGGCCCCGCCATCAGTTTCGGCTTGGGCGGCACGATGGTGGAGATACTTCAAGATAGCGCCGTATCGCTGCCTCCGCTTAATGCCTATATGGCCCAGCAAATGATCGCCAAAACCAAGGCCGCCAAGTATTTGCAAGCATTCCGGCAATTACCGGCGACCAATAAAAAAGCCCTGGTCGACACCCTGCTTAATGTATCGACGATGGTCAGCGAGTTGCCGGAAATTGTTGAACTGGACATTAACCCGTTGATTGTCGATGAGCACGGCGCAATAGCCGTTGATGCGCGGATCAAAGCCCAAGTCTCGCATCAGCTTAGCCCGTATTCGCACATGGCGATACATCCTTATCCCCACGAATTGACCCAGCATTACCAATTGACCAACGGCGTCAATATCACGATCCGTCCGATACGGCCTGAGGACGCGATGCTGGAAAAAGATTTTGTCCACCGCTTGTCCGAACGCAGCAAATATTTCCGCTTTAGGCAGGCCTTGCAGGAACTGACTCCTGAAATGGTCGTGCGTTTTACGCAAATCGACTATGACCGGGAAATGGCTTTTATCGCGATCAGCGACGATGAAAACATGCCAAATGAATTAGGAGTAGGTCGTTATATGAGAAACCCGGACGGCCATTCGGTGGAATTTGCCTTAGTGGTTGCCGATGATTGCCAATGCTTGGGCATAGGTTCCAGAATTATGAAAACCTTGATGCAAACCGCGAAAAACAAGGGCATTTCATTTTTTGAAGCCGAAATCCTGAGCACTAACACCGCGATGCTGGGGCTCGTTAAAAAACTGGGCTTCAGCATCGAAACACTAGCCAGTGACCGCACGGGCGCAACCGATGCAGCCCTGGACAGTGCCATTGCCGGGGATAATGCCATCATCCATGTTGTTAAAGATTTGCGGCAGTGACCATAGGCCCGATATTTATAGCACGCCGTAAGGCATAGCGTTTTCGGAATGCTTGTGAACCGCCACAAAGGCGCGAAGGAAAATAACACGCAGTGTCCTTCGTGGCGCTAAAGTTTTACCGATAACGCATATCCAAGCCACGGTGTTACAGGTGCATAAATCCTGTTTTAGTGTCAAACTAAACCCAGATAGCCAAAATGAACACCGCCTATCGAACACCCTATCAGGATGTCGTTTCATGTATCAGCATTCTTTTCATCACTTTATGCCAATAATGAATAAATGATTAACTTCACTAAAATGCACGGTTTAGGTAACGATTTTGTTGTGATTGACGCCATCAGCCAACCCATAGACTTATCGCCCGAACAAATCCGTTTCATGTCCGACCGCCATTTCGGCATAGGGTTTGACCAGCTATTGCTGGTGGAGAAGCCCACTAGCGACAATGCCGATTTCAAGTATCGCATTTTTAATGCCGACGGCGGTGAAGTCGCACAGTGCGGCAATGGCGCACGCTGCTTTGCCCGCTTTGTTCGTGACCAGGGTTTGTCGGAAAAAAACCAAATATGCGTCGACACCGGATCCGGCCAGTTGGTGCTGCATTTTGATGACGACAGGCTGATCACCGTCAATATGGGCATCCCTAAGCATACGCCCGCTGAAATTCCGTTGCTTGCAGAACAGGAATCAAAGTTTTATACCGTCTCCATTAACGACACTGAAAAAGCCTTTGGCGCCGTTTCGATAGGCAATCCGCATGCCGTCATCCAAGTCAATGACTTAAAAACCGCACAAGTGACCGACCTGGGCAGGATACTTGAAAATCATCCTATTTTTCCAGAACGCGCTAATATCGGCTTTATGCAAATCCTGGACCGCCAACACATCAAGCTTCGCGTTTATGAACGCGGCGCCGCAGAAACATTGGCCTGCGGCAGCGGCGCTTGTGCGGCCGTAGTAATAGGCATTGAGCAGCATTTGCTGGATGATGAGGTTTATGTCGAATTACCGGGCGGTGAATTAAAAATAAGCTGGTCGGGCCGGGGAGAGCCGGTTTTTATGACCGGTCCAGCCGTTGCTGTGTTCGATGGCAAAATTAATCTGGGGCATGGGCAACAAGCCGTAGATCTGTCCGCACTACAGGTTGAAACTTATCTGCAGAAACATCCTGAGTTTTTTAATGAGCATCTCAATTTACTGGAACAGATAAAAATCCCCCATCCCAGCGGCAATGCCGTCTCACTGATTTCGAAACAACTGGAAATATTCAGGAGCCGACATCACGAAATGGAAAACCAGCTCACGGCGCTGATAGAAATCGCCAGGGAAAACGACGCATCGTTCATGCGTATGCACAAGCTAACGCTGGCATTGCTTGATGCTTCAACTTTACAAGAAGCCATCGCCAATCTGGATATTGTGTTGTCGGACTATTTTTTCACTGATTTTGCCGCCGTCCGCATCATTAAAGCAAACCCCACTGTTACCATTAACGACTTGTTTATAGACCCGGACAGCGAAACCTTGAAGCCATTCATCAAGGAATTATCCAGCAATATACCGTCCTGTGGCCGCCCTACCCTGGCCCAAGCCAGAGTGTTATTCGGCGACGCCGCTGTGGAAGTCAAATCCTGCGCCATTATCCCAATGACCTTCACCGAGCTGGATGGCCTGCTTGCCATAGGCAGCCGCGAAGAAGGCCGTTTCCATTACAGCATGGGCAATTTATTTTTAACGCAGATGAGCGAGCTCATCGGCACCCGCTTAATTTCATTATTACAGCAGCAATAATATGCATGCCGATGCCGACCAACAGCTGGCCGAGTTCCTGAGCGCACTGGTCTATGAAAAACGGGCGTCGGCACACACGGCAAGCAACTACCAACGGGATCTTAAGCATTTAAACCGCTATTGCACGAATAAACTCATAGACCACTGGCATAGTGTGCAGCAACACGATATACGCACGCACATAGCAGGCCGCCACCGCGCCGGCTTAAGCAGTAAAAGCCTGCAACGCGAACTGTCGGCTATCCGCAGTTTTTATGATTTCCTGCTCAAACAGCAAAAAGCCGACGTCAACCCCGCACAGCACATCAAAGCCCCCAAGCAACCGAGGAAACTGCCAAAAACACTGGACGTGGATCAAGTGACAGGCTTGCTGGAAGCAGGCACCAGCTCCGTACTGGAAATACGTGATCTGGCTATGTTTGAATTGTTTTATTCATCCGGGTTGCGCCTTAGCGAATTATCAGCCCTGGACTTACCAGACCTAGACTTAGCCAATCAATCATTGATGGTACGTTCGGGTAAAGGGGGGAAATCCAGGGTTTTACCTATCGGCAGTAAAGCGGTTACAGCAATTGAAAGCTGGTTGCTGCAACGCCATAACATGGCTAACGTCTTGGAGGAAGCTGCCGTGTTTATTTCCTCGCGCGGGAAACGCATTGGTCAGCGAAATATCGAATTAAGGCTGGCGCAATGGTGCAAAAAAAAAGGTATTGCAGAAAAGATACACCCACACATGTTAAGGCATTGCTTCGCCAGCCATTTACTGGAATCCAGCCAGGATTTGCGGGCCGTCCAGGAGCTGCTCGGACATAGCAACATTAGTACGACTCAAATCTATACCCATCTTGATTTCCAGCATCTTGCTGATGTATATGACAAAACGCACCCAAGGGCCAAAAAAAAACCGGCATAACGACTTGCCCCATAAGCAAAAATCCAAAAAACCTGCTACTATGTCATGATTTTTTAATATAAACAGTTTCATGCAAATAGTTTCATACCAAAGCAATTTGTTTTTCACGCACACTCACTTCTTTAAAGGATAACTGAAATGGCGGCAAACGAAACAATGCAGGATATAAAATCTAAAGGGATACTCTGGGGGTTTGGTGTTTTTGCCGTCATTGTATTGGTTGTCCTGACGATTTTAGGTGCATGGTGGGGCAGTGAACCCGGTCAATTTAACATCATGGATGAAGCAGAAAAGCGCGCAAAAGAAACCCATGACACTGAAAATAAGCCTATCGGCTATGTTTACACCAATACGTTGGCTCATATCGCAGAAGTCCTGCTGCATAAGCCAGGCGGCTATATTACCAACGACGTGGGGCCTCCTGGCGTATTTTTGGATAACGTCCCTAACTGGGAGTTTGGCGCTTTGGTCATGTTGCGTGACGCGACTTCAGCGCTCAGAAACCATTTTGCCAGAGATCAGTCACAATCAGCCGAAGACCCTGATTTAGCGGTCGCAGAGCCCTATTTTTATTTTGAAAACGATTCCTGGGCCTTACCCTCCACCGAAGCCGAATATCAAAAAGGTGTCGAGGCTTTGCATAAATACATGGAACGCCTGCAGCATTACGGCGGCAATATCAAACAGGCGCAATTTTATTCCAGGGCGGACAATCTCTGGCAATATACTGAAGTTGTCATTAAACGCCTGGGTGGTCTGTCTACACGGCTAACCGCAAACAGTTCGGGCTCGAACTACGGCCCCGGCCTGACTGAGCTGGAAAGAGAAGAGGCCGATAAACAAGGAACGCCTATCGCCAAAGTCACATGGCTGGAAATAGACGATGTTTTCTACGAAGCACGCGGTGCCAGCTGGGCCTTATTACATATACTCAGGGCCATTAAGCATGATTTCAAAGATATTTTGCTAGACAAGCGGGCCATGCGTACCGTTGACATCATGATTAAGGCACTGGAAAACTCATTGGAACCTATTTTTAGCCCGATGATTTTGAACGGTGACGGCTACGGCCTGTTCGCCAACTACTCCCTGACAATGGCAAATTACATCGCCAGGGCCAATGCCGCAGCACTAGACTTGCGCGACATCATGAACCGAGGTTAACCTATGGACGAGCAAATAAATTTTAATCTAACGCAAGCCAGCACCTGGAAACGAATTTTTTTCATGCTGATTTTTTCCGTGATTGGTGAATTGGTCAGATTGCTGCTTTGGGCGGTGATTATCCTGCAAATTGCATCATCGCTGTTAACAGGCAAGCCTAATGAAAACATTCTTAACTTCGGGCGTAGCCTGTCCCTGTATACCTACCATATCCTGTTGTTCATGACCTTTAACACCGAAACCTTGCCTTTTCCGTTCTCAGACTGGAATCTGACCGCAGAACTGCAATTGCCTGAAACCAACACACCCCCAAAAGAATAGGCGGTCAATCGAGTACAAGCTAAAAAAGCCGCTCAGCTTGTACTTTTCCGGCTCTTCAATACTCTGATTCCGCGTCCAGACCATCAATCCCATCCTCCAAGTCTTCTTCAAATTTAAACAAGACCTTAAGATAACGGTACAGCAATCGCGAAGATTTTGGTGGCTTGCCTGTCTCCGCCTCTTTTTGTGCATTACGTAATAATTGCCTTAAGTGCTGCCGATCTGCATCAGGATATTCATCAAGCAATGCAGTAAGTGCATTATTGTCTGCGCCCAACAACCGCTCCCGCCAACGTTCCACAATATGGTGCTCCCTCACTGCATGCGCGCTTTTATTTTCCAATCGCGCCAATTTTTCTACGATAGGTTCCACATCTATCTTATGGAGCTGACCGGCGATAAATTTTAGCAAGCGTTTACGGGCGCTTTTATGCGGCATCCCTGCCACTTCGGCAACCGCCTTATGGATAATTTCGGGAAGCTCCAGCGTATTTAATTGCGCCGCAGCCAGCCCGGACATTTTTTCAGCCAATACAAAAAGTGCTGCGATATCTCTTTTTAACTGGGTTTTATTCGGCCGGACAGCGTAATACTCCACGCCTTCTTCATCATCGTATTCATATTCTTCAATCATATCAAAACCATCGTGCGTAAAATACAGCAAAATTTGTTAGCCATCTTGCCAGAAAAACCAGTCAGTCTACCATAGACGCCTTAATCACCCGCCATGATTCTATCTTTTGCTCTAAGCTTAATGACGCATGGGCAGGGCTTGTTGATGGCAACCGCCTGTATTGAAGATAAGGGAAACGATCTTGCAACGCTGGCTGCAGATGGGTCCGATACATTTTTTCAGCTGCCGCACCATTAAAAAACACTTGGGTAATCAATGGGTAACGGATAAAAAAAACGCCAAAATCATTGACTTTTACTGAAGCGATATCGATATTGGCATCCAAACTTCCCAGTCGGCGGCAATGCTGTATCACATCCCAAACCGCTATGCCGTTGTTGCTTAACATCTCTGCACGTAACGGGTAATCCAGCCCGGCCCCAATACCAAACAACGCCGTCATAATAGGCCAGAACGCATTTCTGGGATGCCCATAATATTGTTGTTTAAGTAATGAAGTCGTGCCAGGCATCGTACCTAGTATCAGTACCTTTGCTTGCTCCGAAACAATCGGCGCAAACCCATCATTGCCTGATAATTCGTCCATCATCATAATACTTTATTTATCCGCCATTAAATTTGCGATAATACTTAGCCATTATTTTTACAGGATATTCATGCACCATGTGGTTTAAAAATCTCAGTATTTTTCGTCTTACCGAAGCCTTCACTCTAACACCGGAAGAACTGGAGCAAAAACTTGAAGCTATGTCTTTCCGCCCCTGTGGCGCCCATGAAGAATCTACGTTTGGCTGGGCCTCACCGATAGGGAAGTCAGCGCCAGCATTCGTCCACAGTTGCAATGGTTTTATGATGCTGTGCGGCAAAAAAGAAGAACGCGTACTACCTGCATCCGTCGTTAACGAACTGGTCCAGGAAAAAATCCTCGAAACTGAAGAACAGCAAGGACGTAAATTATCCAAAAAAGAACGGACTTCTATCAAGGATGAAACAATTTTTGAGCTATTACCTAAAGCTTTTACCTTCTCGCGGAAAATCTACGCGTATATTGATCCCAAAGGCGGCTGGCTAATCGTCGATGCCGCATCGGCAAAAAGCGCCGAAGATTTGCTCAGCCTGTTACGCAAATGCTTGGGTTCGCTACCCGCCTCACCGCTGAACACCGCCGAAAAACCTGTGTCAACGATGACACAATGGCTGACCCATAATCAGGCGCCTGACGGCATCACTATAGAAGATGAATGCGAATTGCGTTCGCCTGAAGAAGCAGGAGGCATTATTCGTTGTAAACGCCATGATTTGGCGTTGCCCGAAATCAAAAATCATCTGGATAGCGGCAAAGAAGTCATCAAGCTCGCCATTAACTGGGAAGACCGTATTTCTTTCATTCTGGATGAACACCTTGCTGTCAAGCGCCTACGCTTTCTTGAATTGTGCCAAGACCAAGCCTCTGATATCGAAACAGAGAATGAGGCTGAAAAATTCGATGCAGACTTTTCTATCATGTCTTTAGAGCTGGCAAACTTTTTGCCACGCTTACTGGAATTGTTCGGCGGCGAACACTAAGGCATAAAAAAGCCCGATGGGTTTCCCCATCGGGCTTTTAATCGCTCAAAAGCAGTGATGATTTATTTCATCATTGATTTTTTGAACATGTTATCCAATTTGCTGTTAGTGTCTTGTGCATATTGTGCGGCACGGTTAGCAGCAGATTCTGCAGCAGCAGCTCTTGAAGCGGCATCGTTTGCAGCACTTTGTGCGCTAGCAGCATCAGAAGATGCTTGTGCAACAGAAGTTTTCAAACCATCAATTTGTGATTGTAAGTTTTCAATATCTGAAGTGCTTGCACAACCGGCAATTAAGCTAACAGCCAGGGCAATCATTGATAATTTCACTACTTTTTTCATATCATTTTCCTATCATAAAGTTATTACTACAAAAAATCGTACACCTGCGCGTAATTTTATCATCGTTTCTTACATTTTCCAGCTTTATTTTATCTTCACCACCGTTCCTGTATCCACCAATTGGCTTAAATGGTCAATCTGACCATTAGTTAATGCGATACAACCATGCGTCCAATCGAAAGATTTATGCACTCTTTCATCGGCCCGACCTAGCCCGTGTATGCCGATCTGCCCTCCTAAAGGCGTATTTTGCGGCGGTATTTGGTTGTTCACATGCGCGGCTAAAATACGCTCATAAGTAGGCTGGTTAATGATACCTTGCTCCAAAGCCTTTTCAGCATCCGCTATTGAAGGATAAGTTAAGCCAAAAAAACGTCGAAAAGTGCTTTTTTCGCCTATCCAACCTATCCTGTAATCCCCATGCGGCGTGATATTGTCGCCGCGATGACTTTTAAGCCCCGCCCCTCCACGGCCAATAGCAATACTGTTTAGTATTTCGAGCGTTTTTTCGCCCTTTTTGACTTCAATTTTACGTGCCTTAGTGTCCACTAAAAGCCAAACATCGCTATTTGCAGAAACTCCGGTAGAAAAAAAACCACAACACAACAATAAACAAAGCGGTAATGAATCAGCCCTTAACATATGCCCTAATTATAATAAGTTTCACTCGAAAAGAATTTTGGTGTACTTTATTCCGTGCACCAAGCCACAACTGCAAAGGATCAATCATGCAAATAGAAACAATCACAACTCATCCCTACAACGATCAGAATCCGGGCACCTCCGGACTCAGAAAAAAAGTCAAAGTCTTTCAGCAACCCGGTTATCTGGAAAATTTTGTCCAGTCCATTTTCGATTCATTGGAAGATTTTTCCGGGAAATCGCTAGTATTAGGTGGAGACGGTCGCTATTTTAACCGGGCAGCGATACAAATCATCATCAAAATAGCGGCCGCCAACGGTTTCGGTGAACTCATTATAGGTCAAAATGGCTTATTATCCACCCCGGCTGCGTCCCATATCATCAGAAAATACCATGCCTTCGGCGGGCTCATACTATCTGCCAGTCATAACCCAGGCGGGCCTGAAGAAGATTTTGGCATCAAATATAATGTCAATAATGGCGGCCCAGCACCGGAAAAGGACACCCAGGCGTTTTATCAACGTAGCCAGTCCATCAACAGTTATAAAACAGTTAAATTTGATGATATAGATCTGGATAATATCGGCACACAGTACAAAAACGGACTTAAAATCACCATTATTGATCCGGTAAGCGATTATGCTGAGCTGATGCAATCCATTTTCGATTTCCCGTTGCTCAAGCAAAGCATCAGTTCCGGCTATATCACACTGCTCTTCGATGCGATGAGCGCCATTACCGGCCCCTACGCCAAACGGATACTAATCGACATGTTGGGCGCATCCCCCGAATCCGTGCTTAATGCCGAACCATTGGAAGATTTTGGCGGCCACCATCCTGACCCCAATTTAGCCCATGCCCATGAGCTTGCCGTAGCCATGTTCAGTGCCAATGCCCCCACATTTGGCGCGGCCTCTGACGGCGATGGCGACCGTAACATGATTACTGGCAACAACATTTTCGTCACCCCTAGCGACAGCTTGGCCATCATGGCCGCCAATGCCCATTTAATCCCGGCCTACAACCAAGGTTTAAGCGGCGTTGCGCGCTCTATGCCTACCAGCCAAGCCGTTGACCGTGTCGCGGCGAATTACCAGATACCTTGTTACGAAACACCGACCGGCTGGAAGTTTTTCGGCAATTTACTGGATGCCGGAAAAATCACGCTGTGCGGTGAAGAAAGCTTTGGCACTGGTTCTAATCATGTGCGTGAAAAAGACGGCTTATGGGCTGTATTGTTCTGGCTCAATTTAATTGCCAGAAAACGGCTATCAGTTGCCGATATTGTCCATGAGCATTGGCAAAAATTTGGTCGGGATATCTATTGCAGACACGATTATGAAGCCGTAGAAACCAGTGTTGCCAACGCTATTATTGAGCACCTGCGTAAACTTATCGCTGACCTGAAAGGTAAAACTTTCGGGGAATATGTTGTCAAGTATGCCGATGAATTCAGTTATGCAGATCCGGTAGATGGCAGCATCAGTAGCAACCAAGGCATACGCGTCGGCTTTGAAAACGGTTCACGTATTGTCTTTCGACTATCAGGCACAGGAACCGTCGGTGCTACCTTAAGGATTTATCTGGAACGCTTTGAGCCCAATCCGGCCAAACATGACCAGGACGCCCAAATAGCCCTGGCCGGTTTAATTAATCTTGCCGAGGAATTTTGTCAGGTAAAACAACGGACAGGCAGAACTGAGCCTGATGTCATCACCTGACCTGGCACCAATAAACCATAACTGCCTGCAAGTAAGGACGAACCCAATGCCATTCGGTTTCGTCCTCTACGCTAACAAGCTGACGGCTTCATGATAACGTCATATGTCAATATCGTGGACAAGGGTGTGCAACAGGCCAATCAGCAAGACACCTGATGCAATGAGCGCAATTTGCTGCAAAGAAGTCTTCATATCTGTTTTTTTATGCAATGACGGAATCAAATCGGCAACCGCTATATAAATAAAACTAGAGGCGGCCAACGCCAAAAAATACGGCAAATAATCTTGTAAATCCTCCAGGCTGAAATATGCCAGCACCCCACCAAAAACCGTTGATAAGCTGGCGAGAATATTGTAGAAAAGCGCCTTACTTTTGCTATAGCCGCTAGCCAATAAAATAGCAAAATCACCCACTTCCTGTGGAATTTCATGTGCAGCAACTGCCAAGCTGGTCACGATACCCAATTGCACATCGGTTAAAAATGCGGCGGCTATCAAGATACCGTCAACAAAATTATGGATGCCATCCCCCACGATAATTAATGTCCCGGCTGATTTTGCACCATGCCCATGATTGTGACCATGCTCATGCTCATCACCGTGAGCTTCACAACTGCCGGAGTGGCAATGCCTCCAGATCAGCAATTTTTCGAGCACAAAAAACAATAGGATTCCCACTAAAATAGTGCCTGATAGCGATTGAAACAGCTCCGGCTTCACATCGATAAATGCCTGCGGAATCAACCCCCAAAACGCAACGGTCAGCAAGGCCCCGATTGCAAAACTAACACCATGCGGCAGTGCGGCATTTCTCTGTTTGTCAGGCAATAATAAAAACATCGCCGCCGCTACAACGCTTAACACCCCCCCAACGGCGCTAAAGATGATAATCAAAATCAATAAATTCACTCGGTCAATCTCTCCAGATTAGTGTCACCATACGCCCTGTCACTTGGTCACGGCGATAAGAATAAAAGCGTTCGTGATCGGTGACCGTGCAAAAATCGCCGCCATAAATTTTATTTATGCCTAGCGCTGCCAATTCTATCCGGGCAAGCTGGTAAATATCCGCCAACCATTTGCCCTTGCTTTTCGACGTAAATGCAACGGTAAAGCCCGCCGCCTTATGCAAAAAAGCATCACGCACATCATCACCAACTTCAAAGCAGTCGGGACCGATTGCCGGCCCCAGCCATACCAACACATCGTGCCCCGCCATTGCCGACAACGTATTGCCGATCACACCTGACAATAAACCCCGCCATCCCGCATGGATAGCCGCAACTTGATCACCTCCAGCCATACAAACCAGCACAGGCAAACAGTCTGCCGTCATCACCGCACAGACCACTCCAGATTTAGTTGTGAAACTGGCATCAGCTTGTCGCTGTAAACCAATAGTTGCCGCATCGACCACCTGATTACCGTGCATTTGCTCCAGCCATATCGGCTCATCTGGCAAGCCCAGCATGGATTTAATAATCGCCCTATTGGTTATGACAAATTCGGCATGATCTCCGACATGCAATGCGATATTAAGGGCATCAAAAGCACCCACGCTGACACCACCGGTACGCAACGTTGTTACGGCATGCACCGATGCAGGCACCGGCCAATCGGGAGTAAGCCAGTGTTTAGGCTTCATTGTCATCCAGCGCTTCCAGCAAGCGGGCCATATCATCAGGCATAGGCCGCTCCCATTCCAAATACTCGTCGGTAACAGGATGCTGTAACCCCAGCTTTGCAGCATGCAGCGCTTGACGTTTAAAACTGCGTAATTCTTTTTCCAAGCGTTCGCCACATGCCGGTGGCATTTGAAATCGCCCACCATAAACCTGATCACCTAATAAAGGATAACGGATATGCGCCATATGCACCCTGATCTGATGCGTGCGCCCTGTTTCAAGCTTCACTTGCACCAGTGTATGCCTCACAAACCGCTGCACTACCCGATAATGGGTGACCGCTGGCTTACCTGACTCCCTTACTGTGTAACGTTTCCTATCTGTTGGATGTCTGCCTATAGGTTCGTCAATAGTACCACCCGACGTCATTCGTCCCCTGCTAATCGCAAGATACTCGCGATGGATACTCCTTTCCTGTAACTGTTGAGTGAGGTTGTTATGTGCTTGTAAAGTTTTTGCGACCATTAGCAAGCCACTGGTTTCTTTATCAATTCTGTGCACTATCCCGGCTCTCGGTAATGTTTCAAGGCTGGCATCATGATTTAGCAACGCATTCAATAACGTGCCGTTCCAGTTTCCCACTGCCGGATGCACGACCAAACCGGCCGGCTTGTTGACGATAAGCAAGCTTTCGTCTTCATAAACAATATCCAAAGGAATTGCTTCTGGCTCCGATGTAATCACGATTTCTGCTTCTGCATCCAAAGCAATCATTTCGCCGCCGTCCAGTTTATCTTTTGCTTTTAGCGTCAAACCATTAACCTGGACACGCCCAGATTTGACCCATGTTTGTAATTTACTGCGCGAATAATCGCTAAACAATTCCGCCAGCACTTGATCTAAACGCATCCCCGCCATATCAAAGGGCACTTTCTTCTGTATGTTTGTCATAACAAATTTTCTGAATAACTATTGTTAAGTTATACTCACCGGTCACTAGCCACTTTGACGTATCCAGTTAATCCTGCGAGAAAACCTCTAATATTACAACGTGTCGTTAAAACTATGCGATTAATTTTAATAAAAATTATTTTTATCTGCTTTTTAGGAGCTGCCCTGCAAGGCTGCGGGGCACTAGGCGACTGGTTTTCCAAGGATTCTGATTCATCCGATAGCGAGGAGGAGTATGGCGGCTGGAACTCCGAAAAGTTCCGCTCAGAGGCTAAAAAAGCCGTAGACAGCGGTAATTACGAGAAGGCTATCAAACTCTACGAAGCACTTGAATCCCGCTATCCTTTTGGCGAATTTTCAGCACAGACACAGCTTGATATTGCCTATGCTTATTACAAAAACAGCGATCCCGAGTCCGCCATAGCCGCAGCTGACCGTTTTATTAAAATTAATCCGCGCAGTCCCAGCGTCGATTACGCTTATTATTTAAAGGGCTTGGTAAATTATAATCGTGATATTGGGTTTATTGACCGTTTTCTGCCCACAGACACGTCACAACGTGACCCTGGCAGTGCACGCGACGCCTACAATAACTTTGATGAACTGATACGCCGGTTTCCAGGCAGCAAATATGTACCCGACGCACGGCTACGCATGATCGCGCTAAGAAGCAACTTAGCCATGTATGAGGTACATGTTGCACGCTACTATTTGAAACGCAAAGCCTATATCGCAGCCGCCAACAGGGCTTCGGGAGTTATTGAAAAATACCAGCGGACCCCTGCCGTGCCATATGCCTTACAGGTCATGCAAGAAGCTTATACGCAACTGGGCCTGAAAGATCTTGCCCATGATGCTCATAGGATTTATGAACAAAACTACCCTGATGGCCCGCCCGTCCCTGAACATAAAAACTCAACCGTATCCCATCGGATTTGGGATTTCATTGGACTGGAGAAATAGCACTGATTTCTTACTGCATAAAAAAAGGCGAGTATCCAAAGATAACTCGCCTTTTGTATCTTAAAAACCATTACTCTTTCATTTTTTCTTCTTGTTCTTGCTGCGATAAATGGCGAACATCTTCACCCTTAATCATATAAACCATGTGTTCACAGATATAACAGGCATGATCGCCTATCCTTTCCAATGCACGAATCGTCCAAAGCACATCTAAAGACCGGGTAATATTTCTCGGATCTTCCATCATTCGGGTAATCAACTGCCTAAGCAAGTTGTCGTACTCGCGATCAACATTATCATCCCGTCCGGTTATTGCGGACAAGCCCTCTAGGCTCATTCTGGCAAAAGCATCCAGTGCATCGTGCAACATCCCCTTAACCACTTCAGCCATGTGTTCCAATTCATAGTGAGGAAAATGGCTTCCGACTTTTTCAAGTTTTATAGCCATTTCAGCAACCCGCTCAGCCTTGTCGCCGACCCTTTCAATCTCATGAATGATTTTAATCACCGAAACCAACAACCTTAGATCAAATGCAGTAGGTTGCCTCCGCGCTAAAATTTGCGTGCATTCCAGATCGATAGCCACTTCCATTGCATCAACCTGATTATCCTGCTTAATAACCAGCTCAGCGAGCTCTATATCACCTGTCGTGTATGCCTGTACTGCCAGCTCTATTTGCCGCTCAACCAAACCGCCCATGGTCAAAACTTTATCGCGTATATCTTCCAGTTCTTTATTAAACTGGCCCGATATATGTTGCCCTATTTTGCTGTTTTCCATCATTTATTCCTCATTATCCATACCGGCCAGTAATATAATCTTCCGTCTGCTTTTTTCTGGGGTTGGTGAATAACTCACTGGTCGTCCCCATCTCAATCAACTCACCTATATACATAAACGCCGTATAATCAGAAACACGTGCCGCTTGCTGCATATTATGCGTAACAATGACTATCGTGTACTTTTCTTTCAACTCGTTGATCAGCTCTTCAATTTTTAATGTGGAAATGGGATCCAGTGCTGATGCTGGCTCGTCCAACAACAAGACTTCAGGCTCTATTGCGATAGCCCTGGCGATAACTAAACGTTGCTGCTGCCCGCCTGAAATGCCCAAGGCATTATCATTGAGGCGGTCTTTCATTTCATCCCAGAGCGCAGCACCCCGTAGTGCATTTTCGACGGCGTCCTGCAATATCCGCTTATCATTAATACCTTGAATCCTAAGACCGTAAGCGACATTCTCAAAGATAGACTTGGGAAAAGGATTGGGTTTTTGAAATACCATCCCGACACGTCTACGCAAATCCGCAACATTGACCGACTTATCATAGATGTTTTCATTATCCAGTAAGATCTTGCCATCAATAGTGGTGTTATCAACCAGATCATTCATCCGGTTAATGCAACGCAACAAGGTTGATTTGCCGCAGCCGCTGGGACCAATATAGGCAGTCACTTTTTTCTTAGGAATATCCATATTAATGTCATGCAAAGCCTGTTTTGTCCCGTAAAAAAGGTTTAAGTTTTCCACCTTAATACTAATTTCATTTGACTCTTCGCGGCTTACGCGGTTGTTAAGAACAGAATTCATATCAATTGCGTGTGTGCGTACTTCTTGTGCTGTCATTTATTTAACCTTCCAATGCTCGGTATTTCCTGCAATGCCTTTGATAAACACGGCTGTTGACGCAGTCTGTGCCCAATTCGCTTAACCTTCAAGCGCCCGATATTTTTCCCGCAAATGATTCCTGATAATAATTGCCGTCAGATTAAGACCTAAAATAACGACCACTAATAACAACGATGTCGCATAAACAAGCGGTCTGGCCGCCTCAACATTCGGGCTTTGAAAACCCACATCATAAATATGAAAACCAAGGTGCATAAATTTTCTATCTAAGTGCAAAAATGGAAAGTTTCCATCCAATGGCAAAGTAGGCGCCAATTTGACAACCCCAACCAACATTAACGGGGCAACCTCACCTGCCGCACGCGCTACGGCAAGGATCAACCCCGTCATCATAGCCGGGCTTGCCATCGGCAATACCGTTAGCCACAAGGTTTCAAGCTTAGTGGCGCCTAATGCCAAACTGCCTTCGCGTATGGATTTAGGAATACGCGCCAAACCCTCTTCTGTTGACACAATGACAACCGGTAAGGTTAACAGCGCCAACGTGATTGAGGCCCATAATAGACCGGGCGTGCCATATACAGGAGCAGGCGCGGCTTCGGGGAAAAACAACTGGTCAATGTTGCCACCCAGTATGTAAACAAAAAAGCCTAGGCCAAATACGCCATAAACTATAGAAGGTACACCAGCCAAATTGTTGACGGCAATTCTGATCAATCGTGTGATAAATCCCTGTTTTGCGTATTCCCTCAGGTACACCGCAGCAATCACACCAAATGGCGTCACAATAATCGACATCATGATTACCATCATGATTGTTCCGAAAATTGCAGGAAAAATCCCACCTTCAGTATTGGCCTCACGTGGATCATCTGCTAAAAACTCTATAAACTTACTCCCATAATGGGCTATCTTGTCGAATAGACCCATGCTATTGGGCTGGTAAATTCTGACGATTTTAGACAAAGAAATTTCCAGCTCACTGCCACTATCTATTTTGGCAACCAGACTGTCGCGCCGTACTTTTTGGTACAACTCGCCCAACTGCGCCTGATACTGCTTGTATTGCCCTTCATATGCGGCTTTT
This sequence comes from Methylovulum sp., assembly GCA_030653435.1. Taxonomy (GTDB): domain Bacteria; phylum Pseudomonadota; class Gammaproteobacteria; order Methylococcales; family Methylomonadaceae; genus Methylovulum. The sequence goes on from JAURZI010000123.1 coordinate 32,296, forward strand.
TCCAAAGCATTCTCTTTTTCAGCCTCTGCATCCCAACGGTTTTTCAGCTGTAAACTTTTCTGTTTGAGCCTTAATCGCTCCAATCCATAGTTCACTGCGCCAATTTCTTTTTTTTCTAAATGCCCTATTTCGGCAAAAACCGCCAAGGCCGCATCCAGCTTTTCCAGAGCGACAGGCCAAGCACCATCACCTTCAGCAATAATTTTGCCATTTTCTTTAACGGCCACTAATTTGCCATAAAAATTACCCCATTCACGTCGCTCGACGACCATCAGATTATCAGGGTAATTACGCTGTTTGACATTGCGCTCCTCTATCCAGCGAAAATCTGCTCCAGTCACATCGCGATTGCCGGTTTTGATTAAATACTGCACTAACGTGTCTTCATCATCAGCCATCTTATGGCCTGAGGCCTTAGCCATTAACGCAGGTGTTATGGTTTTGTCGACCAGCTCACCGATTATCGTTTTTAGCTTGCCACTATCTTCCTGATAATTGAATTGCACAACCTGGGACGGCCAAAAATGGGCGACTCCCCGCACTGCCACCAAACCAAGAACCGTAATGACCATGATCAAGCATAGGCTAACCGCTGCCGCATTAAACCATATCCAGGGGACGCCACTTTTAAACCACGATTTAATCATATTAAGCTGTATCATAATGAGCTGTATTTTTCGCGTAAGCGCTGACGAATAACTTCGGCTAGTGTGTTAAAAACAAAAGTAAATGCAAACAATACCAAAGCCGCCAGAAACAACACCCTGTAGTGTGTGCTATCAACTTCCGATTCGGGCATTTCAACAGCGATATTCGCAGCTAGTGTACGCATACCCTGGAAAAGGCTTAAATCCATCACTGGTGTGTTACCTGTTGCCATTAACACGATCATGGTTTCACCTACAGCCCTTCCAAAACCAATCATTACCGCAGAAAATATCCCCGGACTCGCTGTTAACAGTACAATTTTAGACATCGTCTGCCACGGCGTAGCGCCTAATGCCAACGAACCGACAGTCAAATGTTTGGGCACACTAAAAATGGCATCTTCAGCAATCGAAAAAATAGTCGGAATCACCGCAAAGCCCATAGCTACGCCAACCACCAACGCATTGCGCTGGTCATAACCTATGCCTAATTCACTTTTAAACCAATCGCGCAAGGTGCCATGAAACATCCAGGCTTCCAACGGCACACTCACAGAAAAAGCAAACCAGCCACCCAAAATAATCACCGGTATCAATAATGCGGCATCGCAACCTTCAGGCACTTTTTCCAGCATTGCTTTAGGTAAAAACTGCCAACAGTATGCAAATAACATGACAGCTATAGGCACTATCAACAGAAATGCAAACAATCCGGCCAAATGTTCTTCCATAAAAGGAGCCAACCATAGCCCCGCCAGAAAACCCAAAATAACCGTCGGCAAGGCTCCCATAATTTCAATCGTGGGCTTTACATACTGCCGCATAGTGGGTGCCATAAAGTAAGCCGTGTAAATCGCCCCCATCAACGCTAACGGCATAGCCACCAGCATCGCATAAAATGCGGCTTTTAACGTGCCAAAAACCAACGGTACCAGACTGTATTTAGGCTCAAAGTCGTTGTTAGATGCAGACGACTGCCAGATGTAATCGGGTTTTGGATAGCTTTCATACCAAACGCTTTGCCAGAGTGATTTAAACGACACTTCAGGATGTTCATTCGCCACTCGCCAAAAGTGCATTTTGCCATCACCAGATTGCATCAATAACCCGTTAGCTCGCGGCACTAAGGCAACAGAAACCAATGAATCGTCAACATGTTCTTCGATAAGTTTCTTTTCAGATGTTGAATGGTAGATGCCGATATTACCGGCAGCATCAACCGTCAAAAAACCTTTACGCCGCTGTTCACCTTTTATCGCAATAATCGCTTTATCAGAAACCTTAAAGGCCCTTATTTTTTGCAAAGCAGGCCGGTTCAAGCTGTCCCTAACCATAGTCCATTGAGAGACCAAGCCACTTGAATCGCCAATCATAAGGGAAAGGTCGCCGTTTAAAAAAGAAACACTTGTGATTTTTTGTCCTGCTTCAACTACATTTTGAGCCTGTTTTAGGGCTGGGGCACTTTTGTCACTGATGTCATAAAAAGCCAAGCGGCCGCTGCCACTGACGATGTAAAGGTTACGCCCTTCCTTATCAACCAACATATCAGCGACGCCTTCAACGGGCAGGTTCAAGGCCGCATCAGTCCGTTTTAAGCTGGATTCTTCTGCAAACAGTGACTGCTCCTTTTCAAAACTGGTCAGTAGGATTTTACTGGCTGTTTTGGCAACAATTGTAGTCACATCGTCGCCAACTTGAGCGGCAATGAGCTCTACAGGCGCACCGGAATCGTCCAACACCAAAGCTTGCTCACCCAATGGATACTCAAGTGAAGGCGTGATGAGGCGGACATTGTCTGGATAAGTCACTTTATATTGATGTTTGACGATAACTGCCCGGCCATCGGAAAGCCCGTAAATTACCGCCCCTTCATTGATGGGGCTACCCTGGGAAAAACTGACAACACGTGCACCTTCAGGTATCGCAACAGATTTGCTTAGAATAGTTTTACCTGTGGTAGCCTCAAAAAAAACTACTTGCCCGCTATCGGTAAACCGGGCACCGACTTCATTTTGCTCTTCCATTTCCAGCAACAAGGTTTTGCCCAAAGCTTGTTCGGGTACGTTATAAACGCTTACAGGTTCAGCGTTTGCTGGCAAAAACAAAGGGAAAACAACATATAGCAAATAAAAGAAAATCATAACTACAGCAACGATCACGCCCATACCGCCCGCCACCACACCGTAGCGTGCTATTGAATCTTTGATTAAGCGCCATTGTTGAAAATATTTACTAGACGATTTTTCCATAACTGAAGGATATTTTGTGTGCTTGTTGATTTCAGACATTTGCAGATTATAAAAACAAAATATGACAATGGTATAACAAAAACAGAAAAGAAAACGGCCAAGACTGCTTAAACCAATCTTGACCGCCTCAACTTGCGCTTAAATTTTCAGCTCTGCCGATAAATACCGCACATAAACCTATATCGTGGCCCTATCTGTTACTCCCATCTGATCGGGAAAACGTCTAAGTTTTGAACACCGGCAACACCTACCGTCATACAAAACGTAGGGCGTGCCCCGCGCGCCTTTTCCGGTACCGAACCGCCGATGGCGCGCGCAGCGCGCCCTACGGTGGGAAAGGGCTGAATAATGACCTCTGGCAAAATCTTCAACGCTTTTTGACTCAGATGGGAGTCATGTAGGCTTATCCGCTATTTAATTATTTTTAGAACCTTTTCAACTATTTTTGCAGGTAACGGAATGTAACCATCTTTTACAACCACTTGCTGACCTGATTTGGACAACACCATTTTTATAAACTCATTTTCGAGCGGCGCTAACGGTTGGTTGGGCTTTTTGTTAACATAAACATACAAATAACGTGCTAAAGGATATTTACCTGCCAGGGCATTTTCAGGCGTTGCCTCAACAAAGTCCTTGCCGCCTTTTTTTGCCAAAGAAACCGCTTTAATTCCTGACGTCACATAACCCAACCCGGCATAACCTATGCCATTCAATGACGAAGTCACTGATTGCACAACTGAAGCGGAACCGGGTTGTTCATTGACATTGTTTTTGAAATCCCCTTTACACAACGCATGCTCCTTAAAGTAACCATAAGTCCCGGAAACAGAATTACGTCCATATAACTGGATGCTCTTGCCTTTCCATGCGTCAACACCGGCATCACCCCAAGTTTCAATATCCTTCTCGTAACCGCATTTGCGTGTGGAAGAGAAAATGGCGTCCACTTGATCAATAGACAGGCCTTTTAACGGGTTGTCTTTATTGACAAAAACAGCCAGCGCATCAACGGCTACAGGAATGGCTGTGGGTTTATAGCCAAATTTATTTTCAAACGCCTCAAGCTCATCATCTTTCATTTCACGACTCATAGGGCCGAGATTCGACGTGCCTTCTGTTAACGCAGGCGGTGCAGTGGAAGATCCTGCCGCTTGGATCTGAATATTTACGTTAGGATAAATACGGTTAAATTCTTCAGCCCACAGTGTCATTTGGTTGGCCAGCGTATCAGAGCCTACACTGGATAAATTACCAGAGATACCGCTGGCTTTTTGATATTCGGGAACACCAGCATCAACTTGTTGTACTGCATCAGCAACACTGCTGACCAATATGGCTGAAGCAAAACCCATCGCAGCCATTAGCGATTTTGTCTTAAAAGATAATTTCATTATCAACTCTCAATAGTAATTAGTAGGAAGACGCTGGTTTACAGATAAGCAGCAAGCATATTGTCTCAAGATGACAAGATTATGACACCCGGTATTTTCCATCACCGCCCAAACATGCCATAAACCTGACCATCCACACAATTTATTATGGCCTTAACGACATTTATTGAGCCGTTTGCCCATTGCCATACAAGGCAATTCTAACCACTGATAGGAACATAGCGACAACAACAATGACAAAACTATAGTCGCGAGCCAGCCGCCCAACCACAAACCAAAGCGGTTGCTGGTCAGCTGTTCCAGAATTTGCAGCAGGTAAGGCGTCAGGCACATCAGCACCGCCATATGCAACAGATAAATGCTGTACGACACTTTGCCGATATGCCGCAAACCAGGCAGCGACAATACGGTCTGGGCATGTGCCGAGCCTAACACAAACATTAACATCATGGTCGCCCCTAGCCCGGAAACCAACCATAACCCAGTGTCATTCAACACCCGGTAAAGGCTGTCCGCTGCGGTATAAAAAAACAGGCCTATGATCAGTATCAACAAGCGTAGCCAGCGACGTCCCGTCAGGATAGCCACAACTGTCCGATAATATTTGGCAAGCAATAAACCGAACAAAAAGTGCACTAAAAAAATGGACACGCCTAGCAAGGCGACCGCAACCAACCCAAAGAACAGCAGCCAGCCAGTTCCCCGTTGTGCAAGCAACAGGCCTACGGGCAATAATAGCGACAGCACCAGCTCGATTGTCAGCGTCCAAGACTGCGGTATCAATACGATTAATGGCGGCAAATACAATAAAAATGCCTCGCGCAGCATGTCCGTTACACTTAAAGGATGGCTGCGCCACATTTGCGTGATCCACTCGCTGGCAGGCAAGGCTGTTGATAAGGGCGGTGTACTGACTGTCACCCCATACAAGCAGGCACTAATGGCAAGGACCGCGCAATAGGGCAACCAAATCCTTAACATACGATTGACGGTATAACCGAGCAACGCAAATTCCGCCACAGCCGGTTCGGTCCCTGTGCGAAAATATTTAAGGGACAGCACCAAGCCGCTCAATACAAAAAACATCGAGACCGCCGCAATCCCATCCCACCAGATATGCAATGGGGAATAATCAAGCAAACGTCTGCATAAATCACCTTCGCAAGGCAGGCCGTAAGCGATCACAAAATGCTCACTGACCACAGTCAGTGCCGCCAAGCCGCGAATGGTGTCCAGGTAGGCAATATGCGCCTTTTCTCTATACATGGTATGTCAGCTGTCGTACAGATGGCCTATGCAGCCTACAAATGGCAACGTGCCCACAGGCTGATCAGGCTTTAACAACATGATCAGCCTGAAAGTACAAAACCATTCCCTAACCGGGCAAAGCCTTCTCATAAGTCATTGATAACAACTGGGCGCACCCCGCATCAAGCCTGCTCCAATCATCGGGCATTGCAAGCCGCGCCAAGGCGGCCGTCGGCAAGAGCTTGTCGACATCAGGCACATTGCCGAGGCCCACCAAATGAATCAATAACTCTTCAAAATCAGGATTATGTCCCACCAATAATACACGCCGGTAATGTGCGGTACATTCAGCCAGAACCGTCTTTATCTCGTTAATCCCCTGAAAATACAGCCGCTGCTCTAACTGAACATCCCGCTCACTGACACCGATAGCCGCACAAACCCGTTGCGCCGTATCGCAAGCCCTTTTAGCCGGGGAGCTGATGACGATATCCGGGATATGGTCATGCTGTTTCATCCAGGCACCAACGCGTTGGGCCGCTTGTTTGCCACGTTTTTTTAAAGGCCTGTCAAAATCGGCCATATCCACATCTCGCTGGGATTTGCCATGCCGAAGCAACCATAATTCCCTACCCATAATTTTCACCTGCTGATTGATTTTTAGTTCACAATGACTGATAGTGTTTACCACGTTGCGTTGCTCTTTGGTGCTGCATGCAAAGTCATTATAGCCGCGATGGCTACGCAACTTGCCTATACGCCAGCGCCAACCCTTAATATTCATTTATCTTAAGATCATGGCAAAATCCAACACCATCTTCAGCTACCCGCCCTTAGAGTTTGAATTGCCGGCATCACTCCTTGCAGAAAAATTGATCGCCCAATTACAGGCTTATGTCGAGATTCAGCCGCTTACCAGACAGCATATCATCAAAACATACTACGACAGTTTTGACTGGCGTTTATATTCAAACGATATTATTTGTGATTTTACCCGTTCAAAAACAGCGTCGACATTAACATTAAGCGGTCTTGGGGACGGACGCATCATTGCCAGCGCCGAGCAGGAGGACATACCCGCATTCAGCAAACAATTCCAGGCACCGGCAATACGCCGCATACTGGAACCTATCCTCGAAATGCGCGCGTTATTAAGCCTATGCCGTTTGGAATATGACGCTTATGCACTCAACATCCTTAACCATGACAAAAAAACCGTAGTGCGGCTGCTTATCCAAGCCCATCAACAGATCAATAGCCGAGTTTCCGTGCAACCCATAAAAGGCTACGACAAAAATGCCGAACATATTATTGATCTGCTGACGACCAAACTGGGTTTGACACCCGCCGATAACTCCTTGCTGATATCCGCATTAAAACTGTTGGGGCATAAGCCTAAAGACTACAGCTCCAAGTTGAACATCAATCTGGATCCCAATATGCGCGCCGATATTGCCAGCAAATATATTTACAGCCATTTGCTGAAAACCATCAAAGACAATGAGCAAGGGGTTATTAATGACACTGACAGCGAATTTCTGCACGATTTCAGGGTCGCCGTTCGCAGAACCCGAGCAGGGCTTAGCCAAATTAAAGGCGTCTTGCCTGAACCTATCACCGCTTACTATGCCGATTTTTTTTCCTGGTTGGGACAAATCACCAGCCCAACACGTGACCTGGACGTTTACTTGCTCAATTTTGAAGACTACAAAAACAGCTTGCCGGTTACCATCCGCGAAGACCTGAATCCCTTGCATGACTTCCTGGTATTCAAACAACAAAAATCGCAGCAAGAACTCGCCAAAAAATTGCAGTCGAGCAAATTCTCATCGACTATGGCTGAATGGGAACACTGCCTTAAAGCAGAAGCACCTCAAAAACCGCTTGCCGTCCATGCAAACCTGACCATTAAACAGCTGGCAGACTTAAGGATATGGAAAGTTTTTAATCGGGTTTTGCAAGAAGGCGATGCCATAAGCGGGGAATCAAAGCCCGAAACCCTGCACGACTTAAGAAAAACCTGTAAAAAACTGCGCTACCTAATGGAATTTTTTCAAAACATTTATCCCGATAGCGCTATCAAGCCATTGATAAAATACCTGAAAGAACTGCAAGACGTGTTAGGGGATTTTCAGGATTATCAAACACAGGAACACCAGTTAAAGCTTTTTAGTGAGGAAATGGCCGTTTATCAACTACCCGCCAATACCCTGCTGGCAATAGATGCGTTAATACAAAACCTCGACATCAATAAGTGCAGGGCCAGAAACAACTTCAGCGAAAAATATGCCGCATTTAAACAAAACGAAAATCAGGCTGCTTTCAAAAAACTGTTCGCGAAATGATCTATACACCAAACCATTTGTTTGCTTTTCATGACCTGGGCTAACTGTTAATTGCATAATGACTCCAAGTCAATGCGTTAAAAACAAAGCCAGCCTAAGTATTTTTTCACTTTTTCGTCCCTTAACAACACCATTCATTCCGAACGCAAGCGCAACTCGAACACCTCGGCAGACTCAGCGTGGCCATAGTAATAACCCTGCCCCAGCTCACAGCCCATCGCCAGCAAGATGTCGGCCTGAGCGGCATTTTCGATGCCCTCGGCAATGACGAGCAAGTCCAGCGATTGCGCCATAGCAATGATGGTCTGTACGATCAAGCGGTCTTGACCACCCTGTAATAAATTACTCACGAATGCGGCGTCTATTTTGAGTTTTTGTACCGGAAAACGGGTGAGATAACTCAGCGATGAATACCCGGTGCCAAAATCATCAATGGCTAGCGAAAATTGATACCCGCGCAGAATCCGCAACGTATCAAGCACAGCGCTGTCATTGCTGACCAAACAACCTTCAGTCAGCTCCAACTCAAGCTGCGGCGCTTCAATAAACGCATCCTGCAAGCGTTCGTGGAAATTGATGCTTTCAATTTCCTGTGTCGATACATTGATAGCCAAACGCCCTGGCAACGCCAAGCCAGCTGCACGCCAAGCGCGTAGCTGCATGAGGGCGGCACGTAAAACCCAGGCGCCCAACTTGTGCATCAAGCCGCGTTCTTCGGCAATCGGTATGAAACGGGCAGGACTAACCCAGCCTAAAAGTTCATCATGCCAGCGCAGCAAAGCTTCGGCACCGATTAGCTCACCGCTGGACAAATTGACCTGCGGTTGAAAATAAAGCAGCAAGGTATTGCCGGCCAACGCCAGGGTCAGGCGATCCGCGATAAGCACTCGTTCGACCAGTCCTGCACTCATGTCGCTGTGATAAAAGAAATAGCCGCCACCCTTCTTCTTGGCGCGATACATCGCAATATCAGCGTATTTGAGCAAATCCTCACACGTACAGCCATCCAGCGGACACATGGCAATACCTGCACTCAGTCCAACCATTAAGGGTATAGCATTGATCAAGATAGGCCGTTCGGTTAAGGACTGCTGTAATCTTTCAGCCACAATAGCCAATTTTGTAGCGTCATCCGTTTCAACGATCACGACAAATTCATCGCCCCCCAAACGCGCCAATGTTTCCCCCTGTCTCAAGGATGACTGGAAACGGCGCGCGCTTTCAATCAATACCTCATCACCGGCATCGTGGCCATGAATATCGTTGATCTCCTTAAAGCGGTTGAGATCAATAAAAATCACCCCGACACCTTGGTGATTACGTTCCGCATTCGCCAGCGCGAGTTTCATCCGATCCATCAGCAAAGCGCGATTAGGCAAACTCGTCAGCGGGTCAAAGAAAGCCAATTGGGTAATATGGGCTTCCTGCTGTTTGCGCTCGGTAATGTCGGAAAAAATGCCCACATAGTTTACGATGCCGCCGTTTTCATCACGTACCGTGGAGATCGATAGCCATTCCGGATAAACCTCCCCGGATTTGCGGCGGTTCCAAATTTCGCCTTGCCAATGTCCGCATTCGTTAATTTGTTGCCACATGGCGCGATAAAACGCCTTATCTTGACGCCCAGACCTGATGATACGCGGCGTCTTGCCCATCACCTCATAGGCAGTATAGCCGGTCACTTCCGTAAATGAACGGTTGACGCTGACAATGCGTTCTTGGGTATCCAGAATAATGACGGCTTCGACGCTTTGCTCGAATACGACAGAAGCAAGGCGTCGGGCATTCTCGTTAGCTTGACGCTCGCTAATATCGGTATAGATGAGGACATAATGCGAAGTAATGCCCGAACCATCGCGCACGATGACCGCTGACAACCAACCGGGGAAACTCCGTCCATCCTTGGCATGACATTGCACTTCACCCTGCCAGCGCCCGCGATTAATCAGGGCAGTACGAAACATCTGCTGAAAGCAAAGCGTACCCTGCTGGTCAGCCCATAACGCACTAGGTTCATTACCGATGAGTTCTTCCGGCAAAAAACCGGTCATTTGCGTAAATGACCGGTTGCCGGACAACAACTTCATGCGCGCATCCAGGATGATAATGGCTTCGGAACTGTTTTCGAAGACTTTGGCCGCCAGCCGTAAACTTTCTTCCATCTGCTTGCGCTGGGTGATGTCACGCAACTGGGCCAAATACGCCTGCTGCCCATCCCATTCGGTTTCGGTGACACGCATTTCCACCACCATGGTTTGGCCTACAGGCAGAGGAATATCTAACTCGGCGCGATCAGCGCCGATAACAGGGAAGCCAAAGGGCGCACCTTGCAAATCTTCTTTCTCCCGACCAAACAGTGTAGCGGCTGCGGGATTGGAAAACAGGATATCGCCGTCATCGCCAACAATGAGAATGCCATCCAGACTGTTGTTGATGATGTTTTTAAAGCGTAACTCGGAGAGATGGTAGTTATGCCGGTATTTTTGCAGGGCATGAAATTTATGCCGGTGTCTTTGCAGTGGGGGACGTATGCCGGACATCGGGTAACCTATATCGTCGTGGTTTTCTTGGATTGCCAGTTCACACAGTCGGTATTGCCGGCATGAGCCGGTGTGACACCGCCGCCGGTCAATAAATTGACATGACCTCCGAAGGGTTCGCCGATGTGCATGCCTTGACCATCAATAAAATATTCGCGAATCAGTTTTTCGTGCATGGAACCGCGCATTTTCAGCACAGTAATCGCTCGGCGGATCTGCCCTTCTGACTCGACATAGCGGAGCAGGACGATGGAATCGGTCAACGTCGAGATATGGGCGTCCGTTACCGATTTACCGCCAATCAGGTCGGGCGTAGTCGCGGTGAACAAGGCCGCCAATTGATGACCTTTGACAAACGAAGCAATGCCAATCACGAACTCGCGAAAGCCTTTGGCCGACGTGATGCGCTCCAGTGCGGAAATGCTGTCCAGTGCCAAACGATCCGGTTTAAAACGTTCGATCTGGCTCTTGATGGTGGCCAAATGATCTTCAAGCGTAGCGTTCTCTGGATAAGCCGAAATGATTTTCAGGGAACCGGATTCCTCCATTTGCTGATAGTCGACGCCCCAACCCTTGGCATTGCGATAAAGTTGTTCCCTGCTTTCTTCAAAAGCCAACAGCAAACACCGTTCACCGCTATTCACACCACCTGCGGTGAATTCCGTTACCATCAGCGTTTTTCCGGTACCGGTGGCGCCCGAAACCAGAATGATCGAATCGCGAAAAATGCCTCCGCCGCACATGGTGTCCAGCATGGTATTACCCGAACTGACGCGCACATCCGTAGATTGTTGGTTAAGTTTAATAGCGGACAGGGGGACGACAATAAGCCCCTCTTCAGGCACCACGGTAAAGGGATATTCCCCTTTATGATGGTAAGTGCCGCGAAATTTAAGGATTTCGATAGTGCGATGGCGAATTTGCTCGTCCAGGCCATTACGCAGAATAACAACGTTGTCGGCGACGAACTCCTCGACGCCGAAGCGGGCAATATTGCCGTACTCCTGTTCGCGCTCCGAAGTCATCACCGTAGTAACCTGCATTTGCTTCATAACGGTTGCGATACGCAAGAGCTCCAGGCGAATGGCGCGGGTTTCCTGGAATTGCGTAAAAATAGCCCCTAATGAATCGATGGCAACCCGCACCGCCTGTACTTTCCCTATGGCATACTGCAAGCGCAACAAAAAAGCACCCAGATCATAAGCGCCAGTTACCACCATATCGTCTTCGTAGTGGGGCGAGGCATCCACGAACACCCACTTCCCGGCCGCTTCCCAAGCCGGAATATCCCATCCCAACGAAGCCATATTACGACGAATATCTTCGGGTGGTTCCTCAAAGGTCACGAAAACACCGGAATGCCCCCATTGCCGGATGCCTTCCGCCAGAAATTGCGCGGCGAATACGCTTTTGCCGCTACCCGCAGTGCCTGACACTAATGTGGCTCGGTGAATAGGCAGGCCGCCGACGGCAATCAGATCAAAACCTGGGATACCCGTAGTCAGTTTTTCCACGGCGCCAGCAATAGAGTAATCGTTCATAGTCATTATTAGGATGCTTCGGTTTTAGTTGGGGTTAACCGGTGATAGGTCTTGGCGAATATCCAACCCCAGCAAGACTTTTTCCGTTTCCGACAAATCGCCGATCAAACGACGCAACGGTGGCGGCAATATTTTAATCAGCGTCGGTGTGGCAAGGATGCGCTCATCCTCCGCCAATTGAGGATGTTCGAGAATGTCGATAATTTCAATCTCATATTGCTTATCAAGATTTTCTTCGCAGATTTGGCGCAGATTACGGATGGCGTTTTCCGAGCGTGGCGTTTTGCCGGTTATATAGAGTTTTAGCTGAAATTTGCTCATATTAATTCCACGTTGTTACCTTAATATGCCTTATTTAAGGGTAATGGGACGTATCAAGGTAATCGGACTTAGAACGGCTTGAAAAGTTAAGCGGGCTATTATGTCATTGTTTTATATTCAAGGTATAACAATCCTTAGAACACAATGATAAAGTTTTGGCTTATTCTGGGTTACCCGCGAAAGCCGTTGCGGCTTGACTGTCAAAATTCACCCGCTGCTAGGGATACGGGCTTATATTGAAAAGGTTTATTTGCTATGATCTTTGAAAAGCCGCTGATACCCTCCCTAAAAGGCTTTTAAATCAGACACACAACTTCCTTAAGGAAAAACCATGAGTGAAAAAAAATTTAGGCTGGTAACCCGCAGTGATTTTGACGGCTTGATCTGTGCTGTTTTATTGAAGGAAATTGATCTGATTGACGACATTTTGTTCGTACATCCTAAAGATATGCAAGACGGCAAAATAGCCATTAGCGATAATGACATTACGACCAACCTGCCTTATGTTCATGGCGTACATCTCGCTTTTGACCATCACTTGAGCGAAACCATACGTAATGCCAAACAGGACAACCACATCATTGACCCGGATGCCCCGTCAGCGGCCCGTGTTGTTTATGATTATTATGGTGGCGACAAACGATTTCCTGCCAGTTGGAATGACATGATGGCGGCGGTGGATAAAGGCGATGCCGCACAATTCAGCAGGGAAGAAATCCTAAACCCTGACGGATGGGTGTTGATGAATTTCCTGATGGATGCCAGGACCGGCTTAGGGCGGTTTAGGGAGTTCAGCATTTCCAATTATCAATTAATGATGAATTTAATTGATTATTGCAAAAACCATCATATCGATGACGTGTTAAAGCTGCCCGATGTCATCGAGCGGATTAGCTTATACCGGGAGCATGAGACTGCGGCGAAAGAGCAAATACAGCGCTGTGCGACGATCCATGGCAATCTGCTGGTGTTGGATTTACGCAATGAAGAGCTCATCTACGCGGTCAATCGCTTTATGGTTTACGCACTATTCCCCGACTGTAACATTTCCATCCATGTCATGTGGGGATTAAAACAGCAGAACACCGTTTTTGCGATAGGTAAATCAATACTTAACCGTAGCTCCAACACCAATATTGGCGAGTTATGCTTACGCTACAACGGCGGCGGCCATTTAAATGCGGGCACTTGCCAAGTGGATAATGAGCAAAGCGAACAGATCCTGCAGGAAATTATCCTGGCTATCAATACCGATGGCTAGCGGCTGAGGGCAACCGGCGTTTCCGGCAACAGCACGAGTACCGGAAACGCTTATCCCCACTCATTTACGAACAACCACCCGCCACAGTTATGCTATCGTGCCTTCTTAATGACGAATAGCCTCGCCGACCACGCCCGCTCCAGCTTGCCATCATTTTCCCCACTGTTTTAAACCCTCCCTAAAAAACCAGCGCCTTAAATATATTTTTGAACCTTTCCCGGTCGCCACGGAAATAACACGGCAAGGGCAAGGTAACACATTGCCCTGTCAACTTCCGGCGCTTTGCCCGGAGAGCTCACGCGCGCCCACATTGCCGCTGGAGCCATTATTAACTTTGCAGTTTTGCGCTGTCGTGAGGGCATGCCAAGACTTGCTTGACATCCGCTAACCTGGAGGAGAACAACTGTATGAACCAGAAAATAACATCGGCTAGCCCTGAGCTGCGGGGCATCTTTAACCTAGCGAAGCTGGCTGCAACGCTGGCGCTGGCTTTGGCAACAGGGGCTGCGGACGCAGAATCCAGCCATTCAAGCACTATCGCAATGACTAAAGATGAAAGCCACCTGATCAATCTGAATCAAGATAACCATTCCATCACCGTATTTAAAGTTAACGCCGCCGGCAACGCTGGCAATGCGCTGAAAAAAGTGGCTGAAATCGCCGTGGGCTTTGAGCCCCAGTGCGTCGCTATTAAGCCGGATGACAGCGAGGCTTATATCACCACAGCCGACGGCTCGGTCGTCGTGGTTGCCCTTGCAGCAGGGGATACGCCTTTTTCAATCCTCAAGCGCATTGCGGTAGGCACAGAACCACGCGGCTGTGCGTTGACACCTACCGGCAATGTGCTTTATGTCGCCAACCATACTTCGGGTACGGTTTCTATTATCGACACCGCGCAACGTTCGGTGATTAAAACCGTGGCTGGTTTTAACCGTCCTTATGCGGTTGCCATTTCTGATGATGGTGATACCGAAGACACCGATGAAACCATTTTTGTCAGCGACTTCCTGGCCGAAGTGATTCCTAATGGCCCTGGCGAACCTTTTGATAACGGCAAACGCGGGGTGATTCGCGCATTCCCATTCGGGCTGGCGGTGTTTTTGAAAAAAATCATCTTGTCACCGCTGACAGATGCCGGCTTTACTGCGGATCGCAGCGCACTATGCCCCATACCCAACCCCAATGTCCACGATACGGTTTATTGCCCTGATGTCACCGGCGCTGTGGGCGACCCTGATCTGGTCAATGCCCCGCAAGGCGCTTTCCCGAACCAACTGCATGCCTTGCTGTTCCATGACAATAAACTATACGTGCCCAGCATAGGCGCCGCGCCCGCACCGCCCGTCAAATTCAATGTCAACGTCCAGGCGCTGGTGCATGTCGTCAACCCTGCTGCATTGGCGGAAATCAAAGCGGGCACCGTCAACCTCAACGCCCAGATCAAAACCGAAATAGCGCCCGCCGACCCGTTCAGCAGTCTCGGCAAGCTGTTCGCTAACGACATCGTCGCGATGGATGCCAAAGCCAATAAGTTCGCACTGGTCAGCCGGGGCGGCAACTATGTTTTGCGTGCCGGGCTGACCGGTGGCAAACTCGACATCGGCGCGCCGGATAAGGTCGTGCGTTTACAAACCGGCCATATACCCACCGGCATAGTCATCAGCGGTAACGGCAGTCGTGCCTATACCAACAACTCGGTCGGACGCTCCGTGTCCGTGCTTAATCTGGATAACAACACGGTCGTTGCCCGCGATATTGAATCAACGGTGTTGCCGCTAATCGGCAGTTTCGAGCACAACTTGCTAATGGGTAAGCTGGCGTTTTTTACCGCATTGGGGCTACCGGACAATGGCTTGTCCAAACTCGCCATACGCAGCATTGACCCGCTGGCATTTCGCGGCAAGCAATCAGATAATGCCTGGAGCAGTTGCGCGTCCTGTCACCCGGCCGGCCTTGCCGACGGCGTCACCTGGATATTTGCCGACGGCCCGCGCCAGACCATTCCGCTGGACAGCACCTACTCCAAACGCAGCGCCGCACACGATACGCGGATCTTAAACTGGAGCGCGGTGCGCGGCAGCAACACCGATTTCAATAATAATTCCCGTGGCGTACAAGGCGGCATCGGTTTTGCCAGTACCGCACCGTTTACCGCAGCGACACCCAACCCCAATATTTTTAACCACGGCATCACCCAAGGCGCCAGCGAAGCGCTGGACGACGAAACCTTATGGATACAAAGCATACGTCCGCTGCAAATGCCGCAACAAACCAATGTCAGTGCAGGCAGGGCGGTGTTTGACAGTAACTGCGCCTCATGTCACGGCGGCGCAAAATGGACCAAAAGCCAAATCCTCTACCGCGATAACCCGGCACTGGTTGCAGGCGCACCGCGCGATCCTGGCGTGACGCTTGCGGCTAGCGGCGGCGGGCAAATCCAGTCTTACACCCTGGATGGCAACACCCTCAACTATCTCGAAAAAATAGATACATTCCTGGCTGACAATCCTCTTGAAATCAGGGCCAACGGCCTGACGGCGTTGGGTACGGATGGGTTTAATGTGCCGTCCTTGCTGGGTGTGCGTTATCATGCGCCATATCTTCATAACGGCTCGGCCACGCAATTGGGTGACGTGTTCAAAACCCATAAACTGAACGGCAGCACGATTGCCGACGCGCTGAATGCCGCGCAAGAAGCCGATCTGCTGAAGTTCCTGAACACGATAGATGCGCGTACAGAACCCTTCCGCTCTGAGGGCGACGACTTCAGGGATCCCTTTTAAACCCCGGACCCGCTTGCCGGATTGCCTCACCATCCCAGGCCGGCTAAGCACTAAACAACAGCCGGGCGATACACTGCCGTATGCAGTTATCGCCCGGCTTATTTTATTGGGGAGAACCACTATTCATGTTGCAGTACCGGCCATATGTTAAAACCGCCCTGATATTGGCGGCCAGCTGTTCTGTTTGCCCTGCATCCGCCGAACCCGGACTCTTTTCAGCACTCACATCCGGCCGCTTCGACCTGTTCCTGCGCTATCGTTTTGAAACTGCCGACGACGCCGCACCGGCACTGGCAACCGCTTACGCGTCCACCTTACGTTCCGCAATAGGCTACCAATCCGCACCGTTCCACGATGCCGATGTCTATGTGCAGCTGGAAGATGTGCAGGTAGTCGGCGACGGCCAAAGCTACAACGATGGCGGCGCCAATGACGTCACTGACCGTGCGGTGATAGCCGACCCGGAAGGCCTGGAATTGCAGCAGGCCTTTTTTCGTTACGGCGGTTTGCCGCGTAGCGTATTGACGGTAGGCCGCCAGGACATCACCCATCGGCAAGCGCCGCTACACCGCTATATCGGCAATGTGTTATGGCGGCAAAACTGGCAAAGCTACGATGCGGTGCGTCTCATCAACCTGTCCTTGCCGCAAACCACACTGGATTATGCCTATGTTTGGCAAGTAAACCGGATATTCGGCGAGCATAACCCGCACCCCGATGCCGGCCAGTTTGCCATGGACAGCCAGTTGCTGAACATCCAATACAGCGGCCTGCCCTTCACCAGGCTTGAGGCTTACAGTTATTTGCTGGATTTTACCACCCCTACGTCCGCGTATTTATCGACGGCAACGGTTGGGCTGCGCCTGCAAGGTGAGCAATCGCTTGCCGCTAAAACCAAACTGCTATACACCGGCGAATATGCCCATCAAAACGATTACGGCAATAATCCCCATACGATCAGCGCCGGATATCTGTTGGCTGAATTCGGCCTCAGCCACACGCTAGATCTTATACTGCACAGTGCCGCGCTCAAATTCAGCTACGAAATGCTGACCGGTGACGGCGGTGCCAACGCCTTTCAAACACCGTTGGGCACTAACCATGCCTTCCAGGGATTCGCCGACCGTTTTCTGGTCACCCCAGGTGATGGTATACAGGATTTTTTCGGCACCTTGACCCTCAAGTTATCGGACCACACCCAGTTCATTACGATTTACCACCGATTTGTTTCCGACCGGGACTCATACGATTACGGCACTGAACTGAATGTGGTGCTGGAACGCTCCTTCGGCGAGCACCTGTTGGCCGGTATCCAATACGCCAGTTACCGCGCCGACGGCAATCCCGACAATAGGCTGCGAAATACCCAGAGCGGACAGGCTTTTGATCTATCCAAATGTTGGCTTTATGTGCAGTTTTCCTATTAAACCTAATCGCCGGGCTTTGTGCTCAACCCGCAGCTTATTTTTCAGTTGTTTGAACTTTCAATGAATGGCAAAGGAACAAGAGTAAGAAAGGTTTTTCGTTTTGTTTTAGGTAGAATAGCCGGACTTAATAGCCAGTGCCGGGAGTAGCGATGATGGGTATCGCCGAACAAACGCAAGACCCAAGTATTGATGTCGCGGGCAATGGACACGAGGATCTGATGCTGATGCGGCGTATCGCAGACCGGGATACCCAGGCCTTTGAAACTTTGTATTATGGCTATGCCCCGCGTATCGGGAAATTTCTGATGGCCTTGCTGAAATACCGGGAATTGGCCGATGAAGCGATGAACGATACCATGCTGACCGTATGGCAAAATGCCGGACGCTTCGACCCCGGGCAAGGCCGGCTCGCCAGCTGGCTATTCGGGATAGCCCATAATAAAGGCCTTAAATTATTGGAACGTCAGCGGCGGCATCAGCGGGAAGAAACCTTAGACACAGTATCCGGCGACTACGGGCAGCATGAGGCTGAGGCCTTTTCCGCGCACGTCGATGTGGACAATCCCGAACGCATCGTACTGGGTTGGGAACTAGGCGACAACCTGTTGTGGGCGCTGGAACAACTGACTTGCGAACACCGCGCCGTGCTTGAACTGACCTTTACCGAGCACTGCACCTATCAGGAAATCGCGCTAATTACCGGCTGTCCGGTCAATACCGTCAAGACACGCATGTTCCATGCCCGCAAAAAATTGACCGAATTGCTGGCACTGCGCGGATATGCTGTCGGCAGTTGACGGCTGGCAGGATTAACAGGCTATCGTGAACGTTGCGGGGACACGGAAGTCACTTGGGCTGCATCCGGGCCTGTTTCCGAGCTATAAGTTTTCGGAGAGACTAACCGTCCAGAATATACGGAATTTATTTTTAACCCCCCCACACTGATTACAAACAGAACCACAAACGGCTAGTCCCGGCAATCACCCGACCCCGTTGTTTTTAAAAACAAGCCCGCACATTGAAATGACAGAAATATCCCTCCCTACAGCACCCTGCTCCCAGCCTACACCAGACAAAGAGCAAAAAGCACCGATAAGCAAGCAACCGGTTAGCGGGCATGACCCTATTGCCGAATTGCTGCCGTGGTACGCAAACGGCACACTGACGCCTGCCGAACTAGCCCTGGTCGAGCACCACCTGTCCGACTGCCTAGTTTGCCGCCAGGAACTTGAACAATACCGTACACTCGACGCGGCCTGCCCGACACTCGCTAAGCAACGCGACTGGCAAGCATCGTCTGCCCATTTCGCGCGGATTCTACAGCAATTGCAAGCGCATGAAGCCGTCTCGACACCGCCGCCGACTAGGCGCCATCTGCTGGAAACGGTCTCCAATTGGCTGCAATACACGCCCAAACCGATAGCCTGGGCGCTGGCGTTGGAGACCATCACGCTGGCCACCCTGCTGTTAACGCTAGCTATCACCACACATCCAACTGCCATGCCCACGTTCGAAACCTTGTCGGACAGCCCTAAACCCGCCATAGCGGGGTTAAGCCGCGTGCATATCGTATTTGCTGAAGACATCACCGAGCGGGACCTACGGGCGCTGCTGACAGCCGTGCATGGGCGTCTGGTAGACGGCCCATCCCTGCTGGGCGTTTATACCCTGGCGCTACCGGCAGGCCACGGCAATACGCCGGTCGCGCTAGCCACATTACGCGCCCATGCCAGGGTCAGGCTGGCTGAGCCGGTTGCCGCAGACGCGCAACCGTGATCCATAACCGCCGTTACAGGTGGCTCCTGTTAGCGCTGGTCTGGCTATTATCGGCCACGGGTTGCTGGCGGCTGCCTTTAGGGGCCGATGACCTGGGCAACAGGCCCAAACAGTTGCAAGCGCGCCAGATCATCGTCACGCTACCGGCAGCCAGACGCGCCCAGTGGCTGGCGATAGACCATGACATCCGCACCCGTTACGCGCTGCAAGCGGCAGGCGAGTTTCCGCTGGCCTCGATACAAGTCAACTGCCTGGTCTACCGCGTCCCTGAAACTGTGGCCATGGATGAGATCATCAGCCAGCTACGCACCGACCCGCGCATACAACTGGTGCAAACCAATCAGGTTTTTGCCGGATTAAAAGCCGGAGAAAACGATGCCTATGCCACCCTCTCGTACGGCCCGAAAATGATACATGCGGATATGGCGCACCGTATTGCAACCGGCAAAGGCGTATCCATAACCGTTATCGACACCGGCGCCGACCAAAACCACCCCGACCTGAAAGGCCGCGTGGCTACAACCCGTAACTTTGTTGAAGGCGGGGAACGGTCGTTTACAGAAGACCGGCACGGCACGGCGGTAGTCGGCATCATCGGCGCCCGCGCCAACGACGGCATCGGCATATACGGCGTTGCGCCTGAAGCTAAGATCGCTGTATTTAAGGCCTGCTGGTACACAGACACTCCCGACGGCAAGGCGCTGTGCAGCAGTTGGACGCTAGCCAAAGCCCTGGATGCGGCTATTGTATCGGGCAGCCGCATTATCAATCTCAGCCTTAACGGTCCTGACGACACGCTGCTCACGCAATTGCTGGATAGCGCCCACCGCCATCATATCGTGCTGGTCGCCGCCGCGCAGGACATAGGCGAACACCCCGGCTTTCCGGCCTCGCTCGATCATGTCATACCCGTTATGTCATCCGGCCCGAATGGCGACACCGCTCATCCAGGCTGGGCCGCAACGCGGGATGCGTTAGCGGCGCCCGGTGTCGAGATCCTCACAACCGCACCACGGGAAAGCTACGCTTTTCTGTCCGGTAGTTCATTGGCAACCGCGCATGTCAGCGGGGTCATCGCGCTGTTGCTGCAATATCAGGCACGACTCGAACCGGCAGACATCCTCGCGGTGCTGAAGCGAACAGGCTGGGCCAAAGCGCCCAGCCGAGCACCTGTTATAGTTGATGCCTGCCGAGCCCTAACCGGGCTCGGCGCAGTGCTTGAATGCCCATAACCACGACAAACCACCGGCACGTTCTAAACATCTAACCCGGCCTGTTTAATCGCCCAAGCAACATCAGCCGCTTGGCGGTTTTCCTTGACATCATGCACGCGAAAAATCCGCACCCCTGCCATGACGCCTATAGCAGTGGTCACCGCCGTTGCCGTGACCAGCTCCGACGGCCCGGCGACGGCGCAAATACTGCCCATAAAGCGTTTGCGGCTGGCCCCCAATAAGACCGGGAAGCCTAAGGCAACCAAGCTATCGAGATGCGCCAATAAATCCAGATTATCCTGCTTGCGTTTGCCAAAGCCGATGCCGGGATCCAACGCTATCTGTTCCGGCTTAATGCCTGCGTCCAAAGCCGCATTTACCCGTTCTTGCAAATCGGCAAGCACTTCTTGCACGACATACGCATAATAAGGGTTATCCTGCATGTTTTTCGGCGTCCCCCGGCTGTGCATCAATATGATAGGCACACCGGTTTCAGCCGCCAAGGCCAATATCGCCGCATCATCACGGCCTGCCGAGACATCATTGATGATATCGGCCCCCGCTGCCAATGCGGCTTTAGCAACGACGGCAGACGTGGTGTCGATACTGATCATGCGGGCCGTCTCGCGCCTTAGCGCGGCAATAACCGGCACAACCCGCCGGATTTGTTCTTCGGCCGATACAGGCTCGGCACCGGGGCGGGTTGATTCACCGCCGATATCGATAATATCCGCGCCTTCGGACTGCATGCGCCGGACTTGCTGTACGGCGGCATCCACACAGGTAAATTGGCCGCCGTCGGAGAAACTATCGGGGGTGACATTTAAAATGCCCATGATGAGCGGTTTATCATGATGGTCGAACATGCGTGGATTCCTGTGTTTGAGTTAAAGTGCGTTAATGCAAAGCAAGCCTGGGCATAATGTTTCCCCGCCATTACTCCACCATAAATGGCGCGGCTGTGCACAGGCAATTGCGGCCTTCATCCTTGGCCTTATACATCGCCTGATCCGCCCTTTTTAACAAATTTTCAATACTGTCCTTGGCATCCGTCAAGGTTGCAACGCCGGCGCTGACGGTCATGCTGATTTCCACGCCCTGCCCTGCATCCACCCGTAGCGCAGCAATGCCCAGCCGGATCCTTTCCGCCACATTGACGGCCTCGCCACTGTCCGTCTCCGGCAACAACACCACAAACTCCTCGCCGCCGAAGCGCGCCAGAATATCGCTAGGGCGCATCGTTGCCTGCACGGAAAGCACCAGTTCGATCAGCACCTTGTCGCCTGCGGCATGTCCATAGACATCATTAATGCGTTTGAAAAAATCTATATCCAGCGCCACCAGGCTTACCGGATGGGCATAGCGTATGCCGCGTTTGACTTCAACACCGGCGCGCATAAAAAAGTAACGCCTATTGTATGCGCCCGTTAAAGGATCAGTCGCGGCCAATATTTCCAGCTGCCGGTTAGCCTCTTCAAGTTTGCGGGTGCGGGTGCGGACGCGGAGCTCCAAACGCCTATTGGCTTGGTCAAGCTGGTCATGCGCCAGGCGCAGTTCTTCTTCCGCTTGTTTCATACTGGTGACATCATGCTCAATGCCAATAAAATGGGTCAATTCGCCCTTAGCGTTCCTGACCGGCGAAACCGTCAAGCTATTCCAGAATAATGAGCCGTCCTTGCGGTAATTTCGCAATAGGGCGCGGACCGTTTCGCCTTTAGTGATAGCCTTACGCAGTCGAGCCATTTCGAAAGGTTGTTTGTCGGTACCTTGTAAAATACGGGGGTTTTTACCTTGCATTTCGGCAAAACTGAAACCGGTCATCCGTTCCAGCGCAGGATTGGCATAGATAATAGGATTATCGGGTAATCTGGCATCAGTAAACATAATACCTTCATCTATCGCTTCGATGCACAGATATAAAATCTGCTTCTGTTCGCTGTGATAGCGCAGTTCCTGCAAAAATGCAGCCAAACCCAATGACGAAAACGCCACAATAGCAAGATACAGTTGCAGATCAAGCGTGGCTTCCAAATCATCTCTAAGCGAAAAGGGGCCGACGTGGCTAACCGTAAAGTAAACCGCGATACCGCCTATAATCAAATTGGCGCTGCCGGCGCCCCTGATACCAAACTGTATCGCGGCGCAAACCGTTAACGGCAACAGCACAAACGGGCTAATCATGACAGGGGCTTCCCCGGCATTCTGGCGCGAAAAAACCCATACGCAGATGGCAATAATCGCAGCAAACAGCGCGGCAAGCTCAAATAACTGTCGCATGGAACCCTGCCCGAAAGGTTTATCCCCATGACTCAACCAAGCGTGTATAACCGGCGTAACGATAAGCAGGCCCAACCCGTCGCCAAACCACCAAATCCTCCATAACGACCAATAAGCAACCTTATCCCCTACGGTAAGCGCATAAACCGCAGCGCCCAACAATGACGCCATGCCGGCAGCGACAATAACCGCCAGCAACCCGAATAACGCCACATTACGCAAGCGCGCAAATGAAAACTCGGCCCCCGCCGTTGCCCGGAGCAATGCGGCGGCAAACACCGCTTCAGTTATATTGACCCCACCAAACCATAAGGCCTGGGTAAAACTGAAGGTCGGCATATCGGCGCACAGTTCCGCAGGCACAATAGCCGCGGCGAGGCACCACCACTCGCGGGCTGGCCGTAACAATAACGCCGCCAGCAATACGGCGTTTGCCGGCCAAAACAAGGCAATACCAACTGGCATTACCGATGCGGCGACGCCAATTTTCGCAGCAATGAAAAAGCCCAGCGCCGTAGCAAAACTATACAGCGCCATAGCATAAGGCTCGGCTGTCACTTGTCGGCCCAACTGGCCGGTAGCCTGGGAGATAAACTTAATTTTCACTTGTTGCCCATCCTCTTTCATGGCGGATACCCACAACCCATGGAGTTACCCAGATCAGTGCCGCCTGATAATTACTCCCATCTAACTCAAAAAGTGTTGAAGTTTTTGCAAGAGGTCATTATTCAGCTTTTTTCCACCGTAGGGCGCGCTGCGCGCGCCATCGGCGACTCGGTACCGGAAAAGGCGCGCGCGGCGCGCCCTACGTTTCGCGTGACGGTAGGTGTTGCGGGTTTTAGACGTTTTCTCGATCAAATGGGAGTAGCTGCTGCGTCGTGATCAACAAACTGGTGAGCGCAACTTCTCTATCAGAGCCACGCCATGTCACCAGCAAAACATCACTGTACCTGGTTACACCCATACGCTTTCGGCACGCACGATGTGCCTTGTGTTGATTTTTGTCATCATGCCATAACGGTACACGATGCGTAGCCCACATAAAACTCAAACCCCGACCGTTCATGGATAGCCCATCCCATGTTATACCCAAGGTACGAACACTTTTTTAAAAAACTGCGAAATGTTGTGCCGTATCACGTTAATGCTGCGCCTATGCCCAACACGGCTATCCGATATTGTTGCACATAAACACTGGTTTAAGCCCAGCAACCCTCAGCGGGTCGAAAACAAACTTGTTTGTTATTGCCGCTTTGCATAACATGTTACCCGATACCTGAAGGGCAACACAGTTTAAACCGCCCCGCCCGCATGCCTGTCGTGTTGACCGGTGAGCAACCCAACTACCCTAACCCCAACATATTGATGGACAAACCTCGCTTAGCCTGGGCAATTACCGGATCCGGCCACTATATACAAGAATGTCTGGCTTTTTTGCTGACCCTGGATGCGGTGGATTTATACATCAGCCCGGCCGGTGAAGAAGTATTAAGAATGTACGGCATCGACCTCAAGGACATTCGTGAAAAAATGCCGGTATACCGTGACAAAGCCGCCTCAGCGCCGCCCGTAGGGCATTTTTATAAGGGCTATTACCACACCTTTGTGATGGCGCCAACAACATCAAACACCGTTGCCAAATGCGTGCTCGGCATCGCCGACACGCTGGTGACCAATCTGTATTCCCAGGCAGGAAAGTGCCGCGTGCCCAGTATTGTTTATCCCTGCGATATTGCGCCGGAAATGGAAACCACCGCGCCGGGGGGCAAAGTCATGGTCTATCCACGTAAAATCGACCTGGAAGGCACGCATAAATTACGCGGTTTTGAATACACGACCGTCGTCGAGAGTGTGGATGAACTTATCCATCAGGTTAACGCACGACTAGCCGCGCTGACATGAGCGAGCACATCCTTTTTCTTACCGGCAAACTGGCAGAAAAGCAACTGCATGCGATACTCGAAAAAATGCAGCCGGAATTCACCTATACCGTGCACCAATTGGGCCTTAAAGTCGCGGCGTTAATGACCACCGATATGATCGCGCGGCGTTTGCATGACACCTTCGGCGCGGATCGGATGATCTTGCCTGGGCGTTGCCGGGGCGATGTGGACGCCTTGTCCAAAACCTTCAATATGCCGATAGTGCGCGGCCCCGAAGAACTCAAGGATCTGCCGCAATATTTCGGCCGGAAAGCCCACGCCTACGACTTGAGCAGCTACCGCGTCAAAATTTTCGCCGAGATTACCGATGCGCCCAACATCAGCATTGATGAGGTGCTTAAACGTGCGGAGTACTACCGCAGCAATGGCGCCGATGTCATTGACATCGGCTGTTTGCCCAGTACGCCGTTCCCGCACCTGGAAGACACCATCCAGGCGTTAAAACAGCAAGGCTTCAGGGTCAGCATTGATTCCCTGGACGAGCAGGACTTGCTCAGGGGCGGCAAAGCCGGCGTCGATTATTTACTCAGCCTGCACGAAAGCAGTTTGTGGATTGCCGACGAAGTCGCCGCCACGCCGATAATCATCCCTGAAAAACACGAAGATCTGGCCTCTCTGGATCGGGCTATCGGCGTGATGCAGGCCAAAAACCGGGCGTTTATCGTCGACCCGATTTTAGACCCGCTGCATTTCGGCTTCACACAGTCCATCGTGCGTTACCATGAGGTCAGGAAAAACCACCCCGATGTTGAGATGATGATGGGCGTCGGCAATATCACCGAATTGACGCATGCCGACACGACCGGCATCAATGCGTTGCTGCTGGGAATTTGCTCAGAACTTGACATTAACCATATTTTGGCGACCGAAGTCAGCCGCCATGCCTGCCGCGCCATCCGCGAGGCGGATTTGTCCAGGCGCATCATGCTGGCGGCAAAACAGCATAACACCTTGCCCAAGCATATTCATCCAGGCTTGATGGCCTTGCATGAGATTGCGCCGTTCCCTTATACACTGGCAGAAATCAAGGAGCTGGCGGAGCAAATCAAAGACCCCAGCTTCCGCATCCAAACCAGCGCCGAAGGCCTGCATATTTTTAACCGCGACGGCTTCCACAGCGCCACCGACCCGTTTGATTTATACCCCAAACTGCACGTGGGACAGGATGGCGGCCATGCCTTTTATCTGGGCGTGGAACTGGCGCGCGCAGAAATAGCCTGGCAACTGGGCAAACGTTTTACGCAGGACCAGGCGCTGGCCTGGGGTTGCGCTAGCGACCAGGCCGAAGCCAGGGTCGACCTGCACACCTTTAAGCCTGCCGGCACCACTTTACAAAAGTCCTAAAACCAGAAAGCATGATCCAAGAAACCATAGTCACGACCATCAGCCCGGACGGCCTAGTCCATATCGCCCCTATGGGCATCCATATCAACGGCGATGAATATATTATCCTGCCATTCCGCCCATCGACCACGCTGGTCAATGTGTTGCATAGCCAGACCGCCGTGCTTAATTACTGCGATGATGTGCGGGTGTTTGCCGGATGTTTGACCGGACGGCGCGACTGGCCGCTACGCGCCGCCGAAAAAATCAGCGCGCCCGTGCTGGCCTGTGCGCTAGCGCATACCGAGGTGCAAGTGATACGCATAGAAGACGACCCCGTACGACCCAAATTATTCTGCACAGCCGTGCACAGCGCCCATCATGCACCGTTTACAGGCTTTAACCGCGCCCAATTTGCAGTATTGGAGGCTGCTATCCTGGTCAGCCGCCTGACGATGTTGTCGCAGGAAAAAATCGCATCGGAACTGGCTTATCTGCGTATCGGCTTTGACAAAACCGCCGGGGATCGCGAGCGTGTAGCCTGGGATTGGCTAATGGCCGCTATCGACGAGCACAACGGGGCGCAGCCATGACCGGCATGCTCGCCAGCGTCAGCAGCGTAAGCGAAGCCTTGCTGGTGCTGGATGCACAGGTTGACATCATCGACTTAAAACAACCGGCTGCGGGTGCGTTAGGCGCGTTGGATATTGACGTTATCAGAAAGATCGTCGAGCACTGTCAAGGCCTGCGGCCTGTCAGCGCGACTATCGGCGACTTGCCCATGCACCCGGAGCTCATCTTTAATGCTGTATCCAGCACCGCAGCAACCGGCGTGGATTATATCAAAATCGGCATTTTCCCTGATGGCGACGCCTTAAGCACGATAGAAAAACTGGCCGTATTGACCCAACAGCCGCTTGCCCTGGTCGCCGTACTGTTTGCCGATCAACAACCGGATTTTACGCTGATCGACGCGCTAAAACATGCCGGTTTTAAAGGCGTTATGCTCGATACGATGGACAAAGCCAAAGGCCCGTTAACGCAAATCATGCCCCAAACAGACATCGCCCGGTTTGTCAGGCATGCTAAGGAGCGGCAATTGCTTTGCGGTCTGGCGGGTTCGTTAAGACTGGAAGATATTGCCGGACTGCTACCCTATCAGCCTGACTATCTGGGCTTCAGGGGGGCGCTATGTGCCCGGCACGAGCGTGTTGGGCTATTGGACAAAGCCGCTGTTATGCGGATAAAACAGGCGATAGGTTCCCGTTGCTAACTTCACCGCGCCCCAAGGCTTCCGACGTAGAGCTGTCTGGCCGTATAAGGCGCGCACGGCGCGCCCTACATGGGCACATGGCGATCCCACATCATTATTAAAATCTTGTTATTTAAAACCATGACACACGCACCCCACCCCATACCGCGCCTTGCCCTGACACCCGGCGAACCGGCGGGCATAGGTCCTGACCTTTGCATCCAGCTAGCCCAACTGGATCTGCCTTATGAGCCGGTTATTATCGCCAGCCCTGAATTACTGGAACAACGCGCCAAAATCTTAGGCTTACCTCTGCACATCAAGCTGTTTGACAGTCTGCTACCGGCCCGCCGCCAACAAGCGGGCAGCCTGACGGTATTACCCGTTGAGCTGGTGGAACCGGTGCAATGCGGCCGGTTGAATCCGGCAAACAGCCGTTATGTATTAAAAACCATCACAAAGGCCGGCAAAGGCTGTATGGACGGCGTGTTTGCCGCCATGGTCACGGGCCCAGCACACAAAGGCGTCATCAACGATGCCGGCTTCCCGTTCAGCGGCCATACCGAATTCATTGCCGACATCACCGGCGGCCATCCGGTCATGATGCTGGCAACGCCGGGTCTGCGCGTCGCATTGGTCACCAACCACCTGCCGCTGTCCGAAGTCAGCCTGGCCATCACGCATACCCGATTGCGTACCGTGATCCGTATACTGGATCACGACCTGCGTGTGCGCTTTCATCTGGAAAATCCGAAAATACTGGTGTGCGGCCTTAACCCCCATGCCGGGGAAGGCGGCCATCTGGGCCGGGAAGAAATCGACGTGATAGAACCGGTACTCGACAGTTTTCGCGCCCAAGGCTTAAACATTGTAGGCCCGTTACCGGCAGACACCTTATTTACGCCTAAATACCTGGACTCGGCCGATGCCGTATTGGCGATGTACCATGACCAGGGTTTGCCGGTGCTTAAACACAAAGGTTTTGGCCAGGCCGTGAATATCACGCTGGGCCTGCCGATTATCCGCACCTCGGTTGACCACGGCA
Source organism: Methylovulum sp. (assembly GCA_030653435.1). Lineage (GTDB taxonomy): Bacteria > Pseudomonadota > Gammaproteobacteria > Methylococcales > Methylomonadaceae > Methylovulum. Next base: position 60,882 of record JAURZI010000123.1, read on the forward strand.
CAGCCTTAGATCTGGCGGGCAGCGGCAAGGCCGATCCCGGCAGCCTGTTTGTCGCGCTGCAAACGGCATTAGCCATGACCTCCCAACAGGACCAACCATGATCCATATCCCCCGCAAACGCTTTGGCCAGAATTTTTTACATGACCGCTCCATCATCGACAACATCCTCGGCAGCATACAGGCTAGTCCGGGTGAACACTGGGTGGAAATAGGCCCAGGCATGGGCGCACTGACCAAGCCTTTATTAGCGAAAGGCATACGACTCGATGTCGTCGAACTGGACAGGGATCTCGTGGTATTGCTCAAGGACAAGTTCGGGCAGCACGATAATCTTCAGATACATAGCGGCGATGCGTTACGCTTTGATTTTGCCGCGCTTGCCGACACTAACGAAAAACTGCGCGTTATCGGCAACCTGCCCTATAACATTTCGACACCGTTAATGTTCCATTTGCTGGACAGCGCCGCTTGCATCCAGGACATGCACTTTATGTTGCAAAAAGAAGTGGTCGACAGGATTTGCGCCGCGCCGGGCAACAAGCAATACGGCAGGCTCAGCGTCATGATGCAGTATTATTGCGCCACCGAGTTGCTGTTCGAGGTGCCGCCGGAAAGCTTCGAGCCCGCGCCTAAAGTGATCTCGGCGATAGTGCGCCTGATACCGCATCGTGAGCCGCCGGTTGTCGTCAAGGATATAGCCCGACTCAACACCGTCGTGACCGCAGCCTTCTCGCAGCGCCGTAAAACCCTGCGTAATGCCTTGAAAAAAATCATCACCGAAGAACAGATTGCCACATTGGATATAGACCCCACCTTAAGGGCGGAAACCATCCCGCTCAGCGATTTTGCCAAATTGAGCCATCTGTTGTAAGGGGTACCGGCCCCAATACTTGGGCCGATTACCCGTCCTCTGTTATTTTTACCGCATTCCCGACAGTGCCCGATTGAATTCAGCATCCCTGTCATAAACCGCCACGCCCACGCGGTCGATATGCTCAATTAAGTCGCTATTACTAAGCAAAGCGTATTGCGACACATCCACGGTATAAGGCAGAAACAAATCATCAATCTGATCTTCTATTTGCATTAACTCGGCGAATTCAAGCACGCGGCCTTTAATGGTCAAGTCTATGTCGGAACCTGGGCGATAGTTGCCCTTGGCGCGGGAACCGTAAACCAGCACCGAGCCTATGGCGTTGTGCCGTTTGAAAACGCTGTTGAGTTTATCAAGCGTGGCTGCTGATAAGCCGAGTTTGGCTGCTATAGCCGCATTCATGATAGGTATTTTTCCATTTCGGCTTGCAAGACCTCAAATAAAGGGAAGTAATCCTGAATGATCGCGGTTACCAAGTGTTGGGCAGTCTGTTCATCATAGGTATGCGAAGACACATTCCTGCTCTGGATCATCGCCATCCACTGTTCGCCATCAGCGATCAGTTCCACCTTAAAAGCTTCGCGGGTGGCATCTTTTGAGCCTTTAATCATTGAGTTGCCCTGATCCGTCAGATAGTCCTTCAGGACGTTCCAGGCCAATTCATGGGTGAACTCAAAAGCCTGAATAACACCTTGTTTCTCCAGTAAAGACAAGGGGCGTTGTCTGCTGAGTTCTACGGCATTTTTAAGCTGCGCCAAGGCTTTTTTATAGTTGGCAAAGCGTTGTTGCCAACGGACATCAGGGGTATACATAATGGCTACTCGCTAACAAAAAAATCGTTTTATCATCCACACCCAGTTTTTTCCCCAACGTCTGTCTTATCGCAAAACCAGGGCATTACCTGCGACAATCTGCCACGCGACAATCTGCCACATTTCTATTGGCCACGCCTATCGGTATGATAATGACAACTCTTGAGATGCAAGCTCCTCCTCGGACACTTAGAGTTTTTATATCCTTCTCTTCAGCGGCTCATTGAGCCGCTTTTTTTTGCCTGCCGTTTAGGCCGGCCAAGCCTTACCCATCAAGACCCGGTTTTCGCGTCGTCAATGGCGGCCAGCGGCACTGCTTTTTTGTGCCATAAACCGTTCGTTGCAAAACAGCCCCAGCCCCATTTCAGCCAATCCAGCAACGCAATAGCCAGCCATAATGACCAGGCGAGCATCAGCAACCGGTATACGATTAACGGCACCGACACCAGTGTTGCGGTAGGCAAAACCGATAGACTCCTGTCCTGGTACCAGTTTAAGTTGAAAGCCGACGATTCGTTGCCAGTGATCCGCATATCCGGGGTATCCAGCAAACCTTCGGCGACGGCAAAAAACAACACCCCTAGCGCTGCCAGCGTCAGTACACCGACAGCGACCTGGAGCGGGTTAAAATATCGCTGTCCAGGCGGGCGCTGCTTGCGCCAACCCAGTACGACCAACCAGACGACAACAATACCCGCCATCTCCAGTGGGATTTGGCTAAGCCCCACCAGCAACAAAAACCATTGCCAGCTTTTTAACGGCGTTAGACGAATCCTGCCCAAGCCCAATGACAGCAGAAAAATCACGATCAACATGCCCCAAAACAACACGGCCGGTCCTAAACGCGGCCCCCACGCAAACAATACCCAACGATCCTCGCCCAAGCGGACATTGACGTGGCTATTGACGCTGTTTTGCCCTAAATCGACTGTCGGCGTGGTCATGACCGTAGCCACTGGCACGGTTTCCTGCCAATTGATGGACAGTTCTTGCGAGCCTGGATTAATCGGCAAGCTCAGCTTCCTGCCTTGTAGCCTAATGGGTTGGCTTTGTCCGTCGATAGCCACCGATTGCAACACGGCATGCTCCGGTAATGTCAGCGTGTGTTGCGTACCTTGAGAACTGCGTAGGCTGAATGTCAATTCGGCGTCGCGGATACGCTGTCCGGGTTTGATGGTTAATGCGCTGTTGTCGATGGTCAGGGTTTGACCTGGCACCGCTTCAGGACGGGTTATCTGCAACACGACTTCCTCGCCGGGCCAGGGATGCCATTCGGGCAGCCACTGCGCGGTATTGTCCAAACGTATCATCGCTATGCCTGTCGTCTCAAGATGCCAGACCGGACTGATGTCCGCGCGCCAAACCTCTATCCAGTGTTCGGTTTGCGCGGCTGTCAACGCCAGTGTTTCTGTTTTGGCCAGCACCGACTCCCACTGCATCAGGTCTTGCTGTGCCGACATGTTCACATCGACACGGCCTTCCTTAACCCGCACACCGGCGCTGGTCACGGCTTCCCCAGGCAACAACGGCACGCTTAGGACGATAGCCGAACCGGGAGGTGAGAGGCGGACAATCCGGGTGCTGACCCGCCAGTCCAAACCCAGTTGCAAGGTGCGTTCGACACGGACGAAAGGCGGCAACACGCCCGGCGCCAAGGCCGGTTTATCGGTTGCCGTTTGGTTAATACGGCTGAACTGGAGCGTATCATCCAGTAAACCGTTTTCATGGATACCGATGACTTCCCAGCCGGTTTTTTCAATAGCGGCATGTTTAGGCTTTAACGGTAATGGCAGCGTAAATTTGCCCAATAGCGGCGTTACGCCACGCAGCACCACCTGATGTTCCCCGGCTTGCAGGCTGATCCACAAGCCCTGGTTTTCGCGGTATAAGGCTGCTGCGGGTGTGCCGTTGTCCAAAACCTGATTGGGGAACCACTGCCCGTAATCGGATGGCAACGGTAGCGTGACGGCTTCCTGGGCGTGTATCTGCAACAGGATGTCTATGGTTTTCTCGGTCATCTTGACCGACATTTGCTGGATTTGTGCACAGGTCGGCAGGCAATCGGGCGTAGCCACTTCCTGCAAGCGGTTCTTCAGCTCGGTCAGCAACTGCTCATTAGGGTATTCGGCATAAGCCTGTTTAGCAGGCAATGAAGCCAGCGGCAGCAATAAAAACCACAGCAACAGCGGCGTTGACGACCTGAAGCGAAAGCCGCCCGGCTTAAATTTATCGGCAACGCCAAACATCAGCAAGGCCAACACCGCAACCGACAGGACGCGGATAAAGTTCAGCAACATCGTCATTGCCGGTGACATATACCATAGCCGTAGTTGTTGTCCGGCATCGACCGACCCATTCCACGACAACAACACTTTATGCCATCGCCATTGCGGCAAGCCCGGCCCGGTTTGTACATGGGCGCTGGGGTCTATGCGGTCGAAATTAACCGGTTTGTCAGCCATGGCCGCCAGATTTTCGGCGACGCCATAAGCGTACCCTTTAAGCTTTGCGGCCGACCTTGGCGTCGCTACGGGCGCATCAGCCATCTCCGTTTGCATAGCGGATTGCGGCGCAGTCATCGTCACGGCATCGCTTGCCGGATACTCAGGAAAATCCGGCGTTTCCAGCTGCGGATACAAGCCCATCCGCACCTGATCCACCATAAAAGGTATCGCAATCATCAGCAACACTAACCAGCACGCATTGCGGTAGGCGCAGATAAATTTAAGGACTGTGCCGTGTCCGGTCAAGACGTTAATCAATGCCGTCGCCGCCAGAATATTCAGCCAGACAAAATGCGGCGAACCGGGTTCATGCCAGATAATAATCAGGGTCAGCAACGCAAAGCCACCCCAATACGCATTCCAGATTCTGGCGGTCGCCAACCCGGCAATCAACACCAGGAACAAATCCAGCAAGGTCCATCGGGAAATCCAGCTATCCGGGACATTATCGACACCGCCCGCCGCGAGCAAGCGCCAGCCGGGCGGCAAATTCAGTTCGGCATGCACGTTATGGAAATTCTGTTCCCAACCGACCGCGCTGAGCGTGCCGACAGGGCCGGTGATACGGCTATCGGCATCCAACGTTATTATGCCTTTCCTGACTTCTACGCCTTGTCTGCCGGTACCGGCTTCACGGGTAATCAGCTGGTTGCCGCCATCCAGCGTCAGCTTGCCCGGCTGGGTTTGCGGCAAGGCGTTCAAGCGCCAACCGCTGCTCATCTTACCGGTCATGACATCATTGACGGTATAGCCGGCACCGTCAAAATCCAGCCATAATTTTCGGTTCAGATCAAGTTGGTTGGGTTCAGGGTTTGGATCGCCGCGACGTATGACTTTAAAGCCCATCGCTTGCCCTTGGCTGATGCTGTAAGCGGGCAGGTCTTTCCATTCTTCGGGCAGATTGGTTTGGCTGGCATCCAGCGCATTAAGCCCCTCAACATCCACTACGCGCAAATCGGGACGCGCATCGAACACCCAAATCTCCGCTGGCGGCCAGTGTTCAACAGGGCCGGGCGCTGCGGGCATTATCGGCAACGGCAACGCGTCCGCTGCCTTGCTGTTTCTGGCGGTAACATCTATTTCCCAGCGGCCTGGACGCACTTGCAGCAACAATTGCCCATCCGGCTCCAGCCTTGCCGGCAACGGGCTTTGTATAGCCTGCACGATAAAACCGTCCAGTATGGGTTTGGCCAGTTTGATTTCGCGCTGTTCGCCGGACACCTCGACCAGCAACCGGGTCAACACCTGCAAGGGCACTTCATCGGTGACTTTTCTAAACACCTGGACGTCAACATGGTTCTGCACATTTTCCGGCTTGCCCTGACCTAGCTCACTGGCTTTTAGCCAAAGTTGCCCGTCCCTGAGCGTCGGCATGGGTATCGTCAAGCCATTAAGCGTCAGGTTAACCAAGCCGGTATCGGCCGGTATCGCCAAATTATCCGGGATGTTATCCCATAAGAATTCACCGTTGACTTGATAATCGGTGGCTCGGGCTGCGGATAGAAAAGCTGAGGGGAGCAAAGGCGGCGTCAGTTTGACCGAGGGTAAGCCGTCCCTGTCCATAACCAACGCCGGTTTATTATTGATGGTGACATTTAAAGGCCAATGCAGGTTATCGCCGGGCAGCGTGAGCCAGCTTTCTGCATGCGCGCGCCAGCGCAGCGAAAACAGCCCTTTTTTAGGCGTCAGCTCCAGGCGGGTTTCGGTAGGCCAGCTACAACGCTTTTGCTCGTAGCTGTTATAGATGAACGGGCAGGCCTGCTCTGGATGAGCTTCCAGCACCCAGTCTATCCAGGGTTTAAGCGGTTCCGGCACCTGTGCCTTAGTGAGCGGTGTTGCCACCGTCGAGGAGGCAAGCAAGAATATACCTAAACCTATTAACCAGATCAGCCGTTGCATGATGTTCTCCCGATAGAATTGATGTCCACAATATCACGAAACCACGCAAGCCTTGATAAGGGCTAATCGGCGACCAGACCCGCACACTTGCTGCAAAGACCATGAATTTCTATGGCCTTGCTATGGGCAATAAACCCGGCTTGCGTAAACTCTTCCGACAGCGCTTGCATAACCTGAGTCGCCGTGCGTTCTTCCACTTCGTGGCAGTGCTTGCATATTAACAGTAATTGCTCGTGCTGATGCCCCGAACAGCGGCAACCGACAAAGGCATTAAGGCTTTCCACCCGATGAATCAGCCCTTGCTCGATCAAAAAATCCAGCGCACGATAAATCGTCGCCGGTTTCGCCGATTGTTGCAAAGGCTTTATCCTGTCCAATAAGTCATAAGCTTTGACGGCTTTATGGTTTTCCCAAATCAAGGCCAACACCTGGTGCCGAATGGAAGTCAATTGTACGCCGCGCTCGACGCATAACTGCTCGGCCGTGCTTAATGCCTTGTTGACACATTGCTGATGGTCGTGCGCGGCGGGTAGTGGAAAATCTGGCTTAGAGTCGGCTAAGGTAGTCATGGCAGGCATTGTTCTTGAAATATAAGCTTATGATAACATGAGACAGCGGACGGCAAGCCGAACTGTCTTACAAGCCTTCCCGGCGCGACCAACTATCGATAATTCGGGATTTTATTGCAGACTGCCCGCTTCACTATGCTAATATCGCCCTCGCCTAACACTTTCGGCTTTGGGATAAAACAAGCCCCATCAAAAACTTATAGGATCTGCCCCATGAAAACTAAAATCATAGCCGTTGCCTTATCAGGTTTAGCGTTACTGTCCGCTTGTGACAATTCAGAAGACACCGCTTCCGGCACAGCAACAGCCCCAAACACATCGGCACCTGCCAATGCCGCCCCTGATAAGGCCAAAACAGCAGCACCATCCCCGGCAACCAGCACCGCTGGACCGGCTGCCGACTCAAAGGGTTCTGATATTGCGGAACCTAATAGCGACCGCACCGACTTGCCGGAAAGCCAGGATGATGAATTTAACGAAGAACCGGGGGTTTATGAAGAAGACGGCACTATAGAGGCTGAACCGGAAGAACAAACAATGGAAGAAGATGGCGGCGGCGAATAATAGCGGACAATATGTTGGCGGGACAGGCTAACTCGCTATGTCCTGCATAGCCCATCGGGCTGTGCATAATAATCCAGAAAACCCACAATATCCGCCAACACCGGTTGGCGCATTTGCAACGGTATGGACAATGCCCCCAATAGCGCAATATGATCGAGATCATCATACACATGCGTTTCCACGCACCCGCCTGCCTGTTTGACTTTACGGCTTAAACTCTCGATATTGACCGGTTTTACCGTTGCATCGCCGTTGCCGTACAGCAGCAGCAAGGGCGGCTCCGTACCTTGCACAAAATTGACCGGCTGCGACGCGGGATAATTTTCTTTAGGCCCGAACACCTCATGCTGATAAGCATCGGTAAAAGGCAAGAAATCATAAGGCCCGGCCAAGCCGACGAAACCTTTGATGCTATGGTAAATGTCGGGCGGCAAATAGGTTTCGTTCAATGCCAACATGGCGCCCAAATGCGCCCCGGCTGAATGCCCCATCAGAAAAAGCTTGTCGGGATCGGCGCCATAGCGGCCAATATGGGTTTTAACCCAGGCCACAGCCTGCACCGTATCGTCCATGATCGCCGCAAACCTGACCTCAGGATAACGCCGGTAATCGGCTATGGCCACCGCATAGCCATGCGCTGTCAATGCCTGGGCGACAAATCGGTAATAGCCCTTGTTAACCGTCATGCACCCGCCCCAGCAACCGCCGTAAAAGAAAATGACGGTCGCACGACTGGCCTGCTGCGGTGCAGGCAGATATAAATCGAGCCGATGCAAGAGCCCCTCTCCATAGGCTATATCTTCAACGACGCGGTAATCATCAAACCTGGCCAAGGTATTGACCGCGAACAATTTCAGGCTTGAGCAAGCGGCAAGCGAACACAGGCAAAGCAACGCTGCCTGTTGAACCCACCGGTGTTTTCGTTGACGTGTGGTTATCTTAGCCATGTCTTATCGGCCACAATACGGAAGCGCCTATCCACCAGCACCGCCTAACTTTAGTTTTGTTATAATCGCCGTAGCCGCACATCACCCTCAATTTCCCATACATCCACTGACCTGCCTGCCTGCCATGAATACCCAAACTGATTGCCCCTGCGGCTCCGGTAAAAGCTATGCACAATGTTGCTTACCCTACCATCTCGGCGAAAACCTGCCGCCCACTGCCGAAGCATTGATGCGATCCCGTTTTAGCGCGTTTTGCCTGCAAAATGAAGGCTTTTTATTAGCGACCTGGGATAGCTCGCAACGGCCCGCCGCTATCGATTTTTCCGGGGAACAAAACCAATGGCTGAAACTGGAGATCATCGGCACTAAAAAAGGGGGCGTTAAAGACCATAAAGCCTTAGTAACGTTTAAAGCGCATTATTTGCAGGATAACGAAGCATGGATCATGATAGAGACCAGCCGTTTTGTCAAAACCAATAATCGTTGGTTTTATCTGAACGGCTTGGTCACGTTTGCTAAGGCCACCGAGCAACCGGAGGTGCAAAACAGGAATGCCTTGTGTGCATGCGGCAGCGGCAAAAAATTCAAGCGTTGCTGCGGAACAGCCAATAGCTAAGGCTTGGCCTTGGCTTCAACAGCCATCATCACCTGTCGGCCGACCGTTTAACAAGCCACTTATGACGAAAGATCCGAATAAAACCGCACCTTCCCGGTTTCAATATCGTACATGGCCCCAACAATGCCGATTTCACGGTTTTCCACCATGGCGTCCAATAAAGGGCTTTGCCGCCTGATCTGCCCGACTGCCAGCTGCACATTCTTATCGGCCACCTGTTGCACCCACGCATTATGGTCGGCGGCAACCCCGGGTTGTTCGTCGCATACCGCATCGACGGCAGGCTTTATTTTAGCCAACAATCCGGTCAGATGATCGAGCTGCACCTGTCCGCATGCGCCCTTAATAGCGCCGCAATGGGTATGCCCAAGCACGACGATCAGCTTTGAACCTGCCAGTTTACAGGCAAACTCCATGCTTCCCAGGATATCGTCATTAATAATATTGCCTGCCACACGCACGCTGAACACATCACCCAAGCCTTGGTCAAAAATCAGTTCCACAGAGGTGCGCGAATCCATGCAGCTGAGAATAATGGCAATAGGAAATTGCCCCTGGCGCGTGTCATTAATTTGTTCCAGCAAATTCCGGTTGGCTTTTAAATTGTTGACAAAATGGTCATTGCCCTCTTTCAGCAATTCCAGAACCTTGGCCGGCGTCAACGACTGCTGGGAGTCATAAGTCTGCGAACGTGCATTGCTGACCGGCGCCAGCGTACCATAACCGCGCAGGTTTTCTATCGTCAGCCGGATATTTTTCAGTTCCGCTTCGCGTTTGAAGTTCTGGATAATCTCAAAGACATCGTAATCGATATATTTGGATCGCGTCGCATCTATAACAACTTCCGATTGTGCCGGCAATTGTTCGAAAGTCTGCTGAATATTCGCCTTATTCAAAAACGATACATGCTCGGCCAGACGCAAGATGATTTTGTTGCCGATGTGCATTTCCCGGAAATAAAACGAACTTTTATAATTTTCCAGCAATATCGAAAACAAGGCTGTCACCAAGCCGATAATAATACCGGTCAACATGTCGGTAAACACCAGCCCGATGATCGTCACGCAGTACGGTATAAAATGGTACGGCCCCGCCCTGTACATCGTTTCAAGCACTTGCAGCCTCGCCAGCCTATAAGCCACCACCAGCAAGATGGCGGCCAAGCTGGCTAACGGTATCCGGTGCAGCAATCCCGGTATAAAAATGACCGTGAACAACAACAGCAAGCCATGCACAACAGCCGCCGCCTTGGTTTTGGCGCCGGCTTGAATATTGAACGAACTGCGGACTATCACTTGGGTCAACGGTAATCCGCCCAGCAAGCCTGAACTGATGTTGCCGATGCCCTGGGCTATCAATTCACGGTTAGTCGGCGTCACCCGTCGATAAGCATCAAGCTTATCGACCGCCTCCACGGCAAGCAAGGTCTCCAAACTGGCCACCACGGCCAGGGTCAGCGCAGTCAGATAGACATCCGCATTCGTGAGCGCCGAAAAGTCCGGAAAATGCAGCTGGCTGGCCAAATCCCCCATATTTTGCAGTATCGGAATCACGACCAGATGGCTATTGGCAAGCGCCCAATCGGGATAATAATCCTGCAACAGCTGATTGACCAACACACCCGCAACGACTGCCGCCAACACAGAAGGCACCCATTGGAACAACAGGTATTTTTTAAGCGTCGGAAGCTCCCATAGCAGCAGTATGGCCAAAGCAATGACCGCAATCAGGATCGCACCAGGCGACACAAAATTCAGCATGTGCAGTAATTCGGTAAACGACGAATACTCATCGGCCTGGAAAAACGTAATATCGCCTTCGTAATCGCGGTCATAACCGACGGCGTGGGGAATCTGCTTCAGAAACAAGATGATACCTATGCCCGACAGCATGCCGTTAATGACCGATGACGGAAAGTAATAGGCAATAACCCCGGCCCTCAGCAAGCCCATGATGACTTGGGCAATACCTGCCAGAACCAGGGCCAGCAAAAAAACCGTAAAACCCAGCTCCTGTATTGCCGCCAGCACCATCACCGAGAGCCCCGCCGCCGCCCCGCTGACTCCCAGCGCTGAACCGCTTAACGGCGCCACGATCAGGCCGCCGATGATGCCGGTAATCAGGCCGGAAAATAGCGGCGCGCCGGATGCCAGCGCGATGCCTAAGGACAAGGGCACGGCGACGAGAAAAACCGCAATACCTGCCGGAATATCGTCTTTCAGATTAACGAATAGTGATCGGTTGCCAAACATGTTTGAATTCCTGCAGCGTCATTAAATGTGAAAACCAGTGTCGCGATACCCGCCTATTGTTAGCTTGTAGGCCGCACAACAACTATGGACTGATGCTTTTTCATTGTCTCCTTGCCATAAAGGTCAATGACATCGACACTAATATTGTCGTCGGGCGCCGTCGCCAGAAAATCCTCCAGCGTTTCCAGAATATCGTGGTCGATAAATTTGGCCTTGCTGGCATCAATCGTGACGGTGCTGTTATCTTGTATGTGCAGGATGAATTTTCTCAACAAGGCCTTGTTCAAAAACGACACGTCTTTATTTAATAGCAAGGTGTAGTGCGAGCCATCCTGAATCAGCGTAATCGCCGCGTGATAATTGGCCTTGATGACGAAAAACAAGCCGATAACCATACCAATCGCCATGCCTATCAATAAATCGGTCAACAAAATCACCACAATAGTAATGACAAAAGGCAGCAGCTGGCTCATGCCTTTTTGATAATATTCCTTAAACAAGGCGGGTTTTGCCAGTTTATAACCGGTATGCAGCAAAATGGCGGATAAACACGCCAACGGGATGGTGTTTAAAAAATGTGCGAAAAACATCACGCTCAGTAACAAACACAAGCCATGGATGAAACAGGCGACCCGGGTTTTACCGCCGGCATTAATATTAGCCGCACTACGGACGATAACCGCAGTGATCGGCAAACCGCCCAGCAAGCCACTGATGATATTGCCGACGCCTTGCGCCTTCAACTCACGGTTGGTAGGCGCCAGGCGCTTTAACGGATCCAGCTTGTCGGTCGCCTCCAGGCTTAACAAGGTTTCCAGGCTGGCGATGATGGCTAGCGTTGCCGCCACCACATAAACCTGGGGATTAGCCAGATAGCTGAAATCAGGAAATATAAAGTTATCAATAAAATCAGATGGTTTCCCTGATACCGGCAAACTGACAAGATGCGTCGCCTTAACTGCCCAGGTCGGTGACAGCTGCGTGGCGACCAGGTTATAAGCCACCCCCCAAACCACAGCCAGCAAGGGTCCGGGTATCAGCTTTAACAAGGCTTGCCGCTTAACCCAGGACATTTCCCAAATAATTAAAATCAATAAAGCAACCATGCTGATCGTCATTGAGCTGGGCGAGATTCCGTTAACAGCTTCAAAGATTTCCAGAAAGCTGGATTCCGCTGTCTCGCGCATATAGCTTTCGTCGCCCTCATAACTGGCATCGTAACCGGTGGCATGGGGGATCTGCTTGATAATCAAAATCAAACCGATGGCCGCCAACATGCCTTTAATGACCGCGACAGGGAAAAATGCGCCGATAATGCCCGCCCGCAAATAACCTAACGCCAGCTGTATCATGCCGCCTAAAATACCCGCCACGAGCAGCCCCTGAAAGCTGCCCAAGGTTTCGATGGCATTAAAAACAATCACGGTCAGGCCTGCGGCCGGCCCTGAAACAGCCAGTTGCGAGCCGCTCAACCAGGAAACGACCAAGCCGCCGACGAGACCCGCAATCAACCCTGAAAATAAAGGCGCGCCCGATGCCAACGCAATGCCCAGACACAGCGGTAAAGCGACCAAAAACACCACGAGGCCTGCGGGCACATCATCTTTGAGATGGCGAAGATAAAACTGTGCATGTTTATGTATCATGTTTAATTCCCCTTATCATCTAACGTTGTTCAGCATATACTTTCTGGTAGGGCCTGCCATGCGCGCCTTTTAGCCTAGGCGCGCATGGCACGCCCTACCCAGGATAGCCTTACGGGACAAACCCCCTGTACTGGCAACTATGCCCATCCCCCCATTTGCATGTGCACCTGACATAAAAATACCGGGTTATGCCCATGCTTAGGCCTTTAGCTTAACCTGTTAACCTTTCAAGAACCTTTCAAGACCTTTCGCGTTATGAACATTTTATTGATAGAAGACGATGCCGTGTTAGCCGATGGCTTGCTACATACCCTGGGGCATAGCGGCTATACGGTAAGCTGCGCGACTACCGGCATGGCTGCCGAACAGGCCGTGGAAACGCAGGATTTTGACTTGATCGTGATGGATTTGGGCTTGCCCGATGTGGACGGTTTGCAATTGTTGCGCCGGTTCCGGCATCGCAAAATTGCGTTGCCGATCATCATTTTAACCGCCAGGGATAGCGTCAACGACAGGATAGACGGCATCGAACAAGGCGCCGATGACTATTTGACCAAACCGTTTGAACTGAGGGAACTGGAAGCGCGTATCCAGGCGCTGATCCGGCGTTGCTATGGCGGCTTCGATCATCACATCAGCATAGGGCGGCTGACGCTGGACACCCGGCAACAGAGGCTGTTGGCGGATCATCAGCCGTTTATATTACCGGCGCGGGAATATGGTGTGCTGGAAATCCTGATGATGCAGGCCGGTAAAGTCGTCGCCAAAGAACGTATCGCCCAGCGCTTGTCATCCGATGGCGACGGGGTTAGCTACAATGCGATAGACATCAATATCCACCGACTACGCAAACACATCGAGCCCTATAACGTGGCAATACGCACGGTGCGCGGCCTGGGTTACCTACTGGAAGGCACAGCACATGAGTAAAAATCGCAGCCTGAAGACAGAGATGCTCTTCCGCCTGGTTATTCCGCTGATTTTTTTCGTCGTCGTCGATGCCGTATTGTCTTATTTTGTCACCTTGCATTATGTCGATCAGGCTTATGACCGCTGGCTGCTCGATTCCGCCCGGTCTTTGGCACAGGAGATCAAAGTGCGGCAAGGCAAAGTCGTAGTCGAATTGCCGCCCGCAGCGCTGGAAATTTTTAAATGGGACGAGCAGGACAAAACTTATTTTAAGATCATCACGACCGAACAAGAGACCTTGGCCGGCGACAAAAGCGTGCCTGAGCCGCTGTCGCCTGAAACGGACTGGTCGCATCCCGTCTATTTTAACGACCTGCTCTACGGCGAACCGGTACGCATCGTGTCAATGCTGGTCACGCTGGACGAAACGCCTGAACGGGTGTTTATCCATGTCGCAGAAACCCTGAACAAACGCCGGGCCATGATGACGGATATTTTATTGGCGGACATGATCCCGCAAACCATCCTGGTTATGCTGACCGGCGTTTATCTGTTATCGGGTTTAAAGCGGGGCTTGCAACCCCTGCATACCCTAGCCAAACATATCGCCGGACGGTCATCGCGCGATTTAAGCCCTATCCCTGAAAGCCATGTATTCCTCGAAGTGCGCGCACTGACGGATACCATCAATGATGTTTTGGAACAATTGACGCTGGCGATAGCAACCCAGCAACGTTTCATCGCCAATGCCGCCCATCAGTTACGCACGCCGCTGGCGGGCTTGAAATTACAGGCCGAACGAGCGTTGCGTGAACAGGAGGTACAAGCAATGAAACCGGCCTTGTTGCAAATTCAAAACTGCGCCGACCGCATGTCGCATTTGACGACACAATTGCTGGTGTTGGCGCAATCGGAACCGATCAACGGCAGTTATGAGTCACGCTCAGTGGATCTGTGCGAGCTGGTTCGAAAAACCTGTATCGACTGGGTTCCTAAAGCCTTGCAGCGCAATATGGAGATCGGCTTTGAATGTCCTGAAACTGAATTGTCTGTTGCCGGCGATGAAGTGTTGTTAAGGGAATTACTGGTCAATCTTCTGGACAACGCGATTGCCTACGGTTACGAATACGGCAACATCACCGTTCAGCTAGACAGCAAGCCTACGCCCTGCTTAACCATCAGCGATGACGGCCCCGGCATACCGGAACCTGAAATGGGGCGGGTTTTTGAGCGTTTTTATCGGCTTCCCGGCAGCCCCGGCAATGGCTGTGGACTGGGCTTATCCATCGTCAAAGATATTGCCGAACTGCATCACGCTGAGCTTAAGCTGGGGCGGGCTAACGACAAAGGCGGCCTGCGTATAGAACTGAGCTTTACTCCCATCTGAGTCAAAAAGCGTTGAAGTTTTTGCCAGAGGTCATGATTCAGCCTTTTTCCACCGTAGGGCGCGCTGTGCGCGCCATCGGCGGCTCGGTACCGGAAAAGGCGCGCGCGGCGCGCCCTACGTTTCGTGTGACGATAGGCGTTGCCGGTTTCAAAACTTAGACGTTTTCTCGATCAGATGGGAGTGATAAACCGCCCTACGCCTTATTACAAGGGTAGCACCCAGACGAGCGCCCCGTGCGCTATGGGCAATACCCCGTCAATTACCCCGATAATATCCGCTAGGCGAGCCTTGGCGCTTGTTTTGCGCCTGCTTAATCGGCGCAGGCTCTGCTTTGGTTTTCACCGGCTTGACGGGTATGGATTTGGCGGAGGATGCCTTTGTTTTTGCTTTTACAGGCGCTGGCTTTACTGATGATACTTTGGTTTTCAATAGCTTGGCTGGTGCTTTCTTCGCCGATGCCGCCGTTTTCAGTGGTTTGACCGGCGCTTTCTTCGCTGACGCTGTCGCCAAAGCTTTAACTGGCGCCTGCTTGACAGGCGCAGATTTCACCGGTGCAGGGATTGCAGCGGTTTCCTGCACGGTGTCAGACACTTCTTCGATAGGCGGCAAGCGTTCATAAATTGCCACGGGATCGCCATCAAGCTTATTAAGCGCCTCATTCAGCAAAGTCTGGTCAAAATCAGGCAAGTCGTTGATGCTGTCCGGTTGATTATTGGCTTTTTGGATAAGCCTTAACGCCAACGCATAGCGCTCATCCTTGGTCATTTCTTCGCCTTCCAGATCGGGGTGGGCCTCAATGTACAACTTGTTCTCCAGCCAACCGACCTTAATCGGTTGCTTGACGATATAAACCGGCGTCCCTACCGAAACAGTGCTGTATAACTGCTCGATGTCTTCAGGGTACATGCGCACGCAACCGTGGGTAATTTGCATGCCTATGCCGTAAATTTTGTCGATATCGGTGCCGTGTATGCGGTATTCGCCGGGCAGGTTCAGGTACAGCGCATAAGCGCCCAGCGGGTTATGCGGTCCGGGCGGCACGATGGCCGGTAAAGGATCGCCGTTCGCCGCATGTTCCCGCCTGATGGATTCCGGCGGATGCCAGGCAGGGTCTTTGACCTTGCGCGCCACACTGGTTTTTCCTAACGGTGTTTTCCAATCCTGCCGACCGATGCCATGGGCAAACGACATGACCGTACCGGGCTGGTCCGCCGGATAATAATACATCCGGTATTCGGAAATATTCAGCGTGATGCCGTTATGCGGCGTATCCGGCAAAATACGTTTATTGGATAAACGGACGATCTCGCCTTTTTTGACATGCCAGCGATCCATGTCTGCATTAAGCCTGACGATTTCAGTTTGCCCTAACAGAAACTGTCTAGCGACATCCAATAGGGTTTCATCCTGTTCAGCCCGTGTTAAAGGCACGTCATCCTGGAATTGCGTGATGACGGTGTCGCCGCTGGTCGGCGGCAAGGTATAAGTGGTTGCATAAGCATTGCCTGCACTGGCAGTCAATAACAACGAATAAGCAATGAAGGTACGGGTTTTCATCAAGATGATCTCAGGAACAGGTAGAAGGCGCGGGATTTTGCAACAGGCAGTGTTTCAGGATGCCTGCCCATGAAAAGGCGTGTATTTTATCATGAGCCTTGGCATTAAACCACGCGCAAACTGCCGCACCATTGTGCGTGTGGCAACCCGCCGCCAAAAACTCTACCAGCAAGCCACGCCTTATCGCATTACGGCATAAGCTCAAATCACCCCTTTCTCAATCACCGGCAGTACCCAGTAATGGATACCCGCACCGGCATAGTCTTGTTTTAACTGCGTCAATAACTCCGACAAGCCCTGTTCATCAACATACATCTGAAAACGGATTTTTTTCTGTCTGCCGCTAACCTGTTCGGCTAGCGACAAGCCCTTGTTTTCATGATGGTGGGCATAGACCGCCAAGCTGCTGAAACCATGCTCGGCTTCCAGCATCAACAAACTGTCAACCAAAGCTTCTTCAAGACTGGGCGGTACATTAAGTGTGACCAAATATTCCTGATGCGTCATTAAGTTACCTCATTAGTGTCTTTTGCCTGCCCAAATAATGGGTACAACATGGGCAGCAAAAATAACGTTAAAAAAGTGGACGATACCAACCCACCAATAACGACGATAGCTAAGGGGCGCTGAATTTCGGAACCGGGGCCGGTCGCAAACAATAGCGGTATCAGGCCAAAGGCCGCGATACTGGCAGTCATCAGCACCGGGCGCAAGCGCCGTGACGAACCGATTACCACCACTTTGGCGATGTCCATGCCGGTTGCCGCCAACTGGTTAAAATAGCTGACCATCACGACACCATTCAACACGGCTATGCCCAGCAAGGCAATAAAACCGACCGATGCAGGCACCGACAAATATTCGCCGGATAGCCACAGCGCGAACACGCCGCCAATCATCGCCAACGGAATGTTCGACAACACCAGCACGGCTTGCCGCACTGAACCAAACGTGGAAAACAGCAACAAAAAAATCAGGCCCAGCGCCACCGGCACCACTACCGACAAGGTTGCCGCCGCCCGTTGCTGGTTTTCAAACTGACCGCCGAATTCAAGCGTATAACCGGTAGGCAACGTTATTTTTTCAGCGACGGTTTTACGCGCTTCTTCGACAAAACCGACCAGGTCGCGGCCTTGCACATTGCTGCGTACCACAGTAAAACGTTGCCCATGTTCCCTGCCGATAGCTACCACGCCATCCACTTTGTCCAACTTGGCAACCGCAGTGACCGGCACGTGGCTGCCATCCGGTAAGCTAATTTGCAAATTGTCGAAATTCGACGTGTTGCTGTTGCCACGCAACAGCAGCGGCGTACGTTTGATGCCCTGTTGGACAATGCCCAAGTTTAAGCCTTCAACCTGTGCGCGCAAAAAAGTTTCTATGCTGTCGCTGTCCAAACCTAAACGCCCCGCCGCCGTTTTATCAATCGTCAGTTGCAGAAATTGCATGCCTTCATTTTGTTTGACGAACACATCGCTGGAACCCGCTATATGTTTTAGGATGTCGGCGATTTCGTTGGCTTTCTCATTCAACACGGCAAGGTCCGGGCCGAATAACTTAACGGCGACGTCACCGCGCGTACCGGTCAACATTTCGGAAACGCGCATTTCTATCGGCTGGGTAAAACCAAACGCAATGCCCGGTGTTTGCATCATCACCTTACGGATATTTTCGATCAGTTGCTCTTTGTCGGGAGCGCCCCATTGCTCCTTGGGTTTTAATACCAAAAACGTATCGGTTTCGTTTAAGCCCATAGGGTCCAGGCCCAGTTCATCAGAGCCGACACGGGACACCACCGTGGCTATTTCGGGAATATTTTTAAGCAGGTTTTTCTGGACCTGACCATCGAGCGCAACGGATTGCTCCAATGTGATAGACGGCAGTTTTTCCAGTTGCACAATAAGGTCGCCTTCATCCATCGTCGGCATAAACGTACTGCCGATCTGGGTAAAAACGACTACTGTCACCGCCAGCAAAACACCGGCGCCGACAAATACTTTTTTGCCGTTACCCATACACCACAACAATGCCGGACGATACATGGCCTGCAAATGCCTGGGCAGCCAAGGTTCTTCATGGGAGACTTCTTTCAGCAAATAGGACGCAATAACCGGAATGACCGTCAACGACAAGATCAATGAACCGCTGAGCGCAAACACGATGGTTAGCGCGACCGGGGTAAACAGCTTGCCTTCCAGCCCTTGCAGCGTCAACAACGGCAAAAACACGATGATAATAATCAGAATGCCGGACGTGACCGATGCCGCCACTTCGCTGGTGGCTCGATAAATGACATGCAACCGCGGCAAGCGCCGGGCAGTTTTAGTTTCCGCCAAATGGGTGATCATATTCTCGGTAACCACAACGGCGGCATCGACCAACATACCTATTGCAATCGCCAAACCACCCAAACTCATCAGATTCGCCGACATCCCCATAGTGTGCATCAGGATAAACGTGAACAAGGCCGCCAGCGGTAAAGCCAACGCCACCACCAGCGCCGCGCGCAAATTGCCCAGGAACAACAGCAATAGCACCAGCACCAGCGCAATCGCTTCCAACAAGGCGTGCAACACCGTGTCCACTGCCTTATCAACCAGATTACCTCGGTTGTAAAAGACTTTTGCTTCCACGCCGCGAGGAAAACTTTTGCTGATTTCCGCCATTTTTTGCTCGATGCCGCTGATCGTCTCACGGGCATTGGCACCGCGCAGACTCAGTACCAATCCGGTCACCGATTCGCCCAAGCCATTTTTACTGACCGCGCCGTAACGCGTCAACGCACCGATCTTTATGTCAGCAATATCGCCGACCGTGACCGGGATGCTGTTTTTATTATCGACGACGATGATACGCACATCGTCCAGGGTTTTGATGCGCCCCTCGGCGCGTACGATCAGCGCTTCCTCGCCATCGCTAAGCCGTCCCGCCCCGTCATTGCGGTTATTGTTTTGCAGGGCTTGTATCAGCTTGTCCATACTAATGCCCCTGGCCGACAAGCGGGTGTTGTCGGGAATGACTTCAAAGCTTCTGACCAAACCGCCGAGTGAATTGACATCGGCGACGCCGGGCACCGTGCGTAAGGCCGGGCGTATCACCCAGTCCAACAGGTCGCGGCGTTCCATCAGGTTCAAATCTCCGCCTTCGATGCTGAACATATACATCTCACCCAGCGGTGTCGTCATCGGCGCAATACCGCCTTGCACACCAGTCGGCAAGTCGCCCCACAGTGTATTTAAACGTTCGGCAATTTGCTGGCGCGCCCAAAAAATATCCGTGCCTTCGGCAAAATCCACAGAAATGTCGGTCAGCGCGTATTTGGCCACCGAACGCAACATGGTCTGGTGCGGGATGCCCAGCAATTCAACTTCGATGGGTGCGGTAATCCGTGCCTCCACCTCTTCAGGCGTCATGCCCGGCGCCTTGACGATGATTTTTACCTGGGTAGGCGACACTTCGGGAAACGCATCTATAGGGATGTGGTTGAACGCATAATAGCCGCCGCCAGCCAGCACTAACACAGCCAGCATCATCAACAGCCGCTGGCTTAAGGCAAAACTGATTAACCCGGCCATCATTCCCCTCCCCCCAAGCCCAGCCAGTTGGCTTTCAACGCGACCGCACCTTTGACCGCAATCGTTTCCGTACCGCTGAAATTGCCGCTGACCGTCGAGTCATCGCCTTGTTTGCCTATCACGTTCACAGGGCTGGCATCAAAGCCTTCCGCAGTGCGGACAAATACAAACGACTTGCCTTCATGCTGGGCTATAGCGGTGTTCGGCACATTGAATACCGCGCCGTTATTCGGCTGGATTATCTGCGTGTTGATGCGCTGTCCAGGACGAACATCACCGGGCGCACCCTTAAGCAAGGCACGCGCCAGTATTGTCTGGTTTTCGGGATTAACGGTCTGGCCTAACAACGTGATTTGTGCGCTGACCGGCAGCGCTGACGGCGCTGTCTGTTGCTCCAGGGCTTGTGCTTCTGTCGCCGGTTTTTCCAACAGAACTTTATCGCCGATTTTGATCTGGGCTATGCGTTCCTGCGGAATATTAATTTCCAGCCATAGCTCATCCAGATTGGCAACACGGTATAGCGGCGCAAGGCTGTCAATACGCGCCCCGGCAACCGCCATGCGATCAATCACGACGCCGGTGATCGGCGAGCGGATATTTAGGGCGCTGGATAGACGATGCGTTTTCCTGAGCTTGGCGATTTCACCTGCCGTCATGCCGGCAATTTCCAGAAGCTGACGATGTTCATCGGCTTCCGATGCAAAGGCATGATATAAAGACCGCGTTTCCTGCCAGCGCCGTTCGGCAATAATGCCGTCCTCGAATAATTTTTTGTCGCGTTGATAAGTGAACAGCCCCAGATTTAATTCACTCTCGGCCTTAAGGTACAGCCGTTGCATAGACAGCAAATCTGAACTATTCAGCTCCGCCAATACCTCGCCTTGCTCCACCTTATCGCCGGTCGCCGCATTCAGTCGCGTGACCAGCCCCGCTTGCGACGCGCTAACGATATATTCTTGCGTCGATGGCACCACCACCCTAGCAGGGGCATATAACACCGGAATCTGCGTGACAGGCACCGGTTTGCCTAACGTAACACCCAGGTTATTGATGTGCTCTTCGGACATGCGTATGGCTTGGCTGTCGGCGTGAACGATGCCAGAGAACCCACACCCCAGTGCCGAAGATAACAAGCTTATCGCGAGCAGCCGTCGGCTGATCCTAGCGGATGACGTTTTTTTCAAAGTTATCAGAGTATTCATGGTGCCACGCCTACAGCTTGGTTATAAAGCGCCTGATCGCGCTGCAACATCACGGCGCGTTCTTTGGCATTCAAAATGGCTTGCTGGGTTCTGGACTGGATTTTCAACAAATCCATCAAATCAATTTCACCTGCTGAAAAGCTTAAGTGCGTCATTTGCAAATGTTCTTCAGCCACCTGCTTTAATTCATTGGCGATGTCCAGCTCGACTTGATTGACTTCCAGATTATGTTCGGCCTCATGATGGGCTTGCTCCAGATCCCGGTACAATTGCTCACGTTCGGCTATCAGTTTATTCAATTCGACATTGAGCGCGGCTATTTGCGGCAGGGCGTGGGCGCTGCCGCCAAAAGGCACCGTGACGCCGATATTAAAACTCTCGGTTTTATTACTGCGCGGATCATTGGTGAACCTGTCGCTGTTGATGCCAACGGTCAGATTGGTTTGACCTGAGCCTATCAATCTGATGGCATTCAATTCGGCCTGCTTGCGGTCAATCTGGCTATTGATCGCCATCAAAGCCGGATGGCTTTGTTGGATATCCTTTAACGCAACCAGATTCTCCTGATACATGCCGGGAGTTTTAGTAGTTTGGGTAATGCTGGCATAGCGTTTACGGGCATGCATCAATTCGGCTTCGGCTAAGGTCAAAATCGAACGCTTTTGCAATAATTCGCTATGCGCCAGCAATTCATCGGAACGCGGCAAATCGCCTAATTCCACACGACGCTGAACTTTAGCCAGTAATTGCCCGAAAATATCCACTTCCGACAGCGCTTGCTCATAACGGATTTTCTGCAATTCAATATCCCACAACGCACCCCGCACTAACCCGGCGATACGCAATTTAATCGCCGCAGTTTGCATTTGGGCACTGATTCCAGCCTTCTCGCCGGTTTCCCGTTCAGCATCACGCTGCCCGACGTTCCACAACGGTACTTGCACCGTCGCATCAATATAATGCAGCGTGCCGCTGGTCGCCTCCTGAAAGCGCAAGCCCGCTTGTGATGCGCCTGCCGTCCAGCTTTCACTGCGTTTACGCAAAGCGGCGGCTTCTTCTTCCAAGGCATTCAACCAGCTGGCATCGGGGTATTTTTCCAAGGTCAAATCAATGAGTTTGGCTAAACTCAACGTAACGTCAACAACAATAGGATCCCGATGGGGGACCATAGTCTGTTCTTCTTTTTGCACATTGCCTTGCTCCTGCGCCATACCGAAAAACGGCATCAGTGCAGACAAGCAGACCGGCAAAAAAAATAGCCGGGCTCGATTTTGGGGCTCGCGCCGGGCGCGAGCATACACAGGAATCATAAGATAAACTCAATGCGGCAAGTACCGCGTGAAAAATTCTGGGAATGTTTTTGGCTAGACTAGGGCGCGCAATAAGGCAAGCCCGACCAACAGGATTCAGTGTGCGGGAGGTGCGCGAGGGGAATGCGGGGAAAACAAATAACCGGGCCATAAGCGCGGCGGGGAACGCGGGCTGGCGTTATCTTTGAAAGCTAAAGCAGCATTAAAGACAATAGCGGCCTGCGGCAAAAAATAATGGTCTACATCAACGGCATCGCTATGCTGGTTTTGCTTGATACCGGTATCGACCCCGACTACTAGGCCATCGGCCGATGCGACCAGCTTCGCGGCACTGTATTGCAATCCCCCCGTATCAGGTATTAATCGGTCATAGCTGCCCTGATAGACCTCAAGACCCGGAACATGGAGTTTACCGGCCTCATGACCTGCGGCTGCAAAAAACTTTCCACCCGCGTGTGCATGCACTAACGGCGCAACGAATTGCAGCAGTGCCAGAAAAATGACGAGCAAGGTACGGGATGCTGAAAACATGTAATGGGAGGTTACGCTAAAGTAGACAACTGGTTGGCATTATACGGCAAACACCGGGATTTTTAGATTTTACTTAGAGCGAAAGCCTATACAACGTTTGGCGTCCGCGTTATGTGTAATTGGCAAAACTATTTGCCAAGCCAACAACATGACAAAAACGGCGGAACCCCGTCCGCCGTCATGCAAAACTGAAGCCCGCGCTTATTCTGCGGCTTTTAAGTGCGTGACCGCCTCTTCGGCAGCGACTTTGGCAACATCGGCATGACCCAGCTTGCCGTGTTCAATAGCGGTTTCCAGACTTTTGATGCCTGCGTCCAGATGCTCATCAGCGATCTTCGCATGGGTTTTTGCTGCTGTTGCATGCTCGGCAACTGCTTTTGCATCGGACGCGGCAGCCGCCGCTTCGGCATGTTTGAGCGCTTCTGCAAGATGGCTTTCTGCTGCATAGGTGCAGAAAGAATAGAAAAACAGAGTGATGCCAGCCAATAAACCGATTAATTTCGTGTTCATGTTAATACCCTCGTGAGTTATTTGTAAGCTTCCGTGAGACCGGAAGCGCACCAACGCTACATTAGCGGCACAATAAAATCAAGCGTTTTAAAAGCTGCTACAGAACACCCTGATTTACGGGCTAACCTCGTTCCCGGATTGCAAGCGGTGGCGTTCCCTCTTTACGCCGATTATCAGTAGCAGTAGTAAAGCCCCCCAAAGCAAGCCTGGAACCAACCAGAAATAGCGTTGGTAAAAAGTGACCGGCGGGTTTTTAAGATAAGGCACTTGATATAATCCGGCCCACGTCTGGTTAATCGGCGATTGCTCCAATATTTCCCCTGAAGCCAACACTACGGTAGAAATACCGGTGTTAGTGACACGCACGACGGGACGGCGAAACTCCACGCCACGCGCCAACGTCATCATCATGTGCTGGTAAGGTTCCTGCCAGTCACCATACCAAGCATCATTGGTCACATTGACAATAAACTGTGCGCCCAGCTGCGCCAGTGCACGGGAAAACCCAGGAAAAAGACTCTCGTAACAGATTTGTGCGCCTATTTTGTAACCATTCAAATCCAATAGTTGCGTGGGACCAGATCCACGCGCAAAGTGGCCGGTCGCCGGCAGCCATTTACGGATGACAGGAAAGACCTGCTCTCCAGGGATGTATTCACCAAAAGCAAGCAATATGGATTTGCTGTAATGCGGCGGCACCATCTCGCCTTGCCCGTTGAACACAAACAAGGAATTGGTAATCAGGTTGGACGTTCGGTCAGCACTGTAGGCACCGGTAATCAATGGGGTATGCCATGCACGGACCGATTGCCCCAAGGCGACGGCTTTTTCATCGGCCTTAAACGCCTCGCCCAACAAGCCCGGAAATGCGGTTTCCGGCCATAGCGCAAAGTCGATTGTTGTCTGGCTATGGGTTTTAATGGCCTGATCGGTCAACTCGGTATTGCGTCTGAGTATTTCGTTACGATAACCATTTCCCAGTTCCGCAGCCATTTTTTGTGCATTGCCTATATTCGCCTGCACCAGTAACGTAGTAAAGGACGCATCCGGTTGCGGCAATCTGGCTTTAAGCCACAGGCCACCGATATTCAGCAAAATGAAACCGCTAACAACAGCCGCCAGCATGCGTTTGCCGGCGTGCTGTTTGCGCTGCTGCCAAGCCAGATACAAAGGCAGGTTGCACAGCAAAGTGGCGGCACTGAGGCCGCTGAAACCGACAACCTCAGCCCAGTGGTATAGCGGAATATCCGAGCCATACCAGGTATAGCCGAAGTTCCAGTCAAACAAGGTTAGGGAGTAGGCTTCACATATAATTGTGATGATCGCCATCAAGCCTAAAGACAAGCGCTCCGACCAGTTAAATGCATGCCGCCCCCAAAACCACAAACATCCTGCCAACGGCACATACAAATTTGCGATCAGCGCATAAAACAGCATGCCGACAAAGGCTATGGGCCAGTCCAAGCGTGCAAACTCATGCAGCGTATAGGTGATCCAGTTAAAACCGATCAACGTAAATACGAAAGCGGTGACCAATCCGCCGATAACGACGGGTTTTAAGCGGGTTTGTCGGCCCCAAAACAACCATAAGGGCACAAAACAGAATAATGAGGCCCATGGCGGAAAAGGGATATAGCTAGTGCCGATAAAAATACCGGACATAATCGGCAACAACCAAGGTTTTAATAAACGGTAGCCTATATTGTGCATATGACAGTCATTACTCTGTTGATGGCGGAAACCGGGCGAAACCCCGCAAAATCGTCGGAGGGAGAGCCACACTTCAGCAGTGCGTCGCCGCTCGCCGTTAAGTTAGAACAGAGCAACTACTCTCATCTGATCGAGAAAACGTCTAAGTTTTGAAAACCGGCAACGCCTACCGTCATACAAAACGTAGGGCGTGCCGCGCGCGCCTTTTCCGGTACCGAACCGCCGATGGCGCGCACAGCGCGCCCTACGGTGTAAAAGGGCTGAATAATGACCTCTGGAAAAATCTTCAACGCTTTTTGACTCAGATGGGAGTAATGTTGGAGGGGCTGTTTTTCAGCAAGTTACTTAACGTTTTAAAAAAAACTGCTGTTTTTCTTGAAGAAGGACAGAGACACTATCTTATCGCAAATCAAATGATGTTTGGCGCAAAACAATTGCAGCCTCACACAATAACTTTATGTCGGAACCGACTAGCGATGAAGCCTATAGCAACAGATTACAACTCGTGTTACATCAAGATCGCTTTCTATTCGGCATACCGGCTTTTCATACCGATCAAGCAAGCCGTTACCTGGTGCGGAAATGGTGGCCGTTTTACGTGGCCACCGCTTAGAAGTGTTTACCAGTTGGCTTATACCGTCAACTTATAAGC
Organism: Methylovulum sp.; assembly: GCA_030653435.1. Taxonomy (GTDB): domain Bacteria; phylum Pseudomonadota; class Gammaproteobacteria; order Methylococcales; family Methylomonadaceae; genus Methylovulum. Next base: position 86,908 of record JAURZI010000123.1, read on the forward strand.
AATGGCGTACCGAAACTATCCGGTCCATACAACTATCAAGCGCTGTTTTCAAGAAACTCCGGCAATTCATCACTAAAAATCTGCGCCAGTATCATTGCCTTTGCTTCATGGCTAACGGCATGTCGATTTTTTCCTGATGCGTTAATCACAGGCAGGAAACTAATATGCACTTCTATTTTTTCCATAGTGAGCATTTTGATTAAATGCGGTACAAATTCATCATCACCAACAAAAGGCGCTAACACTTTAGCCTCGCCTTGATATTGAATGGCGACAGGCTGAATCGTTGACTTGGTCAACAAGGCGGGTTGAAATAATGAAGCATGAAAACCCAGAACTTCATCGCCTTTCGTCGTCGTGCCTTCAGGAAAAGCAATAATGTTGCTGTTTTGCTTGAGCAACCAGACCATTTTTTCAGCAGTGGCCAGAATGTGTTTTTTATCGCCGCGCCTAATAAAAATTGTGCCCGCCTGTCTGGACAAATAGCCTATCACCGGCCAGCTTAAAATATCACTTTTGGCCACAAAATAGGCTGGCAGATACTGGCCGATAACAATAATATCCAGCCACGAAATATGATTGCTGACGACTATGGCAGGTTGTTCCGGCAACTCACCCTCTTTGATTATTTGCAGATTGACAATTTTGCTAAACCATCTCAGCCACTGCTTTTTTATCAGGTCACGGTGGCTTCTTGCCTTGCTGGTTGAAAATAAAACATTGATGGCAGGAAAAACGCCTATCGCAATAACCAAGCCATTGGTAAATAGCAGGGTAATAAAAAAAAGTTTATAAAGCAGCCGTATTTTCAATTTCATGACCAGCCTGATAATCTCTCATATAATGTTTGCTGTAGCGTTCTTGCAATTGGTCAAGAGGCAGTAACACGAATAAATCCATACAGTTAAAATCTTCATCCCAACAAGGTTCACCACAAATTAACGCACCGAAACGCAAATAGGCCTTGAGTAAAGGTGGGATTCCGGATTCGTCACGGTCGCATCGTAGTGCACTTGGAACGGGAATGCTAGGAGTGACTAGAATTGACGGGGGGGCAATATTTTTGGCATCGATGTTCCTGTAAACAGCATCGACTGCAAAACCACTAGGGCCTGGGGTAATGCTGGCACAACCCAACAAATAATTAAACTGCCCTTTTAATGCGTACTCAACCAATGCCGACCATAGCGTTGTCAATACTGCGCCGCCACGATAATCAGGGTCTACGCACGTGCGGCCTATTTCCAAAAAACGGCCTGGCAACGCCAAGACCTGATCCAGATTAAATTCCCCTTGTGAATAAAATCGCCCCAGACGTTCTGCCTGGTCTTGTGTGAGCAAACGTGTGTAACCAACAATTTTATTATTGACGTTATCGTAGACGACCAAATGGTCGCAATGCTCATCCACATCATCATAATCGAGCCCTTCTGACTCGGTTTTGAGTTTTGCCCCCATTTCTTTGGCAAAGACACGATAGCGCAATACCTGGGCTTCTTTAACCAACGTCTCAGAATCTGCGATAAAACACTCCAATCGTTTAGCTGATTTGACTTGTACTTCGGCAGTGAGTTTTTTCATAGTTATCCATACGTTCAAAATAATCAGTTTCACAGAATAGTTATCCAACGTGTCAGTTTAATGACAAAATCATTAAAGTTAAATGACAACCCAAGCATCCCACGAAGACGGGTCAATGCCCGCCAAGCTCTCATCGCAGCCAAAGCAAAACGGCCTTGCTCACGGTGATTGCCGATACCGTACAACCGCCATTTAATCTTTTCGTAGTAACCGGTAATGCGTATTGCTGATTAAAAAGATACGCACACTCTAAAATAGATTTATGCTATCGCTCCATACTAACTAATACATCATGAGGATTATCTATGCCCTATACCCAAGATATTGTTGAAGAGCTGAATATTTTGGTTCGCTATAACCTAAATACCACACAAGAAGGCATCAAAGTTCATAAAACAACCGCAACCCCGACGACGGTGGCAGCCACACAACGGCTATACGCAAAAGGACTGGTCTCACAAGAAGACGGGGGATATCTGACCCATTTGGGACATGAGGCGGCGGAACAGGCGCAAATGCTGCTGAACTTGCTTCATCCGGCTTAAAACTTACTTAAGCACCAGATTAGGTGCTTTCTCAGGTAATAAAAAAGGCTTAACGGCAAGCCGTTAAGCCTTTTCGAACAATCTAGCCTTAATGATCCGTCACGCCGCAAATACTACGGCGGCTTTCAATTTTTTCATCGCATTTTGTTCCAGCTGCCGGATTCTCTCGGCAGAAACATTGTAGCGTTCGGCAAGTTCATGCAAGGTCGCTTTTTTATCCGCTAACCAACGACTGTTAAGAATATCCAAACTGCGCTCATCCAATGTTGCCATCGCATCACTCAACAAGTCGTGTTCATGACCACCCCAATCGGCATTTTCAAGAAGCACCGCCGGATCGGCGCCATGTTGTTGCAGATAACTGGCTGGCGCAACATAGCTGTCTTCATCAGATTCGTCCGCCGACACATCAAACGACATATCCTTACTGCCCAGGCGCTTCTCCATTTCGTAAACAGCGCTCACCTCAACATTTAAATCCTTGGCAATGGCTATCGCCTCATCATTCGACAACCAGCCCAAATCTTCTTTGGATTTACGTAAATTAAAAAACAGTTTGCGCTGCGCCTTGGTCGTCGCAACTTTGACGATACCCCAGTTTTTGATCACATATTCGTGAATTTCGGCCTTAATCCAATGCACGGCAAAAGAAACCAGCCGTACTCCCATATCCGGGTCGAAACGCTTAACGGCTTTCATCAAGCCGACATTGCCTTCTTGGATAATATCCGGCATAGACAGGCCATAGCCGCTATAACCTCTGGCAACATGGACAACAAAACGCAGATTAGTCATGACCAATTCCCGCGCGGCTTCTAAATCGCCATGGTTTCTATACCGTAAAGTCAGTTCCCGCTCCTGCTCGGATGTCAATTTTGGCATCTGTTTGACGAGATTTAGATAGGCATCAAATGTTCCAACCGACAAATTAACAGGTAAAGCTAATGCGTTGTTCATGATTTATCCCCTAAATAAAAATATTGTCGAATTTTAGCACTCTCCAACAAAGAGTGCTAATGATTTTCGAGCCTCATTCGGGTTTGGTATATTGAAGCTGATACATCAAAACAACCCAAGATCCCAATACGCCCAGGGCTGATGAAATGGCAATCAATTCTATGGTTTCCGTGAAGCCAAAAAACAATAGATGGAAGTCCCCGCCGTACAAATCCGAGAGCTTCGCAACGGGCTGCCTTATGATCAACATCATCAAGGTAACGGTAAACCACGCAACCACTCCAGAAATAAAACCTATCCAAAAGCCGGTGTATAAAAAGGGTCTCTGGATAAATGCCCGCGTGGCCCCGACCAATTTTGCAATCACCACTTCTTCACGGCGACTGTGCAATTCCAGACGGATCGTGTTGCCTGCAATGAATAGCACGGCAAACCCCAGCATCAGATTTAGCAGTGTTGCCGCACACTGCGCCACTGCCATGATGGACTGCAGGCGCTCTACCCATTGCATGTCCAACTGGGCAGAATCGACCTCTACAGACTGCTGGAAACTTTGCAGCAATTTTTCCAGACCTTGCTTATCTTCCAGCGTATCCTTAGGCAAGACCTGAATGACGATAGGCAAGGGATTGGTTTTTAATACGGAGATAGCCGATCCAAAACCGCTATAGGTCTTAAATTCAGCCAACGCCTGTTCCTTGGTGATTAATTTGACAGACTGGATACTAGGATTTTTCCGAATGCTGTCAGCCAGCTGTTTCGCATGGCTATCAGAAATTTCATTTTTAAGGAACAAGGAAATCTGCGCGCTGGTTTCCAAATTCCCGGTCAATTGCTGTAGATTTGCCAATACCAGATAAAACCCGCTGGCCAGTGAAATAGCTATCGACAAAACAGCTATCGTCATGACCGAATTAAATGGTGCGGCCACTAAACGCCCCAGACTGGAAAATAAGGCATGGGCGTGCAGGTCGCGGTAAGCTTTTAGCTTATCGACAAAATTCCCGCCAGCACTGGTTGTGCGCCGGGTATCTTGCCTGACCGGCCTGGCATACCTGGGCTGCTTGACTTCCTTGGTTTGATGTCGCTTGTTGGTTGGTTTCATGACTTAGCCCGAGACCAATTGACCATGATCCAGCTTTAACACACGATGGTTCATTTTTGAAATTAAAGAAATATCATGCGAGGCAATCAACACAGTAACACCCACTTGCTGGAAACTTTCGAACAAACGCATGATTTCTGCCGCCAATTCGGGATCGAGGTTTCCGGTAGGCTCATCCGCGATAATGATGGGGGGCTTGTTGACTACCGCCCTGGCTATCCCGACCCGTTGCTGTTCGCCGCCCGACAATGCCATCGGATATTTTTTTTCTTGACCGGACAGGCCGACTTTATCTAATGCCGCCCTAACCCTGCGGGCGATTTCCTGATGCCCGGAACCCGCTATCACCAATGGCAATGCCACGTTGTCAAAAACCGTCCTATCCTGCAACAGTTTATAATCCTGATAGATAAAACCCATTTTTCTACGCAGGAAAGGAATTTGGTTTTCCTTCGCGCCGCTGAGATTTTGTCCGTCTAATAAAATCATCCCCCGGTTACACCGTTCCATCACGGCAATCAACTTTAATAAGGTGCTTTTCCCCGCGCCGGAATGTCCGGTGAGAAAGGCTATTTCGCCATGCCGTAAATGGAAACTGATATTACGTAACACATCCCCTGTTTCAGGGTAGCGTTTTGTGACATTATCAAACTTTAGCATAGCCTTTTTAACCGTTGACTCTAATCTTTAACAAACAACGCATCGACAAAGGTCTCCGCATCAAAATCCTGCAAATCGTCTATGCCTTCGCCTATGCCTATGTAGCGGATAGGTATGCCCGACTGCCCGGCCAGCGCAAAAATAACCCCGCCTTTTGCCGTGCCATCGAGTTTCGTCAACACAAGACCGGTTAACGCCACCGTTTCATTAAATAGTTTGGCCTGGGACAAAGCGTTTTGCCCGGTGCCTGCATCAAGCACCAGCAACACTTCATGAGGTGCTGTCTCATCTAGCTTGCCGATGATGCGCTTTACTTTTTTCAGCTCATCCATCAGATTTGCTTTGGTGTGCAAGCGGCCTGCGGTATCGGCTATCAACACGTCGATCCCTTTGGCTTGGGCTGACTGGACGCCGTCATAAATTACCGACGCTGAATCTGCGCCGGTATGTTGGGCGACAACATGGATATGGTTGCGCTCACCCCAGGTTTGCAATTGTTCAACCGCTGCCGCCCTGAACGTATCACCTGCAGCCAGCATGACGCTATGGCCTTGCGCTTGTAAGCGTTTAGCCAGCTTACCTATCGTAGTTGTTTTTCCGGCACCGTTAACGCCGACGACCAAAATAACAAAAGGCTGATCCTGCCTGGGTATTTGCAAGGGTTTACTACAAGGCTTAAGTATCCTCAACAGTTCCTGCTTCAAAGCTGCCGATAAGGCTTCCGGGTCTTTTAACTCATGGCGCTCAAGTTGTTGCGTCAACCGGCGGATAATTTCTGTGGTGACCGTGATACCTATGTCCGCCATCAATAAGCTGGCCTCAAGGTCTTCCAACAATTCATCATCAGTGCCTTTCTGCCCTAGCGACAAATTGGCCAGCAGCTCGCCCATTCCTGAGCGGGTACGCTTTAACTGGGATTTCAGGCGCAGGTATAGCGACTCGGGCGCTGGTTGCACATAGGGCTGGACGACTTCGGAAGGCAAACCCAAAACCGGCAGGTCTGGCACAGCCGCTTTCTGTAGCCCTTGCATATCCGTAGCAGGCGCTTCTACGGCCACACCGTAGCGACTGTAAAAACCAATGGCAATCAGCGGCAGCATTAATAATGCCGCAACGGCATCGTGCAGCAATACTGCCCATAAAGGCGCATTCAACTTAAATTCGGCAATGCCTGAGGCTATGCTTAAAAACAACAACAAACTTAACCATAGCCCTGCATTCCGTAAAGGTTTTGGCGTATTGGCTGACAAAACGCTTAACATCAGCAAACTCAGCACCACAAAACAAGCCAGAGCACCGAGCCTATGCAGCCAGTTGATGGCAGCTTGGGACGCAAACGCCAGATCGCCGGTATAACCGGTAAACAAGCCGTCGAACAGATTCAAGGCAAGCCGATAATCCGCCACAGGCCACCATTGACTGTTGCACAAAGGGAAGCCGGTACAAGCTAAAGCCGCATGATTAGAGCTGACCCAAACACCTAAGACAATTTGTAAAAATAACAACAGCATGGCCAAGCGGCAAAACAACAGCTTGCGCGTACCTGTAATCCGGACACCTGATTCACTACGCAGATACAGCCAGAATAACAGCCAAAAAATCACCATAGCCGTTAATGCCAACGCTGTTACGACCACCGGCATAGCTTGCAATTGGATGACCCATATCGACAATACCGGCTGTAGCCCTACTAAAACCAACAGGGCCAATGTTGTTGCCATCGCTTCCGTACGATAGGTTTTTTCTCGCCAGCCAAGCATCACCAACACAATAACCAACAATGCCAAGCCCGCTTCCAGATAACGTTGGCACAATACTTTAACAACATGGGCAATATCAGGCGCTTGACCTGGAAAATACTGTGCCGCCCGCGTTTTAAAATCGTTACTGTCACTCACTATCAACTGTCCGTAACAACCCGGCCAATCAGGGCAGCTTAACTGGGCGCCTGATAACCGGAGGTATGAACCTGATACGATAACTATTAGCGCCAATATGACGCTAAACAGCGTTATTTTTCTAAACATATTATTTTCTTCTGCTATCCGATTTGTGAAATTCTCAACAGCTGCATGAGATCACTTTTTACTTTGTAGGGATCAAACCCCGGTTCGTATTGCATCATTAGATTACCCAACGGATCCATTACATAAAGCATACCGTCAAGTATCTTGCCTTTGCTGATGCCCATCAATTTTTCAGCAAGTGCGGCACTGGGCCTGACCCTGATCAAATCGGAACGGAGTGCGAATTGGCGATTTTCGTCACCCACTAATTTTGCTACCAGGGCCTCATCAAGTTTATTTTCTTCAAGCTGCAAACTCAGGAAAAGCGCTGCATCGCCGCTGCTTTCCGCCCCGCGCAGCCTACCCAGGAGCGTATCCTTCAGCCACCATTGGCTTGCCGTTTCCGGCGCGACGTCGTTAAAAACAATCACAACGCGCCGTGTACGCGACAAATCCTTGTTCAGCATTAGCCGCAATTGCCTAGTCTTAAGAAGGGCGTCAAGACAAACGGCATTGCATCGGGCATCAGGAATCACATTGACTATCAGCCAATGCCCGGCAAGCTCTGCAATATGGGTCGCCGAAAAAGCGTCCATGCCAATCAAATCATGACGTTCCGTGGTGATGGCTGGCGTTATCAACGTCCCGTTGTTAGTATGGTTTTTTAATAAGTCTGCATGGTCTTTCAATCCCCAGGCTATTAAAAATGGGATGATAGTCATTCCGAAAATAGCCAGGATTAACAATCGATTTTTTTTCTGCTGATTAATCATTCTTATTTTTACAGCTATACCAAATAAAGAGCGCCACCAAAGTCAAGGCCAATGCCAGCCATTGAATTGCATAGGCGATATGTTGTTCAGGCGACATCAAGGCCGAGGCCTGCCAGTCCCGTGTAAACCCATCAGGCAATCCCTGATCCAATTCAATTTGAAACGGGAATAAGGAGTAGCCCAATTTCTTTGCCAAAATGCCGGTATCGACGACTTGTACTACCGAAGGCCACGTATTGGTGGGTATTTCAACACCCGCTAATTTTAACCCGACGCTGGGAAAGTGATTAATTCGCCCGTTAACTGTAGCCTGCCTTGTGTGAACCGATAGCTCCGGCAATACCGCCCGGCTCTGCTGCAAGGGCACCCAACCCCTGTTAACCAACACCGCGTTATTTGTGTTAAGCGAAATAAATGGCGTCAACACAAAATAACCCGCTTTGCCGTTTTTGACCTGGTTATCTATCAAAAATTGGTGCGCCGTATCATAATGCCCTGTAACGCTTACTCTTCTGTACCTTAAATTTTCCACACCATCCTCACCTATGTTAGCCAAATTGGCTACCTCTATAGCGGCAGCCTGCTCCTGTAGGTGGATTAGCAAGCGTTTTTCTCCTGAACGCCGCCATTGCCAATGGGCTAAACTGAGCAATAGCGCCAATAAACAGACAGTGGCAATAGTCGGAATAATTTTAAACTTCATTGGATAGCATCCCACAACCATTAATTTATTGGCAATCCAGGCTTAATAACCGAAAATACCGAAACCTTACCACCTGCCCCCCGTTCCCATCATGATTGTCAAAAGTATCGCCATTGCAGCCTTTATCCTCATCATTTTCAGTTTAGGTACCGCACTGTTTAATCTGGTCAGTAACAAAGGCCAGGAACCCTCCGAAAAGGCAGTCAAAGCGCTGACTTTTCGGATCACCCTGTCTATCATACTGTTTATTTTTGTTTTTATTGCCATAGCCACAGGGCTGTTACAACCCCACGGACTCGGCGTAAGCATGCAAACCCAACGCTCCATCCCTGCCGAAGCCGGTAAATAGCAGCAATCAACGCACAAAAAAAAAGCGTTGCCACAGACAACGCTTTTTTGACATTGTTGTATAAGTTACATGATATACACAAAAATAAACAAACCTAACCAAACCACGTCAACAAAATGCCAGTACCATGCCGCCGCTTCAAATGCGAAGTGATTTTCCGGCTTGAAGTGGCCTTTGGTACTACGAAACAACACAACGCTTAGAATAATCGCGCCGACGCAAACGTGGAAACCATGAAAACCAGTCAACATGAAGAACGTCGAACCATAAATACCCGAGCCTAAGGTCAAACCCATCTCAGTATACGCTTCATGGTATTCAATCGCTTGGAACATCACGAATAAAAAGCCCAACGCAACCGTCGCGATCAGCCCCTTGATGAGTTGGTCACGATTTTTTGCCAGCAAACCATGATGCGCCCAGGTGACCGTTACGCCACTGCTGAGCAGGATCAGCGTATTCAAAAAGGGTAGGCCCCATGCACTCATAGGCTCAAACTCGCCATTGCTGGTGGGTTTGCCGTCGACTAACTTGCCGGGACCATTCGTCGGCCAAGTCGCGTCAAAGTTAGGCCACAACAATTCTTTCGTCGCCGCGCCTATGCCTTCACCGCCTAACCAAGGCACCGATAAATTACGCGTATACCAAAGCGTACCGAAGAATACGGCAAAAAACATGACTTCCGAAAAAATGAACCACATCATGCCCATACGGAAGGAAATGCCCACCTGGGTGTTATACAGGCCGCTTTCGCTTTCAGTCGCCTGCAAGGTAAACCAGCCGGCCAACATGACAATGAAGATAGCAAAACCTACCGCCATCATGCCGGGGCCCACTGACGAACCATTCAAATAGTTTGCAAATCCAGCTAATAACGTCACTAAACCGATAGTGGCCATAACCGGCCATGTCGCTTTATGCGGTATGTAATAAGTTTCACTTGAAGACATAATGTTCTCCTATCCTTTCAGTTTGTTTTAGTATTAACAATTTTAGTGTTATCAAAAAATGTATACGCGAGCGTAATTGTTTTGTATTGCTTCGGCAAATCAGGATTGACAACAAAACGTACCGGCATGGTTCTGCCTTCCCGTGCCTTAAAAATCTGCTCCGTAAAACAAAAACACTCGGTCTTTTTAAAATATTCAGCGGCTAGTCCAGGAGAAATACTGGGTATGGCCTGAGCTTTCATGACCTTATCGGTCTTGTTTTCTGCATAAAAATTCACGGTATAGTATTCGCCGGGATGAATTTTCAATTTTTTCGTTTCTGCACGGAATTCCATAGGCGCAGCTTCATTCAGCGAGGTTATAAATTCAACGGTAATTTCCCGACTTTTATCGACGGCATAAACAACGTCTTTGACGGCTGATGATGCGACTTTACCGTTAAGCCCTGTTATGTCGCACAACACATCGTAAAGCGGCACCAGCGCATAACCAAAACCGAACATTGCTACGGCAACCAATAACAATTTACGGACCAGTTTGGCATTTTTTTGCTTAAGCGCTTCGTTCATTGGGACATCGCTTTTATCACCGCAGCCACATAAATGCCGATGGCAATCGCGGCTAAAACCAATGCAGTCAATAGGTTTTTTGTTTTTATCTTCATTTTTTCACCTGATACGTTATCTGCCAGGGATAACGTATCCAAGGACTACGTGTTAAATATGTTCCGTAGGTATCACAGTCGGCGGTGTGGTAAACGTATGATAAGGAGGCGGTGAAGGTAATGTCCATTCCAGGCCATGCTTATGAGCGTCTTCCCAAACTTCATCCGTTACTTTTTCACCCGTTCCGCCTCTGATGGTATCGATCACGATATACAAAAACAATAACTGGCTGGCGCCGAAGATAAAGCCGCCGATACTCGAAATCATATTCCAGTCCGCAAATTGCACGGCATAATCGGGAATTCTGCGCGGCATACCCGCCAACCCTAAGAAATGCTGAGGGAAGAACAAAATATTAACTGACACCACGGATAACCAGAAATGCAACTGGCCTATTTTTTCGTTATACATATGACCGGTCCACTTAGGCAGCCAATAATAGCCCGCTGCCATCAAAATAAATATGGACGCAGGAACCAGCGTGTAGTGGAAATGGGCGACAATAAAATAAGTGTCATGATATTGGAAATCCGAAGGCGCGATTGACATCATCAAGCCGGTAAACCCGCCCATAGTGAACAAAACCACAAAAGCGATTGAAAACAGCATCGGCGCTTCAAAAGTCATAGCCCCTTTCCACATTGTGGCCGTCCAGTTAAACACTTTAACTCCGGTAGGAATCGCAATTAACATGGTTGCATACATAAAGTACAGTTCACCGGCAATCGGCATGCCTACGGTAAACATATGGTGAGCCCAAACGATAAACGACAGGAATGCAATCGAAGCCGTCGCATAAACCATTGAGCTATAGCCGAATAAAGGTTTACGGGCAAACACGGGGATAATCGTGGAAGCAACACCGAACGTAGGCAGGATCATGATGTAAACTTCAGGATGCCCAAAAAACCAGAAGATATGCTGGTACAGCACCGGATCACCACCGCCTGCCGCGTCGAAAAAGCTGGTGCCGAAAAACTTGTCCGTCAACAACATCGTCACTGCGCCTGCGAAAACCGGCATAACAGCGATCAACAGGAATGCAGTGATCAGCCAGGTCCAGACGAACAGCGGCATTTTCATTAAAGTCATGCCGGGCGCACGCATATTGAAAATCGTTGCGATGATGTTAATAGCGCCCATGATTGACGAAATACCCAGCAAATGCACTGAGAAAATCGCAAAAGGCAAGGCTTTACCCGTTTGCAATACCAGCGGCGGATATAACGTCCAACCGCTTGCTGGAGCGCCACCCTCCATGAATAGCGTACTGGCCAGCAATAAAACGCCGGCAACCAGCACCCAGAAACTCATGTTGTTCATACGCGGCAGCGCCATATCGGGAGCGCCGATCATCATCGGTATCATCCAGTTGGCCAAACCTACAAAAGCAGGCATAACCGCACCAAATACCATCACCAGGGCGTGCATCGTGGTCATTGAGTTAAAGAAATGCGGTTCGACGAACTGCATACCGGGTTCAAATAATTCAGCGCGAATTACCATCGCCATCGCACCGCCGACAAAAAACATCGCCAGCGCAAATACCAGATACAGGGTGCCTATATCTTTATGGTTAGTGGTAATAATCCATCTTAGAAACCCCTTCTCAGGGCCGTGGGCGTGATCATCGTGGTGATGATCATCATGTTCGGCTACAACAGCAGACATAGTTAATACCTCAAAGTTATAAAAAAGATTGAACCGACAAGAATAATCAATGAGTTATTCGTCATCATCCTGTTCAGCCGGCATAGCTGATTGCAGCTTTTGGATTACCGAAGGCTGCACAACATCATTTACTGAGTTACCCAGCCCATTGCGGGTAAATGTTACAACCGCGGCAAAATCAGTTGCTTTCAACGTATGGCCAAAACCCGGCATCATACCTTTTCCGTTCAACATTAAATCAATCTGGGCGTTAATATCACCCTTAACCACAGAACTGCCTTTCAGCGCAGGGAACATAGGTGGATTTCCTTGCCCTTCCGCCTGATGGCAAGAAACACAATTGCTGTCATAAACAGATTTACCTAAAGATATCAGTTCATCTTTCGACATATCGGCTACAGGCTCGGATTTTTCCGGTGCAGCCTTAGTAACAGGCTCAGCTGATTTTTTCGGCAACAATTCCTGTATCGCTTTGGGCTGGATGTCATCACCCACAGCATTACCCAGTGCGTTTCTGGTGTAAGTGATCACCTGCGCCAATTCATCAGCTTTCAGCATTTTGCCGAATGCCGGCATGCCGGCTTTACCATTTAGAACCAGATTAACTTGGGCATTAATATCACCCTTGACCACTGCGCTGCCTGATATAGCAGGGAAAGCCCCCGGTACGCCTTTGCCATCGGGCAAATGACAGGTTGAACAGTTTTTGGCATAGATAGGCGCGCCTTTAGCGACCAGTTCACCGTGGCTTTGATCGCTTAAATCAGCGCCTTTTTTGGCCTCTTCCTGGGTTTTCTTGACCCACGCATCATAATCCGGCTGCTCCATAGCAATAACGACAATAGGCATGAAGCCATGGTCTTTACCACACAACTCGGTACATTGGCCGCGATAAGTGCCGGGCTTATCAACCGAAGTCCAAGCCTCGTTAATAAAACCTGGAATGGCATCTTTTTTCCAGCCTAAATCAGGTACCCACCAGGAATGCAATACATCGGCCGCTGTAAATAAAAAGCGGATTTTTTTCTTGATCGGAATAACCAGCGGTTTATCGACGTTCTGCAAATAATGGGGGACTGAACGGGGATCAATGCCGGAGCCGAGTTGACGTGCCTTATTGCTGGCTTCGTCAAGGTTACTGAAAAAATGCACACCGTTATCCAGATACTCGTATTCCCACTTCCATTGCCATCCGGTAACCTTGATGGACATTTCAGAATCCTGCACGTCATCCAGTTCCAACAAGGTTTTGGTTGCCGGTATCGCCATGCCGATCAAAATCAGCGTCGGAATAATGGTCCAAATAATTTCCACGGTGGTGTTTTCATGGAACTGTGCAGCCTGATGCCCTTTTGATTTACGATGATGGTAAATCGAATAAAACATAGTACCAAACACGCCAACACCTATAAGTACACATATCCATAGGATCAGCATATGCAGGTCATAAACGTCATTACTGACTTTTGTAACCCCTTTCATTAAATTGAGCGTATAGTCCGCCTGCGCTGTCCTTAAGGCTAAAGCCATCAAGATCAGACCAGCGAATAGTTGCTTTGTTTTGTTCACGGAGCAGCCCCTTCGATAGTTATTATAAACTTTATAGTACGTGTAATATCGTTCCGAAAAATCAAGACGCGTCAGTACGCGTTTTTATCTCTACGCAATAATCACAAATAACGTGAGATTTTAACCCATGAACATTATCTATACCAGTTGTCCTTACCATGATTTTATCCCGTAAAAAAGTCTGCGCCCAAAACTCGACGCCGGCTAGCGCCTATATCCCCTTTTTAGGGCATCATTTCATCTAAACCGGCATCGCGCAATACCTGGAGGGGGAAGCAAAATTTCAAGCTATGGTTATGGTAATTTTTGTACTTCTCTGTTAGCAAATGGCAATACAAGACCCACACGAACAGGAAGAAAGACCTCTAACAATAAATCATGAAGGTTTTTGCCCGTAGCAGGAATTAGCCATTACAATACCTTACAAAAATATTGATAATTACCCCCCTCCACAAAGCCTTCCCGCAGGAGCAACCTTTGACTGAAACAATCCGGCTCGGATTGATGCCGCCTATGACGGGACTGGTTGAGATATACGGCCCAGAAATCATCTGCGCCGCACGCATCGCCTGCGATGAAATCAATGAACGTGGCGGTGTGCTCGGCTATCCGCTGGAACTTATCATCGAAGATGATGGCAGCCTTCCAACCACAGCCGTGCCGGCCGCATTGCGTCTCATCGAGCAACATCATTGCGTTGCCATCATCGGCAACCTGCTGTCAAATTCACGCATCGCCGTCGCTAACCAGGTTGCAGAACCCAAACGCATCCCCTATCTCAATTTTTCGTTTTACGAAGGCAGTATTTCAGGCCGGTATTTCTTTCACTTTGCGGCGCTGCCCAATCAGCAGATTGACAAGATGATTCCATTTATATCGAAACGCTATGGTGCCAAAATGTTTTTCGCGGGCAACAATTATGAATGGCCGCGCGGATCGATTGATGCGGCTAAACGCATATTGCAACGCATTGACGGCGACATTATCGGCGAAGAATACCTGCCCATTGATGCCGACAAGGAAACGATTGATGCCCTACTCAATCAAGTGGCTCGTTCCGGCGCCGATGTCTTTATTCCCTATTTTGCCGGCACCAACCAGATAACACTGCTGACTCGTTTCACCGAAATGGGCTTGAAGAACCGCATGGCCGTCGCGATGGGCCATTATGATGAAGTCATGGTAAGCAATCTGCCTGCTCATGTGCGTGAAGGACTCTATTCCAGCAACACCTATTTCATGTCGGTAGATACCCCCGAAAATAAGCGATTTTTGGATCGTTTGGCTCGTCAGCCGGGCATCAACGGCATCTGGCCGCACGGTAACGGCATATTGACTAATTTCGGTGAAGGCGCTTATTTGTGTGTACATGCGTTTGCCAGCGCGGTAAATACGGCAGGCACGACGGATGCCGAGACACTGACAGATGCGCTGGAGAAAGTCCGCATCATCGGCCCGCAGGGTATCGTAGCAATGGATGCAGCAACCCACCATGCCAGCGTGAATAGCTATTTGTCCCGCTGTAACGCCGACGGCACATTTACCATAATCGAACACTTCGGCTGCATCCCCCCGCGCATTCCAGAGCGCTACAGGGAGCAAGCGCAGACAGCCAATCTACATGTCTCCCCGCTGTCGCCGCAAGTAACGGCAAGAATCGCCGCCGAAGCCAGTGCAGCGATGCGTAAGCTCGGCACGGCACAGCAAATATTGTCGGTTGCCGATATGGCCATTGTCGTCACTGACCAAAAAGCCGCCATCGTCGAAGCCAATCAGCGGGCATGCCTGTTGTTCGGCTATGCACCCGAAGAAATGACCGGCATGCCGGTACACTTGTTGTTACCGCCACATTTCCGGCAGATGCATGCAACCCTGTTCCAACAATTTGTCGATGGCGAAGAAACGGAACGACGCATGTCAGAACGTGGCCAAGTAACGGGTTACCGCAAAGACGGCAGCTTTTTTCCCCTGGAAGCTTCGATAGCCAAGTTTCGCAATGATGACGACTGGATGCTGGTTGTCACCATGCGCGATATTAGTGAACTTAAGAAAGCGGAAGGGGAACTGCTGTGGCGCGCAACCCACGATGTCTTGACCGGCTTGCCCAACCGCGCACTGATTCGCGAGCGTTTGGATAATGCGATGCTGCGCTCCCAGAGACAGGGCGCGGGCGTAGCGTTGCTGTTTATCGATCTGGACGGATTCAAGTCGGTAAACGACACCCATGGGCATGAGGCGGGCGATGCCTTACTGAAAAGCGTTACCATGCGCCTGATGGACTTGATAAGACCCGGCGATACCCTGGCCCGCCTCGCAGGGGATGAATTTGTCGTGCTTTGCGAGCATGTGGATCAACCAGCCGCCATTTCAGGCATGGCGGAACGCATCAACCGGAGCATGCGGCTGCCTTTCGACTACCACGGCCTAACGCTGTTCATAACAGCCAGTATCGGCATTGCAGTCGGGCACGGCAGCACCCATTCGACCGACGATTTGCTGCGCTCCGCCGATACGGCGATGTATGCCGTAAAACAGAAGGGACGTGACGGCTGGCAGTTCTTTAACGATAGCCTGCAACAAAAAGCACAGCAACGCCTTGCCATTATGCAGGGCTTGCATTCGGCAATAGAACACGAGGAATTATCATCACGCTTTCAACCGATAGTCTCGGCTGTAAGCGGACGCATTATCGGCGCGGAACTCTTACTCCGCTGGCACCCGCCGGGAGGCGAAATATCGCCTGCGGTTTTCATTCCGGTCGCTGAAATGACAGGGCTCATCAGCCCTATCGGGATGTGGGTATTCCGGGCAGGCTGCCGCGCAGAAGCGGACTGGCGACAACGCTGGGGTGAGCGTGCACCGAATTACCTGTCGGTCAATGTTTCGACGCGACAATTGAATGACGAACGCTTAGCCGATGATTTTGCCGCCATCTTGCGCGAAACGGGTGCCGATCCGGCGCATATCTTAATTGAAATCACGGAAACATCGTTGATGGCTGATGTTGAGGCCAATCTGCGCGTGCTGCGACAACTTGCCGATATTGGCCTTAGGGTAGCCGTAGACGATTTCGGCACCGGCTATTCTTCATTGGCGCAATTGACGCGTATGCCGGTCAATGTGCTGAAAATTGATAAAATGTTTATCGATGGCATCGAAACACAGCAAGAAAGCCTTACGGTAGTCCGAACCATTATTGGCCTGGGACACGCCTTGGGGTTAAAACTGGTGGCCGAAGGCGTAGAAAACCACCAGCAACTGCTGGAGTTGCGCGCTAATGGCTGCGATTACATTCAGGGCTATCTTTTCCATCGCCCGCTCGATGAACAAAGCTTTATTGCTGCGATGGATCGCGAACTTGGCGCGAGCTGATACCGCGACCCCGCATACAATCAAAACCGCCAGGGCGTTTCAAAACCTGAGCGATGCCGTTACGCGTACCATGCGCGGCTCTACCGGGTGTTTGATGATGCCGTCCGTGCTGCCGTCATCATTAGACCCGGCCGCTTCGTTGTTTAAGCGGTAACCGTAAAAATAGCTGATGTCGTTTGCTGTTGATCCCAACACATTGAAAAGATCGACTTCTACCTTGTAGACTTTCTGTTGATAGCCCAACCCCAGATTGACGATGCTGGTGTCGCCGCCCCAGGCGCTGGCCGTTTCATTAAGCGGCACATCGCCGAAGTGACGCAACCTCACGCTGCCGAAAAGCCCCGAAGGCAGATCCACGGTTGCGCCGGCGCTGATTACCCGGCCTACCGAATTGGGAATATGATTTTCTGACGCCGCCACGCCGACAAAATGTGCCGCAGTAAACGCAAAATCGGCATCCAGCGTCAGCCAATCAGTGGGCTGGTAATAATTCGTCCATTCCACGCCATAACGCTCGGATTTGCCCGAAGGCTCGGTCGTACCGCCGTCGCCGACGAACACCAGTTCCGAATTGCTTTCCAGCCACCAGACTGCAAGCGTGGTATTCAGGCCCCGAATAGACTGACTACGCAAGCCCACCTCGCCGCCGCGCGACCAGACCAGCGGCGTTACGGAACTGGCGGTATCACCGGTCGCCGGATCAATCTTGATGGTCGTGCCGCGTGCATCATTGGAATGATAGCCGTAGCCCATATTGATGAAAAAATCGGTGTCATACCAGGGCCCCGCAATAAAACTTACCTTGGGGCTCAGTAAAGCCGCGCCCTTGTTGTCGGAGTTTGCCGCGATAGTCCGGCTGTCGACATTGAACTCAAAGAAATCGCTACGCAAGCCGGCGATGGAACGGAATTTTTCCAGCCAATGGGTTTCATTTTTGATATACAAACCCACGCTGGTTTCGTTGATCTCGTCGTCGCGCACGGTAGTCAGCAACTGCCGCGCTTCGGTGCGATTCAAGCCCAGGCCCATGATGTCGTCATGACGAACCTGTATGCCAACACTATTATCCACGTCCAAACCGAACCACCGGCCATAGCGAGTGTGTTCTGCATTGCCGCCCAACTGCACACGGTGTTCTCTCTGCTGAATCTGGTCACCGTTTTGCTGGTCGATGTAGCCGGTGAAATTCGAATACAGATCCAGGTCCGAATACAGCGCATAGACATTGACATCGTTTTTCCAGGTATCGCTGCGGTTCCAGAAATTACCGGACAGGCTGTAACGGTTGCTGTTACCGCCATCGCTGGCATCGCCGGTACCGTAAAGCCCGATAACTCCGGCGGCTATGGCCCGCTCGGGAATCTGGTTGGTCGCCGTCCAGTTGGAATGATAGGCCTTGCCGTTAACGGCCATGCCCCAGTCATCCTTGTCTATCGTATAACGCAGCATCCCATTGTATTTATTGAGGTCTTCGGGTTGCTGCCAAACGCCGTCGTAAAAATTAACCTCGGTGCCATACAATAAATCGCCGTCACCGAGCTTGTGCGAGTTCGCCAGTACAGTGCGGTAATAGCCGAATTCGCCACCGGTAAATTTCAGCATGCCATCCGTCAACTTGTGCATCGTGTGCATTTTGGCGTAACCCGCCGCTGAAAAATCGCCGATTTCAGCGTAATACGGGCCTTTGCCGTATTCCACTTTATCGACCAGCTCGGGAATAATACTGTTCAGATCCAGATAACCCTGGCCATGGGCATGGCTAGGCATGTTCATCGGTATGCCGTCTACCGAGACCGAAAAATCCGTACCGTGGTCGAGATTGAAACCACGCAGAAAATACTGATTGGCCTTGCCGGATCCACTGTGCTGAGTTGCCAGAGCGCCCGGCACAACTTCGACGAGTTCGCCGACGCGGGCCAGCGGACGGTATTTGAATTCGGGTTGCCCGACTATACCCTGGGATGCCGACGACGCAATGCCGATAAGATCGGTGGCGCGACCGTCAACTTGAATGGTTTCCAGCATAACCGGTTCGCCCTTCCCTGCTGCTTCCGTCTGTGGATGGGCATTAAGCATCGCGCAATGCAAACTGAGATAAACACCGACTCCAACGCCTAGGGCACAGCGCTTACCCCCTGAAACACCAATATTTTGCATAAGCCTTACCTTAAGATTGTAAACAAATACTTTTGAAAGTCGCCTGGCACAAGCGGTGCATCCACGAAAACCCTTAATTAGGAGCGCTAATCAACACCGTCCAGCCCATATCCAGACTGCGATCCAGCAACCAAAACAACGCTATCGCAGCAATCAGCACAGAACCGAAGTTTAAGGTCAATCTTTGGTAAAACCAAGAACGGCGCGACAAAAACGCCAACGGCAAAAACACGCTGACGATAGCAAACTGCCCGGCTTCCACGCCCAGATTAAAACCGACCAAAGCAACCATCAGGGAGCTGCCGGGCAAACCCAGATCATTCAACACGCTGGCAAACCCCAAACCGTGTATCAAGCCAAACCCAAAAGCGACTAGCCAGATCCGTTTTGATATCAGCGGATAAATATTATTCAGCGCCGCCAACAGCACAGATGCGGCTATAGCCGATTCGACCCAGCGTGACGGCAGGTTAATGAAGCCTAATACCGCCAGGCTTAACGTGATCGAATGGGCGATGGTAAATGCCGTGACGACTTTTAACACCTCGAAAAAAGCGCTACGGAATCGGCCGACCGGCTGCCACTGTTTGCCGTCCCGCACCACGACAGCCGGCAACAACAAGCTGATTAAAAATAAAATATGGTCGTAACCGATCCAGATATGCCAAACGCCTTCTTTACCGAATTCTGACAGCTCCCGCCACGACGAGCGCGCCGCCAATCCCATAGTACGTTCCGGCTGTTCCGGGCTAAACACCGCTGTTTGCGCGTGGCCTTGTTGCTGCAAACGCAGCAAGCCCCGGTGCGTGGGGTCGAGATCGAAAAACAGCCGGTAACCGATATGTAATGATCGCGGCATCGCCTCGCACAGGACAGCAAAGCGCAACACGGCATAAGCGCCGTCGCTATGCTTATCGACCCAATGCCCGATAATCCGGCTCGTACAAGGCACGGCATCCGCATGGATAGCCAAACGCGCCAGGCTGTAGGCCGTTATCGCATCGTGGTGCCGCTGCAATTCACCCCAGGTGATTTGCCCGTCGGCATTGTCATCGAGGCCGAGCGCATAATCCAGGTCACGCAAGGCAATATCCCATTGCCCCTGGATAGCCTGCTGCTGTATGTCAATCGACAAATAACTGTCGCTAGGCTTATGGGCATGAACCGGGGCAACCACGCCCAACCATATCAAAAAAACGCTCAGCAAATAGCGCATCAGCTTAGCTCCAGTTCTGCCGTCAACCGTTGCAAGATGTTATCTTCCATATGCCAACGCCGCAGCCAATCTATGACGGGTTTTGCCGCCCCAACATCATCAACCGCCAGGGCCGTTTCCAGCACCAGCCGCGCATCCCAGGGCTCGCGTTGCACGGCCCAGTTGTGCAATGCCAAGCGCAAGGCCTGTTCAGGCTGTTTGAGCAGCTGTTTGGTGATGCGTGCTTCCTCACGCTGGTGCATGGTATCGCCACGCAATCGGTACGCCGCCATACGCACTTGCAGTTCGCTGACATGCTGCGCCAATGTTGCAGAACCTAACGCCTGCTCAGCCAAGGCCAGGCGTAACAATAAGCCGTCGGGGCGGGTGTCGCCGCCTAACAACGTGACCACGTCGGCGGGACGGTTTTGGTCGAGCAAAAAATCACTATAGGCGCTAAGCAGATAAACATCCCGTTGCTTAAGCGCCAGCGCTTGTAAATAATGTGTTTCGGCAGCCCCGTTATCGCCCAATCTGGCGGCGATTTCAGCCAGTATCGTGAGCGCCCACAGTTGTTCTTGCACGTCTGCAGTACTTGCCGTGCTTGCCATGGTTTCCTTGAGTAACTGGTAAGCCGGTTTCGCCTTGCCGCTAAGGCTGGCGGCATTAGCCGCACAACTGGCGTAAACCAGACGGCTGGATAACCGTTTCAATATCAGGCAACTGTTTAAGGCTTGCCCGTAATCGCCCTTAACCGCCTGTATCACCGCCTGGGCCAACCAGGCCTGGGCATTGCGCGGTTCTTCGGCAAGCACCTCATGCACATCAGCCAACGCGCCGTCAAAATCATGCCGGTGCTGGCGTATCGTGGCGCGCAACATCAACACGGCAGATGGCGGTTGCGGCTGCTTCCACCAATAACCGACGGCGGCTTCGGCATAGCCGTAATAACGCGGGTCGGCATCAGAACGGGCTTTTTCAATTAAGGCATTAGCGGTGCGTATTGCCAGCGCCAGATTTTTGGGGTCGTTATTCAATACCCGCTGCATTTGCCGTAATTGCCGGTCGGCGTTGTTTGCCTGCGTCGGCAGGCGTTCCAGCACCTCATCATCAGACGAAGGCAAATAAGGCGTAGCGTGGCCGGGGTTGCCAAACAAGCAAACGCTTAGCAACCCGGCTATTGCCAGAACACCATGTCTGTTTTTCTTTATGTGCCGAATAGAAAACATGTCACTGTCACCCAAGATATACGTTCTGTACATTCAAACCCCAGCTTATGGCTCGTAAACCTGAGCGTGCTAAGTATAGCAAGCATCAAACGTAGCGATAAAAAGCCGCCATTCCGACGTGTCCGCAAACTAGCGGCAGGGACGGCATGGCGGCCCGCCGTCTCGGCTTAGTTACAAGGATTGGCGTCTGTCTCACCGCAGTCTATATGCCTACGGTTTCTGCCATCATGCGCCTTAGGTAAGAACGGGAACACCTTGTATATGCCGTTATCGGTCAAATCGCCACCTTCAGCGCCGATGTTAAAGTTTACCCCGTCGCCCAAATTCGGCACCGGCCCCAATAAGGCACCGGCCAGCACACGCAGGCCGACATCGGTAACATCGTCGTTAGGTCTGCGGCCGTTAGGGAAGCCCGCCGCATCGCCTGCCAACACAGTCAGGCGTTT
This sequence comes from Methylovulum sp., assembly GCA_030653435.1. Classification (GTDB taxonomy): domain Bacteria; phylum Pseudomonadota; class Gammaproteobacteria; order Methylococcales; family Methylomonadaceae; genus Methylovulum. The sequence goes on from JAURZI010000123.1 coordinate 108,841, forward strand.
TTGTGATTCCGGCGCGGTAGGCGCTACGCCGACGTTCAGACGTAACAGTTCGGAGCAAGGATTTTTAGCCGTACAAGCATCCGCTTTTTGGCCTGGATATTTAAGCAAGGCCGCAACCAGATCGGTGCGTCCGGTCACCGGAAAACTGGTGCCAAACGCGAGGTTGATGACCCCGGTCAACCGTGGGTTCAGGTAATAGTCCAGGAATGCCGATTCTTGGATAGGGGCCATCGCATTCCATAAGTCTTTGTCGCCGGTGCCGATAACCAGCTCATTGATTAACGGGTTGCCCATGCGCGAGACCTGCACCAAGCTGCCCCCGGACGTCACGCTACCGTTACCGTTCAAGGTAGTGGTCGCATAACGGTTCGTGGAGGCGTACATGCCAATCACCGCGTCAGGCGTGCTGGTAACCTCGGCAATCGGCACTTCTATGGCAATTGTGCTGACATTAAAGCCGGAAAACATATCATTACCGAACGGGTTAACCTTGTCGTTGCCATCCTGTAGCGCGCTCAAAATAGGCGGCGCACGAAAGTTAAGCGTATCGAACGTGGCGCCCAGGTCGATATAAAAGGTTTCATCGCGCTGGCCCGCAAATACCCGGCCACCGTTTTTCAATGGATAAATGCCTTTATCGCTGAGCGCTTCGTAATCAGGGATAGTACGCGGACCAATATTGGCAGGCACGGCGAATTGTCGGCGATTGTTCAAAACACGGTTGGGTTGGCCGGGCCGGTATTCGGTCACGGTATAGCTCTGACGCAAACCGATGCCTTCCGAACCGGGGCCGTTTAATGCTTTGATTGATGTTAACCCAGGTATGCCGTCCACGCCGGCATAAGCGAGCGGAAAATCATCATAGGGAGGCCTGATTTCGCTGTTGAAACGTACCCGATAAACGATGTCATTGGCCTTGCCGTCCTGGTTGGTGTCCAGATGGATCTCGTAGGCGACTTTGTCGTCGAAATTAAAATAATTAGGTGCGCTACTGGGTTCTTGTGCAGGAATGACGTTCATGATGAACACCAGCTTGCTAGGGTCTTCCCAGCTGCGGAACGCATAAACATCGGTAATATCGGCGGCAGGATCCAGCGCAATTGCCGGCGCTTCACGATGACTAGCGGCAAAACCGAGCTGTGGAATGACGGCCGCAACCGATACCGCCAGGAATTTGTGTATCATTTTCATGGGATTAATCTCGTTTTAAAGTATAGGGTGTTAAATTTTGTAGTGCCCCCCGTTATTCTGGAGTGGCATTAGCTATACGACGGATTAACCCGGCTGGATGCAGCTGTGGAATTTTTTATATTTTTTGAATAGGAGTAAGTCTATTACAGGCATGTTGACGGCTGATACGCTTTGCTTACGCAGACCATCCTGATAGGTCTTACGTGTTTTCAGTACTCCAAAGCACAAATGCATCAGTTATTGCGATATCAATCCGGTTTAACATAGCTTGGTCAAACAAGTTTCAGATTGGCCTTACTCGACATTTCACCGTGATGTTGAGCGAGGGCTTTATCCGCTAAACTGGTCAACGTCCCCCTGACATGGACGTTGACCACGCCGAGCGCGGTTGAAGGTTGTGGCAATCGGCGGCAATCATGCGGCGCAATATGCTATCGCTGTTGCACCTTACCGCGTTAAACGAATATGAACTGGCTATCCGTCAAGCCTACCGGTAACCCCGTGATAAGCACGCTGCCGTTAATCCGCCCTTCGGTAGGATCGAAGGTATTCTTGAACGACGATACTAGTCTTGCGGTGCTTGCTCCGGTTTTCCAAGATACCCTGTCTATGTAATATTCGGGCGAAAAACTACCTATCGCAACTAAGTATGTCTGTAGTATGTAACTTGCCCTATGAGAACTTTCAGGATGATACTCGGCCAACTTTCCTGCTAATAAACCGTCACGCTGATTGATTACTAAAACATCCTCTAATCCAAAGCCGGTTAAGTCAATCGTACCGCCGGGCATGTCTCTTGCAGCCATGTAATACTCCATGCCAAAATCAATCACAATATAGTCAACGCCATCGGTAAAAAATCCGCCGACTTGCGGCGCAGAGGCTACATTGAGAAAATAAGTATGGGCAATTATTGTATCCGGATTAATTTCAACAGTGACGTCTTGCCGCGTAAGCACTTTAAAACCCTCTGCATTAATCCCCTGACTGACCCATTCTTCTTCTAAAAACAGATAGTCTCCGGCGGCGTTATCTAATGTCAGCTTATTGCCGCTAAGCTCCATGGTGGAAAAGTCTTGGACTTTCAGTTGAAAATGGTTACCGGTACCGATGAACTTAATTGTCTCAACACCGAGAATTTTCCCGCTGGAAAAATAAATTTCTTGATTTGAGGCCGTCAATGTCAACACATCGTTACCCCCCTTACCGCCATCTATCAATCCATTTCTATAAGAAAAATAGGTCGTTTTGATAACATCATTACCTGCTCCGCCATACAAATAGCCGTCGCAATCTAATTCGTCATCGCCGCCTTTACCGTATAAGTAATCGCTCCCACCGCCACCATGAAGCTTGTTGGCGGCAGAATTCCCTTCTATACGATTCACTAACCCATTACCGGTGCCATTGATAGCGGTGACTCCAACCAAGACTAAATTTTCTACGTATGCTCCTAAGGTATAACCGACTGAAGCCAAGGCGGTGTCCGTTCCGTTTTCTCTTTGCTTTCCTTCCTTAATGATGTCATTCGTATCATCAACAATATAAGTATCCTGGTCTCTACCGCCAACCAACGTATCAATCCCACTACCGCCATTTAATGTGTCATTACCCTTACGACCAAATAAAATATCTGCGCCGCCTTGCCCCTGCAATCGATCATCGCCGGCGTAACTGCGAAGCTCATTAGCAGCGGCATTACCTGTAATGATATTGTTTAATAAATTTCCATAACCGTTGCTTGCCGCAGAACCTGTTAACGTTAAGTTTTCTATATTTGCCGCCAAATCAAAACTAACAGAAGATAGCACGGTATCGATTCCAAAATTTAAACCCTCTTTGATTCTATCCTTGCTACTGTCAACGACATACGTGTCGTTTGCCATACCGCCGACCAGCGTATCAACTCCAAGTCCGCCATCCAGCCAGTCTCTTCCCAAGCCGCCATCTAAACTATCGTTGCCCATCCCCCCTTTCAGGCTATCATTTCCTTCTCTTCCGATGAGCGTATTGGCGTTAGCATTTCCGACCAAGGTATTCCCCATCACGTTGCCGATACCGTTAATAACTGAGCTCCCAGTCAAAAACAAGCTTTCCACTCGATAAGTTAAGGAAAAACTGACTGACGATTTTACGGTGTCGAATCCTTCGCCATCAAATTCTTTAACTTTGTCGCGCACGTTATCAACACGATAGGTGTCGTCGCCTACCCCCCCGAAAAGCGTATCCTGTCCCGAACCGCCGCTTAACCAATCATTTTCTGCATTTCCGATTAAAACATCATCGCCCCCGAAACCATAAAGCTCATCGCTTTCAGTTCCGCCTATTAAAATATTATTAGTTGAGTCGCCGTTGATACGTGCCATGATGCGCTCCGAATTAGTAATTAATCAAGGGTACCCCCCGGCTCTGCCGGGGGACTCCCAAAGTTTGACACTTCCGGGAATCATCGAGAGTCTCCTAATCTGGGGAACCGCCTAAAGCTCAAAAGAGTGAGAAAACAAACGATGAATCCGTTAGAAAGTTTAAAGCATACAAAATGGGAATGTAAGTACCATGCGGTTTGGAATTTTCCGGGTTACTGGCAAACCCTACTTTGAAAACCAAGGAGTTGGCTAAAAATAACATCCCGAAATAAGCGATCTTTCGGGATGGCTCGGTAGTTCCAACGGGGAAGGGAGCGCGGTAGGTTGAGGTGAATGTGCTAACCCCGACATTTGCAACGCTGATGTGTTGGGGTTCCTCACGTCACCCAACGCACCGTTTTTGCCCTAGGCCTACCCGTATCGCGTAGCTATGCGATTAAATCGATTAATATCGCTTCCTTTGATTATTGAGAGCGACTTAAAATAAATGGCACAACAGTTAACCAGGAGCCAGTTCATGCCTTGTCATGCCTACATTCTAAAATCATTACTCAGTGTCAACTTGAAAATGCTAGGCAGATGGTTTTTAGCACTGGCGCTAGTATCCGGTTTTGGTTTGGATGCGGCTGCGACTGCTTTCGCTGTAGTCGCGAGTCCTTCGCTGGGACAACCGCATAAACAGGCAGAGCAGATTGCTGATATAGAAGCCTTTGTTCGCGACGGCTGCCCTCATTGCGCTAAAGCTGAAGTTTTTTTGCAGACCCTAAAACGTGAGCACCCCGAATTAAACATCGTCATTCATGATGTTATCCAAGAACCCGAAGCGTTGGTGCGACTTCAGGAACTCGCCCAAAGCCAAGGCGTCAGTGCAGCCAGAGTGCCGGCTTTCCAAGTAGCGGGACAACTGATCGTCGGCTATTCAGACGAGATCACAACGGGGCAGCTTATCCGTAGCGCTTTAGCCAGATCGCAAACAAAAACTGCGAAAAATGCAGATATGGCGGGTAGTTGCGAAGCAAAACAGGCGTTGGTCTGTGAGCCGGAAATAGAGGCTACACAAACCACCGAGCCGGCTTTTGCCGTTGACTTTTTGGGTTATCGTTTATCCCCCAGCGAAATAGGCTTGCCCCTGTTTACCCTGGCAATGGGACTGCTGGACGGTTTCAATCCATGCTCGCTGTGGGTATTGATACTCATGATTTCGCTGCTCTCGCCACTAAAAGACAGAGGCCGAATGTTTGCTATCGCCGGCACTTTCGTTGCCGTGGAAGGTTTGGTTTATTTCATGTTCATGGCAGCTTGGCTCAATCTGTTCTTGTTCATTGGCCTCTCCCGTGCATCGGAAATTACGGTTGCCTTGATTGCCTTGCTGGCAGGGCTCATTAACCTTAAAGACTTTTTGTTTTTTGGCCGGGGCATTTCGCTGTCAGTTCCAGAGACAGCTAAACCTGGCATTTACGCCCGAATGCGGAAGATTCTCCATGCACAAAATCTTCTCGGCGCCATAATCGGCGCTGTGGTGCTGGCTATATTAGTGCAGCTTGTTGAATTTATGTGCACTTCGGGTTTCCCTGCCCTATACACGCAGATACTGACCCTGGAAAACCTGCATAACATCAGCTATTACAGCTATTTGCTGCTTTACAACCTAGCCTATATGTTTGATGACGTTGTTATTTTAACCATCGGCATCGTCACGCTGAGCCAACGGCGACTACAGCAACAAGAAGGACGTTGGCTTAAACTGGTTAGCGGCTTCGTGATGGTGGGATTGGCGCTCTACCTGCTTGTAAGCCCAGCTTGAGTCTATCAATCAATACTGATAAGTTCTCGAAGCTGGTGCCAGGATGGCTTAAGTTGCTGCCAGCGTGGCTTACAGCGATGGTCTGACGATGCCTCGACATCATCACCGCCTCCCACCGCTGTAACTTTCCGAACCCTCAAGAGCTTGCTGGCTTAAGGTTGGATAGCCCCCCGAAAATTAATCTGCATAAGGTTCCGGCAGATTTTATGCTACTTTATCTTTCTTTGAGGGAGCATCCGCTGAGGGTTTCGGTAGCGATTCCGGCATCGGCTGGGAAATAACGTTGCCGACACCGACCCTACTGCCTTGCATATCGATTTTGCCTTTAAATATTGCGCCTTCAGCGATGGAAACCCGTGGAGCGACAATATCCCCGACTACCGAGCCATTCTCACGGATCATAACCCGTTCGGAGGCAACGATATTGCCAACGACCTGACCCTGTACGACTACCGCTTTGGCATGAATCTCGGCGTGTATGCGACCGTTCTGACCGATGGTCAGCAAGTGTTCTTTCAGATCTATCTTGCCTTCAATCTGGCCTTCTATGAGCAAATCTTCGCTGCCATTAAGTTCACCCTTGATAATGACTGATTTGCCGATATTGGCCGACATCTTGTCCAAAATCCGCTCGGAACGTGGCAGAGTTGTTGGGGAAATCTCTTGTGCCGGGGTTGGGGTAGATTTGTTTTCGGGTTGTGTTGCTGGCTCACGCTTCCACATGGGTATCTCCTAAGATAAAGTTTTGAATTGCAAATAAAGGAAAGTATAGACGGCAAATGTTAAAACAAAGTCATGCTAGGCGCTGATAAGACAAATAAAGCATCATGTAGGGTATCCATTAGCACTGAACACCAACTAAACACCGTCGGCCGATTACCGGGATAAATCCATGAGGCTTGGAAATAAAAGCTTTAAGCCAGAACGCCATGCCCTGGCAAGTCTTAATGTTGGCGGTTTTGCAATCATAAACCGCCTCACACCCATGTCATCATTTTTTAACCGACGCCAAGCCAAACAAATGTAAAAAATCTGTAAAAAAGCCTTGCTGTATCGCGGTTAAGCAGAATACGGCAATAAGCAATATCAATATGACGTACTGTCGCCAAGGGCTTGCTTTTTCTGCAAACGGATCGAATAATTGCCGCACGGCGTTGGCGGGCAATTTAGCTGTGCCTGTTAAGGAACGACCAAAAGGGATGTTGATATATGCCTTGGCGTTGACGGCCCAGCCGCTGGCATCGAGGACTGGCGCCAGATTACGCTGGCGTAACTTTAGATAAGCCATCAGCATAGAAGGGCCGGAGATCGCGGCGACTATGCCCAATACCGCCAGCGGCATTTGCCAGGATGGCAAGCCTAAAAAGCCGCTGATGATGGCGGCTATTGCGGTACCTATAGCACCAACAGCCAAGCCGATAGCCGCGAAAATACCGGCAAACCGGCCGACATCAAATGGCGGCGGCGCCTGGGTGTCGGCCCCCTTCCCCAACTCGCCCGCATGAGCGATGGTCTGGGTCTGCGTGTCTTTATCTTTAGCGGCAGCAAACTTTTCAATCTGTTCGCTGAGCATGCGCGAAAAGCGCTTGTAGGGTGACCAGAAGGCCTGAGCCACACTGATAGGATGCTCAATAATCTTGACAATAGTCGCATCCCAATCGAGCCCATCGCGGTCATAGAATATGCCGTTGCGGCCTAGCATTAAGTTATCGGCATCACCGCCGGTGACAGCTGCGGCAATATTTATTTTTTCGCCGCTCCCGGCTCTTCGGCATTCGCAATAAGCCAGATAAATTCCGCTCAATGCCGCCATCGTCGCATGCTTGGCAATGTCCTCCACGCGAATACATAATTGGCAGCTTCTGCCGTCAAGATACAACGTACCCGCCTGAAAAATACCGTGGGAACGCACGGCATAGAAATCATGGAAATTGACAAAATTATTCAGCAACTGATACAGATCCCGGCAGTAATGCAATAATTTCTTTACCGATTCAATAGCCTGCGCTTCGGGCGCTAAGGCTTGATCTTGGGCAACCAAAGCTGTCAGCGTAGTGTAGTAATCGCCAGCCAATATATGTGTGATGCGGTTTATCCCCAGCAATTCGACCAATGCGCCTTGCTTTTTTTGCTGCCATGCCAAGTAACCGGCAAATTTGGCATTAATTTCCTGCCATTGCACATACGTCAATTGATCCACATCGCCATACAGCGGCATCACTATATCCGTGTGCAATTGCTCAACCCAGGCAATCCAGGCTGGATTAAGGCCATATTTTAACGGCAATCGCCCCCCGGCGCTGATCTGGGCCAAGGGTAAAGCGGCGAGTTCTTGTTGCCCATCAGCCAGATTTTTACCGTTTAATTGTTCATAGCTAATGGTCGCAGGGTTGAGGGCCTCACCGGCGCGCGGATCGAACTCGACCAATTGGCAACGGGTAAAAAAATCATCTATTTTGCTTTTAAGGGCAGTAAATGTCTTTGTAATGGTTTCGGTGGCTTTATTAAAAGGGGGGACGTTAGCAGCCAGTGATTCGCCTGACCGCCACCAGTCAGCATATAATTGCGCTTCGGCAAAAAAATGGTCAATCATATCCTGCGTGATGCCGGGATCGCCACAACGGTCAACTTCTGAGCCGTAGCAGCTGATAATTTCTTCAATCAGCTGTTTATCGGCATCATTATCAGCCGCTTTGACGGGAATGATGCCATCGCCATTAAAACGCGTGTTGGCAAATATTTTTGTCATATCGGCCAAATCATCCAGTGTGATAACGGTCGCCGTGCTTTTATCCAAGTTTTTTAAGATTTCGCGTGCCGATGACAACAAACGCTGGCCTTCAACATGCGTATCATTGATGGCATTGAGAGGCAGCACAGCCGACGCTTTCAATAAGTCATCCGGTTCTTTCAACAAACCGGTTACCCACTGCACTGCGGCGACAATTTCCGGCGCACGAATGCGGTCATCACTGTCAGTATCTAAAAATGCCAAGGTTTGGGTATCAATTTGCAAACCATGGGCCGGGCAGCTTAGCGCGGCCCATAATTTTTGATCCAGTTCTGGCAGCGCTTTCAAGTCCTGTGCATTATTGAGCTGCACTTGGTCAAAACCGCCTAATCGGCTGAAGCGCCATTGATGTTTGGCGGTATTACGTATGCCAGATAAATTGGGCATCATGGGTATCCTTAAAAAATTCAGTTTGAAGTATGGGCGTTAATTAACATATCTTACCGTCTGAGGGCAATGATAATTTTTAGGGCAAGAATGCCTACATCTGTAAATAATGGTATCCTGATTTAACTGGCGTTAAGCAACACACGTTACGCTGACCTGACTCAGCAATCACAGGACGGCTTTATGGAAGCATTAAACCAAATCTCAACGACACTGGCCTTAACCATGGGTTTAGCATGGGCTAGCGGCATTAACCTCTATGCAACGCTACTGACCTTGGGCTTGCTGGCCAATAGCGGCAACATCGACTTGCCTCCGGATTTGCAAATCGTCGCCAACCCCCTGGTGTTAGGCGCAGCGGGCTTAATGTATTGTGTCGAGTTTTTTGCCGATAAAACACCCGGCGTGGACACCGGATGGGATGCCATACACACATTTATCCGTATTCCTGCCGGTGCCATGCTGGCCGCAGGTGCAGTGGGCGATCTGAACCCGGCGGTTGGGCTTGCCGCCGCCATCATCGGCGGCAGTATGGCGGCCGGCTCCCACGCCACTAAAGCCGGTACCCGGGTGTTGATTAATACCTCACCCGAACCGTTCAGCAACTGGTTTGCATCAATAGGCGAAGACATTGCCGTCATCACTGGCGTTTGGGCTTGTATCAACCACCCCGTCTTGTTTTTGCTTGGGCTGTTAGCGTTTATCATCTTTATGGTCTGGTGGTTGCCCAAGATATGGGCCGGCATAAAAAAAATTCTAAACTTGATCCGCAACGGGTTTAACAATGGTAACCAACCACCCAATATCACGCCACCATAATTAAAACGACAGTTTCTATTGACTAAACGCCGATTATCGAGTGTAATAGCCGTCTTTTGCAGGCATGCCCAGGTAGCTCAGTCGGTAGAGCAGAGGACTGAAAATCCTCGTGTCGACGGTTCGATTCCGCCCCTGGGCACCATCCGCATAAAACATCTAAACTGCCCAGGTAGCTCAGTCGGTAGAGCAGAGGACTGAAAATCCTCGTGTCGACGGTTCGATTCCGCCCCTGGGCACCACGAATAAGTACGAAAGAAACCGACCCATGCAGTCGGTTTTTTTATGCCCGAAGGTTTTTGATGGGCTTTTCGGTCTATTTCCGGTCGATGGAAGTGCTCTTTGTGATCGCATGATTGAGGACATAGTATCAATCACAAATAGATAATATTGATTTGTTTTCCAAAAACAGCTTGCACTGTTGGTATCAGATGGTCATGATGGCTTAGAAAAATGACTTGCGTCTGCTCGGATAATCCCCTGAGGGCTTCAAACCCTGCTTTGGATCGTACATCATCGTAATTGATGAACAGATCGTCGGCGATAAAGGGCAAAGGCAGGGTCTGTTCCAGGTGCATTTCCAAAGCGGCCAGTCGAAGCGCCAAATAGAGCTGGTCCCGTGTACCGTCACTGAGCCCGGAGATGCCGACCAGTTTTCCATCCGACCGCACCCCCTCCAAAACCATCGGTTCGCGATCAAAATCCACAACAAGCTTCCGAAATGCCCCTGAAGTTAATGTTGAAAAAATTGCGCTTGCCCGCAGCAGCAACGGTCCTTGTTTCTCTTCCCTATAGCGCTCTATCGACCAGCGGAGCAAGTGCCCGGCTGTTAATACCTTAACATAGCGCTCCGCCACATCCGCCATTTTGGCAAGCGCTTCTTGCCGTTGTGCTTCAGCTTGGGCGGCGGCATCAGAACCACCGATGTCGGACAAAATCCGTGCCGCATTGGCCAAGTCAGCCGAAAGATCG
>JAURZI010000125.1 GCA_030653435.1 Methylovulum sp.
TGTAACCATACTTTTTTTGAGTGCGACATTCGTCGTTCCTTCTTGTGCGGTCAAAGAAACGCAGAAGGTACTCAAGCAAGAGAGTCGTGGAGAGTCGGCCGAGCGTGTCCAGACGTGCAATGAGTCGATGCAGCGGGTGACCAGGGCCAGCAAGATCATCGGGACCCCCGTGAAAAACCCTAAAGGAGATAACCTTGGCAACATCAAGGAATTAGTACTCGATCCTCGGAGTGGCAAAGTAGTCTATGCCGTCGTTTCTTTCGGTGGAGTATTAGGTATGGGGGACAAGCTCTTTATTGTTCCGTGGAAGGCACTGAATGGGTCGCGCGATAAGGAGTATTACCTGCTCGATTTGGATAAAACCACCTTCACATCAGCTCCGGGATTTGATAAGAAGCAGTGGCCGGATAGTTCGAATGAATGGGAACTGCAGCGCGAGGGGCTCAATCAGTTTTATCCCAATAAACCCTGAAAAATGGTTTCAATGGAGCAGGCCTCAATCATTGAAATGATTTGGCAATAGCTTGCAATAATCATGAAGTGAAAAGGTGAACACATCCCGGGTGGAATCGACAACACCATTATTGATTGGCCCCATGAAGTACTGACTTCAGTCGGCATGAGCCAGACCAAAGGCCAAAAGGTAACTGGTTCAGCCCAAACGATTTCAGTCATTACCTAAATTGAATTAGTTAAGTCGTTACATCGCCTTTACCCATCCCGGAGAAGCAGAATGCACCAACGTTTCATTTTCGTCCGCTCGTCGTTAATACAGAATCTTGAAGCCTGTGGTGATATGTGCCGACATTGCCGGAACAGGCAGGCGTCGCTCCCCATCCGACGCTAACAACGCCGAACCTCAAGCTAATACCTTCTGTCAACTTAGCCCGACCAAATGCCGGACTTGCTTGGCAACAGCGTATAGCAGGCGCCCTTCGCTATGCCGAAATTTGAAGTGCGAAAGGTATAAACAGGTTACTTCTCCGAACTCCTTTAACTTTAGTGAGCGACACCGCACAGACGTTAGCCTCCAGAACAGTGAAACTAAAATCGTCCAACTGTGGATTAAAAGGGTAGCAACATAAATTAACCACTGTTTTTAATCTTAACCAGGAGCAAAATTATGAACACTAAACCTATGCAATCCTGCATTGACGCCTGCACCAAGTGCTATCAGACTTGCTTGCAGACCGCCATGAACCATTGCCTTGAAACCGGCGGTAAGCATGTTGAACCCAGCCATTTCCGGCTAATGATCAACTGTGCGCAGATCTGCCAGACTTCGGCTGACTTGCAATTATCCGGCTCGGAATTTGTTGCACACTACTGCGGCCTTTGCGCTGAAGTGTGTGAAGCTTGCGCCAAAAGCTGTGCCGCATTGGGAATGACTGATTGCGAAAAGGCTTGCCAGGATTGCGCGGCAAGTTGTCGCGCTATGGCAAGCCATTAAAAGACGCTTTATTACGTCGAAGATGCACGCAAAATCCAGTTCTATTGATGGATTTAACCGTGACAACTTAGTCATGCAATTTCAATAGGTTCTATGCCGCCACGCAAGCAGCCACCTTCGTCGACGTTGACCGGACCCCCTCACTTGCGAGTGCTTTTCCAGTAAGGCAACGCGTCCATTACCCACCTCGTCGCGACGGCAAGTTGCCGTCGCGCAAAATTAATTGGAGATTCATAATGACCAAAGCACATACAGGGGCTCAACCCGTCAAGGGCAAACCGGCAAAGTCCGGGCCGGAAGAAGTAGTCGTTTCAATCGGCAACGGCGGAGAGTGGCACCAGACGGCCAGCGGCGATCAGCCTGCGTTGACCACGAACCAGGGTTTACCGATTTCAGACAATCAGAACTCATTGAGAGCCCATCCGAGCGGTCCGACACTGCTGGAAGATTTCATCCTGCGGGAAAAAATCACCCATTTCGACCACGAGCGCATTCCTGAACGTATTGTCCACGCTCGGGGCACAGGCGCACATGGTTTCTTCGAGCTTACCAAATCCCTGGAAAAATATACTACCGCCAAAGTGCTGACCGAAGTGGGCGAACAAACGCCGCTGTTCACGCGCATCTCAACCGTAGCTGGCGGGTCCGGCTCGCGAGATACTCCCAGAGATGTTCGCGGCTTCGCCGTCAAGTTTTATACGAAAGAGGGCAACTGGGATCTGGTCGGCAATAATATCCCGGTGTTCTTTATCCAGGATGCCATCAAATTTCCCGACCTGATTCATGCCGTTAAAATGGAGCCCGATCGTGGCTTTCCTCAGGCAGCGTCAGCACATGATACCTTCTGGGACTTTATTTCACTGACACCGGAAGCCATGCATATGGTGATGTGGGCGATGTCTGACCGCACCCTGCCGCGCTCGCTGCGGATGATCGAAGGCTTCGGTATTCATTCATTTCGTCTGGTCAATGACG
>JAURZI010000136.1 GCA_030653435.1 Methylovulum sp.
GAGAGTGGACACTGGTGTGTCTGGCTTTCAATCTGAAGCGTCTTTGCGTCTTACGTTTAGTGTAAGGGAAAATAATGCCCAAAAAAGTGTAATCTTGGCCGATTTGTATGATTTTTTTTATGTGTATTTTGAATCAGGACACGCATGAGCCTTAAGACCGACAGACTCCTAGTTATCAGCCCCCCCATTGTGCCCTGGCAGAGAGAAGCCCATGCAAAAAATGATGCCGTTATTGTTGGTTACCGTTGCCCTAAGCCTGAATGCGCGGGGCGAGGGTATGATTTATAAATGTAAAAACCCGCAAGATGAAACCGTTTATAAAAAATCGCCATGCGCTGATGCAGGGCAAACGGTCATTGCTTGGGAAGAGCCGAGGCGCGGACAACTAAAAACGAGTATCAGACAAGCAAAAACCGGGCATTATTATGTAGAGGGTGCGGTTAATAACGGCACGACGTTTACGTTTGTCATTGATACCGGCGCATCCCGTGTTGCTTTGCCCCAGTCGGTTGCCACAGCGGCAAAACTTGATTGTAAAGCCCATAGCCCGGCCCATACCGCGAACGGTCTGGTTAATGCCTGTTATGCGGTTGCGCCAACACTTAAATTCGGGCCTTTTCAATTAGAAAATGTCGCCGTAATGGTTTTGCCGAATTTAGGGCAAGCGCTACTGGGCATGAATGTATTGGAGAAGTTTAATATAGAGCAGGATCATGGTGAAATGCGTATTTCCGAACGTTGATCCTAGCCCTTGTTATTGCGCCATAACAGGGGGGGGGGCAAAGTGGGTATGCCGTCCCGGCTGGGTTTGTACAGCAAGGCGCTAGAATTCTTCCCACTCATCCGCATCAGCGACCAATAATGCGGGCCTGACCCCTGGCGTTTTGCTTGGGCCTTTATAAGTTTCTATTTTGACCGGCGCTACTTTGGGTTTTGTGATGGCGATGGGCGCTCGTGCCGGGGTGGGATGGTCATCGACTTTAAATTGGTCGACTGTCGCCAGCAAACCTTGGGCTTGATCTTCCAATGATTCTGCGGCCGCTGCGGCCTGCTCTACCAGCGCGGCATTTTGTTGGGTGACGTCGTCCATTTGGCCTATGGCCTGGTTGACTTGCTGGATGCCGGATGTTTGTTCGATAGACGCCGCGGTAATCGCGTTCATGATGACCGTCACGCGGCGTATGGAGCCGACGATCTCTTCCATGGTCTGTCCGGCCTGTACGACCAGCTTGCTGCCATCCTCAACCTGCTCCACCGAATCATTGATCAAGCATTTAATTTCGCCCGCAGCGGCCGCGGCACGCTGGGCAAGGTTGCGGACCTCACCGGCGACCACGGCAAATCCGCGGCCCTGCTCGCCGGCGCGGGCGGCTTCCACCGCTGCATTCAGGGCTAAGATATTGGTCTGGAAGGCGATGCTGTCGATGACTGAGATGATGTCGACGATTTTCGTCGATGACGCATTGATCGAAGCCATGGTTGTGACCACTTTACCGACGACGGCGACGCCTTTGTCGGCAATTTCGGCGGCGCTTCTGGCCAGTTGGTTGGCTTGTTTGGCATTTTCGCTGTTGGCTTGCACCGTGGAGGTCAGTTGTTCCATGCTGGCGGCCGTTTCTTCCAGGCTGGCGGCCTGTTCCTCGGTGCGGTGCGACAAGTCATTATTGCCTGAGGCGATTTCTTTGGCGGCGCCGGTTATGGTGTCGGTGGCATTTTTAATCTCCCCGACCAGACTCTTCAGATTTTCTCCAGTGAGGTTCATATTGGTAATGACTGCGCCAAATGTTCCGGGGTAATGCTTGCTGATGGCCTGGGTTAAGTCCCCTTCGGACAAAGCATTGGCGACACGTACGATATCATTAAGGCAATCCAGCGCATCCAGCGATTGGTTAATGTTATTTTTCAGCTGGGCAAAATCGCCCCGCCCTTCGGATGTGACCCGTTGGCTAATGTCCCCTTGGGCAACATGGCCCATCACTTGGCCAATATCACCCAGCATCATTTGCATGGAGCTCATGGCGTCATCGACAGTCTGTTTGATGTCTCCTTCGACTTTATCATCAACCCGCTTGGTAAAATCTCCGGCATGCAAGGCTTTCATAACATGGGTCAGTGCGGCCATTGTGAATTCAAGCTTGTCTATGCTAGCGTTAACGTTTGCTTTTAAACGCTGCAAATCCCCATGCGCCTCCGCTGTTACCCGTGCCGTGAAATCGCCCTTGGCTACCGCGCCCATCACGGCATTGGTGTCGTCGAGCACAATTTGCAGGAAATCCATCATGCTGTTAAATGATGTATCGAGTTGCCCCAATTCATCTTGGCTTTCAATTTCAGCACGGATGCCAAAGTTCCCGGTATCGTGGATTTCTTGAGTGTTTTTGACCAGCGCGGCTAGCGGGTGTGCGATACGCCTGAACAGATACCACGCCAGCAAAATAAAAACGCCTATGGCTCCCGCCAAGATGGACAGGCTATTGATGCGGCTAGTGTCCACGCGGCCATGCGATACCTCCAGTGCAGCATCGGCTTCATGCTGGATCAAGTCGGCCAGCTTTTCCATGTCAGCCTCCAGCACGTCAAAGGCGTGTCCAAAAGCATCCATGGTGCCCGTTTCAATTTTACCGCCTTGAATTGCCGTTGCGATAACCGCTTCCGCTTGTTTATTATAGGCATTGACCAACGGGATTACCTTTTCAATCTGTTGGCTGACAGGCTGGCCCAGCTTGGCTTGAGCATTGTCGGCAATATTCCGGTTAAAGCGGGTGATGTGTTCGCCCAGTTCCTTTTGGATGTCCTGCATTTTATCCGGTTGTCCGTCCCGGCTTGCCAATATAACGCCCAAGACATCGGCGCGGATGGCATCGTGCATCATGTCGGCATCCATCTGCATACGCACGGCCTGTCCGGTATTGGCAATAAAGAGCATGCCTTCGTTGAGTTTCTGGATATTCCGTAGGCCGACAAAAGAAAGCAGCAATAAGGCAGTTAAAACCAATAGCGTCATGCTAAGCAACAATTGTCTTACGGTTAGATGTATATTTAGCATGGCTATAGATTATTATTAGATGTGTGCACACGATATCTGCCGCAGGGGGGGAGGCAGCAACGGATTGGTGTTTGTTTTTTTAGACGGTACGAAGAGGGTTTAGCGGCCATAAGCAGCGCTAGAATTCTTCCCACTCATCTGCATCAGCGACCAATAATGTGGGCCTGACCGCTGGTGTTTTGCTTGGGCCTTTATAAGTTTCTATTTTGACCGGCGCTACTTTGGGTTTTGTGATGGCGATGGGTGCACGGGCCGGGGTGGGATGGTCATCGACTTTAAATTGGTCGACTGTCACCAACAGGCTTTCCGCCTGGTCTTCCAACGATTCAGCCGCTGCGGCGGCCTGTTCCACCAACGCGGCATTTTGTTGGGTGACGTCGTCCATCTGGGCGATGGCCTGGTTGACTTGCTGGATGCCGGACGTTTGTTCGATAGACGCCGCAGTAATCCCGTTCATGATGGCGGTCACATGGCGTATGGAGCCGACGATCTCCTCCATGGTATGCCCGGCCTGAACGACCAGCTTACTGCCATCCTCAACTTGTTCCACCGAATCATTGATCAAGCTTTTAATTTCACCCGCAGCGGCTGCGGCACGCTGGGCAAGGTTGCGGACCTCGCCGGCGACCACGGCAAATCCGCGGCCCTGCTCGCCGGCACGGGCGGCTTCCACCGCTGCGTTCAGGGCTAAGATATTGGTCTGGAAGGCGATGCTGTCGATGACTGAGATGATGTCGACGATTTTCGTCGATGACGCATTGATCGAAGCCATGGTCGTGACCACTTTACCGACGACGGTGACACCTTTGTCGGCAATTTCGGCGGCGCTCCTGGCCAGTTGGTTGGCTTGTTTGGCATTTTCGGTGTTGGCTTGCACCGTGGAGGTTAGCTGTTCCATGCTGGCAGCCGTTTCTTCCAGGCTGGCGGCCTGTTCTTCGGTGCGGTGCGACAAGTCATTATTGCCTGAGGCGATTTCTTTGGCGGCCGTGTTGATCGTGTGGGTCGCGGCCTTAATGTCGCTCACCAAGCTTTTGAGGTGTTCCCCGGTTGCGTTGACACCTTCGATGACTTCGCCGAAGGTGCCCGGATAGTTTTTATCTATGGTTTGGGTCATATCGCCCCTGGCCATCGCGTTAGTGACACTCAGTATATCTTTGAAGCCGATATCGCAGGTTTCTATCAGGCTATTAAAATCGGTCAAGATGTCTTTAAACATAAACTCGAAACGGGAGGTATCGGCCCGCTTGGAAAAATCACCTTGGGCGCCGGCAGCAGCCAGCATATCGATTTCATTGCTAACCGCAAACAGGGTATTTTTAACATTGTCGATAGAGTCTGTGATTTTCGCTTTATCACCGGGCAGGCGTGCCATATCCAGCGTAAAATCACCTTTGGCATATTGAGAGATAATTTCCACCACCTGCATTTTCACATCAATATGCGACCTGACCAGTGTGTTGATGTCGCGGGCCATTCTGCCATAAGTGCCGGGGTATTTCGTGGCGTCTATCTCCTCCCAGATCCAGCCTTCTGCGTGCTTGTTTGACATCACTGCCAACGCGGCGACAAACGCGTTGATCGATGTTTGTATGGTCTTAATTGCATACAACAGGCTGCTGTTATCGCCATCGTCCAGTTTGATATCCCGGCTAAAATCGCCTTTGGCTATTTCTTTGGCGATGCCTTTTGCATAATAGGGGTCTATGCCCAGTTGTTTGTAGAGGTAGTTAGTCAAATAGTAGGCGATGCCCAGGCTTAGCATAATCAATAGGATGGAGATGACGGCCATGACGTTGGTTGCTTGATCAGTGGTCTTGCCCAGTTCGGCGGTTGTTTGCAGCTCTTTACTTACCGCACCGCTCTTAAGCTTTTTCATCAGTCCCGCCAAGTCCAGCGATGCCGCATCAAAATCTTCCATGATCACATTACCGGCCTCCAGACCCTGGCCGATGTAGGTTGCCGCCATGCGCTTGCCCTGGCTATAAAACCGCTCAAAAGCGGCGTCTATTTTAGCGAATTCGGCTTGTTGTACAGGATTCACCGAGTCCAGCGCAAGCAATCTGGCCATGTTCTTTTTAAAATCAATAGCCGCTTCTTCGGCATCCTTGTAGCCTTCGGGATCGTGGGTGGCCGACACATCGGTCAAAAACTGCTGGATTTGTATCACATCGACCATCATGGCCTCAGTCGTCATGGCAAAAGGCATAATCGTATTGTTTAATTCGGCCATGTCCTGTTTGGACTTTGAAAATTGAACCAGGCTCACTGCAATAATCATCGCCATCATCACGATGAGGCTAAAAAATCCCAGCAGGATGCGGGTTTTAAAACTGACAAATAAATTCTTGAACATAAGGGTAAACAGGGTCGGGGTTTATAGTTATTTTTGATAAAGAGGCCGTTAGGCTAGCGGCGGCCCCCTCTATCCATTATTTATTTTGCAATTGTTTGACGGCCTGTTCCAATCGTGCAAGCAATTCAGGTTGATGGCTTGCTATGTACTCGTCGCTTTTTAATTGCTGGACGTGCTGGTTGATGTCGGCAATAGCTTCATTTTGCCGATCCCGGCGCTTACGCAACTTGTCCACCATCGTCGTAAAGGCTTGCGCCAAATCATGGAGTTGGTCATTCTCGCGTAGCGAACTGATAACGTCCAGCTCACCATTGCCGACATGCTCGCAAAGCGTTTCAAAGCGATACAGCGGGCCGGCGATTTTATGCGTCGCGTACAACACCACATAAATAGTCAGTATGCCGGTGACAACCACGGCAACCACATTGCCTATCAATATCGACAAACCCAAACGCTGACCGGCATTGGCAATACTGACGTGGGCGGCTTGGGACTGGGCCTGCAAGTCGCTGCCGGTAAGCCAATAGATGAGTAATGCCGAGCATAGGCCAGACAGCAGGATTAACAGGAATACCCCGGCGATAAAGCGCCCTTGAAAAGCTTTTTTAATGAATACTTGATGGCGTTTAGGGGAGATGCTGGACATTATTGGGAACCTTCATTGACTTTGTGGCAAATTAAACACAGTTCGCCATCGACATTGCTACGGCGGAGTAAAAAGCTTTTGTGCAGGCGTTCGTCATCCATTAGTTTGTCCATAAAACTAAAGCTGGCTTGTGGCCTGTCACTCGCTAAACTGCCATGTGTGTAATGGCAGGTTAAGCAGGTAATATCATTTTTTTCGCCCAGTTGCAAATCCGCCGGCACCGGAAAATCAATCTTGAGGCCGACCTTATGACCATTCTCAGGATCATGGCAGGATGAGCACATCGCGACGGCATCCTGGCTGAACGCTTCGGGATCCATGGCGTTATTTTTGGTCAGCAATAACTCATCATCATCGATATCGAAGGCCGGATCTTCAATATGGCAGCTTTTACACAGCGATTGAGGCGTGTCGTTGGCAACGATATGCGGGTTGTCGGCTTCGGCGTGGGCAACACCTATAGTCAACAACAGTAATAACAAGCTCAGCAAACGGTTGAGGCGGGTCTTGGTGCCGTTAAAGGCTGGGTTAAGGGCAAGGGTTTCCATCAAAAAGCCACAACCATTTGGGCAATGCCCAGTTTGCGGTCAAAATAATGTTCCTGGGTTGATGTCCCTAAAGAATCGGTATATTCAAATTTAATTTTCATGTACTCATTCATCGTGTAATTAAAGCCCACGGTTAACAGCGAAACATTATTGACGGCGACCAGACTACCGTCGAAATCGGTGCTCACCTTATGCTGGGGTTGCCAGCGACCATAGCGGATAAAAGCGAATATCGGCTGCTTGACGATGGTTTTAAGGTCGGTGATCAAAGTGGTGTGATAGCCCAATTCATTGGGATGCCCATAGTCAACGGCCGGACTGATGCCGTCATCGACGATAAAATGATTTTGCGCCTGTAACCACATCAACTCGCTTTGTAACCTGAAGATGCTATAACCGAAGCTTAAATCAGCGCCATACACCAGATTTCGGGTGTTATTGTCGTAATCCAGGTCGCTGAGATGAGATATGCCCAGCTCTATACCTTCGGGATTGGCGTTGTGTGAACGGTAGGTGTTGTCGCCCAGCGTTACCCCCAAACGCCCGCCGAGGGACGTGCCGTCATTGGCATACATGGCATCCGTCCAGAATACCGAATAATTAAATAATTTCCAGGATCCATAAGAACGCATGCCGTCCCCGTTATAGCCGCCGAACTGCATGCGCGAGGTGGTGATGGGCGCGGTAATCGTGACGCGGTCTTTGTTGGCGTAATTTTGATAATCGGTGGAGAACGGCAAATCGAAACGCCCGGCCTGGATATGGAAGCCTTGGTTGTTAAATATCCGGCCTCTGGGCGGAAGGCTGTGGTCGAACCGATGGTAATCTATAAACGCGACGGCAAAACCCGCAGGCCCAGCGCCTATGCCGCCAGGTCCGCTACTACCGCAGGATACCGCAACCGGCGCCGATGGAAAACTGGCCGCATCAATCCCGGATGAATTACCGCACAGCACTAAAGCGGTACTGGCGGCAAAATTGTCGGAATAATCGTATTCAAGATCCAATTCAATTGAACCCACACTAAAGGTCTGGTTGCTTGAATTATCGGTTTTTGCATTGACATCGAAAAAGCCGTTGAGCTTGAGGCCATTTTCCTGGGCGGTTTCTTTAAGTTCCTCAACTTCAGTGCTTAAATTAACCAGCTTATCGAGGATGGTCGCTGTTTTTTTATCTTTTGGGGGTTCCAACAGCGTTGCAGAATCTGGCTTTGCTGTGCTGGTGTTATTGGCGTTAAGCGCTATGGGCTTAACCGGTGTGTCGTTTTTAGCCGGAATAATGGGTACTGATGCAAGCGCTGTCGGGGGTGCGGATTGCTCAAGTTGCTGGATACGCGCTTCCAGTTTTTTAATTTGCTGGTCTTTCTCTTGCAATAAAGACGCTACGATGCTGCGGATATGCTCGTCGGTCACTACCGTGTCGGCCAGTGCGGCCTGATTGACCAGGGCAAGGCTAAGCAGCAACAGTAGTTTTTTGCAGATACCATAGCGTTTGTGCTTGCTTAAGTTGTCAGTCATTACGATAACTCACTGATAAAGGCCAAAGTAAAGACCAATCCGGATAATGTCTGATCGTTGCCTAACAAACAAGTCCCATGTCTTGAAGGTTAAAGTGACGAAAACACGAAATATGGTTATCCTATCAGTTTGCTAGGAAATTACAACAGTTATTTGTAGCATACTCGAAACATAACGCCTTAAATAAGCGGCTTATGTGCCAGGGCAGGGATTGTGGTTTTTTCTGGTATCGATTACCCGGACAGTTTAAAAAGTGCGCGATGCGTACCGGGCTTCCGCAACGTGCCGGTTAGGGACGGCTTAAATACGCTGAGCGTGGGGCAGGACAATACGAGGCGTTAACGGTAACGAATCCGTGAATTGCCGACCCATTCGTCCCAACTGTTGTCATAATTATCGTAATGGATTTTAACTTTATGCTCGGCTAACTGGATTACGGTGGCCGGATACCAGTTGCTTTTCCAAAGCACCATCACGGCATCACCCAACCGGTAAGGCAGTTTTGTCCCTGACTGATGTCGGTTGTCAGGTATGGGGTTTTGCTGTCCCTGAAAACCAGGCGCCTGATTATAGGATTGTTGGTCCGTAGTGACGTCCCACATTTGCTTTTGTTCATTCCAGGTCAGGCGGTACACCCCACCGGTGCCTACGGTGTATTCGTTATAACCACGGGTCGGCGTCCCTATCCTGATTTTGCCGCTAGGCATGCCGGAATTTATCGTGAACGATTTTAGTTGGTGTGGGTTGACTGCTTGGTTGCGCCAAGTTCCCCGGCCAGGGTCTAAGGTTTCAAAAGACAATGGCGTCGAGGTGTCATTATAAATGGAGTAAGAGGGCTGTTGGGCTACGATGGGTGTGGAAACAAAACCGGCTATGCAGGCCAGCCAGATAAGCAGATATTTTTTTATAAGCATGGTGTTATCCCGTTAAGTGTTTTATACGTCAAAAATGCACGGATAGTTTACGCGGAAAAAACGTTGTCGTCGTTTCGAGAAAGCTATGGTTTTGCTTAGTCGACTAGACGTGCAATGATATCTGATTTTGGGGATGGGTTGCGTCGCGACGCTATTGTGAGGGTATAAGGGTATTGGGATGTTAACCCTAACCGGCTATTTATCGACACCGGGCAACAATCGGAGTTGCCCGAAGTGGGTGTTGCGCGGCGGGGCAGGGGTTTTATGTTCAGAGGCGTTGCCGCCGCATGACCTTAAGCCATGCGTTAATAATCATTTGGGTGTTAGGGCAGCTAAATGACCAGCATCACCAAAAAACTAAAAACGATAAATCCTATAAAAAAATAAAAGATGTTGTGTTCATTGTCCGATCCGGTTTTCATAACCCACCCTCTGTTTATATTAAAGCCCGATGCACAGGCATTGTGCTGTTTTTTTTAACTTATCAGCTAAATGGCAAAAGGCAAGGAGGCGCTAACACTCAGTTTGGATTTGCTAAGCATAAGGTCCAAACATCAATGATAGCCTGCACTTAAATTGGGAGATTTTATTTAACCGAATAGCGCGGTTGACCAAGCTCTGGCTTGACCAACCGCGTTTCAGAAGCTCCAGTTTCGAGCGTAAGGCTTGGGGAATTTCGTGTTATTCCGGCAATTCCGCATTGAGGGCTGATGCCGGTTATAAAACACCCCAAAAAATGATGTAAAAAACCGTAGCAACCACAATTAAGCCAAAATAGCCATAAAACTTGATTTCATCAAAGTGTTTACGGGTCCGTTTCATTATACTCACCTCCTCAAAATGCTATACGTTCAACAAGCATGCGGGGCGATTAATTTCTAAACCCCGATACCTGTTGAAAGCCGCTTCAGGAGGCTGATTTTTCTTCAATAACAGCCTCCGCTTCGCTAATGGTTTGCTTTTTATCGGTCAAGTCAGTATTGCCGTCGAGCAAGAGCTGCGTTAGCGCGTTTATTTTTTCTGCATTAATTCGTTTGGCTTTGTATTCTGCTTTCAATAGCTTAACGAAAGGGAACAGTGCATCGTTGATTTTTATCGTCGGTTGCGGTGGTTTTTTCTGTCCCGGTGGTAATGCTTTACGCCCACGCTTTTCTTTTTTCTTGGTCATGGCTTAACCATTTATTAAAAAGTAACCTAATTATATCGTTTTTGTCGGACTTGGCAATTATTTTAAAGGTAACTTTTAAATAATGCCTACTGCGTATCGTTTTTATCCGTTGCGGATAGCGGCACAATGGGCTGGGTTGAAAAGCCCGTCAAAACCTGTCTATCCCAGGATGCGGCAATTGCCCGTGATGGACGTGCATCGCGCCAAATTCGGCGCAGCGGCTTAACGTGGGTATGGCTTTGCCCGGATTGAGCAGGCCGCGCCCGTCAAAAGCGCGTTTGATCGCATGGAATTGCGTTAACTCCTGGGTGCTGAATTGCATGCACATGTGGTTGATTTTTTCGATACCGACACCGTGTTCGCCGGAAATCGTACCGCCGACGGCTATGCTCAGTTTCAGTATATCGCCGCCGAACTGCTCGGCTTTTTGCAGGTCGCCGGGCAGGTCGGCGTTATATAAAATCAGCGGATGCAAATTACCGTCACCGGCATGGAAAACATTGGCCACCGCCAAACCATAGTGTTCGGACAATTCGGCGATACCTTTAAGGACGGTTGCCAGAAAGCGTCGGGGTATCGTACCGTCCATGCAGTAGTAATCCGGCGACAGGCGTCCGATTGCCGGAAATGCGGCTTTACGGCCCGCCCACAAACGCTTTCTTTCCTGTTCGGATTTGGCGATGCTGATATGGCTTGCGCCGCTGCCCGCCAGTAACGCGACAGCCAATTCAAGTTCTTCGTCGACCTGTGCGGCGCTGCCGTCCAGCTCGCAGAGCAGTATCGCTTCGGCATCTTCAGGGTAGCCCGCATGGATGAAGTCTTCGGCGGCTTTTATCGTGGCTTTGTCCATCATTTCGAGTCCGGCCGGTATTAAGCCTGCGGCGATGATCTCGGCAACGGCCAGCCCCGCTTGCTCTACATCATCGAAAGCCGCCAGCACCACCTGCACTTGTTCGGGTAGCGGCAACAGTTTTACCGTCACTGCCACGACTATGCCCAGCATGCCTTCCGAGCCGGTCATCAAGGCCAGCAAATCCAGTCCTGGGCCGTCCAGTCCGTGCGAGCCTATCGTGACCAGTTCCCCATCCATCGTGATGATGTCCAGTTGCAGTATATTATGTGTCGTCAACCCGTATTTAAGGCAGTGCACGCCGCCTGAGTTCTCGGCGACATTGCCGCCTATGGTGCAGGCGATTTGCGAGGAAGGGTCGGGCGCGTAATAAAGCCCGTGGCTGGCCGCTGCTTGTGAGATAGCGAGGTTACGCACGCCGGGCTCTACACGGGCTAAGCGATTGGCGCTGTCGATATCCAGGATGCGGTTTAGCCGGACTAAACTCAGCAACACGCCGTTGTCCAGCGGTAACGCGCCGCCGGCCAGACCTGTGCCCGCGCCTCTGGCGACTATCGGCACGCCGTGCCGGTAACAGCAACGGACGCAGTGCTGGACTTGCGCCACGGTTGCAGGCAGGACGACCAGCCACGGTAAGCAGCGGTACGCCGATAAGCCATCGCATTCATAAGGCCTTAAGGCTTCAGGCTCGGCGATGATCGCCGAATCCGGCAAACACGTTTTTAATTCATTGACCAGCACATGCAGGGCAACCTGATGATGGATTCGTTCGGAATGGTGTGGTTGGGTGCTGGTCATGTTGGGCTGTCTGGTTTGTAGGAAAGATGGTGCTAGTGCAGCTCACGGAAAACCTGAAAAAACAATCTACTTCGCACAGTCACAATACGGTCTTTATAATTTTTCGTAGGGTACGCATCGCGTAGCTTTTACATTAATTTTTATCATCATTCTAAAAAGGTACGCGATGCGTACACTAGATAAATAACCGAAAACTTAAGCGTTTATAGTTTAGATACCCAGCTAATCATGCAGCAATTCAATCCAGTGCACGACTTTCTGTTTGCTCGCCGATTGCAAATGGCTTAAACAACCGATATTGGCCGTGGCGATAATGTCCGCTTGCCCAGCCTCCAAGGCCTGTAATTTGTTATCCCGCAAGCGGGCGGCCATGTCTGTTTGCAATAAGGAATAGACGCCTGCGGAACCGCAGCAAAGATGCCCGTCCGCGACCGTGACCAGTTGGTAGCCGATAGTTTGCAGCAGAGTTTCCACGACGCCGGACAAACGCTGGCCATGTTGCAGCGTGCACGGCGCCTGGAAGGCGATTTTTCTGTGATCTGCGCTAAAGACGCGCAAATCTTCTTGCATCAGCACTTCGCTAAGATCTTTGGTCAAGGCCGAAAATCGCCTGGCTTTTTCGGCATAATGCGGGTCGGCATGCAACAGTGTGCCGTAGTCTTTAGCCATCACGCCGCAAGCGCTGGCCGTCATGACAATGGCTTCAGCGCCTTGTTCAATATAAGGCTGGCAGGCGTCGATATTTTTACGGGCCATAGCCAGCGCATGCGGGTGGTCAGCCAGATGGTAATGGAGTGCGCCGCAGCAGCCGCTGCCGCCTACCGGCAGCAAGGCAATGCCGAGTTTGTCCAGGACACGGGCGCTGGCGGCATCTATTTGAGGCGCCAGCGTGGCTTGCACGCAGCCGGACAAGACCAGCATTTTTCTGCTGTGCGTTGCTTTGGGCCAGGCCAGCTCCGCTGGTTTGGGCGGTATTTTTTGTTTTAAGGGTGCAGGCAGCAGCGGCTTGACTAATCTGGCGACTGCCAGCAATGCGCTAAATCGTCGCCGGTAAGGAAAAATACGGGTTATCAGGCCGCGCAGCAGACGCTCCGGGAGTTTGCGGCCGACTTGCCCATCAATAATCGGTCGGCTGATGTCCAGCAAGCGCCCGTACTGGACGCCTGACGGGCAAGCCGTTTCGCAGGCCCTGCAGGTCAGGCAATGGTCCAGATGTTGTTGGGTCGTCCGGGTAACGGTTTGGCCTTCCAAGGCTTGCTTCATCAGGTAGATACGGCCCCGTGGGCCATCCAGCTCATTGCCTTGCTCCAGGTAAGTCGGGCAAGCCGCATTGCAAAAGCCGCAATGGACGCAAGCGCGCAGTATGCCTAGCAATTCGTCGCGTTCGGGGGTGGCGTTGATAACATCGGTAAGCTGGGTCTGCATTACCAGTCCTGGTACATTCTGTTGGGGTTGAAAATGCCGTCAGGGTCGAAGGCCTGTTTTACCGAACGGTTAAGCTGTTGCAGTTTACCGGTCAAGGGCTGGAAACAGTCGCCGGTACGGTCTTGCGCCCGAAACTGCACGGCATGTCCGCGGGCTAGTCCGGCAGCGGCAAAAATCTTCAGGGCAGGGGCGTTGGATGTTAGCCAGCGCAATCCGCCGCCCCAGTCGAAAAGCCATTCGCCAGGAACCGCCAGTTCAGGCGTTGCCGGCGGCACAGCCAGCCGCCATAGAGTGCTGTCGGTTTGGAAAAACGCATGGCGCTGTTCGTTGAGATCCTGCCAGAAATCGGCTGATCCAGGCGTATCGCCGCCGACTTTTTGCAGGGCTGCGCGGACGGCGGATTCATAGCCGGAAAATCTGGCATATAGCAATCGGCCATCATAACTCAAGCCGGATAGCGGCAGCGATTGCCTGGATAGTGTCGTCATTGCGCGGAGGGCGGCGCTAGCCGTCAATTCAAAACAGGTGCCGGCGGTAAGGTCAGGCTTGGGCAAGACTTTTATGGAAATATCCAACAAAAGCCCTAAACAGCCCATAGCGCCGACCATTAAGCGCGACACATCGTAACCGGCGACGTTTTTCATCACTTCGCCGCCAAATGACAGCACTTCCGCCTTGCCGTTTATGATTTTGCAGCCAAGCACAACATCCCGCGCCGAGCCGGTAAAAGGCCGTCTCGGTCCCGATAAGCCGCAAGCGATGGCGCCGCCTAAGGTCGCCGTGTCGGCAAAATGCGGTGGCTCGAACGCGAGCATCTGCCGGTGTTCGGCCAGGGTCTGCTCTATGTCAGCCAGCTTAGTGCCTGCCCGTGCGGTCATGACCAGTTCGGAGGGATGGTAATTAATGATGCCTTGATGCTGGTTAAGCGATAAGGGCGCGCCGACCGCAGGCCTGCCGTAAAAAGCCTTGCTGCCGCCGCCGACAAGATTTAATGGTGTCCCTGAGTCCAGCGCAGCCTGTACCGCTTCCTGCAAAAACAGTGTCTGGTCGCGGCTGTCCATTAGCTTGCCGTTGGCAGGCCGGCGCGGTAGGTACGCATCAGCGCAACAAAAGCGAGGAAATCATACAAACCGTGAATGATGATAGGTGTCAGCAAGTTTCTGTCGCCGCCGAAATCCATCGCCAGTCCCAGGTAAATGCCGACTACCGCCGCTAACACGGCATACATCGGCGTGACGGTATGCACCAATCCGAAAATAAGGTTGCTGACCAGCAAGCCTGCGGTCGCCCCCCAAGCGGGTTCCAGCCACGGCTGGATAACCCCGCGGAACAACAGTTCTTCCGACAAACCGGCAATAGCGCCCAGCAACAGCAAATGCGGCCATTGGTATGCGCTTAGGTTAGGCCCTAATGTGTCCAGCAGAAATTTTCTGATACTGACTATAGACTCGTCCTGCATGTTTTGCATGGACAGAAACATCAGGAACAAGGGCACCGTGCCTAGCACGCCATAAACTATAGGCAGGATTGAGAAATAGATATGTTGGAAAGGGTTGATATCGGCAATCCAGCCTAATAATACTGCGAGAATGATCAGTGATGCTTCGAAGTAACAGGCAGCCTTAAAAAAAGAACCCGTTTGGAACGGTAAATTACGCATTATTAGCTATTGGGGGCTGTTGTAAAGCCGCTATTGTATTTTTTAAAAAATGGCTAGACCAGATATTTCCGTCCGGGAGCATTGGTTCCCCTACTAACGGTATCTGATCTCTGCATCGGCGCTGGCGGACAAGCCCTTTAACCGTGCAATCAATTCATCCGCAGGATGTACCCGCCATTGATCCCCTAGCCTAAGACTGGCTTTTGCCTGTGCAGACGTGTACTGTAAGTCTATAGGGCAAGCGCCGCCTTTGAATGCTTGTAGTGTAAGGCCCAGTTTAACCATAAACGCACCGGCTTCCCGATCATTTTCTGCCACCGTCCAGCTGAGCTGTATTGATTTGGCAAACACCGACCTGGCTTGTTCGATGTCGTATAATTTTTCCACCGTCAAACGCAGGGCATTGGTAAAGCTGTCTATAGCCAGCGCCCCTTCGGCGACCAGCAGTTTATCTTTAGCGAAAATATCCCGGTACCTGTCGTAGACTTCACCAAAAACGGCACATTCAAGTCTGCCGGAACGATCGTCCAGCGTCGCGAAGCCCATCATTTTGCCGTTTTTGGTCTGGCGGGTACGGACCTCTACGACCAGGCCGGCAACCCGCGCCGTCAGATTGCCGCGCGACCTTTCCACCGTTTCTTGCAAGGCCGCTATTTTGCCGTTGGTGAACTGTTTTAATTCCGGCTCGTATTGGTCTATCGGATGCCCGGACAAATACAAGCCCAGGATTGATTTTTCCGCATCCAGGCGTTCTTTTTCCGACCACGGTTCGACGACGGTGGCGTAGGTTTCGGTATCATCAGCAATCGCATCGGTATTGACGGCTAGGCCAAACAAGTCGTTTTGCCCGGTTTGCGCCATTTTTCCATGTTGTTCAGCGACTTTTAACACGGTGGGCAGTTCTGCCAGATGGCTGGCGCGGCAAGGGTTGATTTCATCGAACGCACCGGCCTTGATTAAGGCTTCCAGTACGCGCCGGTTCACTTTTCTGGAATCGACGCGTTTGCACAAGTCATAAAGCCCTGCAAACGGCCCGTTGGCATTGCGCTCGCTGATTAACACATCTTCGATAGCCGCTTCGCCGACGCCTTTGATCGCGCCCAGGCCGTAAACGATATGATTGTCGCTGTTAACGGTAAATTTGTGTTCGGAAAGATTGATGTCGGGCGGGCGGATTTCCAGCTTCATTTGTCGGCATTCTTCTATCAGTACGACGACTTTGTCGGTGTTGTCCATATCCGAAGACAGCACCGCCGCCATAAATGCGGCCGGATAATGCGCTTTCAGCCATGCGGTTTGATAAGCGACCAGCGCATAAGCAGCGGAATGGCTTTTATTAAAACCATAACCGGCGAATTTTTCCATCAAATCAAAGATATACGTGGCGATTTTTTCATCGACCTGATTGGCGACCGCACCGGAAGTGAATTTTTCCCGTTCCTTGGCCATTTCTTCAGGTTTCTTCTTGCCCATGGCGCGGCGTAGCATATCCGCACCGCCCAGCGTGTATTGCGCCAGTTCCCGCGCGATTTGCATAACCTGTTCCTGATACAGGATAACGCCGTTGGTCGGCTTCAATATCGGTTCCAGCAGCGGATGCGCGTATTCGGCTTTCGCGCCGTGTTTAACGTTGATGTAATCGTCAACCATGCCCGATTCCAGCGGCCCAGGCCTGAACAAGGCCACCAGGGCGATAATATCGTCGAAGCAATCGGGTTTGAGTTTTTTAATCAGCTCTTTCATGCCGCGCGATTCGAGCTGGAACACCGCAGTGGTCAGGCCTTTTTTCAGCAGTACATAGGCGTCGGCGTCATCCCTGGGGATGGTGGTTATATCGACCGGTGCTTCGCCAAGTCGCTGTTTTTTCAGGTTAATGGTTTGCAAGGCCCAGTCGATGATCGTCAGCGTCCGCAAGCCTAAAAAGTCGAATTTGACCAGGCCGACCGCTTCCACATCATCTTTATCGAACTGCGTGACCAGATTGCCGCCGCCTTCCTCGCAATAAAGCGGCGTAAAATCCGTCAGTTTGGTAGGCGATATAACAACACCGCCGGCATGTTTACCGGCATTCCTGACCGTGCCTTCCAAAGACAAGGCCATGTCAATCAGGGTCTTGACTTCCTCCTCGGTGTCGTAAAGCTGTTTGAGGTCGGTGCTGTCTGTTAAAGCCTTGTTCAGGGTCATGCCGATTTCAAACGGTATCAGCTTGGCTAACCTATCGACAAAACCGTAAGAAAAGCCCAGCACGCGGCCGACATCGCGGATAACCGCCTTGGCTGCCATCGAGCCGTAAGTGATGATTTGCGCGACATGGTCGCGGCCGTAATGCTCGGCGACATAATGGATGACTTCATCGCGCCTATCCATGCAGAAGTCGATATCGAAATCCGGCATCGACACCCGTTCGGGGTTCAAAAAGCGCTCGAACAGCAAATCAAATTCGATGGGATCCAGGTCGGTTATTTTCAACGCATAGGCGACCAGCGAACCGGCGCCGGAGCCGCGGCCTGGGCCGACGGGAATCTGATGGTTTTTTGCCCATTGGATGAAATCGGCAACAATCATGAAATAGCCGGGAAAGCCCATGGCATTGATAACTTCCAGTTCGGTATCCAGACGCTGGTAGTACACCTTGCGGTTTTCTTCATCCGAACCGGCTCCGGTTGCCGGATAGTGTTGCAAGCGCTCAGCCAGGCCCTTCCTGGATTCAGCAGCCATAAGCTCGCCTAAGGTCATACCGGCCGGTACCGGGAAATCGGGCAAAAAGTTTTTCCCCAGGCTTAGCTCGATATTGCAACGCCGGGCGATTTCAACGGTATTTGCCAAGGCCTCTGGAATATCGGCAAAGAAGGCCTGCATGTCTTCACTGCTACGCAAATATTGCTGTTCGGTGTAGTCTTTAGGCCGTCGCGCGTCATCCAGTACCCGTCCCTGATTAATGCACACCCGCACCTCATGCGCGGCAAAATCTTCCTGGTGTATGAAGCGGACATCATTCGTCGCCACGACAGGCAAACCGGTTGCCAATGCCAGTTCAATAGCGGCGGCAATATAGCGTTCTTCGTCGGGTTTGCCGACACGTTGCAATTCCAGGTAAAAACGCTGTTTAAACAAGCCGCCCCAATGTTCGGCACAGCGTTTGGCGGCCCCGGCATTTTCGGCCAGCAGCGCCCTGCCGATATCGCCTTCCATAGCCCCCGATAAGGCGATCAAGCCGCCATGATTGGCGCTTATCCATTCCCGTTTCAGCATCGGCACACCCTGGTGCTGGCCTTCCTGATAAGCTTTGGAAATAAGCTCCGTCAACGTCACATAACCTTGTTGAGTATTGACCAACAGAGTCAGCCGATGCGGCGCTGCCGGTTCTTCGTCGTTAAAGACCAGCACATCGGCCCCAGCTATCGGTTTGATGCCTTGCCCCATTGCCGCTTTATAAAATTTGACCAGCGAGAACAAATTAGCATGGTCGGTAATGGCAATAGCCGGCATGTTAAGTTCGGCAAGGCGTTTAACCAGAGGCTTGATTTTAACGATACCGTCTACCAGCGAGAATTCGGAGTGCAGTCTTAAATGGACAAAGGCGGGTTGCATGGTGATGGTTTTAGTCAGCGTATATAAAGCCGTAATTATAATACGTCAGCACTTTATAGGCATGGCTAAACAGCAGGCAAAAAAAGACAGGCATAAAGCCTGTCTCGTTTGATATTGTTTGCTGCCCGTATGGCGGGCAACAGAGACTAACTGTTTAAGGCTTCGGCATAGGCCATATCAAATTTAGGGATATGGTTATCCAGCCAGCCTTTAACCAGTTGGCCGACATCTTCATTCACTTCGGCCTCACCGGCATGAAATTTTGTCTGCAAACCGGCGCAAATGCCGACTAATGCGTCATGCTCGGCTTTATGGGCTGGATAGCCTGCAAAGCCTTTGGCCTGCATTTCTCTTTCTTCATGAGCAAAATGCTCGACGACGTATGCGATTAGATCATCCAGTTGGGCGCCTACAGCAGAACGCTCTGCGCCGCCTGTTGCCAAATCATACAGTTTGTTAAGCTTATCAAATAAAGTTTGGTGTTCTTCGTCAGCAAAACCGACGTTGGTGCCGTATTGGGCGGCTGTCCACGTAATTAACGACATATTGTTCTCCTCATAGTTATTATTAATACCACATTTAAAGTATGGATTATATTTAACCTCACGTCAATTAGGGTTATTGGTGTGCCGTAAAGAAACGTTTAAAAGGCGAAACAAACAGTGTCGCTGCCGCAGCCTTACCGTATGTTGCGTTAGTGGGCCATAATGGTCGCCAGGAAAATTCCAATCTAAGAGCCTGTTTACAATCTTTAACAGACTTTTATATTTATCAATTAGTTATATAAATATTGCCAGTCTTTTGTTGCAAAAATAAATTTTAAAAGCAGGTTAAAAAGATCATAAACAGACACCTAGCATACCTATGTTATAAGGATGCCGGGCGCTAGTGCATTTTAGAATTTACTGCCTACTGTATGAGTTCAGGCGGATACAGCAATTCATGAACCTTTTTTTGTAACGCGAATGGATTGAACGGCTTGACCACATAGGCATCCGATTTAACCTTGATGCCTTCCATAATATCGTCACGCTGGTTTCTAGCAGTTAATAAAATTACTTTAATTGAAGACAGTCTGATGTTGTGTTTAATAAGTTTACAGAGTTCAAATCCGTTCATTTTTCCCGGCATCATGACATCCAGCACGATCAAATCAGGAAGGTCATTAAGAAAGAAGCTCATGGCCTTATCGGCGTTGCAGGCTTGCAATATCTGATATTCCGGACATTTTAGCGTGGCAAGCACCAATTCCCGTATGTCTTCCGAATCGTCAACAATTAAAATTCTTTTCATCCCTACACCTCCTTAGAATCTGTTCATGATCTCTACAAGCTGTCCGAGGTTCAGAACGTCATAGCGAACGGAGTGTACACCAGAGAAGTCTTTGCCGACGGGGCTAAACGCTTCTTGTACGCAGTGGTCGAAGTCGCCAAGCGCTGTGTGGTCGAACGCAGTTTCGCATAGTGGGAAAAATGCTCATGATTTTCTCCAGTAATTAGTTTCAGTGTTTATTGGGGGGCTTATTCGAAGCCAAGAAATTCCTGTTGCGCTTTATACCAGTCTTCCAATTCATGGCCTGGCTCAAATCCTCTTTGTTCAGCTTTAAAATAAGCCAGTTCGGCAATATTGGCATCATAATCGGGAAGATGGATAGGTTCCTGTTGGATGGCAGGATTTTTATCATTAACGGTTTTTTTCATATTTCACCTCATAGCATAGATTGAACTGCTGTTAGTTAACAACGTATTCTGATGCGTGTGTCATTACCCGATGGCCTCAGCCAAACCGCTAGGTTGGGAAACACCGCACAAGTATTTTCGCAGATGAAGGAAGGGGGGGGGAATGATTTAAAATGGGGTATGAATAGGTATGGAATGGATATTAAAAATAACCATTTTTTTGGATATGCCTGGTCTGTGGGCTTAAAATCTTAGTCTATTCGGCGAACGACAGCAGATAACGGCGCAGATTGTCTGCCTTGCTGTTCAGGCCCAATTTTTTGCGTATGTGTTTTCTGTGGATGCAGATGGTTCCCGGTGAGAGCCTTAAGGTATCGGCGATAATTTTTGTCGGTAGCCCCTGCTTGACCATAGATGCCACCTGCACTTCGACGGGGCTTAATTTTCGGTAAATGGCATTCAGGTTGGTCGCGCACCCGTAGGTAGCCACCATTTGTTGTAGATTGTTTTCAAGGATATTGATCAAGCGGCATTGCCAGGGATCAGTGTTCACTTTACCCAGCTTTTTCAGGAAGGGCAGGATAGCGCCTTCTATCTCGTTCGATAGCAGGTTTTGCGCCTCGGTTTTGTCGGTTTCGCGATGCTTGAGCAGAACCTTAAGCGCCGCATTAATGGTCGTCGATTCTTCTTTAATTTGTTCCAGCGCCTCTTGTGAATTTGCTGCCTTGTTTTCAACGCGCCGCACCGTGTCTAGCAACACTTTTTCGGATTGCTTTTGGGCCGTGATGTCTCTAAAGGAGCCGACATAATGGGTGGGTTGCCCATGCTCATCCGTGATTACGGACATGGTGAGCCATAACGGGAATATTTCGCCATTTTTGCGTTTGTCCCAGATTTCGCCTTCCCAGTAACTGTCGTATGCCGCCCTTGCCCACATCTCCCGGTAGAAATCCTCGTCATGCTCCCCGGAGCGGAGAAAAGAGGGGGTACGGCCTAGTGCATCTTCGGCGCAGTAACCGGTGATACGGCTAAAGGCCTGATTGATGCTTATGATGATCTTGTCGGCATCGGTCACGATGATGCCTATCGTTGTTTCAAAGGCGGTGGCGATGTGCAGGGCTATCTCGACGCGCTTACTTTCGGTGATGTCGCTGAGCGCGATACGCAAATCAGGGCGGGAGCCGTTTTCTTCGCTATTGAGGCAATCAAGCTGTGCATGAAAGTTCGTGCCGTCCGCGCGGTGCAGGAGCAGTTCAAACCTGTGTTTGCCATCATGTTTTTTAGCATGCAGAAAATATCGATACCAAAGATCAGTGTCTTCGGTGCTGACATAGCGTGCAAAACGGCTATTGATCAGTTTGTTGCGCTCCACGCCCAATAAGGTCGCGCAGGTCAGGTTGGCTTCGGTGATGAGGCCTTGTGCGCTGAGCGACAGATAGGCGACGGGGGCGAAATCATAGAGCTGTTGATAACAGTCGCGGGATGCCTCCAAATCCATATGGGCACGCCGCAGCTCCTCGTTCTGCATTTCAAGTTCGATTTGGTGTATACGCAGATCTTGTAAAAGTTCATCAACGGATTTTGCGGGGTAAGCTGGGCGGTCTTGCGGCGTGTCTGCAAGCATAGCTTCTAATTTAATGCTAACTGATTGATTTAATTTTTTGTTATTAAATTTTCTCATAACGTGGATTCAACTCCGAAGTGTAATCGTAATACAACCACATGTCACATGTATGGAATGGATATATTTCATATCCATTAATGCTCCATTAGTGCTCCATTAGTGCTCCATTGTGCATCCTTGACGCGTTTAATCGATTAAGCCAGAATTTAAACAAATTCATGGAAAGAGTTATTTAACGCATATTCAACAGAAACCCAGCCAAACGGAATGGACGTTTTATTATTTTAATGAACATCCATGACGTTTTGTTGCGCATAAAATGCTTAATATTCGCTTTTTATTAAAAAGAACAAAATCAATAATATTCTATTAAAGCAAATTTTAAAACAATTTATGACAGCTATCATTCGTCTGCATGGGATATACCGGTAGCTAATGTTGAATGACCGAACGAGGTAATAGGCTGCTTCTCTTAATGGTTGTTGCAGCAAGGTATTTTATTTCCAAGGTGGCTTTAGCCGCATTTTTTAGCGGGTGGTTTAGTCCATCGATATTTATCCTACCCACTTGGGCTGGTGGTCGTAGGGTTCTTTCGTAGGATTTTTTTAAAATTTATTGAGGAAAATCAAATGAAGATGACTATTACAAAAATGCTGCTGTTGTTAGTCGGCGCAGCTATTCTGGGTTTGCTGGGGTTAGCCTGGCTTGGGCAGAGCAGCATGGATAAGGTGTATAACAAAACCAACTTTGCCAATGTCAACAGTATCCCGGCTATTGTGGCGTTGAGCAATGCCACTGAGTCGCTAGGCCGTATACGTTTATACCGCCATGAATTGAATACCGATGCCGACCAGGTGGCGGAAATCGAAATCAAGCTCAATGAGGCGCGCAATAAGGTTTCAAGCGCCTTGAAAGCGTATGAAATTACCCTCGCGGATGACAAGGACAAGCAGATGCTAGCCGAGGATATCGCAACGTTTAACCAATACCTTCAGGGCATGGAAAAGGCACTGGACTTTTCTCCTCAAAACCAGAAAGAGCAGGCTAACGCCACGCTAAATCAGTATGCCGCGCAGGCCGAGGCAGTGAATGCTGCGTTCAATGCCCATATGGACTACAACGTCGAACTGGCGAAAAAGGGGGCTGATGAAGCGGCCGCAGCCAAAACCGATGCGGCCTGGATATCTATGCTCATCGCAGCGGTTGTTCTGCTTGCGATTGCACTGCTAGGATGGTTCGTGGCCCGCAACCTGATGCGCCAAATCGGAGGCGAACCGGATTTTGTTGCAGACTTCGCCAATAAAGTCGCCATAGGCGATCTCAGTACCCGGATTGAACTCAAAGCCGGCGATACCACCAGCGTAATGGCGGCTATGAAAAACATGGTCATCGCCATTCAAGCGCTGGTTAAGGATGCCGACGTGCTATCCAAAGCGGCGGTAGAAGGCCGGTTGGCGACACGCGCCGATGCGACCAAACACCAGGGCGATTTCCGCAAGATCGTGGTCGGCGTCAACGATACGCTGGATGCCGTGATCGGGCCGCTGAATGTCGCGGCGGACTATGTGGACAAGATTTCCAAAGGGGCGATTCCCGCCAAAATCACCGACACCTACAACGGTGACTTCAACATCCTCAAAAACAACCTGAACACCTGTATCGAAGCGGTCAACGCGCTGGTGTCGGATGCGGGGTTGTTGTCCGTGGCAGCAGTGGAAGGCCGGTTAGCGACACGCGCCGACGCGACCAAACACCAGGGCGATTTCCGCAAGATCGTGGTCGGCGTTAACGACACGCTGGACGCGGTGATCGGGCCGCTGAATGTCGCGGCGGACTATGTGGACAAGATATCCAAAGGAGCGATCCCCGCCAAGATCACCGACACCTACAACGGCGATTTCAACATCCTCAAAAACAATTTGAACACCTGCATAGACGCCATCAATGCCTTGGTCGCCGATGCCAACATGCTATCGGTTGCCGCTGTTGAAGGGCGTTTGCAAACCCGCGCCGATGCCGATAAGCACCAGGGTGATTTTCGTAAAATCGTCGCGGGAGTCAATGACACTTTGGACGGCGTCATCCTGCCGCTCAACGAAGCGGTCGAAGTGTTGACGCTGATTGAGCAAGGCGACCTGACCCGAACTGTTCGCGGTGAGTACCAAGGCCAACTTGACGACTTCAAGAACACCGTCAACAACACGGTCGCCAAGCTCTCGCAAACCATTGCAGAAGTCATCTGTGCTGCCGGCCAGCTGGGCTGTGCGTCCGAACAGATCAGCGCCACTTCGCAATCGTTGTCGCAAGCCTCCAGCGAACAGGCTGCCAGCGTCGAGGAAACCAGCGCCAGTATCGAACAAATGGCGGCCAGCATTAATCAAAACGCCGAAAATGCCAAAGTCACCGATAGCATGGCAGGGAAAGCTTCGCAAGAGGCCTCCCAAGGCGGCGTCGCCGTCCGTCAGACGGTAGAGGCAATGAAGAACATCGCATCCAAGATCGGCATCATCGACGACATCGCCTACCAGACCAATATGCTGGCGCTTAACGCTGCCATCGAAGCGGCACGGGCAGGCGACCACGGCAAAGGCTTTGCGGTGGTGGCGGCGGAAGTGCGTAAACTGGCAGAACGCAGCCAGGTGGCAGCGCGGGAAATCGGCGAACTGGCGGAAACCAGCGTCAAGACCGCTGAGAGCGCGGGTAAGTTATTGGACGAAATTGTGCCCAGCATCACCAAGACCTCGGATCTGGTGCAGGAAATCGCCGCCGCCTCATTGGAACAAACGACCGGCGTCAGCCAGGTCAATACGGCGATGAACCAGATGAACCAGATCACCCAGCAAAACGCCTCAGCCAGCGAAGAGCTGGCCGCGACTGCCGAAGAAATGACCAGTCAGGCCGAGCAACTGAAAACGCTGATGAGTTTTTTCATGATCACCCAGGACAAAACGGTAGACAAATCGGCGTTTGAACATAACACAACGAAAGAGTACAGAGAAACGGCAATAATAATCAAGCCTGCGCCAACTAGCAAGCGAAGGAAAGGGAATGGCGGTGGCATTGATATGAGCCTCTTTGAACGGTTTTAGGGATCCAACAATGAGCTCCGTCGCAAAAGTTCCCCAGCTATTGATGTACTTAATGGCTGGACAGCGGCCCATAGCTGCTGCCGACTCCTAACATTTTTTATTGCTGGGGGCTTATGCTTCTAGGGTTAAACACCAAAACCACATGCTTTTAAACAGGATTTTTTATGGAACGCAATCACAGTAGCTCCGATTCTATTTTCAACACCAAACAGGAATTATTCCGGCAAGTGGCTTTTCATGAAGCCGGGCATGCGGTGGCCATTTATTTACGCAATAAACAGCAACAATTACCGCCGGTTTATTTACAAATAGTGTTGGATCCTCATGCCAGTGCAGCATTTCAACACAATTACCAGGCAAAAGTTGAAGGGGGGCGGTTGATAGAAAATCTGCCTTTATCGCTGGCGGAGTTGTCTGCAATGGATGAACCGGCTTATCTGGCGGCTTTTGAGGCGGATATTGTCAATTTGTTGGCAGGCCCCTTGGCAGAAGCAAAATACGTCGCGCGGCGTGATGATGAAGCGATTAGCCGGCATCTGGTTAATCTGGATGCCTTGAGGTTTTACGGCGGCGCATCTGATCTTGATGTTGTTAATGAATATATTGAGTCCGTTATCGAATGCAGACAGCAAGGTAATCGCATCATCGAACAATTGTTTATAGAAGCCTTCAAGTTTATAGATTTGCCCCAGCATTGGTACGTCATTAGCGCGTTGGCTACGCATATCATCCATAGCCCTAAAATCGTTATTCCATGCGAAGAAATTACGGCCATTATTGAACATGCGTTGCAAAGTACTAAAAGGATGGCCAACAGGTAGTGCTACATTCCCCGTTAAGGAAACCCGCAAATATGTTGGTGATAGTTCTGGAAGGCAATACGAAATAAAACAGGTGGTTTTGTATGGAAAACGTATTTGATTTTTTATTAGTTGCCCAAGCCATGTTGCCGTATGACGGTTATCTCTTTTGGAATACTGCGGTGTTCTGGTTATTTGCCATTGCCAATATAGTCGCGGCAGGGTCTTATTTTGCTATGTCTGTTGGTTTGGGCCTGTTTGCTTATAAGCGGGCATCTATTAAATTTAAATGGAAACTGTGGGTATTTAGCGCCTTTATTTTTAGCTGCGGCTTTGTTCAGCTATTATCCGCCGGCACTGCGTGGCATCCTGTTTACGGTCTGAACGGCATAGCCCAAGCATGCGCTGCTGTGGTCACGGCAGCCGCAGTATTCCTGTTGTGGCGGTTGGTTGCAAAAGCCTGGTATGCACCCGGCCCATCCGGTTTATGCTCAGCGAATGTAAAACTTGAGCATGAAATTCTTTCCCATCAAGAAACCAAAGCGCAATTGAATCAGCTTAGCGCCAAGTTGGATAGGCCAATTGAATGGACCACACGGGAATTGTCGGCGAATGAATTGCGATTTAGAACTATATTTGCAGAAGCGCCGCTGGGCATCGCCGTTATCGATTCGATGACCGGTCGTTTCCATGATGTTAATCCAAAGTTTATGGACATTGTAGGGCGTAGCAAAGAAGAGCTGATGGACAGCGACTGGGCGCATATCACCCATCCTGAGGACATTCAGGAAGAGATGGACAAAGTATCGCTTTTGAATGGGGGTGTGATTTCAGCCTTCAATATCACAAAGCGCTATATCCGTCCCGACAATGCCATCGCCTGGACCAGGTTGTCGAGCGTCCCCATCAAGCCCGCGTTGTTCCATCTGCACATGATAGAGGACATCACACAAACTCGATGGGCAGAACAAGAAAACCAACAATTGGGTAATATTCTTGAACAATCGATCAATGAAATTTATATCATTAACACTGAAAACCTGCGTTTCGAACACGTTAATCAAGGCGGCATAAACAATTTGGGCTTCAGTCTGGATGAACTCAAAAACATGACGCCGCTGGATATTAAGCCGGAATTTGATGTGGTGTTGTTTACTGATTTAATCAGGCTGTTGATAAGTGGTGAACAAGACCAGTTGAGATTTGAAACAACGCATCAGCGTAAAAACGGCACCTGTTATCCTGTAGAAATCTGTTTTCAAATTTATCGTAATCATCCCGACTATATTGTTGCCATCTGCCTTGATATTAGCCAGCGTAAAGCAATAGAGCGTAATTTGCTGGATGAGCGTAATTTGTTGCTCAACTTGATTAATAACATACCCGATTATATTTACTGTAAAAATACTGCGGGGCAATATCTGTTCTGTAATACAGCGGTCGCAAATTATTTTAACCAACCGGTTGAAAATATCACTGGCCGCACTGATTTTGATTTTGTTGATACTGAAACTGCGCTCTCTCACGGAGAACACGACGCGGCCTTATTGATTCAGGGCTGCACACTCGTTAACGAAGAGGCGATTACCCTTTCCGACGGCAAACAAGTACTGTTGGAAACCCTCAAAACACCCGTAATAGACAACGACGGCAATCTGTTGGGATTAATCGGTGTCGGGCGGGATATTACGGAACGCAAAGCGCATGAAGGAAAAATCAACCGCTTGAGTAATTTTTATGCCAATCTCAGTAAAATCAATCATGCCATTGTGCAGATTGATAATGAGGAGGAGTTGTTTGCCAACGTTTGTACTATTGCGGTCGGTCTGCAACAGGTAAAGCTAGCCTGGATTGGGCGGCCCGATGAGTCTTCGGAGCGTATGGTACCGGTTGCCAAAGCCGGTGACATCCAGGCTTATCTGACCGATCTGGTCGTTTCTGTCGATCCTGATGTGCCGGAAGGCCGTGGGCCGGTCGGACGTGCCTATCGTGAAAACCGTATCGTTGTGATTGATGATTTTCAAGCCGACCCCAGCACAAAGCCCTGGCATGATCATGCCGACAGGTGTTTTGCCTGGGGATCTGTTTGTTCGGTTCCTATTGCGAAAAGTAAAAGCACGTATGCCGTGCTCAGTGTCTATAGCCTAGAGAGAAATTTGTTTGACGAAGAAGCACTGAAATTGATGGCAGAGCTCAGTCTTGATCTGTCTTTTGCATTGGATTCATACGTTCATGAAGCCGCCCGTCGGCTTGCCGAAGAAAAGCTGGAGTTGGCGGCCAAAGTATTTAATCAAAGCGGGGAAGGAATTACGATCACCGATAAAAATAATGACATTGTTTCCGTCAATCCAGGGTTTACGGTCATCACCGGCTATCAGGAACACGAAGTTTTAGGTAAAAATCCGAGAATTCTTGCTTCGGGACGGCAAGATAAAGAGTTTTATCGCGAATTGTGGGAGTTATTGCTAAAAAACGGTATTTGGCAAGGTGAGATATGGAATCGCCATAAAAACGGATTCATCTACCCTGAATGGTTAACCATTAGCGTGGTGCGCGATGAAGCCGGGGAAATTATTAACCATATTGCAGTATTCACCGACATTACCCCGTATAAGGTTGCCGAAAAACGGATTGAGCATCTGGGCCATTATGATTCATTAACGAATCTCCCCAACCGCTTATTGCTTAAATCGCGGGCAGATTATCAATTGATCGTCGCTGAACGGCATAAGAAACCGTTTGCGTTGTTGTTTATCGACCTGGACCATTTTAAAAACATTAATGACTCCATGGGGCACTCTATCGGGGACCAAGTGCTGATTGAAGTAGGCCGCCGCTTGCTGGCCTGTGTGCGTGAAGAAGATACCGTAGCCCGTTTAGGCGGAGATGAGTTTAATATTTTACTCGCTGACAGCAATGAAAATGGCGCGGCCATTGTCGCCGGAAAAATAATGGCCTTATTGATTGAGGCCATTATTTACGAAGATTATCAACTGTATATCACACCCTCAATAGGCATCAGCCTTTATCCGGACAATGGCGACAGTTACGAAATCTTGTCCAAAAATGCAGATACGGCGCTGTATCAAGCTAAAAAAAATGGGCGCAACCAATATCAGTTTTTCACGCCGACTATGCAGCAACAAACACAGAAACGCATGGAAATCGAGAGCGGTCTAAGACATGCCATTGCGCGCAATGAATTGATGGTTTATTTTCAACCTCAAATTAATGCCCATACCGGACAAATCATTGGCGCCGAAGCCTTGTTGCGCTGGCGACATCCAGTTTTAGGCATGGTTTCACCAGCTGAATTTATACCCGTAGCCGAAGAGTGCGGTTTAATCCTGCCCATAGGGGATTGGGTGCTTGAACAATCTATTGCCCAAGCCAGACTATGGCACGATAGCGGCTTTCCATTAACGGTTGCCGTTAATCTTTCCTTGGCGCAATTTAGGGCCAATACCTTGGTTGAAAAAGTAAAGCAAACCTTGGAACAGTGCGGCTTACCGCCGCAATTCCTGGAGTTGGAGCTGACTGAAAGTATCGCGATGCAGAATGCCGAACTGGCGATAGAAACCACCCGCCAATTAACCCGGCTCGGCATTAACTTATCAATTGATGATTTTGGCACCGGCTATTCCTCGCTCAGTTACCTGCAACGTTTTTCATTGCATAAACTCAAGATAGACCAATCCTTTACCAGGGGTATGATCGGCAATAAAGACAGTGAAAACATAGTCGACGCCGTTATCAGTCTGGCAAAAAGTTTGAACTTAAAAACCATTGCCGAAGGCGTTGAAACCATACAGCAACTGGACATGTTCAAGCTGAAATTGTGCGATGAGATCCAGGGCTATTATTTCAGCAAGCCGCTTCCTGCGGATGAGTTTATGGTTTTGATGAAGGGGGATATGGGCTAATTTTTTAGATACCTGCGAGAAAGGCGAGTCTTGGAACGTAATACCTATCAGCAACAGGCGTAAGATTGACTAAGCTTATACAATACTTATAATCAGCTTATGAATGAAATTAACTGGAAACCTAAAGCACTAAAGCAAGTTGAAAAAATCAAGGAAACCGCCATGCGCCAAAAGATTTATACCGAAGCGCAAGTATTAGCTGATTTCCCGAACTGCCAAGGCATTAAAAAACTGACTCGTCATGCCTACAGCTATCGCTTGCGGGTGGGTGATTACCGGGTGTTTTTCGAGTTCGACGGCGGCATACACATTATTGATATTGAAGAGGTAAAAAAACGCAATGAGCGCACTTACTAGCTACCAAACCATCCTTGGAAACGACGGCAAACCGGCCTTTGTGGTATTGCCTTATGCTGATTTCATCAAGCTACCGGGTGTTGTCAGACCCGGCATGATCCCAAACGCCGTTGTTGGTAAGCGCATCATGGATGAAGTTAGTATGCTGCAAGCCTGGCGTGAATACCTGATGCTGACACAAACCGACATAGCCGAACGTATGGGCATAACGCAGGCCGGTTACGCGCAGATCGAAGCAGCCAAGCGTCCACGCAAGGCCACTCTGCAAAAGGCGGCGGATGCCTTGGGTATTACGCTTGAGCAGTTAGCCTATTAAAAATGGGTATAATTCCAGCACAGACACAAGAGAG
Source organism: Methylovulum sp. (assembly GCA_030653435.1). Classification (GTDB taxonomy): domain Bacteria; phylum Pseudomonadota; class Gammaproteobacteria; order Methylococcales; family Methylomonadaceae; genus Methylovulum. The sequence goes on from JAURZI010000136.1 coordinate 30,339, forward strand.
CGCACAACATGACAACAATAACCTTTGATACATTGCTGTTTGCCAACAAATTAAAAGAGGTCGGATTTACCGACGAACAGGCGCAAGTATTGACCGAGCTACAACTCGCTATCACAGACAACACCCTGGAACAGGTCAAGCATGACTATAAGCTTGATGATGTAGCCACTAAGCGTGATTTAAAAGAGGTTGAAACCGCGTTAAAGCACGATATTAGAGAAGTGGAATTAAAAATAGAACTGTTGAGAGCCGATACCGGGCGCATGATCGCTGAAACCAAGGCGGAATTAATCCGCTGGGTGGTAGGTGTTGGCTTACTGCAAACCAGCCTTATTATTGGCGCACTTATGAAAATGGCGCACTTGATTTAAAGCGCTATAATCAAATTTAACCGGATAGCACGGCCATGCAATAAGCGGGAATCATTCACCCGTTTCCGGTTAACCCCTATCGAATGGCCCGCACTGGAATGGGTGTTACGCGATGCAAAACAAACTTGATGAGTTTACTGCCGCTTTAGCTGCAAAGCTCAAAGAAGGCGATGTTACGCCAGATGAAATTAAACGGTTAAGCGAGCATCAGCAGCATTCAATATGCGCTGGACAACATCCGCGCTTTTTTGCTGTTACGCCAATCTTTGACGATAAACATCCTCTTTAGCGCCACAATGCAGGGCGCAGCCGCCTAGATTGCAATGCTAAGAGGCGTTTTATCCGGGCGAGCTGCTAGTCAAGCAAGATGGTTTTGTGGTTTTTTGCACTTGTTTTCTCAGGCAGCCTTATCGCGTATCATACGAAGTGCACAATAAGCGTGTACCATGATAAGTTGCTCAATAATTAGTCATATAAAAATCATAACGTTATGAAGATACTCAATATCCATTTAAAAAACATCAACTCGTTGGAAGGTGACAATCGCGTCAATTTTGAGCAGCCGCCTTTTTCCGATACCGGTGTTTTTGCGATTACCGGGCCGAATGGCTCAGGCAAATCGAGTATTTTGGATGCCATCACGTTGGGATTGTATGGTGAGACATTCCGTTTTGACAGGCCCGCCGAATTTGTCATGACCCGGCATGCTGCCGAATGCTTCGCTGAAGTTGAGTTTGCGCTGGGGCAAGACAAATACAAATCAAGCTGGCATGTGCAACGCGCAGAAAACAATCCGGGCGGCGAAGTGCAGGCGGCGCAAATGCAATTGGTCCGCTTGTCGGATGGCGAGGTCTTGGCGAGCACGGCAGCACAGGTTTGTGCAAGAATCACCGAGCTGACCGGCATGAATTTCCGTAATTTCACTCGCTCCATTTTATTGGCCCAGGGCGATTTCGCCGCGTTTCTGAATGCGCTGGACAGTGAACGCATGGATATACTGGAAAAAATCATCGGCACCGACATTTATGCTGATTATAAGCAAGAGGTCACCGAAAAAGCCGCTGCCGCACAAGCGGGCATAGACCGCTTAACGCAAGAATTGGCGGCTATCGTGCTCATGCCCCCTGAAAAACGGGAAGCCTGTCAGCATGATTTGCTCGACCATCAAGCCCATTATGACGAGTTGCAGCAAGAGCAAAAAGCCTTGGAGCAACAGCAAGCCGCGCTGGACAAGATTAGCGTTCTGGAATCTCAGATCGCCGGACAGGAAAAACAGCTGGCCGACCTGGAAGTACAGGCAAAAAATACCCAGGATGCGCTGACGCAGATTGATGCGGCGCAAAATGCTTTAATTTTTAAGGATAATATAGCCGATATTGATAGCAGGGAACGGCAGGTGCAGCATAGCAAAGCCGAACTGGAGGCCTTGCAAACTGAGTTATTGCAGTTAAAAAGCCTGCTGGGTGATAATCCTATGGTGCCGGATGGCTTGGGTGACAAGGATTTTGCCGAACAAAAGCAAGCCATTGATGACACCCGTGCACAGGTTAATCAACTCAGGTCGAACAGGCAGTCCGAGGCGGTTTTGCTGCAATCTCTGGCCGTGCAACAAACCGAAAAGAAAGCGCAGTTGGACACCGTAGACCTATGGCTTAAGGAACACACGGCGGATGAAACACTACTGGCCAATTTTCCCGAAACCGCCAAGCTAAAAAAGCTCAGGCTTGAGTTGGCTGAATTGACCGGGCAGCAAAAAGCTTTCAGCAAATGGCTGAAAAGCACGACTTCAGCTTTAAAGGACGCCACATCTGCGCTGGAGAAGACAAAAGCAAAAACGCCGGAGTTACAACATCAGCTTCAGGCTGACGAAGCAGAACTGGCGGGCTTATTAAAAGGCTATCATGCTGAAAAAATGACTGAATTAAAAGCCGAGCAGCAAGACAGGGTTAAAGCCTTTCAGGAATTATACGATTTGGGCTTGGCGCATAAAAAATTGGGCGACAGCGGCTTTGGCCTGTTGGCGGTGTTTAGGCGTAAAGCAGAGCCGGAATATGACGTTGATGGCCTGGCGCTGGAACTGGAAAAATTGACCGGAGAAATCAGCCGCGAAGAAAATATTAAACGTGCGCTGGATGAATCCGTTAGCCGTGAAGCGATGCTGAAAAAAATGGCTGCAGACCGGGCGCACCTGGTTGATGGCAAGCCATGTCCGCTTTGCGGAGCCGTTCAGCATCCTTTTGTCAAACGTCCGCCTGTGCTTACTGATTCGCATCAGGCCTTGTTAGATCAGCAGTTAAAACTAAAAACCTTGTCGGCAACTGCCGAGCGGCTCAAGCAGGCCATGTTGACGGCGCAAAAAAATACCGAAAAAAATGCCCATAAGCGCGATCAGTTGCAGCAGATCAGGTCGCGTTGGCTGGGTTTATGCAACCGACTCAATACGGCCAGTGCCGAACTGGACATTAACAACCTGAAATTAATGCAGCAGTTGCTGGATAAGGAAACCCGCGAGCTTAAAAACATTGTCGTGCTGACTGTCAAGTACCACAGTAAAAAAACCGCCATCGCAAAATTAAAGGATGCGATTGAAAAAAACCGCTTGGCAGTTGAGCAATGGCAGGCTAAGGTCCAACAACTGGATACCGATGGGGAAGGGCGCTACCAGGAGCACGATAACAACGAAATGGCGTTGGAGCAATGCCTTCAGCAAGAGCAGGAGTTGGCGAAAAAAGTTATGGATCAATTGGCGGTGCTGGGTGAAAAAATGCCTGCCAAGGGCAAGGAAGATGCGTTTTTTGACCGGCTTAACCAGCGCCGCCAGGAGTATCACGGCTACGTTTTCCGGCGAAACAGCCTTGTTGAAGACTTGGCTGCGTTGTCGGTAAAACAAGCGGCTTGCGAGGCGGAGCTGGCACGATATGACGAACGGCTCGATGTCTATAGCGGTCGGTTACAGGCAGAAGAAAGGCTGGGGCTGCATCTGGCGCTGATAGAAAAGCAGCGCTTGATAGCCGATAAGAAACAGCTGTTGGCGCAGTACGAAGCGGAGCTGGCGCAGCGCTATCAAGCGTTGCAGCAGAGCATGCAAACAACGCAGTTTACCGGCGTAGACGAACTGAAAACGGCGCTGGCATTGCTGGAAAACAGGGATGGGATAGAGCGACAACAAGCGGCACTGGTAGAGAACATAGCCGCGATAACGGCCGGGCTGGAACACCTACAGGTCTTGTTGGACGCTGAACGGCTAGAGGCGATAGGCGTGTTAAGTCCAACAGACTTTGGGCTTAGGTTACAGGCTATAGCCGAACAAATGGAGCTGGCAAAAATGGAATATCACTATCTGGACAAACTATTACAAGACCAGCAACAGTTACAACAGCACTACGAGGATGTGCTGGCGGCTGTGTTGCATCAACAAGAACGGGCCGAACCCTGTCTCGCTGAATTGGCGCAAGTGACGGCGGAAAACGGCATGGATTTCCGGCGTCGGGTGCAGGCGCGCTGGGCTGCCCGGCTATTGGAACAGAGCAACGCCATGCTGGAAAAAATCAGCGGCCGTTATTATTTACGGCAAGCGCCTAGCGAACAAGGCTTGGCCCTGGAAATTGAAGACACCTATCAAGCCAACACACGCCGCTTGCCCAAAACCTTATCCGGTGGCGAGAGTTTTGTCGTTAGCTTGGCATTGGCCTTGGGCTTATCGGAGCTGGCGAATAACGGTAAGTCGGTTGATTCGCTGTTTCTTGACGAAGGTTTCGGCAATCTCGATGCCGATACCCTCTATTCCGTTATCAGTACCTTGGAAGGTCTACAAACCCACGGAAAAACCGTTGGCGTGATTTCTCATGTCGATACCGTGCAGAAACGGTTTAAGGCGCAATTGCAAATTGTTAAAAAACCGAATGGTTTTGGCGAATTGAGGAAAGCATCTTAAGGTGGCGGCGGGTGTGCCTGCAGCGCGCCAACGTGATTCCAGGCGTCCAGCTTTCTATGTAAAGGGATCGGCTTGCCTATAGCTTATTCACGACTGCAAAAAACCAGCAATCAATTAAGTGATATAAATTAAACTCTTAGTGATATAGTCAATACTTTTTCAATATAAAAGTATACTTATAATCATATTCGTCATATTATACAACCCCACAAACATTGGTTAATTACCCTGCTGTGAACGAAGCCAGGTAAGCCATATGCCCACCTTATTTCCAGGGAAGTCAATTGTTTCAGAATATCCATGCTCTGCTGATAGCGAGCAGGAGCTATGCGGTTGTTTCTGGCAGGCCAGTCATGGCTGAAACAGTTGAAAAACCATTAACCACAGAACCGGAGCCCCCATGCAGACCCTAGCCATAGAAGACGAACTAAGCATCTTCACCGCCGCCGCCCAAAAGCCTGTGTTGCTGGCATTCCTGGACAGCGGTGACGACCTGGAGCTGAATCTGGCCCGGGTCAACGAAATCGACACAGCCGGCCTACAGCTGCTGATCCTGTTGAAACGGGAAGCGGCGCAACGCGGCAAGGCCCTGCGCTTTGTCATGCACAGCAAGGCGGTGCTGGGCGTGCTGGAACTGGCGAGGCTGACCAGCGCCTTCGGCGACCCGGTCGTGCTGGCGCATAACGGGGGTTGATGCGATGGAACTGGACAAAGACATGCAGGAAGCGCTGGGCACCTTCACGGTAGAAAGCACCGAACTGCTGCAAGACATGGAAACCGGCCTGCTGGAGCTGGAAAGCATCAGCGAACCGGCGGAAACGATCAACGCCATCTTCCGTGCGGCGCACACCATCAAAGGCTCGGCGGGGCTGTTCGGGCTGGAACACATCGTGCGTTTCACGCACGTCGTCGAAAGCGTGCTGGACAAACTCCGTGACGGCAAACTGACCATCACCTCCGCGCTGGTCGGGGCGCTGCTGCCGTGTTGCGATCATCTGGGCGTACTGAACCGCGACGTCATCGCCGGGCGACTGGAGGAAGACCCGGCGCTGGTCGCCGACGGCCAGCGACTGCTGGACGCACTGCGGCCCTACCTGGACAAGCCGACCACCACGGCCCCGCCCTCCATGGTGGCCCGCCAGGACGACACCGGGCGTGTCGAAACCATAACCGCCGATGCGGGCGCCACCGGCAACTGGCTGCTGCTGCTGCAATTTGGCGAAAACTGCCTGCGCGACGGCATGGACCCCTTATCTTTCATCCACTACCTGGGCAGCCTGGGCGAGATCATCGGGCTGACCACCTTCAGCCAAGCCATGCCCGAAGCCGCCGACATGAACCCGGAAAGCAACTACCTGGGCTTCGAAATCAGCCTGAACAGCAACGCCGACAAAGCCACGATAGAAAACGTCTTCGACTTCATCCGCGACGGCAGCCATATCCACATCCTGCCGCTGGAAAACCGCATTCCCTACTACATCGGGTTGATCCAGGCACAGGGCGAAGACGATGCCAAACTGGGCGAACTGCTGCTGAACAGCGGCGCAATCACTGCACGGGAACTGGAAGAAGGCCTCAAAGCCCAGCAAGCTCAAGATGACGCACAAGCGCCCGCGCGCATCGGCGAGATCCTGGTGAGCCAGCACGCCGTGCAACGGCCGCTAGTCGACGCGGCGCTGAGCAAACAACAACAGAACAAAGACAACAAAGTCCGGGAAAGCCAAAGCATCCGGGTCGACGCCGAACGGCTGGACAAACTGATCGACCTGGTCGGCGAACTGATCACAGCGACCGCCGCCGCCAGTCTGCAAGGCCACAAGACCGGCGATCTGGCCTTGCAGGAAGCGAACGCCACGGTCAACAGTCTGGTCGAAGGCGTGCGCGACAGCGCCCTGCAACTGAGGATGGTGCCGATAAGCACGACCTTCAGTCGCTTCCAGCGGGTCGTGCACGACGTCAGCAAAGAACTGGGCAAAGACATCCGGCTAGTGATCGATGGCGGCGACACCGAAGTGGACAAATCGGTGGTCGAAAAAATCAGCGACCCATTGCTGCACCTGGTCCGCAACGCCATGGATCACGGTATCGAAGCGGCGGCGCAACGCGCCGAACGGGGCAAACCGGCGCAAGGCCAACTACGGCTGAACGCCCACCACAGCTCCGGCAACATCGTCATCGAAGTCAGTGACGACGGCGGCGGCCTGGACCGCGAACGCATCCTCGCGAAAGCCATCGAGCGCGACCTGGTGAAGCCGGGCGCGGCGCTCAGCGACCAAGAGATCTACGGGCTGATCTTCGAGCCGGGCTTCTCCACCGTCGAACAGGTTTCCAACCTATCGGGGCGTGGCGTCGGCATGGACGTGGTCAAGCGCAACATCACCGAACTGCGCGGAGCGATCCACATCGACAGCCAACCGGGCCTGGGCACGACCATAAAACTGCACCTGCCGCTGACGTTGGCAATCATCGACGGCTTCCTGGCCGGCGTGGGCTCAGCCTCATACGTAATCCCGCTGGACCGGGTGGTCGAATGCGTGGCGTTGCCCGCGGACGACCACGGCGACTACATGGAACTGCGGGGCGAAGTGCTGCCGTTCATCCGCCTGCGGCAGCTGTTCCGCCAGCAGGATGCACCGGGGCAGCGGCAAAACGTCATCGTCGTCGAGCATCTGGGCATGAAGGCCGGGTTGGTGGTCGACCGGCTACTGGGCGAGCTGCAAGCGGTCATCAAGCCGCTGGGCAAGCTGTTCGGGCATGTGCAGGGCGTGGGCGGCTCGACCATCCTGGGCAGCGGCGAAGTGGCGCTGATTATTGATGTGGCGGCTTTGCTAA
>JAURZI010000138.1 GCA_030653435.1 Methylovulum sp.
ATCTGAAGCGTCTTTGCGTCTTACGTTTAGTGTAAGGGAAAATAATGCCCAAAAAAGTGTAATCTTGGCCGATTTGTATGATTTTTTTATGTGTATTTTGAATCAGGACAAGCATGAGCCTTAAGACCGACAGACTCCTAGGGAAGAATCGGGGTTATTGGCTGAACCTGAGGATCAATCGGAAAATGACAACGGGAGCGAGCCCGATGAAGCGGAGATTGATGATTAATCTGATGAAAGAATCGTATACATATCAAATGATATTTCAGGCGTTACCGAAATCTGATTGAACGTTAAATTCAGTTAATAATATTGATAGCAAATTTAAGCCACAAATAGAGACCGATGATACTGAAGGTACACTAAATGTTCGTTAGCTATCCAGCGTAAACACAACCCGGGATTCAAACCCAACGCATCACGTTGAACCAGATTTAAGCGTGATGAGATGATGATTTTTCCAGTGTCATCAAAAGTAATCAAGAATCGGTCAAATAGCGCGTCCAGATTTGCACCGAGCATAAAACCATTAAACACATCCAGGCGTTCGGCATCGCTAGTACAATCCGCCCATGGTTTGGCATGGCTGGCTCTTAGCACTTCCGGTAGGACAAGACCTGTTACAGCGCAGGCTCCGCCCCAATAATTAAGCATTGCATTGCGGAACGTATTCTGCCCAACTCTTTGGCGAACCATGCGCTCAACTTCCGTACCGTTAATTATATTGGCGGGGAATTTTGCCAGTTCTTCCTGAACCTGAGATTCGTAATCACTAGCCGCCTGATTCGGTAGCGACTGAGCGAGTTTTGCCGCTCTTCGTAGCAATTTTGCCAAATCATCGATAGCTGGCACTACAAACTTGCCATTTTGCAATGGTATTGTCGCAAAACTACGAACCAACTCTAAAGACAATAATCCAGAAACAGACGACGTGACTTGAAGCAACCAATTATCACCATTCAGAGTAATTATTGCTTGAGCGCGATGCCTGGCCGAACCTAGTATTACCGAATCATCCGTAACGGGCAGGATGTTTTCAAAACCATTTTCATGGCCGATTTTTTCTAACAAGGTGCGTTGCAATATGTTCATCAGGCTTTGCAGTTCAAGTTAGATAAGCTATGGAATTAAGCAAGGAATTTTCAAATGCGTCGAATATGCCTAGTATGCAAATGACTGGCGAGCTATTCTCAGCAGAATTTATAACAACCAATCTTCCAGTTTTAAACCGGGTACTCTGGCAAATTCGCGGGTGTTATTAGTGATAACGGTCAGGTCGTTGGCAAGGGCGATGGCGGCAATCTGCAAATCATAGGGGCCAATCGGCGTACCTAGATTTGCCAAATGGACGCGGATGTCGCCAAAGTGCCGCGTTGCTTGACCCGCAAAAGGCAAACTGGGCAACCATTCCAACAAAGTCAGCAATCTGGCGCGGTTTTGGTCTTGCCGAGCGCTCTTTGCCACACCGAACCATAGTTCAGCTTCAACTGGCGCACAGACCCGCAGTGCGGATTGACCAACTCGGCGCACATGACCCAGCATCTGAGGATGTTCTTTCAGCAAGGCAATGGCTGCATTGGTATCAAGCAAATAAATCATCAGTCCAATGCCTCGCGCAGGGCATCAACACCCAAGTCATCGTCGTTAATGTCATCGGGGAAATCTTCGCTCAAACCGCCCGCTATCGCAGCAAGAAAGGCTTCGGTGTCGTTCCGCAGTTTTGTGCTGGCAGATTTCGGCGTATAACGTTGTTCCAGAAATTCGATGAAATCCAGCGCTTCACGGGCGGCGGCTTCAGGGAGTTTGAGACTGTGTTGATAAATGGTTTCGGCTAGGTTCATGGGTTATTCCTCATCTAAATAAGGTCGATATTTTAGGGTAAAGTATTTATTGCAGTTTCAGCGGCGATTTTTGAATAGATAGCTGACAGGTGATTGCTATATAAACTATGCCGCAATAGATTTTCATTTTTTAGCATTTTGGCCGCCCCTTATATCCAGCTGGCGGTGTCTTTAATTCCCGTGCGGATTTTAATTTTGCAGTTGACTTGAACGGAGTGGGATCAATCTCAAACAAGCTTACTGCAACTTGGTTATTTCCATGAACATGGGCAATAAGTCTATCATGCCTTGGTAATGGCGCTTGAGCACTTGATCCGCCAAATTCGCCCATATTGGCTAATATCACTGGTTGATACATATGAAAATGCAAGGCGGCGACCATATTATCAAAGGTCTGAACATCCTTATTGAAAGCGGCGACAAGAAAAATATCTGATCGTTCTCGCAAATCAGCAACAAGTGCCAGATCAGTGGCATCATAACAAATAGCAGCTGCCACAAGGGTTGGTGAACCGGAACCAATTGGAAATTCAATAAGCACTTGATGCGGTCTATATTCTTTAACTCCCATTTTTATTTCTTCGGTTGTTAAGTGCTTCTTTCCTTGCCAAACATATTGAAATGTCCTTCCGCGCTCAGGAGTCTCAGTTCGAATCAACCACAAACCTTGATTGATAAGGCCAGGATGCTTTGGTGAATCGATGAAAGTCAATCCTGCGAAGATGGTTGCACCAACCTTATCTGACAGTGCTCTAAGGTGAGAAATATGCTCTGGATGTACAGAAAGTTCTGGGAACAAAATCAGATCGACTAACGGCTCGTCATTATCAAACCGCCCCCCGTAAACTCTTTGTGCTGACGCCCAAGTACGAAGTTTCTGGTAAGTTAGACTGCAAACCTCAGCCAGATGACGACGGTGCTCCGCCATCAATTTTTTGGACCACCGACAGGGCTCTTTATCATTGAATTGATCAAGGCGTGGGAGCATAGGTTGTACTACAGCTATACGCATAGGCCTAGAAATCGGAGGGCGATTTTCTTGAGTTGGAATAACGTATATGGGTGTGTCTGATTGATTTCCGTAAAGCGCCCGCTGCACATCAATGCGTTTTCTTATCAAATCAAGGACATCTGATCTGGTTCTTACTTTAGAAAAGCGCTCCATATTCACGCTTCCTACATTTGTACCTGGCCATTGCAGCAGAGTAGACAACAAACCAGAAAGCCATGGTGATATTGGAGCCGGCTCATCAAGAAGACTGCTTCCCGTATTGAGAAGACCAAAACGCCGTTTAACCCAAGTCGAGCGCCATCCCGTATAGCGCGGAACATCTTCGGTAATTAGGAAACGTCCTGTGGTAAAGTCAAATTCTCCCGTAATACATGCGCGAAGAATTCGGCCAAGCCCATAAAGCCATGCAGAATCATCATTTACCCATGAGGGCTTTTCATACAATGGATCAATATGGTCTTGTCTATTGAATTGGACTTTCAGAAAGTCGGAATCTGTTGGCAATCGCTGTATCGACAACCAATCAGAGCAGCAAATCTCAATCTCGCCAATATTCAGACCATTAGCCAATTCCTTTTCAACGTCAACATTGGGCTGATCAAGCAATGAACTAGCCAGCAGAAGCAACGCATTTTCTTTGGAGAACGGATTGTAAGTTCCTGATACGACTCCTAATAATGGAAACGGTTTGTCGTTGCTAAGCTTGTATGATCGTATTGAAGTAGTTGGACGAGCATCTTTTAATGTTGCAGGAACATATTTTCGCCATTTCGAAACTTTGCCCTGGCGGATTTTGAGCATTAACAGCATTAAATCGGGTCGATTAACAGACACAATACGGACACAACGTTCGATTATTTCTTCATCATTTGTGGACTGCAAACATTCCGCCAACCATGGAGCAAACCGGTCAGGTGCAGGTGCCAGTTGTTGACCAACTAACGCTAGAGCTAAAGCAACTTCTAATTCCTTTTCTTTAAATGGCACATATAACAGGGTTTTGTGGAGTGTCAGGTAGTTGCACAAGCCCAAATTTGTTACTGTTACACACGAATGATCCCCAACCGACGCTAGAAACAGCATCGATTGTTGTCTGAGATAAAAGGGACAATCACCATTTAATATTCTGCGAGCGAAAAGTGCCAAATCCTGACGATATTTTGATATATCAATCGAATCAGGATACTGCGAATCCTCCCTGTATCCAGTTTCTGTAGCACCAGCCCTAAGCAAATCAGCAGACACAAACTGGGCAACATGTAATTCTTGCTGAGCTGTTTCGTTATCATTTTTAGCGGCAGAATAAAGTTTGCTTTGTAAAGCATCAAGTACCGGCCCAAGTAGTTTGGGATGCGGAAATATATCCAAACCAACACGTAGTAACAAAACTAAAGCAGGGTTTTCCGACCAACTTTTAATAAGTTTTCGAGCTGTTGCCTCAAATTCATGGTTCAGTGCGGCATAATTGAAAGCTTCATCATTTTCAGAACTACCGGATGTATCGGTCATGGCCAAGCGCATACGCAGTGCTGATGCTAATCGAGTTGCAACAAATCGCTTTACTGTATCGTCACGAACATCCGCATTTGGAACAGCAATATTCGCCAGTTTCAATGGCGATTTGTTACGCTCCTGTGTATTCTCTAACTGTTCGGACATCCACAATAAACCGTCAAGACCACCAACAGCCTGTTTCAAAGAGTCCAAATCAAATGTTCCACTAATTAATCAAGGGTAAACCCCCGGCTCTGCCGGGGGACTCCTAAAGTTTGACAATTCCGGGAATCATCGAGAGTCTCCCAATCTGTGAACCGCCTAAAGTTCTAAAGATTGAGGAAACAAACGATGAATCCGTCAGAAA
>JAURZI010000147.1 GCA_030653435.1 Methylovulum sp.
TGGTACGGTAGTTATGCTTCTTCATCGCGGGGACTCCTCCAACGGTTAGGGTTTTTTGATCACTTAAAACGTCCTATTTTGAGGGTCTCCGCTCTATTTTTCATCGTCGCTACTATAGCTGACTTACCGTAACGTTAGGCTCTCATGACGGTAGTAATCACAAGAGAACAGTATGTAGCCTCAGCCCGCAACCGCGTTGTAGCCGTTGCACTTGCAATGCTGAATGATGAACTGGATTTTCTTGAAGGCTCTATTCAGTTAGTTTCCATGCGTCATGACGTTGCTGTGGAGGAGAACGACTCAGATTTCATGACATTCGTTGCCATCGCTTCAGAGACCGACGGCCTACCCATCGGTTCATCAAGGGAGCATTGGTCAAAAAAAGCCTTAATAAGGCATCAGCCGCAGGTAGAAGCGGCAACTGTTTGGGCAAAACAGTTCGGCATAGGAGCCTTGCATTCCCTTGTGAGGCGGTTTCGTACCTAACAATCCAAGCTCCCTATCGGTCTAGTGTCACTGTCGCCTCCGTCTTTATGCTGGATTTGGTCATTCCGGTTATGGCGTTTGCCTTTGTTTCAAGTTGTTTTGCAAAGCGTGTCAGCGGGAAGTAATCGGCTTACAGCAACGCGGGCGTATCAAGTTTAGCGGTTTTGGTAGCTTTTCGGCTTTGTGCGTTTTTACGTTGCTATCGTTTCGCTTCGTTGGTAAAGTCTGATCATCGCTGGGTTGGCGTTTGCCACACGTCAGGGGCGAATCGGTCTGTTTTAGTTTGGTAGAAGCTGGGCTTTGGCGGGTATTGCCGGGCCTAACAAATCGGTCAAAGGGACGCGCCGCCCGGTGGCGGTTTTGGAGTTTGGGTTTTTATCAGGGTAGGAGAACTTCGTTTTGCTTTCGTTAGCGGCGCACCGTAACGTTGGGCAATCGGGGCAATCCGTATGTTGTGAAACAAAAGGTTTTTTATTAAACCTAGTTAGATGCTTACAATACACATCATGAACAGTCGAGAAGTTATCAAAAAATTAAAAAATGATGGTTGGGTGTTGCACCATGTCAGAGGCGATCACCATCAATTCAAGCACCCGGTCAAATCAGGAAAGGTTACTGTTCCACATCCAAGCAAAGATATTGCTATTGGTACATTAAAAAGTATTTATAACCAAGCGGGTTGGGATTGGAAATGAAATATTCAGTTGTTTTGCACAAAGACGCTCAGTCAGATTACAGTGTTACCGTTCCTGATCTGCCAGGCTGTTTTTCCGCTGGAAGCACTATTGAAGAAGCGTTGTTAATGGCTAAAGAGGCCATCGAGTGCCATATTGAGGGTATGTTTTTGGACGGGGAATCTATCCCAAAATTGCTCCCGTTCGAAGAACACCAAGCAAATCCTAATTACTCTGATGGCATTTGGGGGATTGTCGAAATAGATATGAGCCAACTATCTTCAAAGTCCAAGCGTGTCAATATTACGTTACCCGAATATCTTTTAAAAACCGTTGATAATTATGCAAAGAAGCACGGTGAAACAAGGTCTGGTTTGTTGGCTCACGCTGTTACTGAATATATAAGCAGCCATCAATAAAATGCTGAACAATAGCTTTTTGTTTTGCTTGCTTCTGTTTCGTAGCAATGTTTTTGGGGCTTGATAACAACTCGGAATTTGTCTCCGTGCAAAGCCCAACAAGTCGGTCAAAGGGACGCGCCGCCCGTTGGCGGTTTTGAAGTTTCGTTTTTTATCAAGGTTTGGGGCTTCATCTGGCTTTCGTTAGCGGCGCGCCCGTAACGTTAGGCTTTCTGAGGTGAAAGTCTAAGGCTCGGTTTGCGGCAAAAACTTGAGGAGTGGCCGCACCTAGCCGGACCCGATAGGCGGCCATGCGTTTGCCCCGTGTGCGGAAGCGTCCACGCAAGCTAATCCGGCAGAGCTTGCCGCACACGAGGCAAGCCGCTGGCTGGGTAGCTACGGAGTGGCGGGCTTAGGTTGTGTGGCTGTGGTGGTGGATTGGGCGCGTTTACGGTGTGAACGGGTGGCATACCACAAGCGTGGGTTAACCTCGTCATCGTAAGTCGCGGTGTTGGTTACCCATCAAGGCAACCCCAGCCTTTTGCGTCGGCGACGCTTTAGCCCGGGTTGCTTTTTTGGGTAATCCCTACAAATCAACAGCAATTCTCATTATGACCCCAAGCTACCCTATTTCCGGCTTTGGGGGTCGAACAATTGGGCTTTTCGGGTTATAAGACCAGCCCTCCAGCATAAAATCGAGCAGATGCTCCCAGCTATCAAAGCACAAGTAAGAAGT
>JAURZI010000148.1 GCA_030653435.1 Methylovulum sp.
ACTTCTTACTTGTGCTTTGATAGCTGGGAGCATCTGCTCGATTTTATGCTGGAGGGCTGGTCTTATAACCCGAAAAGCCCAATTGTTCGACCCCCAAAGCCGGAAATAGGGTAGCTTGGGGTCATAATGAGAATTGCTGACCAACATACGCTAATCGTTATTTCAACCTTGGCCAGTTAGGACAAATCTGCACACCACAAGACGCTATGTGAGCAATCGTACAGACTACCGAAGCAACAGGGCATATAAATACGGTGAAATCATTTTTCCTTGAAATCCGTTCTTAGAGAGAGTTCTACTATGCGTAAATTAATTGCTGGATTTATTCTGATCATCACTTTTCCCATGCTTTGTAAGGCCGAAGTGCTTAACGGCGCACACAGTTCGCCAGTTCAGTCTTCTGACACCGAATCACGAACGGCCTCGGAAAATGCCAATGGCGACTCTGTAGACACGCAAAGCGAGGCCTACGATATCTGCTTACGCGTTACTCAGCGTTTCGAACAACAGGAAAAGGACAAAGGAACGGGAAAAGCCGCAATAGCGTCGCTGTCCGCTTCCTGTAAAACGGAATTGAAGCCAGCCAAGTATTGGCTTTGCATGGAAAAAGAAGCTATCGCGGAAGTCGACTTTAATGCCGCGCATTGGCGTTGTGCAAAAAAACTTAATCATTAAATTAACGATGGATTCAGAGGCTAATGGGAGAGGTGCCATGTCATTATTCAAAGCCGAAGATTCAACAAAATCAAGCTCGGATCGAGTTCGTAAATCTACTGCTATCCAGGTAAATGCAGAAATAGATCACCAAACGGATCTCAATATTCATCTATACAAAGACAAAAGTCAGGCGGAAACGTTAGAGCGTATACAAACGTTGGATAAAGAATGGGACATCGAGAGGTTGCTTGAGGTCAACGCATCAACTTTAGCCCTAACTGGCCTGATTCTTGGGCTAACGGCCAATCGAAAATGGTTACTTTTGCCAGGGATTGTTTTGCCATTTCTTTTGCAGCATGGCTTACAAGGTTGGTGTCCTCCTTTACCTTTATTACGTCGGTTGGGTGTTCGCACCCGAGGAGAAATTGATCGTGAAAAATACGCTCTGAAAGCCCGATTGGAGAAAAATTGAGAGGATATTATTAACCCTGCCATTAACTGTCGTCGCTCTCGCGCAGGCCGAAGTCTAGTACCTAACTTCTGAAATACTCTTCTGTCCGCGTGTCGCCGAGAGTTGGGTTGATGACTTTATCGGTAGCCACCTCATTGTGGCTATCAGTGTTTGCGTTCCATGTCGGTTGTACTCAAACTCGTGCAGTTCCAGCTTACCGGATTCCATCGCCTGGTCAGGATGAATTCGTTCCAGTGCCTGGATGCCGGTTTTTTCATCAACACTGACCACATGCACGCCGGATTCGTGCAGCTCCTGCGCTTGATGATAAAGTTTGCATACGTTTCTGACGTCTTGCCGAAAAGCTGCTTCATCTTCCACTTCGTGGTTCAGCCAATATTTGATTCGGTGGGGTTTCAAATCCCCCTGATTTTAAAAAACGCCTGACACTGCTGGCTGGTATGCGTTCCACAACACCCCGTTCTATCAGGGTACGGGCCAGTTCCGGCCCCGTCCAATGACTGAGATGCTCCGGTGGTGTTTCACAAGCCACCGCCAGTAGCCGGCTTGTTGTTCCGCCGTAAAAACGCCAGGGCTACCAGGGCGCGGCCTGTCCGCCAGTAATCGGCTGACCGCTTCCCGCAACTGTTTTGGCTTACCGACCCATTTTTCCAGGTCAATACACTCTTCTACCCAACGTTTCCGCCAAAATCCAACGGTGTCTTCGCATAAGTTAAGCATCTGGCTAATGGTCTTGTTGCTGTCACCTGCGTCAGCAGCTAATATGATGCGGGCTCGTTGTGCAAGACTATGAGGGATTTCTCTACTGCGGGTGATGGCTTGCAGGAGTTCGCGTTGTTCTGGGTTTAGTATCAATGGGGATAATGGGCGTGCCACGGAATCAATCTGGTCAGTTGGAAGGGTGATATTATCCGATATATTTCAAGGCGTGAGTACTAGTTGCCATTAAAACACTACGCTCATCGTTCTGAGCCTCCGGGCGTGAGCACGGCACTCTGCCGCGCAAAATGGCGAGCCAGCGGCTCGATCATGTGCGCGGGAATACGGCGTGCGATTACCGGCATGGGCGCATTCGGTTTGCGTGCATCAACGATGCTCTCATCCCCTCGCCATCGGCGCAGCCGATCGGCGAGATACTCCGGCTTCTGCCCAGCCAAGGTCGGATAACCAGGGTCTTTGCCCAGTGCATGGCAATTGACGCAGGCGGGCAAATTAGCCTCCGGTAAACCGCTCGTGAAAATGTTCTCGGCCACTAGGTCCTTCGCCATCAGGTCGTTAGCGATAATCCGAGGGTTGGTGAGGCCGCCAGGTGAGTCGGCGTAATAATCCGCCAACGCTTGCATGAGGCCGGGATCTAACCGTGTAGCGACCGCCCCCATCACGCCGCTGGTTCGTTTACCCGATGCGTAGGCAATGAGTGCAGCCAACAGATAGGCTGGCTTCTGTCCGGCCAATATAGGAATATCCGGCTGCCCACGCCCGTCGTCGGCATGGCAGCGCTCACAATCGGACAGCGCATCTTCCAATCGCATCGGCTTACCACCAGCGATGCGCCCGTCCGGTCCATAGGCAAGCGTGCGGTATTCGGCTTGTGTTATGTCCGGAAGCCGCCGCACGAAGGCGGCCATGCGACGAATCTCGTCATCCCTGTCCAGTGCGGGCCAAGCGGGCATGGCAGTAAACTTCACGCCGTGCTTCACGATCCAGAAAAGCTGGCGGTCGGTCCAGGTCTTGGCGGTCACAGACAAATCCGGAGCGGACGGCGTTGCGCCTTTCATGACGTAGGACGGATGTTCGCCCGGTGCACCGTGACAGAAGGCGCAGTTGGCGGCGTAGTGGCTGGCGGCGGAGGTTAAGCCGCTGGTGTCGGTCGCGGGTTCGTCCACCGTCAGCGCGGCATAAGTACGGACCGTATTGCGCATCGACCAGTGGAGAAACCAGTCGGTGATCGCCCAATGGCCGGTCGAGGCGCCGATGTTGAGGATACCCGACCAGGCGAACGCCATGGCGAGAATGAACAGCGCCGCAGTGGTAGCGATTGCCCGCTTCCAGGTTATCTTCAAGACCATTGCTGTGCCTCCCCCGGACGCTCGTCTCGCAGTAGACGGATGAGCAGTGCCAGTCCGCCGAATAAATAACTGCCGGCGCCAACCAGCAGCATAATAACGCCGCCCAGTTGCTGATCGACAATCGGCGACAGTGTGACGCTGAGGCAACTGAAACCGGCCGTGCCGAACAGCGTGCGCGGGGCCAATGTTATGAGCGTCCCCAGCAGCGTCATGTGCATCGTGGTCAGCAGCAGAGCAATGATGCCGGCGGCCCGGCGCGCACTGTTGCCGACATCACCCGTCCCCAGACAGGCGCTCCACAGCAGCAGGCCTGCGACCAGAAACATTCCCTGCTCCAGCACCAGTCCGGCCGCGCTACTCGTCGCAAAGGAGCGCGCAGCCGGTAAATGCCAGCCCCACACGACGAGTAGCTCTATCAGCGACATCGGTACGGGTACGACGATCAGCGGCCAGCGCGAGGCGGGATCGGCCGGTGTGCCGGCGAAACCGAAAGCCATTAACGGGGCTGCAATCGCGACTGACACCATGTGTGCCGCCATGTGGCCGGTCACGCCATGGCCTGTGGCGGCGACGCCCCAGGCCGCAACAAGCGCTGTAATGCCGGTGACAAAAGCCGTGCGTTTCATATGCAATCCTCGAAAATGAAGGCCGGAATGGCCGTGAACAGGATGGCGACGAAGCTTAAGCCCGCCAGCAGCAGCGTTGCCGCCGCAAGAAAATGCAAGCGGTCTTCGTCGGTGCTGTCCTGATACGGCCGCAGATCGCCATCGATTCGCGATTGAGTCCATGCGACATAGCCCGAAGCCGCGACCAACAAGAGCGCCACGACGGTTGCAACGGTAATTCCGGTACGGATGTCGACTATGGCCTCGACTGACCCACTCTTGGCACAACGAACGGCAGTGTAAACATAGGAGAACAGAAAATGCAGTGCCCAGACCGTGGGCGGTACGACCAGCATCCATAAAGACGATTTCAATCGTTGCGCGAGTTTGTGGAGTTTACAGATCATGCCAACCTTGGGAAAAAGCCGATCACGAGGAACGTAATGAGCGCGCTCAAGGCCAGGAAATGTTCATAGAGAGTGATATTGCGCACATCGCCATCATAAACCGGCGTCATACGACCAGCTAGGCTACGGGCCAGCACGAAAAGTTGCATGATGACGCCAAGCATCGCATGGGTCGCGATCCAGATAGCCATGATCCACACGATCGCCGGATAGACATGCCGTGTGGGATCGAGTCCAGAGTTCCATGGTCCGGCCAGCCCCGCCAGTCCGCCGGCTCCGTTAGCCGCAGCCGCCACGGCCAGCGCGACGCGGGCAAACCAGACCTTGCCGCGTGCATTGGTTTCGCGTGCGGCGATGGTCAGCACCCACCCGGCCAAAATCAGGGCGAGCGCAAGCATCGGCCAATACCATCCGGGTCCAGTTAGGCCAGGCAGCGGGTCGGGCGGAAAATCGGTGTGAACCGTCCAAAAGAAGAAATAACCGAAAATCAGGGCGGCGAAGGCCGTCGCATCGCCAGTCATGGTAATGAACATCGCCCACCATCCGGGTGAGGTGGGGCCGGATGCATACAGCGGCAGCATGATACCGAGGCCGGCATGCTTTTCAGCCTTTTCAGGAATGATCCCGGTTCCTGTCCAAAGCCAGCACAGGATTACGGCCAAGGCGGTCAAGCCGCTCGCCAGCGCCTCCCAATAAAGATGGAAAGTCGTGAAGATGAAAACACCACCGAGCGTGATCGCGGCAATCATAGGGATGACGCTGGGGCCGGTGATCCGCGCGACCTGGAGGGGACGCGCATCGAGAACGGAAGTGATCATCAGCTCGCGATAACCTTCCTCGGCGTCAGGCAAGAAATAGCGGCCTTCGTCGACATGCCTGACGAAATCGGGCTGGTCCCAGAGCGGATAACGGCTCTCGATCAGTGGCACCGAGCGAACCCCCCAGTTTTCCTGCTGTGCAAACTCCAGCCATTCGAGCGTGCCCGCATTCCAGGGGTTGCGTGGAACATGCTGACGCTGCGGTGAGAGGCAAAGATCGACCACCACCACGGCGACGCCTATCGCGAACAGATAGGCACCGAGCGTAGACAAAAGGTTGAGTGTGCCCACGCCGAGTGCCTCGGAATAAGTGTATACCCGGCGCGGCATGCCCATTAGCCCGGAAATGTGCATAGGAAAAAAGCCAAGATTGACGCCGACGAACATCATCCAGAAGGCGATGCGACCGAGCCGGTCAGACAGTTTCTTGGCGGTCACCAGCGGCCAGTAATAATAGAGGCCCGCGAACAGCGGCATCAGCGTGCCGCCAATCAGGACGTAGTGGAGATGGGCGACAACAAAATAGGTATCGTGCGCCTGCCAATCAAAAGGCGCAACCGCCACCATTACCCCGGTCAAACCACCGATCACGAAGATCGCCAGTGAGCCCGCCCCGTACAGCATTGGCGTTGACCAGATGACCCGACCTGCCCAGATGGTGGCGATGAACACGAAGATCTGCACGGCGGTCGGAATCGCCACCGCCTCCGACGCGGCCGAGAAGAAGCCGAGGCTAATGTTCGGCATGCCGGTGGCGAACATATGGTGCACCCACAGGCCGAAGCTCAGGAAACCGGTGCCGACCGCCGCCAGCACGATCCAGGGATAGCCTAGCAGATGCCGCTGTGAGAAGGTCGGTATCACCATTGCGAAGATCCCGATCGAGGGCAGAAAGATGATATAGACTTCAGGATGTCCGAAAATCCAGAAAAGGTGCTGCCAGAGCAAAGGATCGCCGCCGCGTTTCGCATCGAAAAAAGGCCAGTCGAGCAGCCGTTCCATTTCGAACAATAGATCACCGGCGATCAACGGCGGGAAGGCGAACAGGATCATCACCGCGACAACCAGTATGTACCAGGCATAGAGCGGCATCAGATTCAGCCGCATGCCCGGCGGCCGGCATTTCAGTACGCCCACGATCAGCTCGACCGCAGCGGCAATCGACGATACCTCGATAAAGGACAGGCCTAGCATCCAGATGTCCGCGCCGATGCCGGCGGTGGAAGAATTGGTGGACAGCGGTGGATACATGAACCAGCCGCCGTCTGGGGCCGCATCGAAGAAAATCGAGCCGGCTACGAACACCCCGCCGATTAGGAAGCTCCAATAGCCGAAGGCGGAAAGGCGCGGAAACGGCAGGTCGCGTGCGCCGAGCAACTGCGGCAGGATCAGCACCGAGACCGCCTCGAACATCGGTACTGCGAACAGGAACATCATCATCGAGCCATGCAGCGTGAACAGCTGATTGAACGTCGACGCGGAGACGAGATCGTTTTCAGGCACGGCAAGCTGGGTGCGCATGATCAGCGCTAATACACCCGCGAACAGCATCATTCCAAAGGCCGTGAGAGTGTACCAGATGCCGACCACATTGTTGTTGGTGTCGGTCCAGCGTAGGAACAGTCCGCTGGGAGGACTCCATACCGCGCGCAGCCTCTCCTCCTGTGCCGCGCGGACGGCGGGGTCATCCTGATCGGGTTGGCTATTCGCTGCAACTGACATTTAACGAAGCTCCACAAGATAATTAGAGATCACTGCCACATCCTTATCCGATATTTCCCTGAAGTCGGGCATCATAACGCCGGGTTTCACTGAGGCTGGGTTGCGGATGAAGCGGCTGATGGCATCGAGGGTCATCGGTAACGTACCCGCACCCACAGAAAGACGTGATCCGAAGTGAGTGAGATCAGGGCCGATCGTGGCCCCTTCGATGTGGCCGCGGATAGTATGGCAACCGCTACAGCCGTAACTCTCGAACAATTTTCGGCCCGGACTGTCGCCACCGGTCGCCGGGTGCGCCATGTTGGTTAGCCACTGTTCGAAAGCCGCAGGCTCCATCGCCACCACGTCGAACGCCATGTGGGCATGGCTCAGCCCGCAAAATTCTGCGCAAACGCCGCGATAGACGCCTGCCTGTGTGGCACGCACGACCAGATCGTTGGTGCGGCCCGGAATCATGTCCACCTTGCCGGCCAAACCCGGTATCCAGAAACTGTGAATGACATCTGGACTCGTAAGAGCGAAAGCTACGGTACGGCCCACGGGTATACGGATTTCGTTGGCCGTTTCCACGGACTGGCCACCGACCGGCAGATAGCGCGCACGCCACCAGAATTGCTCGCCAGTGACAGCGATCTTGAGATCATCGGTTCCTGTCGGCAATGTCCGCATTTTCGATAGCGAGAAAACCAGTAGTACGGAAAGGAGCAAGGTCGGGCCGAGAGCGCCGAACCAGAAAATCACACGCATCCCACCCTTATAATCGAGCTGGCTGGCAGGCGTGCGCGCAGCATACCATGCGAGCCACAATACGCCGATCGTAATCACGGTGGCGGCGGCAGTCATCACCCAAGTGAGGCTGCGCGTCGATTCAGCTTCGACGCCGAACGCTGAGAAAGTGGACTGAATGCCCGTGCAGCCGTAAAGTAACGCCAAGACGGGGCCGAATATCAGGCGAAGCAGACTGCGGCTGATAGGCTTGAACACGCTGAATTGGTCTGGATTGTGGTCAGTCATCGGAGTTGAAAGTACTTATATTCAGGTTTGTTTCCAGTATTTTGTTTTCGCGCATCCGTGTTCGAAAGGCCTATCGAACCGGGGCTGAATTTCACACTACGTTGCCGCGCCACACCACCCAGGGTCTCAATGCTGGGGAACTCACGTCCCGGAGTAAATAAATAGAACAGGGTGGCTCTGTCGAAGCCTTCAGCGGATTGATCCGTCAACAAGGCAATGAAGGGCGAATGTCGACCCTTCCTCCGAACCATACTTTCGTTCCGAAACCGGCCAACGCCAGAAGCGCCCGTAACCCAATTGGGGCTCCTATTTCTTTGGTGATCGTCGAAGCCCGATTGTTCACTTACGGATAGAATTAAAATGGGAATTTGATACCCCAAGGGAAATAACAGTCTCATCAAACGAGTGTTCTTATTTCTGCTTCCCGTTTCCAGTGACGCGTCTTGGCTGCAGTAATGAAACTATCCACGCAATCGATGTTAACCACGCCGTTATCTTGTTCGATATTCGCTGTTTTCAGCAAGGCAAGGCCACCCGCATCAACGCCAATCGCTTTAAGATGATTAAAGGCATCACGCACGAAATCAACAGCGGCGGCTTCATCGCCCAATAAAACGGCGGCTTCCTCTGACAAAATGATAGCGATGGCATCGAATAAGACTGACGGCGTTCCTGCCAATTGACCATCAACCGGTAAAAGCCAGCCGTCGGCGAGTTTGGATTTGCCTATTTTCGTGGCGACTATTTTCACTTTCGCACCCGCGCTGATAGCGGCGTTCTTAACGGCATCTATGCTGTCTGAGTCTGAGCCGTCGGCAACTAAAATGCCGATAACACGACCCTCTAGCGTATCTTTCATTTTGCCGATAAGTTCCAAAGCTGGCGATAAATCTAAGGTTTGCACCGCCATTGCCGCAACGGGAGCAGGTGGTAATTCTTCAATGCCTAATCCAGAGGCAACCCGTATGGCGAGGTTTTCGTTGATATGGCGTAAGTGACCGACCATTGCCAGTCGGATATGCGGATGCTCAACTTTTGACAATTCAAACACCAAGGCAGAGGCCAAATGCGCCTGTTCGTAGCCACTTTGGCTGAGATAAAACTGCCGTGCTTGGCTGTAATGGTCGGCAAAACTTTCGGCACGAATACGGCCTTTTGCACCTATTTCCTCTATCGCCGCGCTATGAAAGCCTGTAGTCGCTTGTTCGTGCGGCGAATCTGCCGCCAAGGTATTGGGTTCGTAAGCCACCCGTCCAGTGGCTTGCGCCATTTGCATGTGACCGTCGCGTTGGTGATTGGCGAACGGGCATTGCGGTGCATTGATGGGGATTTGGTGAAAATTCGCCGAACCTAAACGCGATAATTGCGTATCCAAATACGAGAATAAACGGCCTTGCAATAAGGGGTCATTGGAAAAATCAATGCCCGGCACGACATGCGACGGACAGAACGCCACTTGTTCGGTTTCGGCAAAAAAGTTGTCAGGCCAGCGGTTTAGCACCATGCGTCCGATGATTTGCAAAGGCACCAGCTCTTCGGGAATCAGTTTAGTGGGATCAAGGTGGTCGAACGGAAAGCTGTCGGCTTGGGCTTGGGTAAACAACTGCACGCCAAAATCCCATTCAGGAAAATCCCTCGCACTGATGGCTTCGAATAAATCCCGGCGATGAAAATCGCTATCGGCACCAGCAATTTTGACCGCTTCATCCCAAAGCGTCGATTGCAAACCCAGTTTAGGCCGCCAATGGAATTTCACAAATGTCGATTCACCGTTGGCATTTATCAAGCGGAAGCTATGGATACCAAAGCCTTCGATCATACGCAAGGAGCGCGGCAAGGTGCGGTCGGACATGATCCACATCACCATGTGCATGGCTTCCGGCGTTAAGGAAATGAAATCCCAAAACGTGTCATGCGCCGATGCGGCTTGCGGAAAGCCACGATCCGGTTCCATCTTAACGGCATGGATTAGATCAGGAAATTTAATGGCATCTTGGATGAAAAACACCGGAATATTGTTGCCGACCAAATCCCAATTGCCTTCTTTGGTGTAAAACTTGATGGCAAAGCCGCGCACATCACGCGGCGTATCCGCTGAACCTGAACCACCCGCAACCGTTGAAATACGCGTGAATAAGGGGGTTTGCACACCCACTTCGGTCAGCACTTTCGCCGTTGTGTATTTTTCCAACGATTGGGTCAATTCAAAAAAACCGTGTGCGCCTGTGCCACGGGCGTGGACGATACGTTCGGGTATGCGTTCGTGGTCAAAATGGGTGATTTTTTCGCGCAGGATGAAATCTTCCAACAAGGTCGGGCCTTTGGGATTCGCACGCAAGGAATTTTGGTTGTCGGCAATCGGCAAACCTTGGTTCGTTGTCAATGCAGCTTGGCCTTCGCTGGCGGACTGATGCCATTCGCCGCCGTTGCCGACGGTGATGGACTTAGTTTCTGCGCCTGATGTTGTCGATTTGCCGGTCATAGCTTGAGCTGGCGTTTGTTGGGTGGTCATCGTAAATCTCCAAGGGTGTCACGTGGGCATGGCAAAAATTTAAGCGGCTATTGCATTCGATAGCCGCTTAATAGGTATCTGTTCTTGCGGCATCGCATACAGCAAATCCGCCAAGTCATCAGCATGTTCCTCTTCCACGGCGAGGATCGATTCCAACATGCGTTGGGTTGTTGAATCTTGGTCTCCTAGGTATTGGATAAACTCGCGGTAGCTGTCGATGGCGATGCGCTCGGCTACCAAATCTTCATTAATCATCTCCGCCAGTGTGGCACCTTTCACATATTCAGCATGACTACGGTTTAACAAGCCTTCTGGTGATAAGTTAGGCTCGCCGCCAAGCTGGACAATTCGTTCGGCAAGCATATCAGCATGTTCTTGCTCCTCGTTCGAGTGCAGCAAGAATTCTTCAGAAATTGCCTGCGATTGAATGCCCCGCGCCATGAAATGATGGCGGCGATAACGCAACATACAAACTATTTCCGTTGCCAAAGCATCATTTAGTAATTTGATTACGATTGTCCGGTCGGCAAGATAACTTGCCGTTACAGCCCCGGCTTCAATATGTTGGCGGGCGCGTTCGCGCAGGGTTTTAACATCGGTTAAGACAGATTGATTTTTCATAGCATTCTCTGGGTATCTTGAATTTAAGAGCCGCGTTATTGCGGCAATCGGATTTTGTTGATGGTGCTATTGGTAACTTAAATCATGTTGGGTTCGAACATAAAGAGTCTTCTGGTAGTTCAAAATCTGTGGTTTCACGGGGATTTTGAAAACGCTGTTCTGCTTCTTTCCAGTTCGCAACAGACCACCATGACTTTAAGTAATCGGGGCGGCGATTTTCGTATTTAAGATAATAAGCGTGTTCCCAAACATCATTGACCAGCAACGGATATTGGCCTTTTTGTAGCGGATTTTCGTGGCCTGGTGTCGTGACGATGGCTAGTTTTTGTTCGTTGCTTCCGTCTTGCAGTGAGCAGACCAGCCACACCCAACCAGAGCCAAATACTTTGCTACCGGCCTCCTCGAATTGGGTTTTGAATTCTTCGAAGCTACTAAATTGCATGATAATCGCAGCACCCAATGCACCAAATGTCGCACCGCCAGCGTTTGGAGCCATGCTACGCCAATACAAGCTATGATTAAGATGTCCGCCCGCGTTGTTTTGAACCGTCGAACGAATTGGCTCAGGTACCGAGTCGATATTCAGCAACAACCATTGCGCGGAGCATCGCTGCAATTCGGGGTAAGGTTCCAACGCCGTGTTGAGTTTGTCCACATAGGATGCATGATGGTAATTGTGATGCAACATTAACGTGCGGGTGTCGATGTGTGGCTCCAGATCTGCGTAAGCGTAAGGCAGCGGTGGCAGTTGATGCATTTTTGGGTCAGCGTCATTTGACGCATTCTTGCTGATAGGGATTGACTCGGCGGTAGCAGTGTTATTATCCATGGCGCTAATCCTGTAGGGGTAAATCATTAGATGAGCCAAGATACTAGATCTAAAGTTAATCGTTGTCAGTGCGGTGAGGTACATAAGCCCATCACTACCATTAAGTTTATAAAAAATAAATATTGATCAAATAATTACATGCCTCCGTTTCCAAGCTGTGGTTTGGGAATAAGTGTTGAAGGCAATTATATTTCGGTGGGTGAAGCTCATAATCCCCAGGAACGATTTATTGATTTTCCAGAAATATGGAGGGATAAGCGAGCACAGCCAATTGATCGGATGTGCGCCACCGTACCGACTCCGCCGGCTTTTACCGTTAAAGTTTCTGCAAGATTTTTGAACCCCACGCTTCCCTAGCTGAAGCATGTTATCTAAACGACTCGCCCGATTTTACTCACCAGGAAAATCCCATGAACCAAGTAACCCATTCCGTAGAAGCCATGCAAGCCTGTATAAAAGCTTGCTGCCATTGCCATAAGACTTGCTTGCAAACCGCTATGAACCATTGCCTTGATGCAGGCGGCGAGCATGTGGAAGCGAAACATTTTCGTCTGATGATGAATTGCGCCGAAATCTGCCAGACTTCTGCAAATTTTCAGCTCAGCGACTCACAATTTCACCGTCAAATTTGCGAAGTTTGTGCGGAAATATGCGAAGCCTGTGTACTGGATTGCGAAAAAATTGGCGGCATGGATGAATGTGTTGAAGCCTGTAAAGCCTGTGCTGAAAGCTGTCGGAAAATGGTCGGCGTTAAGCATTAAGTTTTTGGGTCATGATCATCTTATCTACAAAATGTTTATTGTTTGCGGTTATGGTGGCCTGTGCAATCCGAACGGACTGGCTTGGGAATTGGATAACGGCACACTATGGACGGTGGTCAATGGGCGCGATGGAATCGGTAGCGATTTAGTGCCAGATTATCTGGCTTCGGTCACTGACGGCAGTTTTTTCGGTTGGCCTTACAGCTATTTTGGCCGACATTGGGACGAACGGGTGCAGCCGCAACGTCCCTATTTGATCGCCAAGGCTAGTGCGCCAGATTACGCACTGGGTTCGCACACAGGGTCATTGGGTTTGGTGTTTACAAAAAACACCATCTGGCCTGCACATTTTAACAATGGGGTTTTTATCGGTCAGCACGGTTCGTGGAACCGTGAACCGCGCAGTGGCTACCGGGTAATTTTTGTCCCATTCAAAAACGGCAAGCCTTTTGGAATGACTTTGGATGTGCTGACGGGATTTTTCAGTGCAGATGGTGAAGCCTTCGGAAGGCCGGTAGGCGATATTTTGGATAAGCAATCGGCCTTGCTGGTTGCCGATGATGTTGGCAACACCATTTGGCGGGTGACCGCAACTTCCAGTTCTAAACAATCAAACTAAGGTAACAATTTAAGGAAAACGCTGATGAGCCTATTCACCACCACAGACGGTACAGAAATTTACTATAAAGATTGGGGAACAGGCTTGCCTGTCATCTTCAGTCATGGCTGGCCTCTGAATGCCGATGCTTGGGAAAGCCAGATGGTTTTTCTTGCCAGCAAGGGCTACCGCTGCATAGCCCATGATCGGCGTGGACATGGACGCTCCAGCCAACCTTGGCAGGGTAATAACATGGACGCCTATGCCGATGATTTAG
Organism: Methylovulum sp.; assembly: GCA_030653435.1. GTDB lineage: Bacteria > Pseudomonadota > Gammaproteobacteria > Methylococcales > Methylomonadaceae > Methylovulum. Next base: position 13,363 of record JAURZI010000148.1, read on the forward strand.
CCGAATTGATTGTAAGACTGGAACTCAACGGAATTACCTTAATCGGTCACTCCACTGGTGGCGGCGAAGTCGCCCGCTACATTGGTCGCCACGGGACAAAACGCGTTGCTAAAGTGGTATTGATGGGTTCAGTGACACCACTGATGCTGAAAACGCACGACAATCCCGGTGGCTTGCCGATGCAAGTGTTCGATGACATCCGCAAAGGTGTTTCCGCTGATCGGGCGCAATTTTTCAAAGATTTGACCAAACCGTTCTACGGCAAAAGCAGGCCCGTAAGCAAAGGCATTCTTGACACATTTTGGTTGCAAGCCATGCAGGGCGGACTCAAGAACGAATTGGACTGCATTGCCGCATTTTCAGAAACGGACTTCACCGAAGACCTCAAGAAATTTGATGTGGAGACTTTGATTATTCACGGCGACGATGACCAGATTGTACCGATTGATGCTTCGGCACACGCGTCCTACAAACTGATAAAAAATGCGGTGCTAAAAATCTATCCCGACGCAGCACACGGAATCGCAGACAGCCACAAAGAAGAGTTGAATGCTGACTTATTGGCGTTTCTCAACAATTAAAGTGGAGGGCTAAAAGGTGTATGGCATTCAAACACTTGTTATTGCGAAAGGCATGGTGCTGCTAACGCTGGCATCAACGTTTGCAGCCTGTTACCCATGACGGTTAACTTAAATGTAGCCACCGATAAGCCCATTTCCCTTTACATGGTCGTTGAGAAACGCATCGAAGTAAAACTCGATACCCAGCTTGCCATAACCAAACTACCTGCCATAAAAGCCGATGGCAACGTTGGCATCACTAAGATGCCTGGGTTAAAAATTGAGTCGTAGAATTCAGGTAGAGACTGGGTGAGTAGTATAAATTTAGAAGCAGAATATTAATCCAACTGTGCACAAGCGAACAGAAACACTAATCCGAATCGTGCGATATTTTTCCCGCACTCAATTATCTGGAGACCCTAAATGAATACATCCACTATTTCAAGCACTGACCGGTTCGAATACAAAGAGGCATTGTCAGACACCCACCCAGAAATCCTGCAAGACCGCGCAAATGCCGTTTCATGGGGGGCTATTTTGGCGGGCGCTGCGGCGGCGGCTTCCTTGTCGTTGATCCTGTTCATGTTGGGGACAGGTTTAGGTCTGTCCTCGGTGTCGCCTTGGTCGTACAACGGTGTTAGCGCGTCGGTGTTTGGTACATCGACCATTGTGTGGCTGGCTTTCACGCAAATCATCGCCTCCGGTATGGGCGGGTTCCTCGCTGGTAGGTTAAGGACAAGATGGGTTGCAGTGCAAGCCGACGAAGTTTACTTCCGGGACACCGCACACGGCTTTCTGGCTTGGGCCATTGCCACACTAGCGACCGCCGCGCTGCTTACATCGGTTATTGGGGCTATTGTCAGCGGCGGAATCCAGACTGGAGCTTCTAGGATGGACGATACAGGTTCAATGCGATTTGATAGGTTGAAGCCTGACAACGAATCAATGAGATATTTTGTAGATTCCCTGTTCAGAAAGGAAATCACAGTGATTCCAAGCATAGAACCTTTTATCGAAGAAGCTTTGTCGGTAAGGGCTAACGGCCCTATCATTGTCGAATCTACATCCGAAGTTGCCCGCATCTTCAAAAATGCCATGCAAATAGGTTCATTGCCGCAGGAAGACAAGCATTATGTCGGACAATTGGTTTCACAACGTACCAGTCTGTCTCAGCAAGACGCTGAAAAGCGGGTGGACAACACCTATACTCGATTGCAAGCAAAGCTACTTGCGGAAGAAACAACCGCCAAAAACCTTGCCGATGCGACACGAAAAGCCTCTGCATACGCCTCACTGTGGCTCTTTATCTCATTGCTCATCGGTGCATTCATTGCCAGTTTTGCAGCAATATACGGTGGGCGGATGCGAGACCTGTAATTCCCCAAACTTTCCAATTACCCAGGAGATAAGTTATGCGCTCAATACTTTTATATTTTCTCGGCATTCCAATCCCAATCATTATCTTGATTGCTTTGTTCGTGCATTAGCTGTTTAACATGCTGACCGGCAGCCTATTTTTGGCTGTCGCGCGGCATGATTTGTCCTTCAGGGGGTAATGCCGGAATGTAGAAATAACATCCATAAAACTCAACAAAGATGACACAGGCCAACATTATTACTTTCCGGTTGTTTGGGTTACCCGCAACGGCAGATGGCAAAGTAAGCTAGTCACACCCCGCGTCGACAAATTATGTTGTTGAATGAATTAGATCGGTATCAGCCATTGCTTTTCAATTTGTCCGATATGGAGCTTTTAAAAGTTGCATGCCGCGCGATTGTCGCCACTTTCGGCGGGTGCTGAACAAGATAATACACGGTACTCGAAATAATCATGTACTCCCAGTACGCTCCTCCGTATAGGTTCTGTAATCCAACCTTAGGATATGACGTAGTATCACAAATAAAATCGGTGCGAACCTTTATGATTCGCACCGATAGTATTCAGAACTGCAGGGTAAGCCGGGGAAACTTAAGCAGTTGCTGCCAATAACCGATCTAAAGTTTCTATATGCGATTTCTGCGCAGACAGTAACTTTGTTTCAATCAAAGAGCGAAGATCTGAAGGCAGCTCAGCATCGAGCAGTGCTTCTTTATAATCACTCTCGCCGCTTTTTTCGCCTTCATGCAAAGCTTTTAGTACCGCCTTCATACCTAACATATTAGCGCCTCCCAGCACTAATTTCGCCCAAGCACCCCAAGCGCCGGAGTCAACTGCTGACGTCCCTCCGAGTCTAGTAGTAAGGTCTTGCAAAGAACATGCAGCTTCTTTATGGGCTTCAAAAATGGGCATTAATTCGTCCGCTTCGCCCATTGCGACGTCTTCCCGTATCTTATCCAAAGCTTGTTGGTAAGTTTCCGTTGCTGATAATTCGTCTTTCAGCAATTTTTCGAGTGTTTTCATTTGTTTCATAATAATTCCTTAATGTGTTTATTAACAATGTCTGTAATAACATCGTAAGGCTTATGCGCTTACTGATGATTCCTCAGTCGATGAAATATCTTCGGCTTTAGCAAATTCGAATATTTCTTTCGCTTTATCAACCGCTTCGCTATTTTTCGCGTGTACAGAAATCAAGGAGTTTCCACCGTTTATTTTTCCTTCATAGCGTTTGGCTTCGTACTCAGGAATTCCTAGACCGATTAAGACCCCCATTAAGCCACCAGTGGCAGCACCCACTGCCGCGCCGCTTAACGCACCCATGATGGGACCTGCAGCGATAAAAGGCCCGACGCCCGGGATAGCCAGACTACCAATTCCGGCTAACAAGCCTAGAACGGCACCGGTACCTAAGCCGACTGTGCCACCAATAGCGGCCCCTTCCGGCGCTTTGGTGTGCTTTTCATGAGCAAAATCCTTAGTTGTGGATTTATCGGGAAACAACACCGATATATCATTAATAGCAAACCCTGCCATTTTCAGGTTATTAACAATAATTTCTGTTTGATCGAGATTTTGGGCGATACAAAAAACTGATTTAGTCATGTCGTTCTCCTAGGGCCTTATGGCGCTTTATTTTCGAGTTGATTATCTACTTTCACTACGCCGTGCGTTTGCATAGCTATGTCATGAAGTTTCTTACCTTCTGCTTCATTTTCAACGGGTCCTCGCAGCGTCACCACCCCATTACGGGTGATAATTTTTATATTCTGCGCATTAACCGATAGCGATTTATCTCTGACCACGGTTTGACGTATATCAGTCGTGATTTTGATATCACCTTCGGTTTCCTTTTGATCTTCCGGCGTTAATGTTGCATCATTTTGATCTCGGACATTGCGCTCGGTATTTTCCAGTGCCGAATTTTCCGCTAAATTGATGGGGGCATTCTGCTCGGCTTTAGCTGTACTTATTAGTAAACCGCTTGCTAGCGATAATGTGATTAGCAGTAATTTTTTAGACATAGTCGTTTCCTTAATATTGAGCATTTTTAATAAAACTGAATCACTTCCTACCTGATTTATCTTCAGTTCAATAAGCGATCAGCCAGCAGTCAACTCATGTTCAGTTGACAAGACAAAAGCTATCACTGTGGTTATTTTAGCTGCGTATTATTTGCACTAGACACGTCGGCCCTGAATAACACGCAGAACAATTACAACGATGGCAATAACTAATAGGACATGAATAAATCCACCGATTGTGTACGATGAGACCAAACCCAGTACCCACAAAATGAGTAGAATAATCGCAATACTTTCAAGCATGTGTGCATCTCAGCAACGAGCCGTCATTGACGGCGAAATAACCACCGATAAAAAAGATGAAATGTTGCCGAAGGTCAAAGTGACATTGCCCAATAACTGGCGAGCTTCAAGTTCATCTTGTGGGAAAAGGTATTAGAAAAATCGTACTGCCGCCTCGCAGCAAGCCTGTTTTTCGAGATTCAGCTGCATGATTCGGTAGCACTGGTTTTAGCGGCTTTCTTTTATATCTTCCTTGAGATTGCCAAAGCCAGTTCGAACTTTACCGACGTTCTTTTGAACATTGCCTTCCATTTCCATAGTCTTATCGTCCAGTATTACGCCTACGGTTTCTTTGACTTTACCTTTGGCTTCTTCGACGCTACCTTTTATTTGATCTTTGTTCATGCGAGTCTCCTGATTTAAGCCAGTCATGACCGAAGTAGTCACAACTAAAGCAAAAGGCATTATTTCCTCATTGCTTAAGTGAAATACTAAGCGCAAAACCGCTTAAAATCGGTGCGTTGACGCACATAGACTAACTGTAAAGTAGTCTATGCAAATCAATGCAGGTTTAATTCTATCAATGAGTTATCGGAATAGGCACCACGAATAGAAATCTCCAAGTTATAGCCTCTTGAGCCAATTCCATCGCCATAGGAGGTGTCCTCTGCCTCCATTTTTGGAATCGTGATGTCCCTGGGTGTATATCGGGTTACCTAAGCTTTTATGATGGCGGTGGCTTCATAAGCGAGCAGGGCAAACATTAGCCGCTTTCAGAATTGGCGCATATGTGGTAATGCCGTAAAGTAGCCATGGCGGATAATGCTGACCCATGTTAGCCGCCAATCCTTGCCCAGTCGCCCGGCCAATGCGGGCACTGATGTTCTGAATATCCACCATCAATGGGAAGTTGAGGAATGCGGCCCCGAAGAATTGCGTAGCCAGATTTGGCACTGACTTGGGAATACGTAGCGGTGCCGCTTGGGTCATCGTTAGCGGCACCGATAATGAAACTTGGGCCAAGTTTAGCCCACAGCGGTTGTTTTTTGTTTTTTGATATTGTAGCTGGCTTGCTCAAGGGTGAGTCATACTGATTGTCGATTTAACGACCATGTGTAAGCAAACGGCTCAACAGAAAACCGGCTGTCGCCGCAATACCCAATGCGGTTATGGGATTGTCGCGGACAACATGGCGTGTTTTCCTCATCAATTGTCGCTCGGCATCGAGCATATCTTCGCCTTTTTCTTCCAGCACATCTGCTGTCTGGTTCGCTGCATTGGCGATCTTGTCGAACGTATTGTGAGCGTAGTGGGATGCTTTATCTAGGGCTTCCATAATCATTTCCTTGTTAGTTACAGATGGTTTTCTGATTTAGGTTTGACTATATATCTAACCCTTAAACCAGTCTGTACGACAACGTACATATCTTGGATATCTGCCAAAAAAACATAACAATGTTCTCTAGCGTACGGTTATGATGATTCGGCGGGTATAGGATGGTGGTTTACTGAAATTTAAAGAGGTGCGAATGATCCATGAGATATTAGGAACCATACATAAATCAGCAAGTTCAGGGATGGAAAACTGCAGTAGACTAACTAGAACAACTGCCTTGGAGAACGATTTTCCTGTTGTTTGTGTGGGAGGTTCGGCGGGCGGGCTCGACGCTTACATTCGGTTATTGCAAAATCTACCGGCTAACCTAGGTGTGGCTATTGTGATTGTTAATCACATCACTAAAATGCCGACCATGCTACATGAAATTCTGCCGAGATACACCAGCATGCCAGTTGAGCCAGCAATTCTCATTATGACCCCAAGCTACCCTATTTCCGGCTTTGGGGGTCGAACAATTGGGCTTTTCGGGTTATAAGACCAGCCCTCCAGCATAAAATCGAGCAGATGCTCCCAGCTATCAAAGCACAAGTAAGAAGT
>JAURZI010000151.1 GCA_030653435.1 Methylovulum sp.
ACTTCTTACTTGTGCTTTGATAGCTGGGAGCATCTGCTCGATTTTATGCTGGAGGGCTGGTCTTATAACCCGAAAAGCCCAATTGTTCGACCCCCAAAGCCGGAAATAGGGTAGCTTGGGGTCATAATGAGAATTGCTGGCACTAAATGGCACGCATGTATCAACACAAAAATAATGGCAGGGGCATGCTAATCTTTGGCCGACAGAACCTTACGGTTTTATGTAAGGCGAAAACTTGGCAGATAAAGGTTAGCTATAAGGTCAAGCTTTCGGTTTTTTGGCTCTACAAAAGAGTCAGACACATAAAGAGGGAGTTAACCGTTCGGTCTGAGCCCTGCGACGAAGCTCAAGGGGGGGCTGCCGTGAAGATGGGCGTTAAATCATACAAGGTTCGACAAACACACTACGTATGGCTCGACTTACAATAACCTAAAACTTGCCTGTTCTGAAGATAGCTGGCTTACACCAGAACAAGTATGTTTTTACGCCCATAAATAGAGATATCCGCCTGACCAAGCAATGGAAAAACGCGAACAAAACCACACAAACACCCTGTCTGTTATATTAAATTAGATACTGCATCCAAGGGCCGCACCCATCAGGATTCGGTTTTTTTCCGCAAACGTTCAGCCAAAACCCGCATGATATTCAATGCGAAATAAGGATGCTCTTGAACCAGGAAATTGAAATATTTTTCATTAATGGCAACAACCTCGCAATCAGTTTTAGCCGTGGCGTTTGCGTACCTGACATTGCCATCAATTAACGCCATCTCGCCAAAAATCTCCCCCGCACCTACGGTAATCAAAGTCTTATCACCCAACGTGACCACCACTTCACCTGACTTGACAAAATACATAACCTCGCCTCGCTGCCCGGCTTCGAATATTTTTTGACCTGCGGAATAGCTTTCAGTATGCTCATCGTTTGTCAAGATATTAAAATTAGTATGTAGTGGCATGACAAGGATTCTCCTTCAATTAACGGGTGAATATTACGCCTAAATGAAGGCAAATGAGTTTTGGGGTATTGTCTAGGCTCCTCAAGCTATGGGCGATCACACCAGGCATTAAGCGGATATCGTGCCGATACGGCTGACAATTTCGCTAGATGCCAGCTCTAACCCATTTTTGTAACATTGGCTGGCACTATCTTTGTCGCCCTGAGCAAACAACAGGTCACCAAGCAATTGATATGCCTGGACCGTAGGCTCAACAGCAATGCTTTTTGTTAAATAAGCCTGCGCTTTCTCGGCATTGGCGCATCGAATGCTCAGCTTACCCAAAATTGCCAGTAAAACGGCATCGTCTTCATGCAAAGATAACCATCGCTCTGCCATTGCCAACTGTTTATACATATCCCGTGACTCTATGTTGCCGTACAAAGCCAGCAACGTTGTATCCCAGTTCACCGACAACGCAACAGCCAGTTCGTCCTCAACCAGAAAACCCGATCTCGCACTGATCATCGCTGCAAAATAAATGGCTGATACACCGGATATCTTTCTAATGTAATTAGGAATTTCCAACCATAATGCCTGTATGACATCAGTATTGCCCGTCTCCGCTGATTGCTTCAATAATTTGCAGAATGCTTCCGTTTCCAGCAATTTGATTTCCGCCTCCATCAATACCTTGTTCTTATGCAATGATGGCAACAATTTACGTATACCTTCCCAATCGCCAATATGTTGGTAAGTCTGGTGTAACAACTTTAAAACACTGGCGTGCGTAGGTTCAATTGAATGCAGTTTAGTAAGCGTGGCCAGCGCCTGGTCGAACTCATTGCCCGACAAATGCAGCTCTGCCTGTGTAAGCCCTATCGCTACACCAGAATCTGGCGATTGGTCGGCAGCTTTTTTCAGATATTCATCCCTTTTGTCAAATGCGCCGCGCGACTGTGCCGCCTTAGCAGCAGTCAAATAATGCAGCAGCGGCGCACCACTATGGGAGGCATGCTTAATCAGCACCTGCTCCGCTTTTTCCCAATTACCTTCTGCGGTATCCACTAGGCCTGCAATCAATGCTTCCTGGGAACGGTTAAATTTTACCGCACTCCCCCTACGCTTTAGCTGGCTGGGCAACCTAAACAAATATCCTAGGGTTCTGAAGAAAAAATAGAGCACAAAAAAAACGATGATCAACGTGACGGCAAATACCGCCAGCGTGGTCTCCAAAGACCAATGCCCTATGCCGATCAACACATAACCCGGCGTGTCAAATCCTTGCAACCAGTTATTGACAAAAAAGCTAGCGGCAACAGCGAAAAGCAAAGAGCATAGAAAATAAATTACTGTTCTCATTATTGCTGCTCGGATTGTTCCACGACAGGCGACTGAGCTTCTTCAGACGGCGTTGCGGATTCAATGACTACCGGTGGCTTAGGCTGATTTGGAGCCGACGGGGCTATAGCTGCTGCATGTGGCGATACTTCTTCGCCCAGGCTCTGGTCCGTCTCCAACCTCAGCTTGGCAATATCCTTGAGCATTTTAAGGGACTGACTAATATCGGGAAATTGACTGTGTATTTTAATCTGGCTCAGGCGATCGAGTTCGGCGATCATCGCCCTGTGTTCATCGTTTTTGGTGAAATGCTGGCCTATCCAGTTTTTTGCATCCATCAAACTGGTTTGGTAAATTTCCTCGTTATGCTCAACCAAGGCGATTTTAGCCATTTCAAGCTTTACCCTTAATTGTTCGCGAATAAACTCCGCCTGTTCGGGCGTGATAATCGCAGTGACCGGCTGATCCGTGTGTTTGATCGTCACTATACCTTCGAGCTGCGCTAAGGCTGAATCCAACAGACCATGATCCGCCTCGGTTTTATCCGCATGATCGTGTATTTCTGTAGACGGCGATAATGGTTTTCCAGAATAGGGCAAAAACAGCGCTAACTTATCGACCTGGGCTTCAAGCGTTTGCAACAAGGCATACATGCCGACAGTATCGGGCACGTGGATATTGCGGATAACGGCAATGTCCTTAGCGATCTGTTCACGCACTTTAAAGACACCGGCATCACCGCTTTCCCGCAAACGCTGGTCGGCGGCTTCCAATGCTTCGCGGGTGGTGTTGACATCTCCCACCAAATGCAACCGCTCATTGGCGACGCTTAATAAATATTCCGCGTCAGCCACTAACCAGTCACCGCGGGTTTTGCCTAGCTGCCGTTGTATGCGTTGCACAGCTTCATTTAGCTCCTTTCGCGTGCTGTCCAGCTTATCATTATGTAACTGCGAAAAATCTGCGAGCGTTTTTGTGAAATGTAGATCTTTATTGCCTATATTGGCCTCTAACGCGGCCAACTGGTTTTGGATGGCGACAAGCTGATCCTGATAATCAGCTATCTGTTTTGACATCTGGCCTTTGACTTCCCCTCCCAGGCCTTCTTGACGATCCCGCAACTGCATAAAGAGATAAAAACCCGCACCGGCCACACCAACAATAATGAGCAAAATAATGACGCCAAACCAGAATCCGTTGCGCGACCGATGGGCTCGCTTAGTTTCGCCCATTTCTTGTTCTTGTTGTTCACTCAATTCTGCCACGCTATTCCCCCGTTAAACACTTTGTTACCGCCTCAAGAATTGCTGCATCGGATGGACCCGCCGCCACAACAATTTGTTTACATCCTATATCCGCAGCCATTTGCGCGATTCTATCGCTAACAACTATTAAGTGTATCGCGAATAATCGCTGGTGATAATGTTCACCCAGCATCAGCAATAAATTCTGTAATGCTTCACCGCTAGTGACCGTCACGGCATCAAGCTTGCGCTGGGCGAGCAAGGACAGCACGCCTGAACAATCAACAGCAGGGATAATCCTTTTATAGACATCCAAATAATCAACACTTGCGCCTCTGCCACGCAATACCGTAGCCAGTTCTTCGCGTCCGCCTTCGCCGCGTACGATCAGGAAAGCCTGACCATCAACCTGTTGCATTTGCGGCATGGCCAACAATGCTTCGCTGTTATAACCCTGTTCTGGCAGCACATCGACCGGCAAGCCTGCATGCACCATAGCTTGCGCCGTTGCCGCACCGATCGCAGCAAAACGCGTATGCGGTGTGTGCGGCATTCTACCACCATCTAAATAGTAATTGTGCATAGTTACTGCATTGGCACTGACAAAAACCAGCCATTGAAATGTGTCCAGAATTGCCAAACTGCGCTTAATTTTATCGGCATCGTCAACCGCAGCAATTTCCAAGGTTGGCAAGCGAACCGCCACGCCGCCCTGCTGTAAAATCAAACGACTGAGATTATCCGCCTGATGTGCAGGGCGTGTGACCAAAATATGCGCGCCGTTCAAAACCGCCATCAATCAAACAAGGCCTGTAAAATCTTATCAGCACCCTGGGCCAGCAAATCTTCGGCGACCAGACGCCCGATAACTTCCGGCTGTTCGGGATCACCCCGGTATGCGCTACGATACAACACACTACCGTCAGGATTACCCACCAAACCACGCATGAACAAGCGACCATCTTCCCTGATGGCATACCCGGCGATAGGCACTTGGCAGCCGCCGTGTAAACGCGCATTCATCGCTCTTTCGGCAGCGACACACATTCCGGTCTCGCCATCGTGCAGCACGGCTAGCAAGGCATTGATTTCATCATCGTCACTACGGCATTCTATGCCTATAGCGCCCTGCCCTATCGCCGGCAAGCTGACGGTAACATCCAGGCATTGCGTGATGCGCGCCGCCATACCCAAGCGCTTTAAACCTGCTGAAGCCAGGATAATAGCGTCATAGTCTCCTGCATCCAGCTTGGCCAAACGAGTATTGACGTTGCCACGTAGCGACAGGATTTCAGCACCAGGGAACTTTTCTTTGATCTGACATTGCCTGCGTAAACTGGAAGTGCCGATTCTGGCGTTGGCAGGCAAGTCAGCGATAGACGCGTAAGTGTTCGAAATGAAGGCGTCCGTCGGATCTTCCCGCGGCAAGATAGCCGACAGACGCAGGCCTGCCGGAAAATCTACCGGCACGTCTTTCATTGAATGCACGGCAATATCCGCAATACCTTCCAGCATGCCCTGCTCCAGCTCTTTGACAAACAAGCCTTTGCCACCAATTTTAGCCAAAGGCGCATCCAGAATTTTATCCCCCCGCGTCACCATTTTAACCAGCTCGGTTGTGACATCGGGAAATGCGGCTACTAAACATTCTGCAACATGTTCTGCTTGCCATAACGCTAACGGGCTTTGCCGTGTGGCAATACGGATAATTTTTTTAGCCAAGACCAACCCTCTTTTCAAAAAAGTAAACGCTGTTATTGTAACCAATTAAATTACTGACGTATTGCTGGATTTCATTTCCCCATAACACTGGAGAGACAAGACCTGAGTCACCGGATAATAAAACCCTGTCAAGTTCCCCGCATCTGCAAGCTCTGACAAGGGACAGTCATGTTCCGGCAAAAACCAGCTTCTATCATCCTAACCAGATGCCAATAAATCTAATAAATAGATATATTTATCTCATTATATCGTTTTATTAAAAATAAAAGTCGCCTTACTATAGCCCCACCAGCAAACAAAAGGTTTTTCATGAAAGCGTCTCCTGCTCTCTGAGGCGGGCTATGCGGCCCGCTTTTTTTGCTGATCTTTTTTATTGACCTATACAGCAAGGAAATAATTATGCCATTACAGCAATTAGTGAACCATTTCAATGACCGGTTCGAGAAAGAGCATCATTCCAATTTTCGCCCTTTTATTTTGGAAAACGGCTTGGTCAGCGGGCTGTTTGGGCCGATCCGTATCGGTAGCGTTTTTTCACCAATCCGCGCAGCAGCCGACAACAGTTTGTTGGCAGGACATGCCGCGCAACTGTCTGTTTCACCTCACCATCATGGTTTACAAGACACACAAACCGGTGATTTTGGCTCCGTACTGACCGACGCGATCAAACAACCGGTCGATTTCCAATCTATCATCAATCTTGACCGTTTGTGCCGCACAGTGCATATGTTGAACTACCTGCCATACTCACATAACGGCGGCGTGCTTTTTTTGGATGTGGATCCAAGGCATATCCTTGGCGTCGAACAGAACCACGGCGTCTATTTTGAAGAAATCATCGTCAAATGCGGCCTCGCGACAAAAAACGTCGTCATTTCCATGACGGTCAATAATTTCTATGCTTTGCACCATGGCCAATTACTGGAAGGTTTGAACAACTATCGCGGACGCGGATACCAAATAGCGCTTAACATCGGCAATCTGTACTCAGCCAATGGCTTGGTCGATTTGATTGCGAAATTATCGCCGAATTACCTGCGTGCAAATGTACCAGGCGCTAAAGATAACGCCCCAGACACCGAAATCATTTGGCCTTCGGCACTAAAGGCATTAAAAGAGTTGCAGGGCTTGGTCGGCGGCAAAACCATACTGCAACAGGTTGACCAAAAAGAACAGGCCTTCATCGCTACGGCGGTAGGGTTTGACCTGGTCCAAGGCCATTATTACGACACAGTGTCCGTGGATCATTTGAGGTGCCTATAACGCCGTCCGCCGAAGAGCCTGTTGGCATTGTGCATATCGAACCGCATGTTTGGATCGGGGTCAATATTCTGAAATCAACAACGATAGGCGCCCGCTCACTTATCGCGTCAGGCGGCATGGTGACCAAGGATATTCCAAGGTTTGCAATAGGCAAAGGTTGTACCCGCCGTTTTTACTACCGATGAAAATATTTATTGGGCTGGCAACCACCCTTTAAAAAGCAAGGGCAAAATTTTATCTTTCCAAGTATAACAAGGCGTGACCACACCGCTGCCCCCAACTTGCCGGTAAATACGCAAAGAACTAGGGGCATTGGTCTGACCCAGTGCCCGTTCAGGACGCCCAGCCTAGCAACACGCCAGGATTGGGCCGTGATAGTGAAAACAGCCCGTGGCCGCAGCTTAGAAGCTGATATTACCCTGCACCCACAGTTTTTGCGTATCTGTGCTGGGTGCAGCGTAAGCGGCGGTATCGCCGGCGTTGTACACAGCATATTTCGCAAGCACGGAATAATGTTTGCCGAATTTTTTAAGCACCTGAAAATTCCATTCATTGCCGTAATCAAAACGCCCGGTATCATCTGAGAAATCATGATAAACACCGGTAACCACCAGATCTCCGCGTTGAAACGGAACCATAACCGTGCCGAACACGTCACGGATACCGTTGGCCGGTGTTTGCAGGAATAAATCCGCCCAACCCTGGAACGCATGGTTAGTGCCTAGCGGCGTATCAAAGGTCTTATTCAGGCCGGAACCGTCCAATTGCTCCATCGCACCCGAAAAAATGACGTTATAGGCGCTAAACCCGCCCATCAAATTGATACGGTCGGCATCATAAGGTGTCGCGCCATGACCGTAGTCGCTTTGGTGGCCCCATTCCGCCGTATAGACCACGCCATAATGTTCGCTGAGCTTGTACGAGTCTAACGGCTTTGCACAACAAGTTGCACGTAAGCCATAGGTTTGGCTGGATTTTTCCATCGTCACCGGCTCGTTAATATCGGTGTAATCCAGCCAATAGCCGTAACCGATGACATTACCGAAATCCCCCATCTTGTAATTGACGTTCAATATCGGTGCTTCGATATGCTCGGTGGTACCTGTAAACGTTTGTACCGTACCGATATAGCCCGCGTTGACTACCAGACCGAACAGCGTCTGGTTGGCATGCGTGAGCAGCACCGCATCATAAGTCGTTTCCATTTGCCGCCAACCGACGTTGCCGATAAATCGGTCATCATCCAGCTTGATGCGCTGCCTGCCGACTTTGAGGATATTATCGGCAATGCCGGTATAAGCGACCCAGAACTGGTTCAGCTCGCTACGGTCCGGGTCAGCCACTTTTGAGTACAGCGGATTACCGGTAGGCAGCGTATCATTGTATTCATCCTGCATCGCCAGATTGCCTTCATATTCGGCATAACCCTGGAAATCATGAAATACCGGCGTCAAAAAGCCCAGGCGCAAACGCGCCGTGTTGGCATTCGCCGTTTCGGCAACGCCGGCATCCTGATTGACGTTCTCATAGCGATAATTCAGATCGAACTTAATCGCGCCGTTATGGCCGTAATGGTAAAAATTAAGCGCGTCCTCAATGTCCTGCGTCAATCCGGCAGATGCCGGAGCACTCGCGACAGTCATCGACAATAGCACTGCGGCGGATACCGAAACGGACAGGTTTCTTCGTTGTTGCTTAGGCATAAAGCCCCCTTGGTTTAATGAAAAGATAGTTAATGCGTATGGTCACATTCGGTTAAAAACGTCAGGATACTTTCGCGATAGACGTAATAATCGTCATGTTCCAGCAAGGCTTTACGCGTACGCGGCCTGGGCAAATCAATGGCCTGGATTTTGCCGATCTTGGCCTGCGGGCCGTTAGTCATCATAATCACGCGGTCAGCCAGCAATATCGCCTCATCGACATCATGGGTCACGACGACCGCCGTCACCTGCGTACGTTCCCAGACTTCCATCAACACTTCCTGCAATTCCCAGCGCGTCAACGAATCCAGCATACCGAACGGTTCATCCAGCAACAGCAGTTTCGGCGATAAGGCAAAAGCACGGGCAATGCCGACGCGCTGGCGCATGCCGTTGGACATGTCGCTGGCTTTTTTGCGTAAGGCGTCCGCCAAACCGACCCTCGTCAAATAATATTCCACGATGTCCGCACGTTCCGACTTGCTGGCATGCGGGTAAACCTTATCAACACCCAACATGACGTTTTCAAATGCCGTCAGCCACGGGAACAGACTCGGTGCCTGAAAGACCACGCCTTTATCGGGGCCGGCGCTGTCTACTTCACGGTTATCGAGGATAATACCGCCTTCAGAGAGGGTGGTTAAGCCTGCCGCCATCGACAACACTGTCGATTTGCCGCAACCGGAATGGCCGATAATGGAAATGAATTCGCCTTTTTTCATTTTCAGGTCGAAACCGTCCACGACTTTGATGCTGCCGTTGCCGCTAGGCTTGGGGTAGCTCTTGGAAACTTGCGAAAACTCCAGATAACGCGGCTTGCCGATATGATCCTGCTCCGGTTTTACAAGCCCCAGCTTCCAGTCATTGCTGGTATTCGGTCTGACCTTGGGCAACACGATTTTATCGGCCTTGACGACTTGCGCCTGCGCCATGCCGATGTCCATCAAATACTTGGTGATCTCTGCCCGCAAGCGTTTGAATTCCGGGTCATGGTTTAATGCCGCCCGATCCCTGGGGCGCTCGATAGTGACATGAAAATCAGGACCGAACGTGGCGTCAGGCCCCGGATTGAGCGGAATGACACGATCCGCCATATAAATGGCTTCATCGACATCATTGGTGATTAAAATAACGGTTTTCTTTTCCTGTCCCCAGATCGACAGAATCTCATCCTGAAGATTGCCGCGCGTCAACGCATCCAAGGCGCTGAGCGGCTCGTCCAGCAACAGGATATCAGGGCTTGCCGCCAACGCCCGCGCCACATTGACGCGCTGGCGCATGCCGCCGGACAATTCCGCCGGTTTTTTATCCATCGCCGCGCCCAGATTAACCATACGCACGTATTTTTCGGTATGCGCCTTACGTTGCCCGGCCGGCCAGTCCTTGAAAATTTGATCGACAGCCAGCGCGACATTTTCATAAACCGTCAGCCAAGGCATTAGAGAATAATTCTGGAACACCACGCCTCGGTCGGGTCCAGGCGCAGTAATCGGTTTGCCCTGCTTTAACACCTCGCCGCTATCGGCCGATATGAGTCCCGCTATCGTTGAAATCAGCGTCGTCTTACCGCTGCCGGAAAAACCGACTATGGCAATAAACTCGCCGTCTTTAATCGACAAATTAATGTTTTTTAAAATCGAGGTTTTTTGGCTGCCTTCGCCATAGGCTTTGCAGACATTAATCAGCTCTAGCAGCGGTAGTTCCGCATCATTGGAAGGCTGAACGGGGGCTTGGTTCATGGGTACGGTGACAAGGTTAAGTTTAGCGACTGCGGTCATGGCTGACTCCCGGTTAAAGTGCCCGTCCGAATGAAAAGACGTTTTGGAATGACTGCATGATGCGGTCGAGAATAAAACCGATGATGCCTATCGTAAAAACCGCCACCATGATGCGGCCCAAGGAATTGGAACTGCCGTTCTGGAATTCATCCCAGACGAATTTGCCCAAACCCGGATTTTGCGCCAGCATTTCCGCCGCTATCAACACCATCCAACCCACGCCCAAGGATAAGCGCATGCCGGTAAAAATATACGGCAAAGCCGATGGCAGGACTATTTTTCTGATTTGCGTCAACCAGTTAAGACGCAGGACCTTACCGACATTAACCAGATCCTTGTCGATAGAGGAAACCCCAACCGCCGTGTTGATCAGCATTGGCCACAAGGAACATAGCGTGACAGTGATCGCGGACGTCAAAAATGACTTTTCAAACCAGGAATCCTCGGTCGTCACATACACCGAACTGACAATCAGCGTAACTATCGGCAACCAGGCCAATGGCGACACGGGTTTAAATATCTGGATCATCGGATTAAGCGCCGTGTTGATCGTCGAGCTCATGCCACAGATGATGCCTAGCGGCACGGCAACCAGCGTCGCAATAACAAACCCGGCAAACACCGTATACAGGCTGGTAAAAATCTGGTCCAGATACGTGGCTTTGCCGGTATAAGGACGTTTTTTAACTTCGGCATTGGGGTTTTCCGCCAGCATTTTTTCATCGCGGGCATGCTGGCGTTGATAAAACTCGACTTCCTTTTGCCGTTCAGCGTGATGCGCTTCAATCAATCCGCCCGCCTCATGCCAAACTGCCGCAGGGCCGGGGATTGCGCCCAAACTGGTATGGACTTTGGACGCTGAAAAACTCCACATGCCCAAAAACAGTATGAACGCAATAATAGGCACCCCCATCATCAGCCACAAATCGCGGGCCTGTTGTACTGGGTTTTCACCGGCCGCCAGTTTGACTAAAGGGACGAACCAGGTCAGTCCTGTGATATTAAAAAATTTGATGAGTTGATTGCTCATAATGACACCTTAATCTCTAAAAAAGATGCGTCCCTGCACCAAATCGACAGCCTTGTCTAGGAACACCCACCACGAGTTAGTGGCATCTGTAGCGCGTGCCGCGCGCCTTATTCGCTTTACCCGTGTGGCACGCGCTACAAACTCAATTAATCAACCACCTTGCCGCCAACTACTTTTTGCTTAGCCTTCAAGCCGATAGGGAATTTGTCCAAATAGGCATTCGGCTTATTGGCATCGAATGCAATCTTGTCGATAAAGAAATTCTGCGATGGCTTGATAGACGTATCGGCAGGAAAATCGGCGGCCTTGGCCTTACCTTCGGCGACCAGTTCTTTCGCGGCGGCCAGATAAATATCAGGACGATAAACTTTTTTAGCGGTTTCCATATACCAATTATCGGGTTTGTATTCGCTGATCATGCCCCAGCGGCGCAACTGGGTCAGATACCACACTGCGCTGCTGTAAGATGGATAACTGGCGCCGTTACGGAAAAAAGTGTTGAAATCCGGCAAGCTGCGCGTATCGCCTTTTTCGTATTCATAAGTACCGTTCATGCTGTTGGCCAGCACATCGTAGTCCGCGCCGACATATTGTTTTTGCGACAACATTTCGATGGCTTCCTTGCGGTTTTTGTTGTTTTCTTCATCCAGCCAGACCGACGCACGAATTAACGCCTTGATGACCGCCAAGTGGGTATTGGGATTTTTATCGGCCCAGGCTTTCGTCACGCCGAACACTTTTTCCGGCGTGTCTTTCCATAACTCGTCATCAGTGACCACAGGAATGCCTATGCCTTTAAACACGGCCTGCTGGTTCCAAGGCTCACCCACGCAATAGCCGTGAATAGTGCCCGACTCCAACGTTGCCGGCATTTGCGGCGGCGGCGTTACCGACAGCAAGGCATCGGCGTCCACTTGGCCCGACGTGTCTTGCGGCGGCGCGTAAAATCCGGGCTTAATACCGCCTGCCGCCAACCAATAACGCAGTTTCAAATTATGGCTGCCAATCGGAAACGTCATCGCCATATTAAAAGCCTTGCCTTCACTTTTGAATTTTTCGACGACAGGCTTCAGCGCATCGGCTTTAATCGGATGCACCGGCTTGCCGCCTGCCATAGGCACATTCGGTTTCATCCCTTTCCACACATCGTTGGATACGGTAATCGCGCTGCCGTTAAAGCCCATGCTGAACGCCGTTACGATGTCGGCTTGTGTGCCAAAGCCTATGGTAGCGCCCAACGGCGCTGGAGCCAGCATATGCGAACCGTCCAGTTCGCCACTGACCACGCGGTCCATGACCACTTTCCAGTTAGCTTGCGCTTCCAGCTGGACATAAAGCCCTTCGTCTTCGAAAAAGCCTTTTTCAAAGGCAACAGCCAACGGGGCCATATCGGTCAGTTTAATAAAACCGAATTTAAGATTTTCTTTTTCAAGATTGGCAACAGCACCCGCGCTGGATGCAAAGCTTAGGGTCGTGACAGCGGCAACGGCGGACAGTGCGGTCACCAGTTTTTTCAGAGTCATTCCGGTATAGTTCATAATGGCGTTATCCTGTAAAAATTGGGCAAAAAAAAAGCGTCTTAAAATTGGATGCCATAAATGACACGCAATTTCTCGACGCCTTTGTCTGGTACTCAGCAGTGAGCTAAATGTTCGGCTCCATCGTTAGAGCCATTGACAATATTTTATGCAGGACTTGTGCCATTATGTACAACGAACTAATAGATCAATAAAAAAATATACAATACAGAGGGTTATCTATTTTTCAACCACTGAAACTGCATAGATAAGCTAAGCGGTGATTGCCGTAACGTATAAATTGCCTCAATAATGTGCGACAACCAACAATTTTCGCACCAAACAAGAACTTTTATCGGGGTAATCTCCCACAAAACTGTCATGTTTATCAAACAATTTTATCGAGTTGAAAAAAACACCATTATCGAACAGATTCTATTTGATGCCGGTTTCTGATGAAACCGATGACGAATAAACAAAATGCTAGCTACAGGATGCCGCTATTTTGCTTCAATAATCTGCTTGACATCATCGACATGCACAATGCACGGATGCCTTTCGCCATTTTTTTACTGTTAAACTTGTGACTGACGTGTTTATAAAATGACCAGTTTATTGATATTAAATCAATTTTTCCGAAATACGACTCTTTAAATAACTTTAGTTAACATGATTAACAAAAACAAAACGCCCATAATTCCACCGCTTGCCCGACGTCAACTATCTGTACCAATTCTCTCGAACATTTTCTTCAGATAAACTTGCCCACCTTCAGGCATAAATAACACATTGCGTTCTTCTAAGTCTGCCTGTTCACAGGAGACATTCAACAGGTTTGGAAACTGCGTCCCTGAAACGATAAAGGCATTCAATGTCAGCTTCGGATCACCCAGTTTTTCCTGTATCACCTTTACTTCTTTGTAAAGTCCAAGCTTGGGGTCATTCAGGCTCATCTGGCGTAAGCCTTTCGGGTCAACGAAATTCAGCCACTGCTCGCCGGTTTCATCGTCCACCAACCACAGCAAAAAATCCGGATAGAAATTACCAGCCAAGGCAAAGCCCAACCCTTTGGCTTTGGTGTCGGCGTTGCGTAACAGGTAAAGGCTGCGCTTGCCGATAATTTGCTGCCCAATGGGTGATTTATAGAACGCTTCAAGATCGCGCACAAACTGCACTTCGCTGGGCGCACCGAATGCCAGCGGAGTCATTTTTAACTGCACAGTACCTTCTGGATAGTACAGCAAGGGATAATACAGATGACGATCAAAACAAATGGCGACCATCTGACCGGCATTCCATTGACTGGCTTCGCCCAGCTTGCCATCCGTTACCAGTACCTGAAGCGCTTTTATTTTCTTCTCGTAGGCTTCGCCGTCTTCGTTGTTGTCGATCTCAAAGTGATAGACCTTGAGCAAGCTATCGTCGTCGTTTTTCACGTTCACGATGTCGTAAAACTGGCCTTCATAAGCCGTTTTCAGCGCCTTATAAAAACGGTCGGTATAGTCTTGCAGCAAACGGATGAGAATGTCTTCCTGTTTGCGGATGTCGGCAATGTTGCGAATAGCCAGCTCGGCTTGCGGGATATAAAGCGTGTACCAGTCATCGTGCGTCAGGCAGAAATCCAGCAAACGCGAGCGCTCCAGCCGCAAGTTACTCCAGCTGCGTAGTTGCTTGAATTCCTGCACTGCCAAGTAGATCCGGTCAAAATCAAATAGCGCCATGGTTTCGCTTGGAATCTTGCCTTTATTGCGGCTATTGCCATCCGGTTTGTTACCGGCTTTATCCTGCGTGCTCATGGCTTCTATCTTTGGATACAAATCCAGTTCGATATGCACCGTTTTGATCTTGCCCTTAAACTCGGCAGGAATTTCATAAAGATAAGGAAAATGCGTGCGCTTGAATCCTTTGATTTGATTGTCCTTGTAGCCGTCTTTGAGCGCTAGCGTCTTGAGATTGCTCTTTGGCATATTGGGACGTGTTGCAAAATCCAGCTGAATCATTTCATCCGGTGTTGTAACGCCTTCTTCTTTCAGATACTCCTTGAAGGTAGCCATGTAGCCCGCATTCACCCCGAAAATATTCAGGGTTTCCAAGCGCTCCAAATGCGCCCCTTTTGGCCGCTGGCTGGGTATGCTGCGTTTGAGCGAATAATCCTTGCCCTTCAAACGCACACCACGCCCAAATAACTGGATAATTTGCGAACCCTCGCCCTTGCCCATATTGAGCAAGCCCATCGTGGACACCCGCCAACTGCTCCAGCCTTCGGTAAATTTGCGCGAGCCGATCAACACATGCAACCGGCTATCTTTGCTGTTTAACGTCCCAAATAGCGAGCCGCCAAAGTCATCCGCCTCGGTGTCAAACTCTGTCGAGTTCCCGGACTCTTTGAAAAAACCGGCATCATCGCCAATGTTGATCAGACCGAACGGTTCTGCATCGCCCACACGTAGCGCCAGTTCGCCTTTACTGCTTTTCAGATTGACGACTTTCAAGCGTTGCCGTGCCTCGGCATTGAATAAGATCTTGAGAATGCCAGCATAAACCTCATCGGCGCTGTATTGCATCAACGGCGTAAAGCGATCATGAAAAATATTACGGCCTTTGGCATCCAGCAAGCGCGCGGTATTTGCCAGTAAATCCTTTAGCCACTGCCTGGTTTTTTGCTCGTCGTTTAAAAAACCGGCCAGGAATTTCAGCACGTTCAAAATATCCGAATCTTCCCCGGAAACGGTATTGCCGACAAATACCCACAAGGGCTTTTCAATATTGAAGTCGGTCAGCTTGTCGCGATTTGTGCGCCACAGGTATTGCTGCTGATAAAAGCTCAACAGGCAGGCGGTAAAATAGTGGCGGGCCGTGTCTTCTTGCGTGTAATCTTCATCTTTTAGATTGAGGATCAGCGATTCCTTGCCGTAGCCATCCTCGTAGAAAAATTTGTAGGAGTAGTCAAACAGAATGCTTTTGGCGTAAATTTCCCGCGTCGCCAACGTGCGCGCTTTACGCTTCTCTTCGCTGCTCAGCGTCAACGCTTGCCTTTGTGCATCGTCCAGTTTTTTCAGGTTAGCCGTTTCAAACCGTATTTTCGCTTTTTTCTTAAGCAAATCCTGTTCTGCCTTAAGAACGGTCAAACCCTTGGCAACCGCCTGCCCAAAAGTGGCGGAATACTCAAAAGCAAAGCCGCTCCGCACCAGAGACTCACGGCGACTCATCCAGGCGCCATCTGCCGTACCTGTGCCACGATGTCCTTCATCCACCAGCACCAGGTTATTACCCTCGAAGGCTTCAACTGCGACCGTCTTGTCGCCCATCTTATCGCCCAGTTTGTTGATGTCGATGATCTCAATCGTGCCTTTGAAAAGATCGCCCCGGTTTTTAGTGAACAAATGGCAAAAATCAAACCCAGAGAGCTTTAGCTCCTCTAAATGCTGGCGAGACAAGCCTTCGTTGGGTGTCAGCAAAATGATCTTGTCCGGGTAAACGTCTTTTTTACCGTTTTGGAAGTAATGCAGATACTGTTTGATGTTGACGTGCAACAACAACGTTTTGCCGCTGCCGGTGGCGTTCCAGAATGCCAGCTTGTTCAGTTCATCCGCATCAAAAGGCTGAAAGCGATGTTCAGCGTCTTGCTCGATGTTGTAAGCCTTCAGTCCATCATTCAAACCATCGAGCAATTGTTGGCGCTGATTGAAATACCAGTCCAGATAAATCTCGGTAAACAGCAGCGAGAGGTATTGAAAGTACTTCATATTGAGCACGGCGCCTTCGACCTTGTTACGTTGCCCGGTGATGGCATTCCAGTGCTGCACAATGTTCAGGTCGTAACGGCGTAAGTCTTGCCGGCTGATGCGATCCACCTCAAACAGATTGTGCTGCAATTCATGAAAAAATCCGCTTTGGCCGTCTTCGTCTATACCCTCGTGCCGATCTTCGCTCAAACGTTCTTTCAGCGCGTGCAAAGTGCCGCCACTAAAAAAGCGCATCATCCACTGGTTGAGCACTAGCTCCTGATGGAAACTACGTTTCTTCGATTGGGTCTTACTCATAGTTTTCCCGCCAGTTGCTGTTCAATTTCGGCTACCGTTGGCAACTGTGCTTGTACTTCGAGGGGGATTTCTTTGGTAATAAATGAACTAACACCTATCGGCTTATTAACATCACGTAAGGCATACTCCACATCGAGGCGGTCTTTGTCTTTGCACAATATCAGGCCAATACTGGGCTGATCGCCCTCAGCGCTTAGCAGATCATCAACCGCCGACAAATAAAAATTCATTTTGCCCACATATTCAGGTTTAAATTCACCGGTTTTCAGTTCGATCACTACATAGCATTTCAAGCGTGTGTGGTAGAACAGCAAATCCAGAAAATAGCTGCGGCTATTAACTTCCAGAGGATACTGACGGCCCAAAAAAGCAAAGCCTTTGCCAAGCTCCAATAAGAAGCGAGTGATATTGGTAACCAACTGATTTTCAACATCCCGCTCTACGGCCTTCTGACTCAAAGTCAGAAAATCAAACACATAAGGATCTTTCAGGGTTTGTTGGGCCAGTTCAGACTGCGGTGCTGGCAACACTAATTGGAAGTTGCTAGGGGCAAGACCTTGCCGCAGGTGCAATCCTTGCTCAATTTGTAGTTCCAAAATTGGACGACTCCAGCCATTTTCAATACAGGCAGACGTGTAAAACAGGGCAATATCGACATCCTTAATCTTACCCAGAATTGTGCGAATATGACCCCAAGGTAATTGTCCCACGGGCTGTGGGACAATTTCAAAACGAGGCGAAAAGAACAGGTAAAACTGGCGCATGGCAAACAAACTGCTACGTGAAAAGCCTTGAATACCCGGATGTTCGGTCTGCAAATCCGCCGCCATTTGTTCTACCACTGCTCCACCCCAGCCTTGCGCTTGCTGCAAGGACACAATGGTTTGACCAATATGCCAGTACAGCACCAGCAATTCACGATTAACCGCCAGTACTGCACGGATTTGTGTGGCTTGAATCCGCTGTTTAATCTCATCCAGAGCTAGCCTGTAATCGGCATGAAGATTAATCTCGTTCACTTACACGCCCTCCACTGCAAACATGCGGCTAAGGAACTCCGGTTCAATCTGACGGATTTTCAGGGTTTTGGTAATGCCACCTTCGGTCTCAAGGCTGGTAAATACGGCAGGGATGTTGTGGTCGCCGTTGATATAAACGATGTCGAATTCACTGTCCGCCGGATTGATAGCCAGCTTGTCGCACAAACGGTTCAAGGCTTCGTAATCCACCTGGCTAATATCACGCCACAATACCAATGTTTTTTCACCGGTCGGCAGCCAGCCTGTGACTAGCACAAAACCTTTATCCCGCTGCACGTCGATATGTTTTACGCGCAAGCCGATCAGATAATTGAAGGTTTCCACCAGGTCTATGGTGCGCTCTTCATAAGCCCCCGCCGAATCCACGGTCACTTTCAGCTTGCAATTAAACGGCTGGTTAAACTGCTCTACCGATAGCAGAGAGCCACGGCTTTCGATGTCCAGCAGATAGCGCAATAAATAATCTTCCTGGGCGGATTCCGGCAAGGTGTCGAGCAAGTCTTGTTGTGGTTTGGTGCGACGCAGTTGCAGGTTGTTTAGTGTATCTTCGTAGCTTTCTATTTTGAGGACTTTGAAGGCATGGGATATGCCTGTATGCGGGGCTGTAGCTTTGCCATCTTTCCAGTCGGCGGAATAGGCTACCTTCTGGATGCGGGGTTTTAATACCGTGTCGAAATAGTCGCCTTGTTCGACCAGGATGTATTTACGCTTGCTTTTTAACGCCCTAATAGCCGCATGACCTGAAGAGCCAGAACCTGCAAAATAGTCTAATAATATATCCCCCTCATTTGTATTCCAGCCAAATACTCTTGAAAGGAGTGCGAGTCCTTTTTCATGAGCAAAATCAGTAAAACTACCGCTTGCTGGTATATCAAGCCAATTATCACTAATGAGTCGTCCTGATTGAGGTGCGATATAGTATTGAACAACATTTTGCTCATTTAACCGTACGAAATTTAATTCTACGCCAGCCTGAATATTTTCAACGTACCATTCATCAAGTGTCTTTCCTAATGGGGCAACCTTTTCGAGGTATTCTTGATAATCCTTTGCTGCTTTGTTGGCACGCCCAGATTCCCAACGCCATTGACCACTTTCTGGATTAATTCCAAATAGTTCATATCGCATGGTTGGTCTATCTGTTCCACGCCAAAACGTATCCCATTTTCCAGACTTATCAATTCCGAACTCCTGAACCAAATGTGGTACTCGTATCTTTGAGTTTTTTGCAAAAATATGAATAATGTCATGACCTTGATTTAACTTCTCTATGTCTTCAAATTGTGCCTGAACATTCTTAATGCCTCTTCGCACGACTACAGAGTTTTTCCTTTGTGCAAAAACCGATTCAAAGAGAAGCATTGAACGTGCAGATTCTTCATCACCTATTTGCTGAAAAAATAGAGCTTCGTTAGACATTAGGGTATTTGCTAATTCAGCCCTATTCTGCATCATAGTTATCCAACTAGACTTTTGAAAACCATCTTTATATGGGAAGCCGTCATTACCCGTGTTATACGGCGGATCGATATAAATGCACTTCACCTGTTCCCGATAACGTTCCTGCAACAGATTTAACGCCTGAAAATTATCCCCATGGATCAGCAAGCCATCAAGGCTGTCATCCAGATTATCCACCGCTGCCAGTAGTGCGTATTTGAACGAGACATCAAATAGCGCGGTATCCGCCATCAGGTAAGGATGTTCTTTTAAGTAGTCGACGCTGCCCACTTCGGCTTGGTTAATTAAATCAACTTTGCCATTCAGCATGCCCAGGTTTTCCCACTGCTCCCATTGCAGGGGATTGGCGGCGATCACGGAATAAAGGCTCTCCGGCACACGGTCGAGCGTGATGCCGTAGTGCGTAGACACGACAAATTTCTTTTTCAGCCAGAGCTTCTTCTGGAAATCTTCCAATTGGGCAAGAAAAGCAATCAAGTCCAACGCAATGGCACGCAGGGTTTGAATCAGGCGCAGGTTCTTTTCGATGTCGGCAAATTTCTCGGCATGCTGCACGTCATCAAGATTCATCACTTCGTTCTTGATGTAAAAATCCAGCTCACGACGCAGGAAGCAGCCTAAATCCTTGTGGATAAAATAATCCGCAGAGTTCTTGGCGGTATAGCTGGTTAAGGTTTTTTCCAACAGGGTGCGTTGCGGATTCTTCTCGGTGGGTTCACGTTTGTTCAAGTCCAACCAGCGGGCTTTGACGATAGGATCGGCCAGCACCTGGTTGGTTGCATCAACGACCAATGCGTCCTGCTTTGTGCCTTTGGGCATGGCTTTGTATTCAAAACGCAGCACGAGCTCGCCGTTCTCTTCTGCCACCGGCAGCCATGTTTCTTCGTAGTCGTTACCTTCATCATCGCTGAGGGTACGGGTTATCGGTTCGATCAGGACAAAGCGGCGTTCCTTGTCGTTATCCTTGCGGTTATCCTTGGCCGTGTCTGCCGTGACCAAGCGGAAACGCACACTGCGCCCATCATCCAGCTTGAAAGCATAGTTGGAAAAATTTTCGCCGCTTTTGGTGTAATACTGGTCTTTGTTTGCCCAATGCAGCACCACTTCTTCGCCGGCATAGGGGATGGCGTAGGTATCGCCCTTGTAGCGGCGCTGGCTGATAAAATCACCGCTGTCGTAGTAGCGGGAAAAAAAGGTGAGCAGATGCGTGAACACCGCGTTTTCGTGTTCGGAGGCGCCGACGCTATAGTCAGCCAGTTTTTGCCTTAACTCGCGCACTTTGGGTACGGTTTCGGGATCAATGCCGTCGGCAAGATATTGCGCTTCTTTCTCTTTCAATTCCTTTTGCACGCCTTCCACATTAGCTGCGCCGGAAGCGACCAGGCTTTCGCCTACCTTGGCTTTTAGGCGGTTTTCCAGGTAGTCGCTTATCTCCACCACTCGCGCATTGAGTATGCGATAGACGCCGAAATCCAGTTCAGGCCGGTCAATCTGGAATATTTCTTTTAGTTTCTTGACGAGGTCGTCGTGTTTGCTCATGGGTATCCCGGTAATATTATTTTTTTATCCACGAATTTTTGTCCACGAAAGACACGAAAAGCACGAAAATTTTTATTTGATTTTTTTCGTGTCTTTCGTGCTTTTCGTGGACAAATAGCTTTTTTCGTGGAAAAACAGTTTATAGCACAATGCGTTCGACGGTTGCTTTGGGATAGCATCCGAAGTTGACTAATAAGCCTAAACGCATTTTGGTGGCTTTCAAGTAATTAAAAACTTGTGCTTTATGCGCCCCAGTCGTAACAGAAAGGGCTTTGAGTTCGACAATAATGCCGTGATAACAAGTAAAGTCTGGGATATAAGTTTGTCGCAATGCCTCACCTTTGTAAAAAAGCCTTAATTCTTGCTGAGCAATAAACGGAATGCCGCGTTTGCAGAGTTCTTTTTCCATGCACTCTTGATAAACCGCTTCAAGAAACCCACTGCCCATTTCCCTATACACGTCAAACACAGCTCCTTGTATCTGATAACACTCATCACTATACAAAATTTCCATGCTTTAGCCTTTTAAAAAAATATTGTCCACGAAAAACACGAAAGACACGAAAAAACAAATAAAAAATTTCGTGCTTTTCGTGTCTTTCGTGGACAAAAAAATCAAACCACTGCCCATTCTATAGTGAACAGCCGTTCGGATTCGGTTTTTTGGGTGAGGCGACGTTCCAACGATTCTATTAGGTCGTCACGCTTTTCGATGATGCTGTCTTCAACCTGAAAAATGGCTTGCCGCTGGCGGCGTTGCTGTTTCTCCAGCTTTTGTATCTTTTGCTGGATGTCATGCTGCTCAGCAAGATGTGTGGCGAGCCTGGCTTGACGCTGAAGAATTTTAATTTGCTCCTTGGTGTCTTTCAGAGCCTTTTCGGCTGCCAACACTAGGTCATCCGCCCACTTTTCAAGCTTTTCACGCGCGTCATTGAAGTGCTTGTTGTTAGCTTCCAAGGATTGGCTGATGGTGGCTTTGGTGTGTCGCTGTGCCTCGGCAGCCAATCTTTGGGTAATTGAATCGGGTATGTTGGCCGAGCCTGCATTTTCTGCGAGACAGTTAAACAGCTTTTCACAGGTTTCTTGCTCCAGGGGCAAGCCTTGATCATCTATAGCAGAGAAAAGCAGATGCTCTTCGCGTTCATAGCTTTCAATCGCAAGCGCGGTCAGTGCCAGATAACCGTGTTTGCCGCGCAGTGTTTCTATGGTATGCAAGCGGGTGGCGTGTTGGCTGACATTAAAAACGATGCGTGCCGGTGGCGTGTCCAGTGCTTTAGCCTGGTCAATGACAAATTCACCTAGCGGGTGCGAAAGGCGATAAAGAAATGTGCCGTATTCTGCGCGATCTTCTTTGAATGTTTCTTCGGTTTCTGAAGGTTGCGACTTGTTATCGCCAGGGATGGTGTGTATACCGACACCCGCCGGGAGCGGGTGCGGTATATCGCCAGGGATGGTGTGTATGCCGACACCCGCCGGGAGCGGGTGCGGTATTGCGCTGGGTGTTGATTTGGATATGAGGTGATAACGACCTGCCGCAATTGCCGGTGTCGGCGGCTGGGTGAGATCAAAGGCCAGTGCGGCATCGTCGAATTGGGCTCGTCCTTGCAGCATGAAGTGGGTCAGCGACCAGAAGCGTTTACTGAAACGGTCAAGCTGGGCTTTGGCGTCGCTCAACTGGATGCGCAGTCGCTCATGTACCTCTTCGTCAAAGTTTTCAAGGAGTAGTTTGCGGGTGTCGGTCATCCGTGCCTGAATACGTTCGTCCATTTCCGCTTGCAGAGTTTTGAAGGCTATATCGATTTCTGCTGGGGTGCGGCATTCCTGGTATATGGAAAAGATGCGCTTTTCAAAATCCACGCCGGATTCAATACTACCCAGCACATCATCGGATGCGCCAAAAACGCCATTGAACAAGTTGAATTTTTCAGTCAACAGTTCCAGAACGCGTCGGTCGGCTTCATTGCGTTCGTTGAGAAAGTTAATCACGACGACGTCATGCTGTTGCCCGTAACGATGGCAGCGGCCAATCCGTTGCTCCACCCGCTGCGGGTTCCAAGGCAGGTCGTAGTTGATAACCAGCGAACAAAACTGGATATTGACACCTTCGGCAGCTGCTTCAGTGGCAATCATAATGCTGGCATGGCCCTGGAAATGTTCAATCAGTGCGGTGCGAATGTCGATGTCTCTGGAGCCGGCGATACGGCCTGTGCCTTGGTTAACCGTTAACCAGTTTTCATAAATGGCAGTGGCTTCCGGGCTATTATTGGTGCCGCTGAATTGAACAACTTGACCAGCATAGCCATTGGCTTCCAGATAGTCTTTCAGGTAAGTCTGGGTGCGGCGTGATTCGGTAAAGATAAGTGCCTTACGTTGTGCGCCAGTTATGGCCATTTGCTTAAAACCGATTTCCAGGGCGCTCAGCAGACTTCGAGTTTTAGTGTCGGTGCCGATGCTGCGAGCCCACACGGACAATTGCGCCAGTAAGTCTATTTCTTCTTTAAGCTGTTTTCGGTCGATAGTGGGCTGGAATGTATTGTCATCCTCTTCCGGTAGGTCAATGTCCAGAATTTCATCGAGCAAGTCTTCCTCGATGTCTTCATCGCTAATCAGTTGTTCGGCAAAGTCAGGATCATCCTGGATTTTTTCATCACGATTTTTATCAACGTAGAGGGCTTCCAGTCTAATCTTCATGGTCTCAAGTGTTCCGGCAATCGCCAGTGAAGAGGATGCAAGCAGTTTACGCAGAATCAGTTCGGTGAGATGCCGCTGACGATTTGGAATGGCATAGCTGTTCGGGCGCAGTAAAAATGCACCCACGGCCTCATAGAGTTGATGTTCGTCATCGGTGGGGCGAAAGGGTTGGGTGATGGCATGCCGTTCGGTGTAGCGGATATATTCCGTAACTTGATTGCGCAAAGTGCGCCGACAAAATCCTGATAACCGCTGCCGCAAACCATCCAAGTCACCACCGGCCGAGACATACTGACTGCGGAAGGCATTCACATCGCCAAACAGGTGTTCATCAATGAGTGTAGAAAGACCATACAACTCCAGCAAGGAGTTTTGCAGGGGTGTTGCTGTCAGCAGTAGTTTGCGACAATCTTCAAGCGCCCAGCGTAAACCCTGTCCAATCTTGTTGCTTTCCCG
The DNA here is from genome assembly GCA_030653435.1 of Methylovulum sp. Lineage (GTDB taxonomy): Bacteria > Pseudomonadota > Gammaproteobacteria > Methylococcales > Methylomonadaceae > Methylovulum. Next base: position 23,769 of record JAURZI010000151.1, read on the forward strand.
ATAGGCGTTGCGGAGCTTGTGAGCTTCATCGATGACCACTAAATCCCAGGCAATCGATTTTAGTTCATCACGAATGCGGTTGGCGTAATTATACGACAGGATGATGATAGCTTTCTGGCTGAGGGGCGATTGTTCCTTTTTTAAGGTATCTCCCCAGGTTTTGGCATCCAGTACAAATGCAGGCAGGTTGAATTTTTCTTCCAGTTCCAGTGCCCATTGTTTTCGCAAGGAGGCGGGGCAGATAACCAACAATCGTCGCCTGCGTTCTGACCAATACTGACACAGGACAATTCCAGCCTCAATCGTTTTACCCAAACCCACTTCATCAGCAAGCAAGACACCTTTGGATAACGGGGATCTTAAGGCGAATAACGCCGCTTCAATCTGATGCGGATTCAGGTCAACGCTGGCATCGAATAGAGATTGTGATAGACGACCAACATCGTTGGCTCCATGCCGCCGTGTAAGTTCGTGTGCAAAGTACTTTGCATGGAATGGTGTTATCCAATTTTGGGCAGGTTTTCTGTTTTTCTCCATATTAATAAAACCTTTCGAGCTTAAAAGCTGCTTGCATCGTTATCAGTTACAGACACAACTTTAATAGTCCATTCAAATGCGTTTTGAAATATCTTTCGCTTTTTAAGGCATTGTCGCACATAACTGTAGATTGCTTGTAAAACGGTATCTACTGTTGCGAGGCATGCGGCGATTACATTACACAATCCCTCTTTAACAACCCGCATAACCAATCCGACTATGTAAACCTGAAAAACTCCTTTTATATCATAAGCCTATCCTGTCCTATGATTTATGCTGATAAAGATAACAGTAGAGACACTAACAAAACTCGTCAAGGCATCAACCGCTTCTCCGCTTTTTTGTTGGGTTTTCAAATCGTAGCAGTCATAACGGGCAGTGGTTTGAATGTCGGCATGACCGACTAATTGGTTGCGAGTATTGACTTGATTGCGATCAATCAAGATTTATGCCCATCAAAAAAAGAACCTATACATATTAAGCAGAAACTAAGGCAAAAAATAAGAGAGAACTTGAAGAATGACTGATAAGACGACAAATATAGTGCCGATAGTTTTATTGTCTGTTGTGTCCCTGTCTGTTACGGCAGCCAAGAAAGATGGCCAAAAAACTATTGCCAAGACCCAGCCGACAACAAAGAGTTTGATGGTTTGTTGAGAAAAATACCCAACAAATACGGGGGATTATCCTGCTGTTTGCCATGCGCCAGAGTTTATGTGTATGTAAGATCATGGCTGCTGCTATGAAAGGGTGTTCATCTTCAGCGGCGGCATCGATTTATTCATACCCAAGAGTCAAGACATAGATGCGGAACTCTTGGCGCTCTGCATTAGCCCGGCACAAATTCATTTATAGACTGATCTGGCAAGTATAGGGAGTTGGGTTCAATTGACTACTACTGAGCCAATGTTCATGCGGTTGACAGGCCTCGTAATAGGCCTATAATCTTGGCAGCTAGAAAAATCTGATTTCGCTTTGTTTACCACTTCGATGTTTCCTCTGTAATGCCTCGTTCTGTTCTTCAGTTAGTCATTTTCAAATTTACCAGCCTTTAGTAAAGCTATCGAACTTTTGTCGGTGGTTTTAACCCATACTACCCAATTTCAAAAAATGAGACGCATGACCCCATCTGCCAATTACAGTGCTTACTTTCAAGCACAGCTTCAAGCTACCCCCAAAAAAATAGTCCAGCCTGTTAAAGAAAAATCCAAAGTGGTTATCCGCTATAAACACCATTGGACAAAGGAGCAATAATATTGGCTTTAAAAAATGTTTCCGGCCCTGGTAAATAATTTATTCTAGGTATGCACATGATTCAAGCCCATACTACAGGTAGTGTGGCGGCTTTTAGTTATTTAGAGCAGCGGAGCCAGACTTCTGCCTATGTAGCTCATTTATCGCCATAACCAAAGATACTATATATAGTGGCTATTTGAGTCATGTGCATACCCGGGTAATTTATATTAGCCAAAGTGCATTGGGTTGTGTTGGTATGAAATAAATAACAATAACGAAGCATAACAAGATGAGATTAAAAGAAAAAGAAGTTGAAACAGGCTACTTGTATTTGACCGGTGCTCATCAATATCGTGCTGTGCTGGTAATGAAAGGTGAATTTATGATTTATGCGCCCAGTTTGGAAGGGGCTGCACCATTAAATCCGAAAACAAAAATGCCATTTGAAAATCAGCCCTTTAAAAAGTGCCAAATCGTTACCTTTGCCAAAAAGGATTATCAAGTGTTTGACTTCAATGGAGATGAAGCCATCAAACATAAGTTGGATGAATTACAGTTAGCTGAAGTCATAGCGCAGTGTAATGCCAAGTCTGCTATTGCCACGCTTTTATCCGAATAAAGCAGAACAAAATTTGTGGCGGCTAACAACCACTAGTAAATAAAGCCATATCCAATCTTGAGGTTAAAACCGTCTTAGTTTGGTCGACTAATCTGATGCGGTGTATTACGCTGCATCGCTAAATCCCCTGGTCAATTTTCAATCGGCGCCAACACGCCTGAACAAATACTATGGACATGCTTTACTGATTTACAACTATATAAGCACCGATGAATAGCTTTACGAAGCAGTCCATCATCTTTTGCTTCACCTTCCCAAATACCACAAACACGCTATCCTTGTTCAAGCAACTCTTTTTCCGCCCACTCATCTCGTTTTAAAATTTCATGACGTTTTTTACCCAAAAACGACCTGTTTATTGGTGAAGATATGATCTGGTTTCATGCGATTTTGTCTTGATTATGAGCGGTGTGCCTTGCTTTGCAAGCTATAGCATTGCTCTCTACATGTGAAGATCAAGCTCACCCATCCCAATCAATATATTTCTTAACCGTCCGCCTATCCAAGCCCGCCACCCTAGCCACCGCTTCAAATCCGCCCAATTCCGCATATAAAAATCGGCAATAGTTTTGCATTAGCTGTTGCGCCGGAAGATAGCCACCTTCGTCCGCGCGGTACAAAGCAAAACCATCATTACATACAGCCGCCAAGGGCTTGACCTGATAGTTCCCGGTCAGGCAGATGCGTCGGATACATTGCTCCAATTCGCGCACGTTGCCGGGCCAATGATAATCGGGCGGTACGGTGGCGCGGATTTTACTTTCGATGCGGTTTAACAAGTCTTCGTCTGGCGTTTGGATGACGCGGCTCAGCAAGCGGGCGATCAGGCTATGCAATTCGTTAGGGTTTTCGCGGATGCGTTGCTGCAAGCTGGGTAAAGTGATGACATCGGAGCATAGGCGGTAATACAAATCGGCACGGAATAGGCCTTGTGCCAGCAATTCGGCGATGGGGCGGTTGGTGGCGCTGATAACGCGGCCTTCGAAACGGTGTTGTTCGTGGCTGCCGACGGGACTGTAAACGCGATCCTGGATGACGTTCAGCAATTTCACTTGTATCGGCATGTCAACATCGCCGATTTCATCAATAAACACCGAGCCGTGGCGGCTGCATTTGGCAAACAAGCCGGGATGGTTATCTATCGCGCCAGTAAACGCGCCTTTTTTATGCCCAAACAGTTCCGATTCGAGCAAGCTGGTGGAATATTCGGACAGGTTGATCGCCCGAAACGAGGCGGTAAAACTTTCGACAAACCGCCGCGTTGCCAGATCAAACGGGATATAGCCGGAGCAACCCACAGCTTTCGCCACCAAACTTTTACCCGTGCCGGTTTCACCCAGCAACAGCAAGGAAAAATCTTCCATGCGCTCAAATAAATGGTTGAGATACCAAGCCGGATTGAAGGTGAAAATATTGTTCCACAGTCGCATCCGCAATTCATAAATCGCCGGACAATCGCCGGAAACTGCTGCATCGATAAACGAAAACGCCCGTTGCACTTGAAACAGCAAGGCGATGTAGTGCGCGGTTTCTGGCGGCATAAAACCCGCTTGTTCAAATTGACTGATGATGGTGCGGGCAAAGGCCAGCTCAATGAGTTTTTCGCCCGCTTGTTGTTGGGCTTTGATGTGCTCGTTAAAGGGTTGGCGATAGCTGTGGAACACATAAAACAGCCACGCCAAGCGCATGTTTTCTTGGGTTTTGCCTTGGTAATCGCCGATGTTAAAACCGCGTTGACGTTCCAACTCTTGAAATTCCACCTCCAATTTGTCCTCTATTAACGCCAGCCTGTCAGCAAAATTCATGGCTTCTGGGGTTAAATTCAATACCTGCCAATCGGCTTGTTCGCGTTCGATGCTAAACGGATTGAGAAAAGCCAAGCCGGCAATTTGGGCGAAAAAGCGGTTTTTTTCGGCATTTAGTTTGTTCATTTTGATTGTCTAAATCGTGCTCGCATCTAGTGAGGAATCCAAAACATGTTTTGGATTCCATAATTGGCAATCATTATGTACATAATTTGTTTATATGTGTCGGTATATTTTGTACAAATATTATATAAATGATATGTAATCGCAGACAACCATTTGTTTTTAAAGCATTCACAAACTGGCCTCTATTTTGCGTTAGTGATTAAGACTTTAACAGAAACAGGAGTACGAAATGTACAGCTTAAAACGCTTATTCATCACCGTAAAAACCCAGATAGATGACATTGTTGATGACTTTGAAAACCACGAAGCAGTCGCTGGTGCAGCAATGAAAGATTTGGAAGACTGGCGTAGCCAAACTCGTATCCATCAGCACCGCTTGCAAAAAATGCTGGCGCAATTCGAAAGCCAGTTGGCGGAATTGGCCACCGAGGCAGCAATGTGGTCGGCACGTGCAACAAAAATCAGGGAAAGCGACGAGCAAAAAGCTTTGGAATGTGTCAAGCGCATGGTGCGGGCGCAACAGCAAAGCAAGTTGATAGACACGCAATTGCAAGCCACGCAAAAACAACACGCAAAATTGGAAGCAGATTTAGCCAGCATCCAAAACCGGTTGCATACTTTAGGTACACAAAAGGCCGTATTTGCGGCACGGCAAAATCGCATCCAACTGCAATCTAGCTTAAAAAGCGGGCGCGATAATCCGATGGAGCAAGCACAGAAAATTTTCAATCGCTGGGAAGAAGCCATTACTGGTGCGGAATTGACCAGCCCCGAACCTCCCAACAATGATCCGCTTGCCGATAGCTTTATCCAAGAAGAAGATGCTTTGGCGTTAAAAATGCTGCTGGATGAGTTGACGGCTAAAGCCAATCCTAAAAAAAACGACGCCCCAAAAATTGACCCCGAACAGGAGAATTGATATGTCAGCCTATGAATTTGATACTCAAGCAAGAACTTGGCAATCCAACGAACACAAAGACGTATCCCCATCAACGGCACAACAAATCATCCGCTATCTGCGTTGGGCGGGTACGGCGCTAATCGTCATCTCCGCGACCGGATTTATGCTGCAAGGCCATGCCGACTTACTGCCCGCCTACCGCTATTGGTTAGGCTTGGCATTTACGTTGCTGCTATGTTTGGGTGGCCTAATTTGCGCTTACGGGCTTAAAGAAACCACGGGAGCGCGTATCTTTTTTGCCTTGGGCGTGGGTTTTTTGCCCGTGCACGTCTCGCAACTGAGTGCGATGATTTACAACTTTAGCCAAGGCGATTTGGCCTTACAACTGCCTTACGATTGGTTGCAATTTAGCCCGCTCAAACCATCATTAATTGCCGTCGATTTTGCTATAACCGCTGCCTTATTGGTGTTGGTCAGCTACACGGGATTTTCTATGCTGGCTCGGCGACAAGTGAAAACGCTGATGATCGCCATGTTACTGGGCAATAGCTTGTTGCTGTTGCCCGTTCGTGATGGCTTTTGGATTCCGTTGATTATTGTCTGCCTGTTCATCGCATTACGGACATGCGAACAAAAGCTGAGACAAGACACGGCCATGCTCTTGTTTGAGGGTTTTACGGCGCGAGCGTTAGTCGGCTTACCGTTGTTGATCATACTGGGCAGAAGCATATTGTATCCGGTATCGCTGACTTTGATTGTGACCTTAATTAGCATGGTTGCCGTGATCGGTGTAGTCGACATCAAACGCTACACCCATTCGGCTTTAGGTATTTACATTGCACAATCCATAGGCTCAATCGCCGCTTTGATCGCCTGGCTGATCGTTGCCGACAGCGTGAGCGGTTTTGGACGGTTGCATTATGGTTTATTGTTACCGCTTAGCTTGTTGCTGTTCATCCTGTCCGCTTACGTCGATTATTACGCCATCGCCTATCGTTTCCTCGGCTCAATATTGGCACTGGGTTTAGTGGCCGGGGCGTTAGTGGACGAACAATATTTATCGCCCTTATTGGCCTTGGCAACGGGCATTGCCTTAAGCTTGGCGGGCTTGCGCTACCGCGAAAAAACACCTTTCTTCGCCGGGCACTTGTGTTTCTTGAGCGGTATCTTGTTTTATTGCCGCTACGCGATTGATGCTTACAACCACGCACCCTGGTTAAGCTCAATTGGCTTGGGTTTGGTTGTGTTGCTGGCTGCGTCTTATTTGGAAAAACGGCAGCAAGTGATACTCAGCAAAATGGATGCTTATTTGAATGAGTTGAGAAGTTGGGACTAGATAGGCATACGGTCGGGGGGCGCTAATGCTTGTAGCCCTTAGCGTGACCCGGACCCAGGTCACATTACGTTACACCATGAGAGCACTATTTATGAACAAAGACGATTGGACACCCGAAGACATTGCGTTTGCAGCGGCAAGGCAAACAGACATAAGCAAACAAGACAAAGCCCCTCTTGGGCTGAAAAACACTAAAAAAACCGCGTTTTTCTATATTGTTACCCGGCTTTTGATTGGCCTCATCCCCACGTTTTTCATCCTTTCGACTTGGCATCTATCCTCTGGTCTTGAAGTCATAGCCGAGTACATTCAGTTAGTTAGCCTACTGATTCTGTCATTTGGTTTTTATCTTTGTTATCTAGTCCTTTGGGCGAGTAAGGTGAATTTAATAGCCTCCATTTTTTACTCTGCCTGCATAGCAGGCTGCTTTGCTTTGTTGCTGGTCATGACACAGTCGTAGTTTAGCGCTAGCATTGTCAACTTATTCAATAATGGCCTGCGCCTGAATATCCGCATGATAAGACGACCTGACCATAGGCGCGCTGGCGACCTGTTTAAAACCCAACGCCTTGGCAACCGCGCCATAATCATCAAATTCCGCTGGCGTGACATAGCGCGTCACCGGCAAATGCGCTTTGCTGGGTTGCAGGTATTGCCCCAGCGTCAGCATCGAACAGCCATGCGCCAGTAGATCTTTCATGACTTGATGGACTTCCTCCGGCTCTTCGCCTATGCCCAGCATCAGCCCCGACTTGGTTGGGACCGCCGGTTGCGCCTGATGGAAGCGCCGTAATAAATCCAGCGAGCCTTGATAATCGGAACCGGGGCGTGCTTGTTTATAAAGCCTCGGAACGGTTTCCAGATTGTGGTTGAACACATCGCAGGGCTGATTGGCGAGGATGTCGACAGCTTTATCCAAGCGGCCGCGAAAATCCGGAACCAGAATTTCTATTTTCGTGGTCGGCGTCAGTGTACGGATGTTTTTGATGCACTCGGCGAAATGTCCGGCACCGCCATCGCGCAAATCATCACGATCCACCGACGTAATCACGACATATTTTAAGGCCAGGGTATTAATCGCTTCGGCCAGGTGCAACGGTTCATCGCTGTCCAGCGGTAGCGGCTTGCCATGTGCGACGTCGCAAAACGGGCAGCGGCGCGTGCATAAATCGCCCATAATCATGAAGGTCGCCGTGCCATGCTGGAAACATTCCGCCAAATTCGGGCAAGCGGCTTCTTCACAAACCGTGTGTAATTGATGCTCGCGTAATAATTGCTTGATGCGCGTGACGTCGTTGTTATTCCCCAGCTTTATTCGTATCCAATCGGGTTTACGCAACACGGTTTCCGGTTGCTCGACTTTAATAGGGATACGCGCCAGTTTTTCGGCGCTGCGTTGGTGGGATTCGGGTGTGGAACGGGAGGGAGCTTGATACGTCATGGGATTAACACAGCGATAATTTTTTCAGTGACAAGGACAGCCAGATCGGCGGTATCAACATGGACGCCTAAATCAGCCAGTTGAGTCATTTCCAAACCGGAATAGCCGCACGGATTGATATGTGTAAAAGGACGCAAATCCATTGCATTGTTCAGACTTAAGCCATGATAACTGCAATGCTTTTTAATACGCAAACCTATCGAGCCGATTTTTTTGCCGTCTACATAAACGCCGGGCGCGTCGGCTTTGGCCTGGGCGGTAACGCCATACTGCGCCAGCGTGGCAATCATGGCGTGTTCCAACACATCGACCAGCTCGCGTATATTGAGACCTAGGCGTTGGGTGTCCAGCAAAGTATAAACGACCAGCTGTCCAGGGCCGTGATAAGTCACTTGCCCACCCCTGTCGCTATGCACGACCGGAATATCGCCGACGGTGAGCAAATGCTCGCGCTTGCCGCTTAAGCCCAAGGTATAAACGGGAGGATGTTCAACGATCCAGATTTCATCAGATGTTTCGGGATTACGATGTTGCGTGAAATGCTGCATGTCGTGCAACACCATTTCATAATCCTGATAGCCTAGCTGGCGGATATGGATGGGCATAAGTCGATAGCTATGAGATTTGTGTGGGCGTTAGATAAGCTTATTGCACAAGCGGTGCGTGTTTGGTCCTGTGATCGGATACTATACCATCAGGGAGCCAAAGCCATCCGCCAAATGGCATGCAATGGCCGCGTAATTGGCTAAAATATCGAGGGTGCTCCTAGACAGCGTCCCTTTCGAGTCAATACTTCCCAAACACCCGCATTTCCGCGCTATGTTACGGTTAACTCAGACTATTTAATTATCGGATAAGCAATGAGCTGAACTTTGACTAACGTGGTAGCGAATAAGCGATAGAATACTTTTTAGGTTCCTTCCATTACAGGATTTTTAGCATGAATATTTTCGATTTTGTCGTCGCCGATGGCAACAACGCACCGCATCCGCTCGCCCAGTATCGGGATAAGGTTTTATTAATCGTTAATGTGGCTAGTCAGTGCGGATTTACGCCGCAATATGCCAGCCTGGAGAGCTTGTTTAAACAATATGCCGACCAAGGTTTGGTGGTTATCGCTTTTCCGTGCAATCAGTTTGGCAATCAGGAGCCGGGCGCGAACGCCGAAATAATGGAATTTTGCCGGGTCAATTACGGAGTCAGTTTTCCGGTGATGGCTAAATTAGCGGTTAATGGTTCTGCAAGCGCACCTATTTACCAATTTCTGAAGACCAACGCCCCAGGTTTGCTAGGCACAAAAGCCATAAAATGGAATTTTACAAAGTTTTTACTTGGCCGAGACGGTCAAGTCATCAAAAGATATGCTCCCACAACCGTACCTGAGCAAATCGCAAATGATATAGAAAAAGCGTTGGGTTGATGGCTTTGTGTGCCACCGCTGTGGCGGCATGTTGCACAGCGTGTTCAAGGCGGGCACCACAATACCTTCCAATGCAAGGCATGCCGTCAGCAGACATCCCTGATTGCGGGTAGCCCGGCACCAACATGGTCCACTGATTCATTCCGGGGCAACCCACCACCGCTGAAACCGGTTAAGCCTCGCCCTCGACGATTTGTACTGGCAGTATGTCTTTAATCATTCCAAAAACTTTTTCTCGCAAGGCATCAATAAATATGCTGCAGGCAGAGCAGAATCAAGGGAATACCGTCTCCCGTGAGCGGATATCGATTTTGATGCCCGCAATGTCGATTTGGCCTATTGTCCGTTGAACTGGGAATGTTTCTCTCATGAGTTTTGCACGCTTTTGCCTGGTTTGTTTTTGCGGAGCAATTTTATGGTGCTTATTTTTCAATGAGTTAATTTTTTCACCGCTTCCCTGCTTGGGCTGTAAATTTTAAATTTCAGTGGTAGCCAAATTGAATAACGACCACAATCCAGAAGGACAGGCATTGCCGCTGTTAATCCAATCCATCAAATAGGGTTTGGCGGTTTTCAGGTTCCCGCTGGCGGTAGAAAGCCTTTACAAACATTCCCAGTTCTTGCTTTTCAATCGCGTCGCGCAGGCCTTGCATCAGACTCAGGTAGTAATACAAATTGTGTATCGTGTTCAATCTGGAGCCGAGCATTTCCTTGCACTTGTCCAAATGCCGCAAATACGCGCGGGAATAATTTTGGCATGTGTAACAACCACAGGCCTCATCCAGAGGACGGTTGTCGAACTCGTATTGGCTATTGCGGATCTTCACCACGCCAAATCGGGTAAACAAGTGACCATTACGGGCATTACGCGTCGGCATCACGCAATCAAACATGTCAATACCTCGCAATACGGCTTCCACCAAGTCTTCAGGCGTGCCTACCCCCATCAGGTAACGCGGTTTATCAACGGGCATTTTGGTATGCACGGCATCCAATGTCGCCATCATTTCATCTTTAGGTTCCCCGACTGACAATCCGCCTATTGCATAGCCATCAAAGCCAATATCGACCAAGCCCTGGATAGATTCCTGCCGTAAGGCTTCATACATGCCGCCTTGCACTATGCCGAACAATGCCGACGGGTTATCGCCATGTGCGGCCTTGCTCCGCGCCGCCCAGCGCAACGACAGACGCATGGACTCGGCGGCCTCATCCACGCTGGCGGGATAGGGCGTGCATTCATCAAAAATCATCACGATATCTGAACCCAACTCGCGCTGCACTTGCATGGATTCTTCCGGCCCCATGAAAATTTTACTGCCGTTGATCGGTGACTTAAAGGTCACGCCCTGCTCGGTAATTTTTCTTAACGCCCCCAGACTGAACACCTGGAAGCCACCGGAGTCGGTCAGTATCGGCTTGTCCCAACGCATAAAATCATGTAAATCGCCGTGCGCTTTAATGACTGCGGTCGAAGGGCGCAACATTAAGTGGAAAGTGTTGCCTAGAATAATCTGGGCGCCAATCCCCTTCAAATCATCAGGCGTTAATGACTTAACCGCCCCATAGGTGCCCACCGGCATAAAAATTGGAGTTTCCACCACGCCACGGGCAAAATTAAGTCGGCCACGCCGCGCATGCCCATCCGTGTTGAGTAAGTTAAATTTCATGAAGAAAAGAAGTCAAGATAAGGGCAGGCTGTAGGGTATGCGCTGAAAAGAAACCCATCAAAAGCCGCGCGCAGTGTTGAGTTGGTACTGAAAGGCAGAAGCCTGGGCAGCCGACAAACTGCAATGTCGCACATGCACTGGAGGCTCAGTCAGAATCTCCAGTGCAGGCACAACACGGCGGCATTTGTGCCGTCACTTCATCGCTGCAGAAAAACTAAACTGCCAGCCCCTGCTGCAAACAATCCACAGGAAACAGTACAGCCATCATAAGCGATGTGTTTATCAGAAATTATCTGACAACGCGGTGACCACGGCCACTCATGCAGTTGTTATAAGCGTTTTTATAGCGCTCTTCAGCACTAAAACCCTGTTTGGCAGCACCGCCAAAACCGCCTGCTGCTGCGCCTATTGCGGCACCAGCGCCAGGGTTACCGGTAAATGCGCCTACTACGGCACCACCAGCAGCGCCGACCAAACCGCCAACACCTGCGCCTATAGCCGCTTCTTTTGCAGTGCCACCTGAAGCACTCGCAGCAAGTTGTTTACATTCGGCCATATCCTGATTAATTCGATAAGCATTAGGATCATTGTACGAATCGACTGTTGGCGTCCATCCTGTCTGACTGGCGCATGCAGACAGTAAAATGCCGCCGACAAAAACAATGCTGGTCGTTATTTTTTTCATGTTGGGTTTCCTTTTATTAATGGTTTACTGTTCCGTAATAGCGTCACGGACAGATTATGAATAAATTGTGATGTTATAAACAAAGGCCGCAACTCACATGATGTATAGATGAATGGCGGCAGGAGGGCATATTCTTTTTTCTGGGCGCGCCCATCAGGCTCTCAATAATAAGGCTGTACACGTAGGCTTAAGCAGATAATCGTGACGCAAGGAGGGACTGCGTTAACAACTGATGGTTCAATGAAGTTTAACGGGTTACGAAGTATAGGCTTTAACGGCCTTTTTGCCTTGATCCATTTTTTGCAGCTCCTGCCCAATCTCCAGCTTTTTTATGACTCCTAGGGCCATTATATCATTATCAATCGACAATATGGCCTGAATTCCTTCCGAAACAATCTTTGTGTCCACTTGCCGAACAGGTTCTAAAAAAAAAGCCCTTATCAATGCACGCCGATTCTCTTCCAGTACAGGCAGCTCATCCCACGCATCCTCTTTGGCCTTATCCAGCATAAACCGACTCATGGTTATTAATTGCTGAAGTTCTATCGCTTTGTCTGTCATCATGAACATCCAATGATGCTTTAGTGACCCATGGTTGGATCAACCGTTTATCGTACCTACATGGGTATAAATACCCGTGTGTTAATTTTTAAACTCATCGGGCATATTGTCCCAGCCCATTTTAATCTCCAGCATTAGACCTGCAACCTCATCCAAAATGCTTTCATCGTTGTTGCTGTTTGCAATAACCAGACGTAGCGACATGTAGTCATAAAGATTGCTCAGGTTCTCGGCAAGCTCACCCCCGGCCTCTTTGTTCAGCGATGATTGCAGACCGTTAACTATAGTAATCGCCCTGCTGATATTCTCGCCTTTCTTGGCGATTTCCTTGCGTACTATATTGCCTTTCGCAAACGCAATCCGTTCTAAAAAGCCTTCCATCAACATTTGCACAAGACGATGGGGTGAGGCATCCATAATCCCGCTTTGAATACTAATTTGTTGATATTGTCTCATTGCTGATACAGCATTCATTGCCTATCCTCACTGTTATTTAACGTATGGTCCCATCTGAAAACACTCGTCGGTTTATAGCGGCTACTTTAACAAAAACTTTACCCGATTTATCAAAAATACCCAACATAACTATCCCGACCCCATTATCGGAGGCCACCCGCATTTATGGTTGACTAACGCCAGCAACTCCGACAATCTAAACCCATGACCGATGCCACTACTAACGAGGAACAAAAATGTCCGATAAACTGCAATCACCGACTGTGTTAAATCCCAATTGTTTAACCCCTGTCAATCCCGCTATTGAAACTTACCAACACAACCTATTGCGGCGGACAGATCATCCGGTGCTAATTGAGATGGAAGCCCTGGCAGCACAGCATAACTTTCCTATTGTAGGCCGTTTAGTCGGCGTTTTTCTGGAAATACTGGCAAAAACCGCGAATGCTGAGCGCATCTTCGAATTCGGCAGCGGATATGGCTATTCTGCGTACTGGTTTGCAAAAGCGCTGGGTGCACAAGGCCAAGTTATATGCACCGAGGCCGATTTGCTCAATAAAGAAAAAGCCGAATATTATCTGACTGCCGCAAACTTATGGGATAAGGTTGATTTCAGGGCCGGCATGGCGCAAGATATTTTTGCCGCGACTGAAGGCTTGTTCGATATCTGCTATAACGATGTCGACAAGATCGATTATCCTGATATTTGGCTAATGGCCAAGGACAGGATCAAGCCCGGCGGCCTTTATATTGCTGACAATGTGCTATGGCGCGGACGGGTGGCTGTTGAGCATTATACTGACGTCTTTCCTGGCTGGACGGAGGCTATCGTCGAACATAACCAACTTGTCTTTAATGACCCTGAATTCGATGCCTTTATCAACCCAACCCGCGACGGCGTCATCGTCGCACGTAGAAAATCAGCATAGTGGTTGCGGCGGAAGGTTAAGGGCGGTTAATCCACACCCTTAATTTTCCGCATACGCCTGTAAAAATGCCTCTTCATCCATGATCTTAACGCCTAGCGCCACTGCTTTTTCAAGCTTAGAGCCGGCATCCCTGCCCGCCACAACGCAACTGGTTTTCTTGGAAACCGAACCCGCCACTTTAGCGCCTAAACGCTCTAGCATCGCCTTGGCTTCGTTGCGCGGCACAGACAAGGTGCCGGTCAAAACCCAGGTTTGTCCGGCAAGGATTTGTTCTTGGGCAACATCGCCCTGCCCGTCTTGCCAGGTGACCCCGGCCGCAATAATCGCCGCGATAATCGCCCGGTTTCTTGCGTCACTAAAAAAACCGACCACATTTTTAGCCATGACGGGGCCGATGTCCGGCACCAGCATCAACTCGTCCAACGTGGCGTCAGCAATGGCGGGGTAATTTTTAAAATGTCTGGCGATAGCCTTCGCGCCTTCTTCACCGATCTCCGGTATGCCCAATGCACCGATAAAAAACTCCAATTTAGTCGCCTTTGACGCCTCGATAGAATCGAGCACATTTTGCGCGCTTTTCTCGCCCTGGCCTTCCAATTCCGCAATATCACCGGGCTTAAGCGTATAAATATCGGCAATGGTTTTAATGGTGCCATTGTTGTAAAGCAGTTCTATCAGCTTGCTGCCCAAATGGGTGATATTCATAAACTTACGCGAGGCGTAATGGCGGATATGTTCTGCGGCTTGTGCGGCACAGCCTAAGCCGCCGGTGCAACGAAACGCGGCTTGCCCGACCGTCCTTGCAACGGCTGCGCCGCAAATAGGGCAATGCTCAGGCATCAGGATCGGTTTTCTGCCGTCCCCCTGTGCAACCACTTTAACGATTTTGGGGATCACATCCCCGGCACGGTGAATCTCGATACTATCACCAATACATAGGCCCAAGCGGTCGATTTCATCCATATTATGCAGCGTGGCGTTACTCACCGTGACACCACCGACAAAGACTGGCGACAAACGTGCCACAGGGGTTAAAACGCCAGTGCGACCCACCTGAAAATCCACCGCCAACAGCTGGGTCACCACGGGCTGTGCCGGAAATTTCCTGGCAACCGCCCACTTGGGCGAGCGGGCAATAAACCCCAGCGCAATTTGCAATGCCAGCTCATCTATTTTGTAAACAATGCCGTCTATTTCCATAGGCAAAGTCGCCCTGGCCTGTTCCATAACGAGATAATTCGCAGCCAACGCGTCAAAGCTGCCAGACAAAGCGTAACAATGCGGATTTTTTCTAAAACCTAACGCTGCCAAATAAGCGATGATTTCCGAATGCGTTGTAAACTCGGTATCGCCCCGATACTCGCCGATACCGTAAGGGATAAATTGCAAATCACGCTCGGCGGCACACACCGGGTTCATTTGCCTGATGGTTCCTGCCGCCGCATTTCTTGGGTTAACAAAGCGTTTGCTGCCGCTTTTTTCCGCCAAGCGGTTCAACTTTGCAAAAGCCGCCTTAGGCATGAAAACCTCGCCGCGCACGTCGAGTTTTGCGGGCGGCTGATCGGTTGCCAGTTTCAGTGGCACGGACTTAATGGTTTTTATATTATGACTGACATCTTCACCCACAGCCCCATCGCCACGTGTCGCCGCATAACTGAACAAGCCGTGTTCGTAATGTATTGAAACCGCTAAACCATCCAGCTTAGGTTCACTAAACAATGCTAAGGATGCGGGGCTTCTGTCCAGTTCCTTAGCGGCTTTTTCAAAGAAGCTGTAGGTTTCTTCCAAAGAAAACGCATTCGCCAGGGACAGCATTTTGACGCTATGCTCTATTTTCTGGAATTCTTCTATCGGTTTTGCACCGACCCGTTGGGAAGGTGATTCCGGTGTGATTAATTCAGGGTGTTCGGCTTCCATCGCCAGCAATTCGTGGAACACCTGATCGTATTGTGCATCGGAAACCGTAGGATTATCGAGTACATAATACTCATGATCCCAGCGATTGATGTTAGCGACTAGTTCATGATAGCGTTTATACATGGTGTCAATTCCCTGGGCAGGACTTCGGGAACAAGAATACCCTAGACTGGACTTACAAGCTTTGCCGAATCAAGTCGATAGTCACGTTAGTCAGCGGTTTTCTCTGATGGTCCAATATTTCGCCATCCAATTCCACCGCCACGAGATTGACCGCTTCGAGAAAGTCATCAAAAACTTTCAACGCATCATCCAATATGGCAGGCTGCATAAAAAACACCACGCCCGGACAGTAAAAGTCTTCCAGATCGGTATCGGGGAAAGTACCGGGCTCGACCATGCAGGCCACGCCAAAATCAACCCTGCGCTTGGCATCCAGGCGCTCAAATATTTTCAAACTGCCGTAGTCCAGCTCAGCAATTTGAAAGGCTTTAAGCAAATCAAAGCCGTTAAAGCCCGCGTTTATTTTTGAGACGACGCTGAACTGAATAATGTCAGGCGCGACAAAGCGCGGCGGCGGATCAGCATCTTCTATGTCAAGCTCGGCATCAAGGTCATCGAGCATCTGCGCCGACTGCTTGACTGTTTTTTCTATGGGCGCCACATCAAAATCATCATGCTCATGATGCACAACCAGCGACTCGTTAATGTTTCCGGTGAACTCCTGGTCAGCAAAAAAATCCAGGTCTTGCGAGAATTTTTTATTTTTCAAAAAATGCCATGCCAGCATGCCCATAATGACAAGCAGCCCAGTTGCAATAATTACTACTCTTAATAATTCTTTATCCATTAGATTTCCGCCAGACTCACTGCTTCTTCAATATCAACTGCGACCATCCGGGACACGCCCGGCTCTTTCATCGTCACACCGGCCAACTGTTTTGCAATTTCCATTGTAACCTTATTATGTGAAATATATAAAAACTGCACCGATGCCGACATTTCTTCCACCATTTTTGAAAATCGCCCGACATTGGCATCATCCAGCGGGGCATCGACTTCATCTAACAAACAAAAAGGCGCAGGATTCAGCTCGAAAATTGAAAAGACCAGCGCCACCGCCGTGAGCGCTTTCTCCCCCCCCGATAGCAAATGGATAGAGCTATTCCTTTTTCCGGGCGGCCTAGCAATAATAGTGACGCCCGACTCCAGCAAGTCCTGCTCTGTCAATTCCAGATAGGCTTGCCCGCCCCCAAACAGTTTGGGAAATTTTTCCTGCAAGCCGCTGTTTATTTTATCGAATGTTTCCTTAAAACGTAACCGGCTTTCTTTATCAATTTTACTGATCGCCTGATCCAGTGTTTGCAATGCGGCAATCAGGTCGGCATGCTGTTCATCAAGAAACTTCATCCGTTCGGCTTGCGCTTTGTAGTCTTCAATCGCCGTCAGATTGATGGTACCCAAGCGTTCAATTTGCCCGGACAAGTCATCCACGGTTTTTTTCCAGCGCGGTTCATCGGCGTGTTCGGGCATGTTGGTCAGCACTTGTTCGGCTTCCGCATCGATCTCTTTAAGCTGTTCATTGACGGTTTGTTGTCGCACATGGCTTTCCTGCAACTCAAAACGTAATGTATCCAGCGCTTCTTTCTGCTGATCCAGTGCCCGCTGCACCTGCAGAAGCGCTTCCTGGGACTGGCTTATCGCCGCTTCGCTGTCATCCTGAAGCCGCCGTTGTTCCTTTAAGGCCTGTTCCAAACGGTTTTTCTCCACACGTTGCTGTTCTAGCCGATGCTTTTCATCCGCCAGCGGGGCAAGTGTTTGCTGTAACTTATCCTCCAACCCGGCTATACGCTCCAGCTCGGCCTGCTGCTGGCTTTGTAAACGCATAATCTGTTTGCTGGTGGCTTGTTCCGAAGAACGCAGGTTATCGATCTTCGCCTTGATACTGTAGACCTGTTGCCTGGCTTCATTAACCGTGAGTTCAACTTGCTGATGTTCGGATTGCAGCTGCCGATTCAGGTCATCCAGGTGCAGCCTGTGTTGCTCCTGCTCGGCAAGCACTCGTTCGGCCTCAACTAACAAACACCCCGCCTGCGCTATGGCTGTGCTGTTTTCGGCAAGCTCCTTGCGGATACCGCCAAGCTCAGCATTAATTTGTGTCCAACGCCTTTGCTGCTGTTCTAGCCGCGCTGACTGTGCGCTGAATTCTGCAGTTTTCAGCGACAGTTCAGTACCCAGGCTATTGTGCTGCTGCTGCAACGATTCTCGCTGGCTTTCGGCTTCTTTCAGCTTGTCCTCCGCGTGGTCTACCTGCTCTTCCAAGCCATCAATAGTGGCTTGCAGCCCATCCTGGCGCTGTTTCAACAAACGCAACTCCTTTTCACGCTGCAACACACCAGCCTTGCTGTCTTTAGTACGGCTGATTTTCAACCAACCCGGACCAAACCAGGTGCCGTCCGGCGTAATAACCGACGCGTGATCATTGAGCAGGGCGGCGATCCGTCTCGCTGTGGCGTGGTCGTCAGCACAATAGATACCTGACAACAGCGGAGCCAATGGCCATGCTGCTGTCACCTTATCCAACAAACGGATGAACTGTGGCGCCTGATTTTCAGGCATAGCACAGGAACGGGTTTCAAATAACACCAGCGATTCGTCGGCTAATGAGTGCAAACTCGCCATGACCGGCTCTATATGGTCTACACAAACCGCCTCCAGATAGCTGCCCAGCACTGTTTCCACGGCAGTGTCCCAGCCCGTGTCTACATCCAGGGACTCCGCCAAGCGCTGATTTTTTTCCAGATTTACCGACGCCAGCCAAGTACCCAGATGCCTGTTATCCTTGCCCATGGCATGTTGCTGCAATAATTCCAGTGACGTGATTTTGCCGTTGACCTGCTGCGTATCGGAACGGCTAACGTGCAATTCATCATGATAGTGCTTGACATATTGCCGCTGCTCCAGAATATACTGCTGCAACGCGTCAAACTGGCTGTACACCGCTGTGCGCTGCTCTTCGAGCATCTCAATGCTGCTGTCCAAGCTGGCAATCTCATGCTGTAACTCCCCCGCCGACAAGTCGTCACGCTCGGCCTGCAACTTATCGATACGCTGCAGCAACTGGCGGTTTTGGTTTTCCAGTTGCACGGTTTTTACCCGTTGCACTTCGTCCTGTCCGATATATTTTGCGCTATCCGTGCGATAAGCGTCCCATTGCCGCTGCCAAGCCTCTTTTTGTTGTTGCAGGTCTTGCTGGCGTAGCAAACAGACTTCCTGTTGCTCCTGTGCAAAATCGAGGCTATCTTCCGCTATCAGCAGCTCTTGTTTTAACACATCCAGCGCGGCCATATCGGTGGCCAACTCGTCTTCCAAACGCGCCACTTGCAACCGGGCCCTAGCCATATCCTGAACGGTTTCTTGATGGCTGGTTTCATTATGCTTGATAGCCTGCTCCAGCGCACTCACTTCTGCGCTCACGGCATAATAATCACCTTGAGTGCTATTCAGTTGTTGTTGCTGGATTTTATACTGGGCTCGTTGCGCCTCGGTTTGTTTCTCCAGATCACGTACAGCGACGAACAAACGGTTATGCTCGTCTGCCACACCCTGGAGCTTGGCTTCCAAGGCCTGCACGGCTTGATGGTAGGTCTGCCAGCGCATGGCCAACAACTCCAGCTTGAACTGGCGTTCCTGTTTTTTTAACGTGGTATATTTTTCCGCTTTTTCGGCCTGTTTTTGCAACGCCTTAAGTTGCCTATCCACCTCTTCCCGCAAATCATCGAGCCGTTCCAGATTTTCGCGTGTATGCTTCATGCGGGTTTCGGTTTCGCTGCGCCGTTCCTTATATTTGGAAATACCCGCCGCTTCTTCGATATGGGCTCTTAGTTCGTCGGGCTTGGCTTCCACCATTCTGGAAATTGTGCCCTGCTCAATAATGGCATAACTTCTTGAGCCCAGGCCGGTGCCTAAAAACAAGTCGGTAATATCTTTACGGCGGCACCGCGAGCCATTCAGCAAAAACAGCGACTGCCCGTCACGGCTGACCTGCCGCTTGATGGCAATACTGTCGTATTGGGCGTATTCGCCGCCCAGTTTGCCTTCCGAATTATTAAACACCAGCTCTACCGAGGCTGTGCTGACTGGCTTGCGTCCCGATGAACCATTAAAGATCACATCGGCCATGCTGCCGCCGCGCAAATGTTTGGCTGAGCTTTCACCCATCACCCAACGCACCGCATCGATAATATTGGACTTGCCGCAACCATTCGGCCCCACAATGGCCGTCAAATTGCCGTGAATAGGAATGACTGTGGTATCAACAAAGGATTTAAATCCCGACAACTTGATTTTTTCCAGCTTCATATAAAAGTACGACTATTCAACCCGCAACACAAAAGCCGCCATTATTAACGATATTGGGCGTGATTGCGACTGTGCCGATACGACAGTTGCCGCTTACCCAAGCGATCAAGGCCTACGCGCGCCGATATAGCGCTTATGCCAATAATCGTTTTTAAGGCTGGACACCAGCACCCTACCGGTGCGCTGGCTAGGCGCATGAATAAAACTGTCATTATTGACATAAATGCCAACATGCGAAAATGGCCGACCATCAATATTAAAAAACAGCAGATCGCCGGAGTGCACGGCATTTTTCGGAATCGGCGACAATGCTAAAGCCATATCCTTTGCCGTACGCGGTAATGTAATGCCCTGTTTTTTGTAGACATGCCGGACAAAACCGCTGCAATCAAAACCTTCTTCAGGCGTTTCCTTACCATAACGGTAGGGTGCGCCTTGCAGGCTCAACGCATAACTGACAAGGCGGGGCTGTGCTGCAACAGAGCGGGCAACCGGCTTTATTTCTGGAGTAGAAGCGCAGCTTGCAACCAGCATGGTGGCCAACACTAGAAACAGGCGCACCCATAACTGCCTTTGCATGCTAAAAAACAAGAGTGACTTCTTCATAACGTGCATGACATAAATTGATAAAAACCCTGAACCGCCAGCCTTTTGTGCTTTATTCATAACGCGTTATTGTTAGTTTCTGCAATTAACCTACAATGGGTAGATGTTAGGATAGACGCTAGCCCTTACGCGAATTAGGATCACAGTATAAAGCAGTAATTACTTTTTCAATCTACTCAATCAAGGAAAAAATCATGGCAACTTTTAAATTTACATCAGGTGCAGATAACTGGCCGGGAATCAGTGGTGATAATAATAGCGGTAACGATATCGTAGATGCCCTAGGCGGCGACGATATATTGGACGGAGGCAAAGGCAATGACAAACTCTTGGGAAACACTGGTAATGACCTAATCGCAGGAGGTGCCGGCAATGATACGCTTAGCGGCGGTGACGGCGATGACGTGCTGGACGGCGGAATCAACAGCGGCTTGCTCAGCGGCGATGCCGGTAATGACCTGATTTATGGCGGTACCAGTTTGGATACGCTTAACGGCGGCTCCGGCAATGATTACCTTTATGGCGGCGCTGACAACGATAAACTCTATGGAGGCGCGGGTTCTGATGCTCTGGACGGTGGTAACGGCAACGATACCTTAAGCGATGGCGACAGCATAACCAGTTATGGCACGACCAGCACCGATCACGACGAAATGCTGGGCGGCCTGGGCAATGACCTGTTTTACGGCGGCTACGACATTATGTGGGGTGGCGACGGCAACGATACATTTACTGCCAAAAACCAAGCCACGATATACGGCGGCACAGGCACCGACATCATTACGCTCAGCAACGCGAATGTTAAATTAGGTTCCTGGCTAGATGGTGGTCTGGGTAACGACAGTATCAAGGCTGGCTCAGGCAATGACACGCTAATTTCCGGTTACGGCAAAGATACCTTGATAGGCAGTGCCGGCAGTGACAGCTATGTCATCACCTTCGACAATTTTTATGATAGCACCGGCAATCCGGACGCAGGCGCGGACACCATCATTGAAAGCGCCAACGACGTCGGCACTGATACGATCTATTTTATCCGCGACTTTGCCGGTGATGGCCGTGACGATGATAAAGATGAAGCCGGTAAGGAACTCGATCCGGCTTCAACAACGATCGATTACACCGTCACGATGCCCGAGAACATCGAAAATGCAGTGCTGGATGACCAAATTTATGTCAACACCCCGGATGGAATAACTTACTTTGTAGCCTGGCTGACCGGCAACAGCAAACCTAACAATATCAAGGGCAGCGGCCTGACCGAAGTGCTGGATGGTGCGGCAGGCAATGACGTGATTAACGCCGGTGATGGCAACGACATCATTTTTGCAGGCCAAGGCAAGGATGTGATACGCGGTGACGCAGGCAACGACCTAGTGGCATCACGTGTTAACTTTAACCTTGTCACCGATAGCACCAGTATTGAAAATATAGACCTGCTCGATTACTCAACAGCCATCTCGGCAACAGGTAATAATTTCAATAACACGCTCACCGGCAATAAATTCAACAACAAACTGGGCGGCGGTGATGGCAACGATATCCTGGATGGCTGGTTTTACGCAACAAGCAAACATTTGACCGTTAGTTATGCATTCTCCACAGACACCTTAAAAACTACCGGCGTTGATACCTTAACCGGCGGTTCAGGCGATGACCTCTATCGCATAGACTCCACTGAAGACAAGGTTATTGAAGCGGCATCCACCGGCGGTATCGATACCGTCAACTTCGCAGGTGCTGTCGCCACAACCGTCTATATCCTGCCTGCCGGCGTAGAAAATCTGCTCATGACCAGTAACCTGACAGAAGGCGACGGCAATAATCTGAACAACAGAATTACTGGGGGTTCGACAGCCAATATCCTAAATGGCGGCTACGGTGATGATTATCTGGACGGCGGCAGCGGCGTCGATACCTTTCTGGGCGGTTATGGCGACGACACTTTTGTCATCGATAATCTCAGTGAAATCATCACGGAAAAAGAAGGCCAAGGTGACGACTGGGTACAGTCTGCAAACATCACCCTGGATTTGAATACGTCAAACTGGGGCGGCAGCGTCGAAAACGCGCGGCTCACCGGCACAACCAGCTTACTTAGTGTCATAGGCACCGCCGCCAGCAATGACCTGATTGGCAACGGTGGTAATAACACTTTAAATGGTGGAGGCGGTATTGATACGCTGGAAGGCGGCTTAGGTGACGATATGTATTATGTGGACACTACAACAGATAAGTTAGTGGAGGTTGCCAATTCAACCGACAGCACCACAGGAAAAATCAAAACAGGCTGGGTAGACACCATACAAAGCAGCGTTAATTTTACACTGGCGGCTCTGCTGAACTTTGAAAACCTATCGCTTACTGGTGCTACGGCAAAAACCGCAACCGGCAACTCAAACGACAATGCCATTATCGGCAACGATTTGGCCAATACCTTGTCAGGGCTGGACGGTAACGACATTTTGGACGGAGCAGGCGGCCTGGATACCTTGATCGGCGGTAAAGGTAACGACATCTACCGTCTCGCTAACGATGGCGATATTATTACCGAACTCACAGGGGCAACTGAAGGCACTGATACCATTGAAATTCCAGACACTACCTTTTCACTGTCGTTGCCCAGCCTTAAAAACAATGTAGAAAATTTAACATTGACCGGCACGTTGACTGCGAATGGCACCGGCACCGGCGGCGCCAATGTGATTACGGGCAACTCGGCCATCAATACCTTGACCGGACTGGCCGGTAATGACACCTTGAAAGGCGGCGAAGGAGCAGACACGCTGGTAGGCGGTCTAGGCGCAGACACACTGGACTTGACCGAATCGTTGGCCAGCAAAGATGTGCTCCAGTTTGCATCAGGCGATAGCCCTGCTTCTACAGTAGAGGCTGACAAGGTCATTAAATTTGCGCTATTTTATGACACAGTGGATCTGACAAGCACGAAAATCGCCGTTAACGTAGTGTCAGCCAATGGTTCAGACATAAACAGCATTAAAAGCCACAACATTAGTAACGGGATAATAAAATTTGATGACACCGATAGCTATGCCGCGCCTCTATCCATCAGTACCACAACGCTGGGCGATGCCATTGCTTATCTGAAAGCCAATATCACTAACGGCTCAACCGTGGCTTTTCAAGTCAGTACGGATATGTGGATATTCCAGGACAACGGCAGCAACGACACCTTGATTGACCTACAGTTGGTGGGAGTGGCTACCAGCCTGTCTACTGGCGGCTTTAGCAGTACGGCAATCCATATAGCATGATATAAGCCCGTCAGTCTGTGCGTACCATCCATTATCGCGGAAAGGTACGCACAGCTTGTAACGTAACTTCTTTGGTTATGACGACAACACAAGCCCACATGTAGGCGTTTTCCCGAGTAAAAACATTTAAAACACATACCCAGCTCCGGCAGGACTAACCCGAATTACTGGCATGTCTATTACGGTTACCGACTAGGCAAAGACTGGGTACAACGATTGAAAAAAACAGTGGGCAAAACAATGTTGCCCACCCTATCTGGCTGAGATAGTAGAAGAACATAACAATTTGTGGCGGGGGGAATTGGTGAATTGTTCCTGCACCTCATTGCCGAGCGTTAACCAATCCGAAACGAGAACAGTTACAACCTGTAAACACAGCCCCCACCTGAGATTTACGGCCATTCCGGTTATAAAACCTTCAACACATGCTGATAACTGGGTAACTAAGCGACTATCAGCATCTTGACCAAGCCTGAGCAATCCCGACACAAACGACCAAGATAAGTCGCCATATTTGTGCATACATAAAACGCCCAAACATAGACCAGGTAAAGCATTTCCTATCAAAAAACGTGTTGTAAAAACTTTTACCCGATAAAAATAACTACATTTGGATATATGTTGCCAGCATAACCGAAG
The DNA here is from genome assembly GCA_030653435.1 of Methylovulum sp. GTDB lineage: Bacteria > Pseudomonadota > Gammaproteobacteria > Methylococcales > Methylomonadaceae > Methylovulum. The sequence goes on from JAURZI010000151.1 coordinate 48,290, forward strand.
AGAATATTATGCAAACAGTTCTTTTCAGTGACTACATCCAAGCGTAATACGCTGATTCCCGGAATTTCGCACTTTTAAAACATAAAAACCTCCGATGGTTATCTGCCACCGGAGGTTTTTTATTTATTTTCCTGCTTTTTGGTCTTCTGTAACGTCGTTTCTTGTTTTTCTTTTTTCTAGGTTAGCAAACGTTTCTGCTTGCAATTGTGCAACAGCGCCACTTTTTAAGTGTTCTGATTTTTCACCTTTCAGGAACATAACGACAGCAACCATCACGACAATACAACCGCCAACGATGTACCACAATGAATTATCTTCTTTTACTTCAGACATTTTTAAATCCTCTCTAGTTATTGATATTCATATTTGTTATCCCCCTTTCCTCTAAGGGAGCAACCCAAAAATGTAATATTGATGAGTTGGTTGTCGGATGCAGCTTGAACAACGGCACAATTTTTATCATGGGACTCGGTGTTAGGTCAAGTTTTTATCATCATTTAATATGTTAGTAATAATCATGTAAACTGTTAGTAATAAATGACAGCCTCCATACTAAGCCGTTTTATTTTATTTACAATTATCTTTGGCGTTAGCTTTCATTTAAAACTGATTTATAGCGTTAGCTTATGCTTCCGAGTAATACCCGCCCGACAGGTTTTCATTATCTGTACGGAAGCGCGATATTTAGCGTAAGGTATGGAAGAAGCTTCCTGAAACCAGTTGAGTCAACACTACTTCTCAACCCACGCTAGAAGACATTTACTCTCATCTGAGTCAAAAAGCGTTGAAGATTTTGCCAGAGATCATTATTCAACCCTTTCATACCGTAGGGCGCGCTGTGCGCGCCATCGGCGGTTCGGTACCGGAAAAGGCGCGCGCGGCACGCCCTACTTTTTGTATGACGGTAGGCGTTACCGGTTTTCAAAACTCAGACGTTTTCTGGATCAGATGGATGTAGCGACTGTTTCAAGAAACTGACCGGATATTTAAGGAAACCAACAAGAAAATCGGTGGCCTTGGCAATTGATTGGGTGAGGTTGTACAGGAAAGGGTTAAGCCCGCCTTGGAATGTAAAAGCAGGCTGTCTATCGAAGATGTCAACGATCACTTAGCGCGCTGGGATAAGTTCAAGCAACTTTTTTCCCACAACCAGGATTTGAATTTGATGGGTGCAGTGACAGGCAGGATTGTGTCAGATGAGGCCGCCCAACATGCCTCTCGACGGTGGCCGTTTGTTTTGGCTCAAAACGGGGATTCGATACTGATCTGCAATGCCCCCAAGCTCCACCCACGTTAGGGTGATCCCGTCGGTAAGAAAACATGAATAGAGGGATCGTATTCTGGGACTGTAAGATTAAAATCCCCTTCCGTTATTTAAATGTGCGGCCCGGACACTTAACCGTAAGCCGATACATTTTAAATAACGCTACCCATCCCCCAGTAACGCCAACAACTCTGCCGTTTTCCCGCGCATCAAGGCCTCATCGCCGCGCGATTCCACATTGAGGCGCACCAGCGGTTCGGTATTGGAGCAACGCAGGTTAAAGCGCCAATCGCCAAATTCCATGCTTAAGCCGTCGGTAAAATCAATGTGTAGCGCATCCTGCTGATAATGTTGCTGCACTTGCTTAAGCACGGCATCGGGGTGGGCGATAATGCGGTTAATTTCGCCGCTCGCCGGAAACCGTAGGATGCGTTCATCGACCAGTTGCGATAGTTTTTTGCCGCTTTTGCTCATCAAGGCAATGACTAATAACCACGGAATCATACCGCTATCACAATAGGCGAAATCCCTGAAATAGTGATGCGCGCTCATTTCGCCGCCGTAAACCGCGTCTTCTTTACGCATCCGTTCCTTGATAAACGCATGGCCGGTTTTGCTTTGTATCGCGATGCCGGAAAGGCCGTTGACAATATCGATAGTATTCCAGGTCAGGCGCGGATCATGGACGATTTTTGCCCCCGGATTGCGCTCCAGGAAAGCAGCTGCCAGCAAGCCGACGATATAATAGCCTTCGATAAAGCGGCCTGTTTCATCAAACAGAAAGCAGCGGTCAAAATCACCGTCCCAGGCGATACCTAAATCCGCGTCGTTTTCAATAATAGCGGCGATGGTGCTGTGGCGGTTTTCCGGCAATAGCGGGTTGGGGATGCCGTTGGGGAAATGCCCGTCAGGTTCGTGATGTATTTTGATAAAGGTTACCGCGCCATTTAAAGCCGTTTCCAACCAGTCTATGACATGGCCTGCGGCGCCGTTTCCGGCGTTGACGACTATTTTCAAGGGCTTGAGCTGTTTGGCGTCGATATAAGCCAGCAGATGTTGGGTATACGCTGCGCCTATGGCAATGCTTTTGACTATGCCCCGGCGTTGCAAGGGTGCCGGGAATTGGTTGGCTTCAGCCAGTTGCTTGATATCGTTAAGGCCGGTATCGCCGCTGACCGGTTTGCTTTGTTCGCGCACCAGTTTCATGCCGTTATAGTCTTTTGGGTTATGGCTGGCGGTCACCATAATGCCGCCATCCATAGGCTTGCCGTCGTCTTGATAGGCAAAAGTAGCATAGTACACTTCTTCCGTACCGCACAAACCGATGTCATAGACATCAACGCCGGCGTCTTGTAAGCCGCGTATGACGGCGGCGGCCATGTCATCACTGGACAGGCGGATATCACGCCCGACAATAACCGATTTCGGCTGTATTTTTTCTGCATAAGCCCGGCCTATGCGATAAGCAATATCGGTGTTCAGTTCGTCAGGGATGCGTCCGCGAATATCGTAGGCTTTAAAACAGCTTAATGGCTCAGTCATGGTCGATGTCAGGTATTGAGAAAATAATAAAGGCGGTAGTTTAATATAAATGCTCAGATATGCCGAATAGCGCCTACTTTCCCGTTACCTCGTAGCAGATTCCTAAATTGATCGGGTAAAGGGGGCAAGCACTCGTATCCAGCTGAAATTTTTAGGCGGGAGTTTATCAATCGCGTCAACACGAAGCAGATATGCTTATATTTTACTGGACTACGGGCAACGTAACAGTAACCGTCGTCCCTGCCCCCGGCGCACTGTCAATAGTGATGGCACCATCCAGCAGCGCCAGAATTTCTTTGGCCAAAGACAAACCTAGCCCGGTGCCTGGAATATTGCCGCTTTTGTCGGCACGGTAAAACCGGTCAAAAGCTTGGGCGCGCTCGTTAACGGACATGCCGATACCGTGGTCTTTGATTTCAATAGCGGCCATTTGGCTGTCTTTGAGGTATGTTACCGTTACTGAGACGTCGCTGCCAATGGGTGAATAGCGATAGGCGTTGTCGATGATATTCAGCAACGCCCGCTTAAACCTGGGGCCGTCGGCGTTGATGGCGACATTGCTTTCGGGCGGATAAAACAGGATGCCGTTCCTGGATTCAGGCGCGATATAGGAGTCGATCACGTCTTCAATGATGCCCGTTAATGAATGCGGCAAAATGGTAAAATCGGCTCCGGCCCGCTCCGCTATCTTGGTCAAGTCCAGCAATTCATTGAGCATTTTGACCAGATGCGCGGATTGCTCATGGATCAGCGCGACTATCGCCGGTTGCCGGTCAGCGCTTATCCTCGCCGCCAGCAATAGCTCCGAGTAACCCATAATGCAGGTTAACGGCGTACGCAACTCGTGAGTGGCATGCGCCATGAAATCATTTTTTATACGGTCAATTTCTTCATCTTTAGTGATGTCATGCAGAAAATAGACTTTGCCTAATACCGTGTGTTTTTGCAAGTAAATTTCCCTCATGCCGCACAACAACGACGTTGGTCTGGGCCGCACCAGCTCAATGCGTTGCCTGTTGCCTGTTGCCGATGACAGCTCCAGCGGCGTTTTTGCTTGGCTGGACAAACGCTGTAAAAAACCGGTTTCTGTCATCGTCAAGGCTTCCTGTTGCGTGATGCTGGTCAATTGGCTGAATGCGTTATTACTTAACACAATGTCGTTACAGTCATTGACCAACACATAAGCGATAGGACTCACATCAAAAATCACTTGCATCTGCTCGGCTTTTTTATGCAATTCTGCGGCGGCTTGGTCCCTCGATTGCTTTGCCGATTCCAGTTGTATACCCATGTCCAGAATGCCGTTTGCCGTTGACGCCAGCTCTGCGACGACAAAGTCATGGCTGGTGGTCACCGGCAAGCCTGCCGCAATCGTGGCGACTATCGTGTCGATGGCTGTCAATGGCTTTGAGATCGACAAGCTCATTTTTTTTGCGCGTCGGGACAGCATCAAAAAAAACAGGCTGTAAAATATCAGCATACCGGCGACCATCAGCCAAGTGATCTGGTTAAGGCGGTCAGCCAGCGCAGTGACGGGCTTGAAGATATGCGCTTCCGGCGCGACGATAATAATTTTCCAGCCTGTGGCGGGGATGGTTGCCCAGGCCAACAGGCTGGCATTGCTTAACTGGACCTGTTGAAAGCCGCTTTCGGCATTTTTTAACGTTTGCGCCAGCGCGGGGTTGGCATAGGCGTTGTAATTTTCCGCCCGAAAGGTGTCTTGCTTGATGGCGCTAGCATAATGGGATTGGCTTAGGCCTTGGATACCCCAATCGCGTTCGGCGACCTTCGGCAACGCCAAAATGGTGCCGCTACGGCTGATTAAAACGCCATAGCCCTGCCAGGGGATTTCCAGTTTTTCCACTTCATCAATAATAGCCTTGATCGTCATATCGATGCCGACCACGCCTTCCAGGAAATCCCGGCGATAGGCATTGTAAACCGGCGCGATGCACGAGGTCATCCAGCCTAGTCCGGCCGGGTCGATATACACATCTGTCCACACCGTGCCGCGCTTAGGGTTATGCGCCGCATCCGCCTCATAATAAAAATTAAAAGACGGAATGCTCATTTTTTTCGGGTACTGGGCAATCACATCAAAATACGGATAAATGCGGTTAAGCGAGTCATGCGTGTTGATATAGGTTTGGCTGACCAGCGGAAAGGCTTTTTTAATGCCGATTAATGCCGGGTCCAACGCGGCGCTACGCCAGGCTTTTTCGCGCTCGGCTTTGCCGATAGGCACTGCGCCGCTGTAAAAAACGGCGCTGCCGCCGGTATCCTTAACCGTGTAATACGGGCCTTCCGGCGACTGGGCAAAACGGCCGGGATCATCTTTTAGCGCAGGCGTTCTGGCAGACATCACCGCTGCCGAATAATCCTGAAGATAGCGTGTCGCATTGGCGATAGCATCTAAGTGATGGTTAATGCCGGTGGCTTCCCGTGTAGACAGATGCGTCAATTCCTGCCTAGCAAGATCCCGGATAGTGCCTATGTTTTCCTGATTGGAAAACTGGTTGCTCAAAAAATAAACGCTGATTAACGCTATTTCCAGCGCCAATAAGGGTATTAACGAGGCCTTGAAATAAGCCCGCCAAACCCACTGGAACAGCGTGATAGGCTGTTTATTCATCTAGGGTGCGCTGTACGGCTGTCGGCGCCTGTATGCCCAGCGTAGCGGCGCGCTGGGCAAAAATAGTGTCCAACGTGTCAAAGGGTATCGGTTTGCCGAGTATTGTCACGGTTTCGGGCAGTCCGCCCCGGCGATAGATTTCTTCAGGCTCCAATCCGGTTATCACGACGATACGCAAGTGCTTCAGCTCTGCCGCATTTTGCAGTTCGCGTATCATGGCAAACCCGTCTATGCCGGGCATTTTTAAATCGGTCAGCAATAAATCGGGTTGATATTGTCCGATGAGCCTGAGGCCCTCATAGCCGCTGCTTGCCATATGTAAGCGGTAGGGCGTACTGAACGCCTGAAAACTCAGTTCACACAGGCGTCGGGTAAATCCGTCGTCTTCCACCAGCACCACGACTAGCGGCCTGGTGGCGTTGCCGACAGCGGCCGGGTGGTCTTGCGTGAGCAGCGTAAACAAGTCATCCCGCTTAATGCGCCTATGTCCGCCCAAGGTTTTGCTGGACATGATTTTGCCGTCATCCACCCATTTCTGGATCGTGCGTTGGCTCACGTTTAGCAGTTTGGCCGCTTCTTTTGTGCCTATCCATTCATGTGTTTTCATAGCAACGCCCATAAAGTCTTTTTTTGGCAATTATATAGGTAACTATGCTAAATAGTCCATATCTGCCATTTGTTTTATTTTTAATTGAAAAACGGAATAAATGGCATATAATTTACAAAACTGTATGAACCCGGTGCAAATCCAAAAATTTAAGCCCATCGAACGGCCTCTGCTCTATGTCTAGCAAAGGCAAGCCGGGAAGATGCCCGACAATAATAAGCCGTGGCTATGCCGCGCCACGTAGAGGGGTAGTTTTTAACGATACCCTGGGCACCTACCGGAACAGGCGGGTGTATTACCTAGCCTTTAAAAAGGACCATTATATAAGATGAAAAAAGGCCATATCCGCACCGACACCCAGGCTAATGCTGGATTGACCTGTTCTGAGCAGCGGTTTAAGCGCTTGATTGAACAGCTGGATCAGATTGTGTTCACGGTCAATGCTGAGGGTTGCTTTACTTTTCTGAATCCTGCCTGGCAAGCCCGCACTGGATATGGTGTTGCCGAAGCGATAGGGATGCCTGTTAAAAACTTCATCTATCCTGACGATGCGCCGCTATGGGAGCAGAACGTCCTGATTGCGGAAAACACCTGTTTCGAAATCCGGTTTCTCGACAAATACGACAATCTGGTGTGGTTTGAAGCCACGGTAAAGCCCGATCCGGATCAGCCGCAAGGGTTTTTAGGTGAATTGCTGGATATCACCGGGCGAATCCGCTCAGCGGAAGAGCTGCGGGCCAGCAAAGAGCGTTTTAGTCTGGCGGCGACCGCATCGAATGACGGTATCTGGGATTGGGATATCAAAACGGACGAGGTTTATTTTTCGCCCCGATGGAAAGAAATGTTGGGCTATGCTGACGATGAGTTGGAAAACCGTTACGCGACTTGGTATAACCTGATCCATCCTGACGATTTAACAGCAACGATAGCTTCATTAACCGCCTGCCTGGAAGGCAACAGCACACTTTATGAAAGCGTGCACCGATTAAGGAACAAAAGCGGCGGCTGGAGCTGGATTCTGGATCGCGGCATCGTCATGCGCGACGCATCGGGACAGGCCTTGCGTATGGCCGGTTCGCATGCCGACATCACCCACCTTAAACATATCGAAGAACAGTTGTTGGCAAGGAAGCAGGAACTCAATACGATCTTCAGCATTAGCCCGGACGGCATCGTCACGTTAACGTCCGATAATCTAATCAGTTCGGTCAACCCCAGGTTTTTGTCCATGACCGGTTTGTCGCAAGAACAGCTGATGCGTTTGCCTGAGCAGGAATGGCTTAGCAAAATGACTGCGCTCTGTCCTGCCGGGCGGTCTTTCGCCATTGATGAAAACAGGCCTTATACGCTGGTGCAAATCCAACCGGCAAACGGCTTTGTAGATGGGCAATGCGATGCCAACCCTGACAGTGTTGGCGGTAATACCGGCGTGCAGACTTTGAAAGTGACGGTTTGTAAACTCGCCAACGAATCGATATCCAAAGTGCTGTATTTTCGCGATGTCACGATAGAAACGGAAATAGACCGTATGAAAAGCGAGTTTCTGTCAACATCAGCCCATGAACTGAGGACGCCGATGTCCAGCGTGTACGGGTTCACTGAATTATTGCTGACACGCACTTTTGACCAGGCCACCACGCAGGAAATTTTACGGAATATTTACCAACAGTCCGCCTGTTTGGTCCGAATGATCAATGACCTGCTGGATCTGGCAAAAATTGAAGCGGGTATAGGCAATATCATCCATTTGGAGACGCAAGCCCTGGATGCTGTCGCCAAACAGGCGATAGCCGAATTTATGGTTCAGGGCGATGACCGCACGGTCAAGGCCATGTTTACAAATGAGGCTTATCTCGTTGATATCGATGCCGATCAAATTAAGCGCGCCTTGACCAATATTATTAGCAACGCGTTCAAATACTCGCCTGACGGTGGTGAGGTCAGCATCACACTGTGTCGTCGCCAGCTTATCGGCAAGCCTGATGAAGTCGGCGTGCTGGTTAAGGATCACGGCATCGGCATGACCCAGGAGCAAGTAGGCCATCTGTTCGAGCGCTTTTGGCGGGCGTCCAATACCAGCCACATTACCGGGACCGGGCTGGGCATGTCGCTAGTCAAAGAAATCATGGCCTTGCACCACGGCCATGTTGAAGTCAACAGCACGCCGGGGATAGGGACAGAAATCGGCTTGTGGTTTAAATCCAGCACATCAGAAGGAGTCACATATGCCCATCATTGTTAACGAAGACGACTACCCAACCACGCTGTTAATCGTGGACGACAACCCCGACATCAGAGATCTGCTCAGACTGACCTTTAGTGACGGCAATTATCAATTGTTTGAAGCGGAAAACGGCAGCGAAGCATTGGACATTATCCTCAAGGAGAAACCCGATATTATCCTGCTCGACATCATGATGCCGGGAGAGATAGACGGCCTGGCGGTTTGCGATTTTGTCAAATCGTCAATGCTTAAGCGTAGCCGGATTATTCTGTTGTCGGCAAAAAGCCAGCAAGAAGACTTTAAAAAAGGCTATGAGGCGGGCGCGGATATTTATGTCGCCAAACCCTTCAGCCCGATCGCGTTGCTTGAACTGGTTGAAAACTTGAAAAATAACATCGGGCTTGCCGATCCTACGCCGTAGGCTAGCTTTACTCCCATCTGAGCAAAAAGCGTTGATGTTTTTGCTAAAGGTCATTATTCAGCGTTTTTCCACCGTAGGGCGCGCTGCGCGCGCCATCGGCGGCTCGGTACCGGAAAATGCGCGCGCGGCACGCCCTACGCTAAACTTTAAATTAAGCCGGGAAAGATCATTGTGAGTAAAAAAATTTTAATTGTCGATGATTGCCTGGAATTGCGGAAACTGGTGTTCCTCGCCCTGGATGATTCGGGTTATCAGCTGTCGCTAGCCTCCAGCGCCGACGAGGCAATGGGCCTGCTGGGCGATAGCCCGCCTGACCTTATTGTATTGGATGTCATGATGCCGGGTAAGCTCAACGGCTATCAGTTCTGTTTATTGATCAAAAACACCCCGCGTTATCGCTCGGTTAAAGTGCTGTTATTAACGGCTAGAAGCCAGAAAGCCGATATCCTTGAAGGCATTAGAGTTAAATCCGACGGCTATATGGTCAAGCCGTTCAGCCCGACGATGCTGCAAATTAAAGTGGCCGAATTGTTGGGCGACAGTGATGCGCTAAACTCAGAAAGCCCGCCAGAATACGGGCCCAACGATAAGCAAGGCCGGATAGGCGCAGAGGTCAGCTTCCCTCCGAGACCGGAAAATTTGGTGAACATCCGGCAAGAGCCGTCGCCGTTGGCATGCTTAAAACGAGTACCCGCTTGCGGTTATTAACCCATCATTAAAACCAGAGTAGATTAATGGATCATGTTTTGATTTCTGACCAGGCCAATATTGTCGTGCTGGACAACCCGCAACAGGATTTGCAGTCGCTGGTCGCCACATTGACGACCGATTATGCGCTTACCACGTTCCTGGACAGGCCGACATTTATCAGCTACGCCGGACAAACGCAACGGATAGACCTGATAGTCATCGATATCGATGCGTTGGGCGACGATGCCCACGCGGTTTTCACGGGCTTGCGCGAGCTGCCGCATCTTGTCGGCATACCCATCATTATCACGCTATCACTACACGACGCCGGACAGGAACAATTAGCGCTGTCGTTTAACGCTACGGGTTATATCACCAAACCGTTTTCTATCCCGATTGAGCTTGCCCGGATAAAAAACCATATCCATACCCATCGCTCGCTACAAGTGTCACGCGAGCAAAACCGTTACTTTGATTTAAAAGCGAGTGAGCGCTCAGCCAAGCTGACCGATATCCGTTCGGAACTGCTGCTTAAAAATAAAGACCTCAGCTCGCGTGAAAAAGACACGCTGTTGTTTTTATCCCGCGCCGCCGACTACCGCGATCCTGAAACCGGCGCCCATTTGCAGCGTATGTCGCACTACGCCAAGTTAATCGCAAAAAATCTGGGCCTGCCGGAAGCCGATCAAGAGCTGTTGCTGGAAGCCAGCCCGCTGCACGACATCGGCAAGCTGGGCATATCCGACGATATTTTGCTTAAACCCGGCAGGCTTTCGCCGGAAGAATTCGACATCATGAAGCAGCATGCGGTTATCAGCTACGAGATTTTGCGGGGCAGTACCTCGCCGCTGATGCGGGCCGCCGCCGAACTGGCGCTGACGCACCATGAAAAATACGACGGCAGCGGTTATCCTGCGGGCTTGGCAGGCGAGGCCATTCCCTTGTTCGGGCGTATTACAGCAGTCGCCGACGTTTTTGACGCGCTCACTTCGGTGCGTCCTTACAAGCCTGCCTGGCCTTTACAGAAAGCCGTAGATTTCCTGCAAGAGCAGAGCGGCAAGCACTTCGATCCTTTATGTGTCGAGGCCTTTTTGCAGGACTGGACGGCCGTGCTCGACATTCATGAAAGCTATCTCGAGGGCTGAGCGCCCATGCGACATGACGGCGAAACAGCAGCGGCTAGCGTTGTCATGATTTGCAAATCCAATAGCCCTTTTCTTATTCTTTTCTTATTCAATGATAAAACCCACACCCTTATCGGTAATCATGCTGCTTTGCACGGCGGCTGCCGGCGCGGCGGAAAATGGCGGCAGCAGCTATATGCCCGGATTTTACGGTGATTTTGCTATGGCCGTGTCACCCGTTACAGGCGATTATCTCAGTAATTTTATGGGCTATAACACGGCGGGCAATGCCGGTGCAGGCAGCAACCTGCTCTTTGAATTGCCCGGTGTGATACGCGTTACCGACATTGAGATTGCCAACGGCAACTACTGGGTTGGTTTTTTCCCTTATGTGCTCTATACCGAATCCAGCAATACGTTGCAAGGCGGCGCCGTCAACCGTGACACGCGCGGCGGCGTCGGTGACATGTACGCCTTGCCTGCGGCGCTGTCTTGGCAGTGGCGGGATATGTCGTTGCTGGCTTTTGAAGGCTTGGTGCTGCCTACCGGGGATTATGAAAAAAGCCGCGCCCTGAATTCGGGACGCAATTACTGGACGTTTGACAGCAATATCTCGGTGACTTGGCAGCCTAAAGGCACGCCTTATGATGTGTCCTTAACCTTGGGGTATATGGTGAATACGGAAAACGCGGCAACACAGTATCGGACCGGCGATGAATTGCACCTGGATTATCTGGTGGGCTATTATGTTACGCCTAGCCTGGGGGCGGGCATAACCGGCTCCCATTACCGGCAGGTCACGTCTGACAGCGGTCATGGCGTGCCTGCGGAGCTGGCGCTGGCCGAATACAGCAGCCTAGGCCCGGCGTTGATGTATACCGTCAAGCTGGGGGACAAAGATGTTACGTTCTCGGCCAAATGGCTGCATGAATATAACGTCAACAATCATATTGCCGGTGATTACGCGATTCTGCGGACTATTTTAAAGTTTTAAACAGGTAAGGCGGTGCGTCTATCTGTTATAAGCTAAAGGATCACGGCCTACGTCGTGTAAAGTATCTATCTGCCCAGACCCCCGCAGGCGTTACTCCCATCTGATCGAGAAAACGTCTAAGTTTTGAAAACCGGCAACGCCTACCGTCACACGAAACGGTGCGCCGCGCGCGCCTTTTGCGGTACCGTGCCGCCGATGGCGCGCACAGCGCGCCCTACGGTGGGAAAAGGCTGAATAATGACCTCTGGCAAAAACTTCAACGCTTTTTGACTCAGATGGGAGTAGTAACATTAGTCTGTATCTGCCCAGACCCCCGCAGGCGTTACTCCCATCTGATCGAGAAAACGTCTAAGTTTTGAAACCGGCAACGCCTACCGTCACACGAAACGGTGCGCCGCGTACGCCTTTTCCGGTACCGAGCCGCCGATGGCGCGCACAGCGCGACCTACGATGGGAAAGGCTGAATAATGACCTCTGGCAAAAACTTCAACGCTTTTTGACTCAGATGGGAGTAATAACATTAATCCAACGGAGACACTAAATGGCCCTGATTCGAATGCTCTACTTTAGCCAAGCGGCACAGGGAATATCTACGGAACAAGTGCGCGCCATACAACAAACCTCGCAACGGAATAATCCGGCCGTAGGCATCACCGGCGTACTGGTCCACGGTGGCGGAATGTTCATGCAAGTCTTGGAAGGCCCGGAGCAGGCGGTACTCCGGCAGTATGTGAAGATCCTGGATGATGTCAGGCACACCGATTGCCAAATCCTCCATATTTCCCATGCAGACGAGCGGACTTTTGAGAAATGGTCGATGGGGCTGATCGCCTGCAAAGAACCCCTGGGCTTTGAGTGCATCAGGGTGCTCGAACACCAGCGCACCGAAGCGATTAAGGCGAGAGTGTTCAAAGATGCCATGCAGGTCTTCATCAAGATGTTGAATGCCGCGCAATGACAATGATTTAAGGCTAATCAGCCCGTTCGGCAATATTGCTTTTTACTGCCCATGCCAGTCTGTGTATCATCTGGGCTATTTGACGGATGGGCGGGCGAATGTCTGTACAGGCAATAAAAGACCAGATCCCGACTTCACCGGCCTTTGTGCTGGATGAAAACGGCTTTCTTGACACGCTGGATATATTAAGCGGACTGCGGCAACAAAGCGGCTGCAAGCTGTTGTATTCCATTAAATCCTTGCCGTTATCCACGGTACTGGATACCGCAAGGCTTACGGTGGACGGCTTTGCGGTCAGTTCGCTGTTTGAGGCGCAGTTGGCGGACGAAGCGTTGGCGGGACGGGGCAGTATCCATTTAACCACGCCCGGTATCCGGCCCGATGAGATCAACGCCATCGCCGGCCTGTGCACACATATCAGCTTTAATTCCTTGACCCAGCATCAACGCTTTGCCCCGCGCATAGAAAAACTGGTTTCTGCCGGTTTGCGCGTCAACCCGAAATTATCGTTCCTTAACGATGACCGCTTTAACCCTTGCCGGAAGTATTCAAAGCTGGGCGTAGATATGGACGTGTTGTGGCAATCATCGGTGCTTGACGAGGTGCAGGGTTTGCATATCCATAATGTGTTTTCGGCAACCGATTACACGCCGCTCATTAAAACCCTGGAAAAACTGACCCTGTATCTAGGCGACAAACTGGCAAAACTGGATTGGTTGAACCTTGGCGGCGGCTATTTATTGGCGCAGATGCACGACCATCGCCCGTTTATTGCCGCGATAGACCGGCTGAAAAGCCAATACGCCCTGGATGTTTATATCGAGCCCGGCAAGGCGGTGGTTGACCGTTGCGGTTATCTGCTGACCACCGTGATCGACAGTTTTGCCAGCGACGGTAAAACCATAGCCGTGCTGGACACGTCCGTCAATCATCACCCCGAAGTGTTTGAATACCAGCGCCAACCGGCCCTGCATGAACATGATCCCCGTGGCGCTTATCAGGCCATCCTGGCAGGCAGCACCTGTCTTGCCGGTGATGTTTTTGGCGAATATCGGTTTGCCAAGCCGCTGCAATGCGGTGACCGGCTGGTCTTTACGCATTTGGGCGCTTACAGTCTGGTTAAGGCCAACCGCTTTAACGGTTACAATCTGCCGGACATTTATCTGTACAATGCCGCCCGGATAAAACGTTTAAAACACTATACCTACCAGGATTACCGCCGGCAATGGCTGGCGGATTGAGATTTAAACCCAAGGTGAATTATGAAAGCAATAGTCATGACCGCAGTCGGCGATCCCGATGTTTTAAGCTTGCAGGAACTAGCCGAGCCTGAAATTACTCAGCCCACACAAATTAAAGTCCACATCAAAGCCGCAGGCATCAATCCCGTCGACACTAAAATCAGACGTAACGGCCTGTTGTATGACCAGCCTTTGCCTGCGGTGTTAGGTTGCGACGGCGCCGGTGTCGTCGTCGAAACAGGTGGCAACGTTAGCCGCTTCAAGGTCGGCGATAAGGTCTGGTTTTGTCACGGCGGTTTGGGGCGCGAACCCGGCAATTATGCCGATTATAATGTACTGGATGAACGTTGGGCGAGCCTGATGCCGGTCTCGCTGTCCTATACGGAAGCCGCCGCCTTGCCGCTGGTGTTGATTACCGCAGCCGGAGCGTTGTTCGGGCGCGGCGGCTTGCAGGCCGGGCAAACCGTGCTGATACATGCCGGTGCCGGCGGGGTCGGTTCGGTCGCGATACAATTGGCAAAACTGGCCGGCGCCAGAGTATTGACGACGGTCAGTTCCGAGCAAAAAGCCGAATTCGTCAAAAGTCTGGGCGCGGATGCCGCCATTTTTTATCAGCAAGAAAATTTTGTCGATGCCGTCCAGCGCTTGACTGACGGCAAAGGCGCTGACGTGGTGTTCGATACGGTAGGCGCGGATGTTTTCAAGGACAGTGTCGGAGCAACGGCTTATTTCGGCCGTTTAGTGACGTTGCTGGATCCTGGCGCCGTGAACCTGGCCGAGGCCAGACTGCGTAATTTACTGCTGGGTTTTGAGTTGATGCTGACGCCGATGCTGAAAGATCTGCCGGAGGCGCGGGATCGGCATGTCGAGATTTTACAGCAATGCGCCGCTTATATAGACCAAGGGCTGTTAACCGCCCATGTCAGTGTGCAGCTGGCCTTGGCCGATGCGGCTAAGGCGCATGAGCTGGTCGAGGCGGGGCATACGACCGGGAAAATCGTCTTGTTGTTGTGATGGGATGAAAATAATGCAGGCATAATGCTGTCGTGCGGGCAAAAAACGCCACTATTCAGGTTTGCAGTATAAAATAGCCCCTACGTGATTGATTGGAAGTAGACCCGAAAGCTATGGCTGATAAAACAAAGAACAACAGAGTGAGGTACGGCGCGAAAAAAACGGCGCAAAAACAAGGTTCGCACTGGTTCAGGAACCTGTTTTTACTGACTTTTGCCGGGGTTCTGTTTGTTTTGCTCAGTTACCTGAGCTATTTGGATTACAACGTGCGCCAGCAGTTTGACGGCAAACGCTGGTCTATCCCTGCCCATGTGTATGCCAATCCGGTTGAACTGTATGCCGGGCACACGATTACGGCAGCAAAGTTTGAAGAGTTATTGCAGCAACTGCATTACCGTAAAGACGCGCATCTATCGTTTGACGGCACTTATTTCAGGAATGGTTGGCAATTTACCGTCAGGACGCGCGATTTTACGTTTTGGGATGCCGAGCAGCCCGGCACGTTGATGCGACTTAATTTTACCGAGGCCGGCATCTTATCCATTACCGATGTCAAAAAAGCCCAGGATATTGCCATTATTCGCATGGATCCCGTGCAAATCGGCAGTTTTTACCCGACCATCAAGGAAGACCGCGTGCTGATTAAGCTGGCCGATGCGCCGGATGCCTTGGTCAAGGGCTTGCTGGCTTCGGAAGACCGCGATTTTTACCAGCATTACGGCATTTCCATGCGCGGCATAGGCCGGGCGGTCTGGGCCAATCTGCGAGCTGGCGGCATGGTGCAGGGCGGCAGCACCATTACCCAGCAATTGGCCAAGAATTTTTATTTAAGCTCCGAACGCAGCCTGGAACGTAAGGTAAAAGAAGCGTTAATGGCCTTGATTCTGGAGTTCCGTTACAGCAAAGACGAGATTCTGGAAGCCTATCTGAATGAAATTTACTTGGGCCAGAATGGCGCCAGCGCTGTGCATGGCTTTGGTTTGGCCAGCGAGTTTTATTTCGGCAGTTCGTTAAAAGATTTGCCGCTGGAGCAGGTGGCGTCATTAGTTGCATTGGTGCGCGGCCCTTCTGAATATGATCCCCGCCGTTACCCCGAACGCGCGGTACAGCGCCGTAACCTGGTGTTGGATGAAATGCTTGCCGAAGGCTATGTCACGCAAAAACAAGCGCTTGAGGCAAAAAACCGGACTTTGAGCGTTATTCCGCGCACGCACAGTGTCGGTAATCGTTATCCCGGATTCCTGGAACTCGTCAAGCGCCGCCTGAAAGAAGAGTATAGGGAAGAGGATTTCACGTCCGACGGACTGAAAATTTTCACAACCTTGGACACGCAAATCCAGGACACTCTGGAAAAGACCGTGACCGCCAAATTAAGCCAACTGGAAAAGCTGCCGAAGGCCAATAATTTGCAAACGGCGGTAATCGTGACACGCAGGGACAGTGGTGAAATTGTTGCGATGGTCAGCGGCCGCGAAAACTCGGTCGGCGGCTTTAACCGCGCGCTGGATGCCGTGCGCCCCATCGGTTCCTTAATCAAACCCGTGGTCTACCTGACGGCGTTGGAAAATCCCAAAAAATACACCATCACGAGCAGCGTCAGCGACACGGCGATAGTCATCAGGGGGCAAAACGGCACGGATTGGGCGCCTAAAAATTACGACCACAAGGAGCACGGGCGCATTCCGCTGCATACGGCGCTGGCGAAATCCTATAATCTGGCCACGGTACGCATAGGCATGGATGTGGGTATCGCCAAAACCGCGAAGACCTTAAAGAATATGGGCGTTACTAAAGAAGTCGATTTATTCCCGTCATTGTTGCTGGGCGCGTCGTCATTAACGCCTATGGATGTCACGCAAATGTACCAAACGCTAGCCGGTGACGGTTTTTTAACGCCGATAAAAGCAATCCGCGCCGTGATTGCAGCCAACGGCGAGCATTTGCAAAGCTACCCGTTTAATGTCAAGCAAGCGGTCGATCCGGCGGCGACCTATATCGTCAACACCATTTTGCAGGAAGTCATGCACGAAGGCACCGGGCATGCGGCGTATTCGGTTTTCCCCAATGATTATGGCCTGGTCGGCAAAACCGGCACGACCAATGATTCCAAAGACAGCTGGTTTGCCGGTTACACGGGCGACTTTCTCGCCGTAGTCTGGGTCGGTCGTGACGATAACAAACCTATCGGCTTGACCGGCGCGACTGGCGCGTTGCCGGTCTGGACGTCATTGATGCGGCAAATCTCCACGCAACCGGTCACCTTGCTGCCCCCCGATAATGTCAATATCGCCGTCGTGGACCGCAACACCGGCTTACTGGCGAACAAAACCTGCGCCAGCGCCAGAGGTTATCCCTATATTGCCGGTTCTGAGCCTACCGCGTATTCAGCCTGCGGGAATGAAGCCGTCGAACCCGACAAATCATGGTTTGAAGAATTTTTGCCGGATTAATGTTTAAGCGCGGGCTAACGATGGGTAGGGCGTGCCGTGCGCGCCTGTCCCGGCAGAGATAGCCTTTGTGATGGCACGCACAGTATGTGGTTTTAACATGAATCCGGATCGTTATTAACTTACCAAGAGAACCTTATGAATAACAACAATTTTTTTCGCGGCGTGTGGCTGGCTTTATTGCTGGTTAGCGTTCCTGCCGGGGTGTTTGCCGCCGACCAGCCGGTCGCCCAGTTAAAAGCCTTTTTAGCGACTTCCAAATCATTGACCGCCGATTTTAAACAAGTGGCGATTAATGAGGCCGGCAATCCTACGCAAACCAGTTATGGCGTGTTTTACCTGCAACGTCCCGGCAAGTTCCGCTGGGATTATCAAAAGCCTTTTCAACAGCAGATCGTGTCCATGGCCGGTAAAGTCTGGTTTTATGACACCGATCTGGAACAGGTCACGGTCAAGAAGCTGGACGAGTCGGTAGGTTCCACCCCGGCTTTGCTGCTCAGCGGCGATGTCTCGCTGGAAGATAATTACACGATGGAACAGCAAGGTGTCGAAGGCGATATGCAATGGGTAAAGCTGGTGCCTAAAAATACCGAAAGCAGCTTTAAATACCTGCTGATCGGTCTGGAAAAAGGAGGGCTCAGCGGCATGGAGCTCAGCGATAATTTCGGTCAGCTGACGCGCATTTATTTTTCCAATGTTAAGCTGAACCCGGTTATCAAACCGAGTTTGTTTGAGTTTGAGGCGCCCAAGGGTGCCGACGTGTTTACTGAATAAGCCGTGCCCAAATGCTGTTTGACGATCTGACCAAACCCCTGGCCGACCGGATGCGGCCGCAAAAACTCGATGATTATGCCGGTCAGCAACACATCCTGAAACCCGGCAAACCGCTATACGAGGCGATAGTCTCAGGCCGTCTGCATTCGATGATTTTCTGGGGGCCGCCGGGCACGGGCAAAACCACGTTGGCAAAGCTGATAGCGCGGCATTCCGATGCCGAGTTCATGCCGATTTCGGCGGTATTGTCCGGCGTCAAAGACATTCGCGCAGCTGTCGCCGAAGCTAAAAAAATCCAGCGGGAACAACACCGGCGCACACTGTTGTTCGTCGATGAAGTGCATCGTTTTAATAAATCCCAGCAGGATGCGTTTCTGCCGCATGTCGAAGACGGCACGGTTTATTTTATCGGCGCGACGACGGAAAATCCGTCTTTTGCACTGAATAATGCGTTATTGTCACGCGCTCGTGTTTATGTGTTGCGCCCGTTGACGCTGGACGATTTATTGCAGGTGCTGGATAAGGCGTTGACCGATCCGTTACAGGGTGTGGGGCATGCGCGGGTGACGATGGCGGATGATATTAAACGCCAGTTTGCCGGTGCGGCCGACGGCGACGCCAGAAAATTGCTGAATTTGCTGGAGCTCGCCGTCGAGCTGGCAGCCGCCCAGCAACATGCGGAAATAGACGCACAGCTTGCCGGGGAAGTGCTGAGCGGCGGGGTCCGACGCTTTGATAACCAGGGCGAAGAATTTTATAACCAGATTTCAGCGTTGCACAAATCCGTGCGCGGCAGTTCGCCAGATGCCGCATTGTATTGGCTGTGCCGCATGATAGACGCCGGTTGTGACTTGTCCTACCTGGCGCGGCGCATCGTCAGGATGGCGTCCGAAGACATCGGCAACGCCGACCCCAGGGCTTTGGCGATAGCCATCAATGCCTGGGAAGCCCAGGAGCGCCTGGGCAACCCGGAAGGCGGGCTGTCCCTGGCGCAAGCAGTCGTTTATCTGGCCTGTGCGCCGAAAAGCAATGCCGTTTATCAGGCTTATAACGCCGCGATGGACGATGCCCGGAACAGCGGCAGCCTAAGCGTACCCGTGCACTTGAGGAATGCGCCTACCGCGCTGATGAAATCGCTGGATTACGGCAAGGCTTACCGTTACGCCCATGATGAGCCTGAAGCTTATGCTGCGGGGGAGCATTATTTTCCTGACGAATTGGCTGGGGCTTCTTATTACCGGCCCGTAGAACGGGGTCTGGAAATCAAAATCAGCGAAAAGCTAAGGCATTTACGGGAACTGGATAAAAATGCCGACGGGCATCGTTAAGATTGCTGGGTTGAGGGTATGCACGGGGCTATGCCCGGAGAATACCCTCAACCCCAACCGGTCTATCCCTTCTTAAAAATCAAATCCCAGACGCCGTGGCCTAAGCGTATGCCGCGCTGCTCAAATTTGGTTAACGGCCTATAGTCGGGGCGTCCGCAATAATCACCGCCCATGCTGGTGTTGTGCAGACCGGTAGCAGCCGATAACACGGCAAGCATGGCTTCGGCATAGTTCTGCCAATCGGTGGCGGCATGGAAATAACCACCCGTCTGTAATTTTTTGCTTAGTAATTGCACAAAATCAGCGCTGACTATGCGGCGCTTATGGTGTTTTTTCTTAGGCCAAGGGTCGGGGAAGAACAAATGCACGCCCGCCAGACTGTTGTCGGGGATTTTCTGCTCGATAATCTCAACAGCATCATGGCAATAAATCCGCACATTATTAAGGTCTTGTTGCGCCAGCAGCATCAGTAAATGGCCAACGCCAGGCCTGTGCACCTCAATGCCGATATAATCGTTTCCGGGATTTTCCGCAGCCATTTTGGCGAGGCTCTCGCCGTTGCCAAAGCCTATTTCGACGATGATCGGCGCCGTGCGGCCAAAGACCTGGGCAAGGTCGTCATCTTTTTCCGGGGCCAGGCAATAGCGCTCCCAATAATGCTCCAGCGCGAACTGCTGCCCCGTAGTCAGCCGTCCTTGGCGAAGAATAAAGCTGCGAATTTTCTTGGGCGTGATGTGTTCAGGGACAAGCATAACAGGGTTTCAGAGCAGTGGGTCTCACGCGTGTCATCACCACCAAGGCTTACGCCCTCCGTGGTGATGCCACACTCAGTTAGAAAAATAAACCGTCTAGCGGGGATGATGCGGAGGCGAAACGCCGTCTCGGCATGCGTCCTGCCAAAAAGGCTTCCCTACCGGCTTCTATGCCTTTTCTCATCGCTGATGCCATCAGTATCGGATGTTGGGCGGCGGCAATCGCCGTGTTCATTAACACGCCGTCGCAGCCTAATTCCATCGCTATCGCCGCATCAGACGCCGTGCCAACACCGGCATCGACCAGTATGGGCACCTTGGCGTTTTCAACAATAGTCAGTATATTGTAGGGGTTGCGTATGCCCAGGCCTGAGCCTATAGGCGCAGCCAAGGGCATGACCGCGACGCAGCCTATGTCTTCCAGCCGTTTCGCGGCAATCGGATCGTCATTGGTGTAAACCATGACATCAAAACCGTCTTTCACCAGCAGTTCGGCGGCTATATAAGTTTCGGCGACATCGGGGAACAGCGTTTTCTGATCGGCCAACACTTCCAGCTTGACCAGTTTGTGTCCGCCCAGCAATTCCCGGCCCAGACGGCAGGTTCTGACCGCATCTTCGGCGGTATAGCATCCTGCGGTATTGGGTAGGATCGTGTATTTGTCGGGTGAGATCACATCCAGCAAATTAGGCTCGCCGGCATGCTGGCCTATATTGGTGCGCCGTATGGCTACCGTGACAATTTGCGCCCCGCTGGCTTCTATTGCCAAACGGGTTTCTTCCAGGTCCTTGTATTTGCCGGTGCCGACCAGTAAGCGTGATTGATAAGCCACGCCGGCGAGCATAAAGGAATCCTCCTGGCCGCCGCCTATGGCATGGACAATTTCCAAACGGTCTTCGGCATGCAAGGCTTGTGTGTCATATTGGGTAAACGGCAGGATTTCCTTGTTCAATTCGACGGCGATTTTTTTACCGGTCAAGCCCAGATCGGCGAGCACGTCGGCAACACGGCTTATTTCCGCATAGTGGCGGGTTTCGCCGTTCACATAAATAATCATGTGTTCAGGCCTCCGCTGATGTCCACCGTCCGGCGTTTTTGCACGGCCACGGCCAGTTCTTTCAGTAAAGGGACGGTGTCATCCCATGACAGGCAGGCATCGGTGATGCTTTGCCCGTACACCAGTGCTTGGCCGTCTACAATTTTTTGGCTGCCGGCCTTAAGGTTGCTTTCAATCATGACCCCCATAATGCGGTGGTCGCCGTTGGCGATTTGTTCGCCGACATCTTCGCCGACTATCAGTTGCCGCTGGCATTGCTTCAGGCTGTTGGCATGGCTGAAATCAATCATGATATTGGGCCGAAGGTTAGCCTTGACCAAGCCTTCCGCCACTTGCTCGACGCTGACGGCATCGTAATTGGGGCGGTCATTGCCCCCTCTTAAAATGATGTGCACGTCTTCGTTGCCGGTGGTCGAAAAAATAGCCGAATGGCCGGCTTTGGTCAGTGACAAGAAGTGATGCGGGCTCATAGCTGCGCCTATCGCGTCTATGGCGATTTTTATCGTGCCGTCGGTGGAGTTCTTAAAGCCGATAGGGCAAGAGACGCCGGAGGCCAGTTCGCGATGGCCCTGGCTTTCGGTGGTCCGTGCGCCGATAGCGCCCCAGGCGATCAAGTCTGAAACATATTGCGGGCTGATTAAGTCCAGGTATTCGGTGGCGGCCGGAACGCCCATGCTGCTGACATCCAGCAGCAACTGCCTGGCTACGCGCAAACCTTTGTTGATATTGAAGCTGGAATCCAGATCGGGGTCGTTAATCAGGCCTTTCCAGCCGACGGTGGTGCGCGGTTTTTCAAAATAAACCCGCATCACGATGAGCAGATCATCCTTTAATTCGTCTTTAATGGTTTTTAAGCGCTGGGCATATTCTTTGGCGGCTATGGGGTCATGGATGGAGCAAGGTCCGACGATGACCAGCAACCTGTCGTCCTGCCCCGTTAATATCTGATGGATCTGCGCCCTGGCCTCCAGCGTGGTTTTTGCTGCGGCTTCGTTAATAGGCAGCTCATCGTGGACCTGAACGGGTGCGATGACTTCTTTGATGCCGCAAATTCGGAGGTCATCAGTGTTGTATTTTGTTTGCATGATAGCTACCAGGCTGTTGCTTTGTTACAGGATTAACATTAAATCCCGACATTTTAACTGTTTCCAGCTTTTTTTTGTTAGTTTTTACCGTAGCGCGCCGCGTACAGCCTACTGTTCGCCGTGCCGGGCAGCGGGTTCAAATTTTAAAAAACTGTAACTAAACGGCACGTCGGGATCATCGTCTATGTCCTCGCGCGCCACTTCCCGCCAATCCTCGTTGTGCCATGCGGGGAAAAAGGCATCGCCATCAAAGTCCTGGTTTATTGTCGTCAAATAAAGCGTGTCGGCGCGTGGCAACAGGGTTTCATAAAGCGTTGCGCCGCCGATGATAAAAATTTCTTCAGCGTGTTGGCCGGCAACGTCCAAGGCGGCCTCAATATCGTCGAAAACGAGGCAACCGTCTTGCCGATATGCAGGGTTTCTGCTGATAATGATGTTCGTCCTGCCCGGTAACGGCCGGCCTATGGCTTCAAAGGTTTTTCTGCCCATCACGATGGGGGCGCCCATCGTGATTTTTTTAAAGCGCTTTAAATCAGCCGACAAATGCCAGGGCATTTGATTGTTTAAGCCGATCACCCGGTTGCCCGCCATCGCGGCGATAACTGATATTTTCATGTTAATGCACAGCCTGCTTTGCTATTCTTGATTCACTTGATTGATAACGCATCATACTTTATGAAAAATATTCTGCTAGCCTTTACCGGCGGGACGATAGGTTCCTTGGCGACGGACGGTTGCATCGATATCTCCGCCGCCGCACCGTTTACTTTGTTGCAACAATTCCGGCAGCATTACCCCGATCATGGGCAGGTGAGCTTCACAACCATCCAGCCCCTGGACTTGCTCAGCGAGAATCTGGCACCCGCCGCCTGGCAAACGCTTATCGCCGCAATCGAAGCGGAACAACCTGGGCAGTATGATGGCATTATCATTACCCACGGCACCGACACGCTCAGCTATACCGCCGCCGCGCTGGGCTTTTATTTCCATGCGCTTGATAAGCCTGTGCTGCTGGTGTCCAGCGACTATCCGCTCGATAAGCCCGAAGCAAACGGCCTGGAAAACTTTGGCTGTGCCGTGGATTTTATCGTCCAGGTCAACCGGCCCGGTGTTTTCGTGCCCTATCGCAACCGGCAACAAATCACCCAAATCCATCTAGGGACACGGTTGTCATCCTGTTTGCCATTAAGCGGCGACTTTATCAGCGTCCAGCATAAAAGCCATATGCAGTACGAAAACCGGCGGTTTACCGTGCTCAACCCTATCGTGGCGCCGCAAACAGCAAACATCGCATTGGCCGCGCAATTTTCCGAACGGATATTAATGATAAAGCCTTATCCCGGACTCGATTACCGGACGGTCAATCTGGATCAGACCGATGCGGTCCTGCATGATTTATACCATTCCGGTACCGCCTGTGTAAGCCGCCAATGGGGCGCAAGCCATTCATTGCTGGAATTCATAAATCGTTGCCGCGAGCGAGCCGTTAAAGTCTATCTGGCCCCTATCATCAAATCAGCCGATGCCTACCTAAGCACCCGTTTGTTAATAGACCAGGGTGCGGAAATCATCTGGAACATGTCGATAGAAGCCGCTTATACAAAACTGGCGCTGGCTTATGGCAATTTTAGTGATGGGCAGGACATCATGGCGTTTATCAGCGCCGATATGGCTGGCGAGCATGTAAGCGGCGATGGCATGGCCTAGGCCGAAAGCTTGTCTCCGGCGAGGGAAGCGGATAAGCCCTTATTCCGACCGATAGTTAGGCGCTTCCTTGGTGATCGTCACATCATGGACATGGCTTTCGCGCATACCGGCGCCGGTCACGCGCACAAACTGGGCTTTTTCATGCAGTATCTCAATGGTTTGGCTGCCGGTGTAACCCATGCTGGCGCGTATGCCGCCCAATAATTGATGGATCACCGCGAGCAGACTGCCTTTGTACGGCACACGCCCTTCTATGCCTTCCGGCACCAGTTTTTCGACGGAATCGGCTTCTTCCTGAAAATAGCGGTCGCTGGAACCTTGCTGTTGCGCCATCGCGCCTAATGAGCCCATGCCCCGGTAAGATTTATAAGACCGACCCTGGAACAACTCGACTTCTCCGGGCGCTTCTTCGGTGCCGGCAAACAAACCGCCCAGCATGACGGCATGCGCGCCGGCCGCCAGCGCTTTTGCGACATCGCCCGAATAACGTATGCCGCCATCGGCTATCAACGGTATGCCTGTGCCTTTTAAGGCATCGGCGACATTGCTGACGGCGGTGATTTGCGGTACGCCGACACCAGCGATGATGCGCGTTGTGCAAATGGAGCCTGGGCCTATGCCCACTTTAACACCGTCGGCACCGGCATCAACCAATGCCAGGGCCGCCGCTGCGGTGGCAATATTACCGCCAATGACTTGCACGTCCGGGTAATGCTGCTTAATCCAACGCACCCGGTCCAATACGCCCTGGGAATGTCCATGCGCGGTATCGACGATAATGACATCGACACCGGCAGCGACCAGCGCGGCAACGCGTTCTTCTGTGCCGTGTCCGGTGCCGACGGCGGCGCCGACACGCAGGCGTTCCTGATCGTCCTTGCAGGCTTGCGGATAATCCTTGGCTTTTTGTATATCTTTGACGGTAATCATGCCGCATAAATGGAACTGATCGTTGACGACCAGCACTTTTTCTATGCGGTGTTTATGCAATAACGCGACGGCTTCCTTACGGTCGGCATTTTCATTGACGGTAATCAACCGTTCCTTGGGCGTCATGACTTTTGACACGGGTTCATCAAAACGCGTTTCAAAACGTAAATCGCGGCTGGTGACGATGCCGACCAACTCGTCGCCGTTAACGACCGGCACGCCGGAAATGTTTTTTGCCCGTGTTAATTTGATGACATCACGGATGCTGACATCCGGCGATACGGTGATCGGATCTTTGATGACGCCGCTCTCGTATTTTTTGACATGGCGCACTTCCCGCGCCTGTTGCTCGGTGGTCATATTTTTATGGATGATGCCTATGCCACCTTCCTGGGCGATGGCTATGGCCAGCCGAGCTTCGGTAACGGTGTCCATGGCGGCGGACACCAGCGGGATGTTCAGTGCAATTTTGCGCGTCAACTGGGTTTTCATCGTCACTTCGCGCGGCAACACGGTTGAGTGCGCCGGCACCAATAAAACGTCATCGAATGTGAGCGCTTCCTGAATAATTTGCATAAACCACACCTTACTAGCAGATAAAATAACGGCCTATTATACGGGCAGTTACGGTATTTAGCAGTCTAAAATGCTGGCTGCGCCGATAACAGCACGGCACGGCCTAGCCTTTAAGTCGGCTTGATATGGAATAACAGCAGTAGAATGCCGCCGGATAAAATGATAAAGTTTGAAAGTTCACTGGACAGTAACCCGCTCAAGATGCCAATTGTCACGTATTTGGCCGCGAGCCCCAACCCTATGATGCCAAACTATGAAACTGTTAACTTTTACCAAAAACTCTGTTTGTGCCGTTGTCCTCGGCACGGTGCTGGTGCTGTCGGCAAGCGGCTGTTCTGACGATAAAGCCACTACCGCGCCAGCCAAAGCCGCTAAATCGGACCATAACCCGAATCCTTTCGACCATTCAGGGGATGTCAAGGTCACCGATATTCAAAAGCAAAAATTCGAGCATCAATTTGCCGAGCAATGTATAGCCAGGGAAACCAAGAATTCGGACAATATAGACAACGACAGGGCGCGTTTTAGCAAGCCTTGCAACTGTATTGCGGCCTTTCTGATGAAAGATCTGACCGGTCAGGAAGCGGAGAAGTATTTAAGCGAGCATGAAAACCCGCAGTCGTTACGGATCAAGTATGAAAATGCGGCCTACCATTGTTTACAGGAAAATGCGCCACCGCATGAGCCGGATTTCTCACGCCCGCAATAACCGGTATCAACGCAGTCGGCGTCAGTCTTTGCCCCCGGCGTTGTTGCTGTGCGGATGCGCCGACTCAACGCTGGGGGCCGGATTCACTCGGCGCAGGATGTCCAGTGCGCGGTCATATTCAAATAGGTCGATGAAATGGGCGAAATCGCTATAGCGATTGCCCAACGCCGTCCGCAACAGGTCGGCCGACGTCCGCGCCAAGTGGTTGGCGCGGGCATTGTCTTCAACCAGCAGATTTTCAAGCGCCGCGAGGGTTTGCTGAAATGGCCCGGAGCCGATGCTGAGTTCGACCGTTTCTGCGGGCATCAGCCCTATCGGCGGTAGCGCCAGGATATGCTGGATCAGTTGCGTCAATTCCAGTTCGCAGCGGTCGGCCAATGCGGTACATTCAGCAAGCGGGGTCTGCCCGCGCAAAGCCCTATCGAGCTCAGCCGCCAACTTCGAAACCCGACGCGCACCCAGGGTGCCTGCGGCGCCTTTAAGCCCATGCGTCAGGTGTTGGGCTTGCTGGATGTCGCCGTTAACCAGTCGCTCCCGGACCAGCGCCATATCTTCGCGATGGAAATTGGCAAACAGCTGTAAAAGTTGCCGGTATTTCTGGATATTGCCGCTGACGACATAAAGACCTGCCGCGCTGTCCAGTCCGGGAATGGTTGCCAGCCGTTCGCCATCGGCAGTCGTCTGGCTCAGCGTTGCGACCGGCAGTATCGGTTCGGCAGGACTTTTCGCCGGCTCAAACTTGTGCCCGGAACTGGACAGCCACAGCAGCAAGGTGGCGTAGAGGGCTTCGGGGACGACGGGTTTGGCGACAAAGTCGTTCATGCCTGCATCCAGGCATGAACGACGATCCTCATCAAAGGCGTTGGCAGTCATCGCGATAATCGGCAAATCCGGATGTTTGCCTTGGCCGCGTATTATCCGGGTGGCAGTCAAACCATCCATCTCAGGCATTTGTATATCCATCAGCACGAGGTCGTAGCTATGGCTGCACATTTTTTCGACGGCTATGCGACCATTTTCCGCCGTATCGACCGACAGGCCTACCCCATGCAACAGTTCTACAGCCACTTCCCGGTTAATGGGGTTGTCCTCGGCCAACAGCAGGCGGGCGCCGGCATGGTTCCGTAGCAACGTGGTTTGGGCGGCAACGGGCTTGACCCCCGTGTCGAGGCGCTCGATGCCGTGGCCGCGTTGGAGCCGGACGGTGAGCCAAAAGCGGCTGCCTAGCCCAAGGGCGCTCTCCACGCCGGCGTTACCGCCCATCATATGCGCCAAACGCCGGGTTATGGCCAGTCCCAAGCCGGTGCCGCCGTACTTGCGGGTGGTCGATACATCGGCTTGTGCGAAGCTTTCAAACAGCATCGGGATCTGTTCTTCGGCGATGCCGATACCGGAGTCTTCAACTTCAAAACGCATGAACAGGCCTGCGTCGGTTTCCTCCAATAACTTGACGCGTAGCCAGATCGTGCCATGTTCGCTGAACTTGACGGCATTGACGGCATAATTGAGTATGGCCTGGCGCAACCGGGTAGGGTCGCCGCGCAACCAGGGCGGGACATCGTCGCAGACTACACGGATAGCCAAGCCTTTGGCCAGGGCTTGTTCGGCAACCATCGAACACACTTGGTCCAGCATGGCCCCCAGCGAGAAATCGGTGTGTTCCAGTTCCATGTGCCCATCTTCGATCTTGGACAGATCCAGAATATCGTTGATGATGGACAGCAGATGCTGGGCGGCGGCTTCGATCTTATCCAAGCGCTCGCTTTGTTCGGGTGTGGGTTTGTTTTGGCGCAATAGATAAGTCAGGCCGATGATGGCATTCATCGGTGTGCGGATCTCGTGGCTCATATTGTTCAGGAACAGGCTCTTGGCTAGCGTGGCCGTCTCGGCGGCTACGGCCCGGCGCGCCAGTTCGGCTTCCATATCCCGTTCCGGCTTGATGTCCCTCGCAAATCCGACACTGCCCAGCACTGCGCCATCCTCGTCGAGAATCGGCGCTTTGAAGGTCTCGTAGAGGCTATCCGGCACGCTAGGATGCGGGCCCTCCACCGTCTTGGCGCTACGGGTGGCCGCCACTTCCGCATCATCAGTCTGGTAACGTGCGGCTACTTCGGGCGGCCAGATGTCGAAGTCGGTCTTGCCTAGCAAATCCGTCGTCGCGCAGCCGATAATCCCGGAGATAGCCCGATTGACGGCAATAAAACGCCCTTCCTGGTCTTTTAGCCAGGCCATGTGCGGCAGGTTGTCGATCAAGGCCTGTAGCGAATGGCTTTGCAGGCGCAATGCCGTGGTGCGCTGTTCCACCATATCTTCCAGGTGATGGCGGTACTGCACCAACTCTTCGTTCAACAGGGTTATTTCGGTGATGTCTTCCTGTACCGCCACATAATGGGTCACCCGCCCGTCAGTCTGGCGGATAGGGCTGATGATGGCGAAATCCACATATTCGCTGCCGTCTTTGCGGATGTTAATAAATTCCCCTTTCCAGGTGCCGCCCTGGCCCAGGGTGTCCCATAGTGCCATATATGTCGCTTCCGGGGTCTTGCCGGAATGCAGGATGCGAGGGCTTTGACCGATGACTTCTTCATAAGCGTAGCCGCTTTTTTGTATGAACGCTGCGTTGACGTACTCGATCTTGCCGTCCAGATCGGTGATGATGATGCTTTCCGGGCTTTGCTCCACGGCCTGGGCCAATTTGCGGATTTGTTCCTCGGTGCGCTTGCGCTCGGTGATGTCCAGGTTGATGCCGGACAAGCGCACGGGTTTGCCATCGGCATCGTGTTGGGCGCGGCCTTTGCTGATGAGCCAGCGAATTTCGCCGCTATCCTGACGTAAGCGGAATTCCACTTCGAACGCGTTGCCGGGCAGGATGTGGCTTTCCCAGAGCGCGTCGATCAACGCCAGGTCTTCGGGCAGCACCCTCGCCCGCCAAGCATCGTTGTTTTGCAAAGCGCCCGGCGCGACGCCGTAAAGCCGTTCGCATTCGGGCGACCAATAGCTTAGCCCGGTGAGCAAATCCCATTCCCAAATGCCGACATGCGCGCCTTCCTGGGCCATCAGCAATCGTTGTTCGCTTTCGCGCAACGCGGCATTGGACAGCTCGGCGCGGGCGCGGGCGGCAACGGCATCCTCCATCAGGTTCAGCGCCGCCAGCCGGGCCTGGCGCTGCATGTCGAGCGCGGCGGCTTGGCTTTCACGCAATGCCGTTTCGGCGGTCAGGCGGCCGCGCCGGTCGTTGGCTTCATCCAGGGTGCGCCGGATAGACGGTACCAGCCGGGCGAGATTGTCTTTTAAGACGAAATCGCTGATACCCATACGCAACAGTTCTATAGCCGCGACCTCGCCGACACTGCCGGAAACCAGGATCACCGGCAGCTCAGGATGAAACGAACGGATGTGCTGCAGGGTTGTCAGGAAGTCCAGCCCCGGCACATTGTAATCCGAGAGCACCAAATCCCATTCATGCTGTAATGCGGCATGCAGCCCTGGCTCGTCGCTCACCTGGAGGCATTCAGCGGTTACGCCATTCAGGCGCAGATGCCGCACCAACAGCAAGAAGTCGGCAGTGACGTCTTCGATAATGAGGAATTGCAGGAGGTTGTTCATCGCACGGGCGGTGGTTCGTTGGTGGCTAGCCAGTACACGCCCAGATTGGCTACGGTTTCGGCGAATTCGGCAAAATTCACGGGCTTGCGTACGAAGCTGTTGGCGCCGATTTCATAGCTCTTTAAGCGATCTCGATCCTCGTCCGAAGAGGTCAGTATGACTACCGGCAGCAACGCGGTGCGGGTGTCGGCCCGCAGCCGTTCCAGCACTTCCAGGCCGGACAAACGCGGCAGGCTGATGTCGAGTAGCACGACGGTCGGCAGGGTCGGGCCTTCACGGTCAGCAAATTCGCCGTCTTTAAACAGATAATCCAACGCTTGTTGCCCGTCCCTCACTACGTCTATCCGGTTAGCCAGCTTGGCTTTGCGCAGGGCGCGTAGCGTGAGCATTTCGTCCTGGGGATTGTCCTCGACCAGCAGCAGGGATTTAATATTAATCATGGGTCTCACTTGGGTTCTGTCGCAAAATTAGTTAAAGAATTTGGCAGGTTCATTTTGTCCGCCAATCAGGCCATAAGTCTCTACACCAGTTAATTTATTAAAAATTATAAGGTTAAATAAAATTCAATCTAAAGATGCAATCCGCATTCAGTTTTAGGTTTTCCGAGCCAGCGACCACTTCGGCCTTCGCCTTTAACGGTACAATGAGTACAACCGATCGATGAATAGCCTTCGGCTACTAAAGGATGGAACGGGAGTTTATGTTCGGCGATATAGGCATCACGTTCTTCCTGCGACACGTCGATCATCGGGTTGAATTTGATAATTCCACGGCGTTCTTCAAAAATGGCCAAACCGGCACGGTGATCGGTCTGCCAGCTCATTAGGCTCGACATCCAGATATCGTAATTAGGCTTTATGCTTTCCAATGAATTTATTTTATTAATCGTACAGCATAAATCCGGGTCAGTTTCGTACAGTTTTTCTTTAACGCTGTATTCATGCTGGTAATCATCCGCTTTGATGTCTTGGACTTTTAAATGATATAGCCTCATCAAATAATCCCGATAGATCAAGGTCTCCGGAAAATGAAACCCCGTATCGATAAAAAAAATGACCTGCTCAGGACGGATACGGGAAATGATGTGTAAAAAATAAGCCGAAGTCGCCGCGAAAGATGACGTCACCATGATTTTTTCTGGCTTAAAATCGGTGTACAGCTTATGCAATCGGTCTTCAAAACAGAGAGGTTGATAGTGGCTGTTCAATTCGGCAATTTGTCCATGGCTTAAACTGGGGCTGTTGCCATGATTTGGGATTATCTCTTCTGCTGCTGACATTGCTATGACTCGCTCGTTAGTAACTGTATACATGGGGAATTTAGTTGAGGCCTCTTGCCTGGCAAGATGTTGGCAAGGTTCCAAGGTTGTTGTCGCTGGCGACGCTGTTTTCTTCTGACATTGGGTATTATTAGTGGTTAAGAGATCAGCATACTAGTTTTGTCCGCCAATCAGGCCGGGTTCAGGGGCTAAGGTGAAACGAAAAACCGCGCCCGCACCCGGTTTTCCTGATGCTTCAATGCTGCCGCCGTGGCGGTGAACGATGCGTTGCACGGTCGCCAAGCCGATGCCTATGCCGGGGAATTCATCCTGGCGGTGCAGGCGCTGGAAGGGCTGGAATAAGCGGCTGGCATGGGCCATGTCGAAACCGGCGCCGTTGTCTGCAATGCAGAAATAGCGTGCGCCGTCCCGTTGTTCGGCATAGACGTGGATGCGTGGCGTTGCGGCATGGGCGGTATATTTCCAGGCATTGCCCAGCAGGTTGTACAGCGCCACTTCCACCATGCGGGCATCACCCTGCGCTGCCAAGCCGGTTTCCACCTGCACCGATACCTGCCGTCCGGGGTCGCTTTGCTGTAGTTCGCCCAAGAGGCGTCGGCTAAGGGCGCTTAGGTCTATGTCGTCCAGATGTAATTCGCCACGGGTGCTACGTGACAGGGTCAGCAAGCCGTCGACCAATTCATTCATTTTAGCGCTGGCTAGCTTGATCTGCTCCAGATAAACCTGGGCTTCGCCTTGCAATTGCTCGCCGTAATCTTCCTGCAAGGCTTGGCTGAAGCCGCTCATTGCGCGTAGCGGCGCACGCAAGTCGTGGGAAACCGCGTAGGCGAAACTGTCGAGTTCACGGTTAGCGGTGCTGAGTTCGGCAGTACGCTCGGCTACGCGCTGTTCTAAACCGGCATTGAGGAGCTGGATTTCTTGTTGGCTACGAATACGCTCGGTGATGTCGCGCAAGATCACCGTGAAGAGTTTGCTGTTGGCAACCGTGGTCTGGGAGATGGAAGCCTCGATGGGAAACTCCTCGCCATTGCTACGCACACCCCGGACCTCGCCCAACACGCCCATGCGGCGCGTCGTTATTCCGGTTTGTGCGAAATGTCTGATATGGTCGGCGTGTGCATCGCGGAAGCGCTCCGGCATGAATTGCGTCACAGGCCGGCCTATGGCCTCTGCCGGTTCCAGGCCGAACACCTGTCCGGCAGCCGGGTTGAACAGCTGTATTTGCTGTTGTTCGTCCACGGAGATAACCGCATCCATCGCCGAGTCGATAATGCCCGCTAGGCGCTCCTCACTTTCACGCAAGGCCTGTTCCGCCTGTTTGCGTTCGGTGATGTCACGGGCGGTGACGACTGAACCGACAATGGCTCCGTCCTTGTTGCGGATAGGCGCAAAATTGTAGCTACCCACCCAGGTTGCGCCGGTGTCTTTACGGCGTAGCGCGTACTCGGCATGATTGACGGTCTCGCCCCGGAGCGCTCTGGGGACAGCCCATTGCTCCAGGGGCAACGGCGTGCCGTCGGCCATGAACACATCCAGAATTTTAGGGTATTCGGCCAAGGTTCGGGCGCATTCCGTTTTGTTGGCGAACTTGTGGAAGGTCGCAAAGGCATCGTTGAAGTTAATGAACTGGCCTGCGGTGTCGGAAATAAACACGGCATCGGTCATGCTCGCCAGCGCCGCTTCCAGTTTCAATTTATTCTCCAGCACGGCTTCCTCGGCCTGTTTGCGTTCGGTGATGTCCTGCACGGTGCCGGCAATATAAACGGCTTTTTGTTCGGCATCGCGTTTCAATCCGCCTTTACGAAGCAAATAGCGGATGTTGCCGTCGGGTAGCAGGCAACGATACTCCAAATCATTAGGGAGCAGGCCATCGGCACAGTCATGTATCCATGCCTGCATGGCCGGCCGGTCTTCGGGGTGGAGCAGGCCCAGCAAGGATTCGACGGTCGGCGTAAAGCTGTCGCGGGAGACGCCGTAGAGCCGATAGGTCTCATCAGACCAAATAATCGGCCCGCTAAGGCTATGCACCCAACTGCCGATATGGGCGATACGTTGTGCTTGCGCTAATGTGTCATCTCTTTCCTTGAGTGCAGTTTCAGCCAATTTCCGGCGGTGTATGTCCTCGATCATAGCGATGAAATAATCGGGGCTGCCATCGCTTTGCCGCACCAGGGACACGGTCAGGTTGATCCAGACGATGTCGCCGCCTTTATGTAGATAACGCTTCTCCATGGCATACGTCTGGATTTCGCCGGCCAGAATTTGCCCCACATAGGTCAGGTCGATATCCAGATCGTCGGGATGGGTGATGTCCTGGAAGGTTTTGGTCAGCAATTCGGCATGGCTGTAGCCGACCATGTCGCAGAGTTTTTGGTTGGCCCGCAGCCAACGCCCATCAGGTGTCAACAACGCGATGCCCATTGCCGCTTGCTCGAAAGTGGCGGCATAACGGGCTTCGCTTTGGCTCACCAGGTCGGCTGCAAGTTTACGCTGTGAGCGGCGCAAACGCTCATGAGTGTCGCTGATTAAAAAGCCCATGACCAAAAACAGGCCTATCGAAAAATATCGGTTCGGGCTATCGACCGCCCAGCTTAACTGCGGCGGGATGAAGACATACCCTACTATCGCCGTACTGAGAACAGTGCTGCCGAGACCGCCCCAGAAGCCGCCAAGACGTGCGCTGAAAAATACCGCAGGGTAAAACAAAAACCATACCAGCGGCTCCAGCCAAGGCCACAACAGCCATTGCAATGCCCATGCCAAGAGAGGCAGCAGCATGGCGGGCAACAGTTGCCTAGCCATGGTCAGCTCTCCGCTTGTGTTGCTGCGTCATCATTAAGAAAGTCCAGCGGGTAAGGCGCTGGCTGGTCAAGCTGGCGGGATAGCGCATTGACCTGCTGCTTTAACGCGATCATGTCCAGTTCACGGCCTATCATGGCGCGGTTGAAGCGTTCGAGTTCGCTATTGCGCTGGCGCAGTTCGGTTTCCGCCCGTTTACGTTCGGTGATGTCGCGTGCGAAACCGACGGTACCGATAATGCGCCCGTCGAGTTCCACCGGTGATTTATAGGTTTCTATCCAGAAACGTCGCTCCGCCTCGGTGATTTCCTCTTCGACGACCTTAGCTTGTCCGCTCGCCAGTATGACCTGATCGTCGGTGAGGTATTGTTCCGCCAGTTCCGGCGCCCAGAAATCGCTGTCAGTCTTGCCGATCAGCAGCTCCGTGTCGGCGACCCCGGCAATCTGGGCGTAGGCTTTGTTGGCAGCCAGGATGCGGCTGTGCGTATCCTTCAGCCAGACCATGAACGGGAAGTTATCGAGCACTGCGCGTTGGTATTGTTCGCGGCTGCGTAAGGCTTCCTCGACGGCCCGGCGCTCGGTGATGTCGGAGAGTATGACCAGAATATCGGTTTCGATCAGGGTTCCAGAGATCACTACGTCGCATACGCTGCCGTCCTTGCAAACAATCTTGAGTTCCAGCGGTTCGATGTCGGTGTGTTGGGCAGCCGCCTGTTGCACTGCGGCAGCCCAGATGTCCATCACCATACGTCGGTAATCGGGGTCGGGGTAGGCCTGCGGCCACCATTCAGCCAGTGTTGGCACATCGGCTGGGGTATAGCCGAAGGTGTTGACGAAGCGCTTGTTGACGGCGACCACGGCGCCATCCTGGGCGATGATGGCCAACGCGATCGGGGTCTGGTTGAAAAGTTTCCGGAAGCGTTGGGCGCTGGCAGCCAGCGCCAACTCTATATGTTTGCGTTCGGTGATGTTACGCGAAATGCCGAAGATCCCGATGATGTTGCCGTCAGGGGCGCGTAGCGGGCCTTTGGTAGCGAGGAAAACCTGCTCCCCTTGGATGGTACTGAGCGCTTCTTCTTGGGTGCAGGTACTGCCTTCGGCGATCACCTTCTGACCGATGCTTATCAGTAATTCGGCTTGTTCGGCGGGAAAAATGTTTCTGTCGTCGCAGCCCAGCACTTGCTCGGCGGACTTGCCGACGAAACGGCAGGCGGCGGGGTTAAAGAAGACATAGCGACCCTCCAGATCTTTGGCAAAAATGGCATCATCGGAACTGTCGGCGATAGCGGCCAGCAGGCTCAGGTTCCGTAGCCGATCCGCCTGGTCTTGCCGGATGCGGGCGGCGAGCAGCAGTTGCTGGTGTTGGCGCAGCAGATACATGCAGGCAGCGGCCGTGCAGATCAGCAGCAGGCAGACAAAACCGATCCAGGTCATATCGACATTGGCTGCGGCATAAAGCTCGTGCTGATCCAGCTTGGCTAGCAGAAACCAGTCGGTGCCGGGAATGGAGCGCACGATACCGACGGCGGGTATGCCACGATAATCGACGCCCTCTGTAGGTGCATTCAGCGGAACCTTGCCTAGCAGCGCTTGGGCGGCAAGCAGATTTTGGGTAGCCACCGGTATACGCAGCCTGGCTGCGGTATTTTTTTGATGGCGCAGTTCGCTGAGATAGAGTATTTGGTCACCATCGCGCCGGAACAGCAAGGCTTCGCCGCTGGTGCTGGGGGTTGGCCAAGTTTGCAGCATCGGGAATAGCCAGTCCGTTGGGTCTATATGCAGAACGATAACAGGAGCCGGACCGGGCATGGCAGTCAGCGGCGCGACAAAATCCAGCCGCAAGTTGTCCGCTATGTCGCGATAGGGACCGACACGCCGCACCTTGCGTGCTGTGCTGGCCGACTGCGTCGCTGCCAGCAAGGATGGGGCGATGATTTGCGACGCTTCATCGCTGCCCCAAAGCTTTTCCGCGTTGGGCTTGAGCAACATAATAGCCCGGTACCCCCGGTTTTGGCGGAATTGTTCCAGCCATTTCTGCAACGGGTCGGCGCTGTGCTGGTCGCCCCATGTTTGCCAACGCTGATACTGCTCGGCGAACAACTCGCTGGTTTGGACAAAGTTCGCGTCACCCTGTCTTTCCGCTAGCCAGTCGGCAATTTGACTCGTTTTTGCGTCGGCGATAGCCTGGAGTCGGGCTAACTCCGTTTCTTTATGGTAGTTGATGGTGTTGACCATCATGATGCCGCTAAGGGCGATGATAGCCGTTGCGATTAATGCAAAAGGCAAACCCGGACGAAGGTTGGTTGCCGGCAGACCATCGCCGCCCAGCCAGCGGCGCATCAACCCATAAAGCAGCAGGGACGTTACTCCGACAAACAGCCAGCCCTTGAGCATGCTGGCCAGGATAATATGCTCAGGCGTGCTGAAGATGATTTGCACCCATGTATCGGAGAGCAGTATCCACAAGCCGGCAAACAGGGCATAAACCAAAACGACGGCGATAATCTTGCTGTGACTGCCGGTTTTTGTCTGGAGGGGGTCAGAAATGGAATCGGGCGGCATGGCGGCGGTTGGGCAGTTCCGTGACGTGCAGGGCGGATATGGATAAGCTGTTGCTGTCACCTGGATGTACAGAATCGGCGGGAGGTACTGTAGACGGTAGTGTGGTGATGTCCATGGCGATTATTCGGCAGGATCGCGATGACGGTCGGCAATGCCACAAAATACGCTGAAATGGGCAAAAAAAGTGTCAACGATGTCGGGGTCGAAATGTTGTCCGCGACCGGCGGCAATAATGTCTTGAACTTTATCGACAGGCATCGGGCTTTTGTAAACGCGGCGCGAAATCAACGCATCGAAGACATCCGCCAGC
This sequence comes from Methylovulum sp., assembly GCA_030653435.1. Taxonomy (GTDB): domain Bacteria; phylum Pseudomonadota; class Gammaproteobacteria; order Methylococcales; family Methylomonadaceae; genus Methylovulum. The sequence goes on from JAURZI010000151.1 coordinate 84,921, forward strand.
GCCATGATGCGGGCCGAAACGGGGATGGCATCGCCGACGAGTCCGTCTGGATAGCCGCTGCCATCCCATTTTTCGTGATGCCAATGGGCGATTTCCTTGGCTAGCGAGAGAAACTCCACGGCTTCGGCGGCGTCGCGCTCGGCCATCTCGATGGCGTCGCTGCCGATTTTGGCATGAGTCTTCATGATCGCCCACTCTTCTGCGTTAAGCGGGCCGGGCTTTAGCAGGATGGCGTCAGGGATGCCCACTTTGCCGATGTCGTGCAACGGTGCTGAACGCGCCAGCAACTTGATATAGTGGTCATCCAGCGTGCCTGTAAAACGCGGGTGGTCGCGCAACAGCTGGGCAAGCTGAAGGACATAGCCTTGGGTACGCAGAATATGGTTGCCGGTTTCCGGATCCCGCGCTTCCGCAAGATGGGCCAGCGCCCGGATGCTGACTTCCTGGATCAACTCGTTTTCCGCCATGCGTTTGCTGATTTCCAGTTCCAGGTAGCTGTTCTGATTACGCAGCCAGTCGCGGGCCTGTTTCAGTTCCAGTTGGATGCGGATGCGCGCCAGTACGATGGCCGGATTCATAGGTTTGGTGATGTAATCCACCGCGCCTAAGTCCAGCCCGTGCAGCTGTGCTTCCATGCTGTCCATCGCCGTTACGAAAATGACCGGAATCTCGGCGGTGGCGGGTACGCTGCGTAGTTGCTGGAAGACCTGATAACCATCCATGTCCGGCATCATCACATCCAGCAATATCAGGTCGGGGTATGGTGCGGTGACGGCGATGCGTAATGCTTTCTGTCCGGAGGTGGCAACACGCACACGATATAGCGGCTGAAGCATGTCGCTGAGTATGGTCAGGTTTTCTGGGGAATCGTCAACGATTAACAGAGTTTGGTTTATATCCAGCACGATTCCTCCTTATTTGATGGGCTTCGGTGGTGGCGAAAAATCCGCCTGATAGCTGGATTTGCCTAGCCTTAGGTTTGCTGCTATCGGTGCGGCAGGCCGACTGGTCGCCGCCCATAGTAACGGTATCGACACAAAAAGAAAAGCCTAGAAGCTTTGGGGTATAGGTCGACGATGCGTGCCTCATAGCCGAAATATGACTCCCATCTGATCGAGAAAACGTCTAAGTTTTGAAAACCGGCAACGCCTACCGTCACACGAAACAAGGGCGTGCCGGGCGCGCCCTACGGTGGGAAAAGGCTGAATAATGACCTCTGCGCTTCTTGACTCGGATGGGAGTAAAAGCCGGTTAAGCCGCCAAGCGGATGATGGTTTTGTCATACAGCGCAGTGATGATCTGCAAGCCACCGGCAGTAATGGTTTCAATCGGGGTGTGCGGCGCTTCCGCCGCCAGTTGTTTTAAGGCGTCTTGCACCAATAAGCCGCCGCTGTGTTGCAATATCTCCAGCAGGCGGTAGGTCATCGGCGTGATGTCGAGAAAATGCACGTCATCGTCCGGGTCACGGTAAACAATAAGAAAAGTCGGCACGGCAGGCGGCTGGTCGGGCAAGAAGGTCGGCGCTATGTTGTGCACAGGGTATTGGTAGGCTAATGGCCAAGCCAGCGGCGATAGCGTTATGGGTTGTTCCAGCCAGTTTTGCGGTTTTTGCGGCTGGGCTACGGTGTCTTCCCTGGCGATAGATAAGGCCATTTCCACCCATTCATAATGCGCGAGCTCCAGTAAAAACGGCAAGTCGTCAGCATTAGCCCGTTCGTGTTGCAAAAAATCCAGGAATTCTTCCGGTATTTCGGAAAAATACGGCGATTTGCAGCGGTGCCTGGCAAAAAAATCCTGGGCCAGTTCTAGCCATTGCGCGTCATCGAGGATTTTTCGCAATACCGGAAAATTGCTGGACAAAAAATTATCAATATTATTGAAAAACAGTTCCCTGTACATCGCGATGCGTTGCGTATTGACATCGGTCGGCGCGGGATGGTTGTCGGGATCGCGGATATAAGCGGCGAACTCGTGTTGTTTGGCTTTAAAATCGACGCTCATGGGCATCAGGCCGATTGTTGGGCATGGTGTTGCCGCCAAGCGCTTTGCATGGTTTTGATGATGTTGACTTCGCGTATCAATTCGTCCATCGCGGGGATGTTAAAGTCGCGCTCCAATAAAGTTGGAAACACGCCGTAAAGTTCGTAGGCCTTGCCTAATAGTTTCCAGACCGGATCCACCACTTCGGCGCCGTGGGTATCGACCAGGAAATCCTCGGCTTCCAGGTAATGCCCGGCGATATGTGCATAGGCGATGCGCGTTGCCGGTATGGCCTTTAAAAAAGCTTCGGCATCGTAACCGTGGTTAATGCTGTTGACGTAAATATTGTTAATGTCGATCAGCACAGCACAATCGGCATCTTCAACAACGGCATTGAAAAAATCGATTTCCGCCATTTCCTGACCGGGCGCGGCGTAATACGAGACATTTTCAAGCGCTATTTTTTGTTCGAGTATATCCTGCACGCGCCGTATCCTTGCGGCGACATGGGTGACGGCTTCCTGTGTAAAGGGAATGGGCATCAGATCGTACAGATGCCCGTCTTTACTGCAATAACTGAGATGTTCGCTATACAGCTTGATCTGATGCTGCTGCATAAAGGCCTTGATGTCATGGATGAAGGCTTCGTCCAGGGCATCGGTGCTGCCTAGCGACAAGGACAATCCGTGGCAGATGAACGTAAAGCGTTCGGTCAGCGCCCGGAATTGTTTGCCGAGTTTGCCGCCTAGGGTTATCCAGTTTTCGGGGGCGATTTCGTAAAAGCTCACGTCTGGCGGCGGTTCGGCAACAATCTGGCTTAAAAACGAGCGCCGCAAACCCAGTCCGGCATCGCGGATCGGCTGTGTAGTCGTGTCCATAAGAACACCTGTAATGATGGGGTAGGGAAATGAAGGCGGCGGGGAACCGCCTTCCTGTTGTGGGTGGCGACTAAGTTATTTTTTTGCTGGAGCAGGGACGGCTGGGACAGGCGCGGCTTTTTTGTCTGCCGCACAAGCGCCTTCTTTGCCTTTCATCATTTCGGCGCAACCTTGCATGCCTTCGCCGCAACCTTTCATTTGTGCGCCACAAGCGCCTTCTTTAGCCTTTGCGTCATTGCAAAGCTTCATGTTTTCGCCACATTGGCTGCCGCATTTGCCTTCAGGCATTTTCATGCCCGCACCGCAAGCGCCTTCTTTGCCTTTCATGGCTTCGCCTTTCATCATTTCGCCACATGCGCCTTCCTTACCTTTCATCATGGCGCCGCAAGCCGATTCCATGCCTTTTTTCATTTTGTCGCCGTCCATCATGTCACCGCATTTGCCTTCGGCGGTTTTTGCCGCAGCGGGCGTTTTGTTGCCGGCGCATGCGCCTTCAGCGGTTTTGGCAGGCTTAGCCATGCCCGACATATTGGCGCCGCAAGCCATTTCTGCGGCTTTACCCGCTTCGGCAAGCTGCATATAACCGGTGGACAATTCGGTCATGCCGAACGGGTTGGCTTCTGCATGGGTTGATGTTGCCGTAAACGCTGAAATAAACGCGACGCCCATTGCGGCAGCCAAAGGAGTTGTGTTGATTTTTTTCATGGTGATTTCCTGTAATAATTTTAATGATGGGCTTCGAGGTTTAAAAACATCGAAGCCCCTATGGTACCCGACACAGTTAAACGTGCAATAAATATACTTGCGTTACAAAAAAATACAATGCTGCGCCGGTAAAATCAGTCGTGCTTAAGTTCTGCTGTGGGCTGTTTTTGCTGATATTCGCATAAGTCTGCAAGCACACAGTCCGCGCACTTTGGCTTTCTGGCGGTGCACGTATAACGCCCATGCAAAATCAGCAAATGATGGGCGTCTTTTTTGTGGATTTTAGGCACCCATTTATCGAGTTTTTGCTCCACTTCCCGCACGTTTTTGCCCGGCGCAATGCGCGTGCGGTTGGCTACCCGGAAGATATGCGTATCGACGGCAATCGCATCTTGCCCGAATGCCGTGTTTAATATGACATTGGCGGTTTTTCTGCCGACTCCGGGCAAGGCTTCGAGTTCGTTACGGGTTTCCGGTACGGCGCCGTCATGCTTATCGAGCAATTGTTGGCACAAGCCGATGATATTGGCGGCCTTGCTGTTAAACAAACCGATTGTTTTGATATAGGATTTTAGGCCGTCCAGGCCTAGCCCAAGTATGCTTGCCGGCGTGTCAGCCACGGCAAACAACTGGGCGGTGGCTTTGTTGACGCCTTTGTCGGTTGCCTGTGCGGACAGCACGACGGCGATTAGCAGTTCAAATGTTGAGCGGTAATTCAGCTCCGTCGTCGGTTCCGGTGTCGCGGCGGCCAGCCGGTCGAAGATAGCCAGCCGTTTTTGCTGGTTCATGGATGGCTTAGGGCTAGTCGTCAGCCATCGCGATGTAAGCTTTGAGCAGTTTTGCCGCGTTGGCCATGCCGATATGCAGGTTCTGCTCAATCTCCGCCATTGTGATTTCGCCTGCGCTTTTACCCGCAGCCCAGTTGGCGATGACCGAGACGGAGGCGTAAGCCATGCCGATTTCTTTGGCTAGCGCCGCTTCCGGCATGCCGGTCATGCCGACCAAGTCACAGCCGTCTTGTTCCATGCGGGTAATTTCAGCGATGGTTTCCAGGCGCGGCCCCTGGGTGCAGCCATAAGTGCCGGTCTGCGTGACGGCAACCCCGGCTTGGGCGGCGGCGGCGCACAGTGCTGCCCGAAGTTTCGGGTTGTAGGGGAAGCTGAAGTCGATATGGGTGACGGGATAATCTTCCGTCTCAAAAAACGTGTGCTTGCGGCCGTAACTGTAATCAATGAGTTGGTCGGGTATTGCGATATGTGCAGGCGCCATGGCCGGGCTAATGCCGCCTACGGCGGCAACGGCGATAATATTGTCGACGCCTAGCTGTTTTAGCCCCCAGATATTGGCGCGATAATTTATTTTATGCGGCGGAATGGTATGCGGGTTGCCGTGCCGAGCGAGAAATACGACGGTCTTGCCCGCCAGTTCGCCGGTGATGAAATCGGCGGAAGGCTGGCCGTAAGGTGTTGTCAGGGATTCGCGCTTGATTAACGTCAGGTCGGCGAGTTGGGTAAGGCCGGTGCCGCCTATGATGCCCAGTTTAGTCAGGTGTAAATTCGTCATGTGTGCATTCCTAAAGATCGCGACAGGCATAAATGCCTGCGGCGTTGCGTAAATAGCCTTTATAGTCCATGCCATAGCCGAATAAATAGCGGTTGGGGACAGTCAAGCCAACAAAATCGGCGTGGCTGGGTTTGTCATGGCCCAGGATTTTATCAATTAATACGGCGCTGTATACCGCAGCTGCGCCTTGTTCCTGACAATATCGTTTTATCGCCGCCAGCGTGATACCTTCGTCCAGCACATCGTCAAGGATCAGTATCGTGCGGCCTTTAAGCGGCAAGCCGGGTTTGAGCACCCATTCGATAGTGCCGCCGGAAGTCTGGTTTTGGTAGCGGCTGGCATTGATGGCGTCGATATTCAGCGGCATGGTCAAGCGGGTCAGCAGTTTTCCAGCAAATACGATGCCGCCGTTCATCACGCACAGCACCAGCGGGTTGCATTCCGCCAGCAACAGGTTGATTTGTGCGGCCATGGCATCCAGCGCGGCTTCGACGTCAGCTGTGCTGTGCAACAACTCCGCATGGGTTTGGATCTGTTTGATTTCGTTCAGCATAGTCTGGGCTTATAGGCTTTGGGTGAAGGCGTTGATAACAGCCGATAGCTGTTGCCATTTTTCTGATTGCATCAATTGCCCGCGATTGAGCGACGGTTGGCCTTGCATGCACAGCAGGCGTTGCTCCCTGACAGGGTCTTGCGCGATGGGCAAGGTATCCAGCACTTGCGCCGCTGCGGTCGGGTTGTTGCAGACCAAGACCATATCGCAACCGGCTGCCTGGGCGAGCCTTGCCCGTTCAGGAAAACCGCCTGCCGATGCCGCGCCTTCCATGCTTAGATCATCGCTGAACACCGTGCCGTTGAAGTTTAATTCCCGGCGTAATACCTGCTGTATCCAGAACTGCGAGAATCCGGCGGGTTGGGTGTCGATGTTCGGATACAGCACATGCGCGGGCATAATGCCTTCCAGACCGTCGGCGATTAATTGCCTGAACGGCAGTAAGTCGCTGGCGCGCAGGCTATCCAGATCGCGCTCATCCACCGGCAAGGTCAGGTGCGAATCCAGTGCGACGCCGCCATGGCCGGGGAAATGTTTGCCGGTGGCCGCCATGCCGGCTTCGTGCATGCCCGCCATAAAGTCCCCGGCTAGCCGCATTGCCCGTTGCGGGTCGCGGGAAAACGAACGGTTGCCGATAATGTCGCTGACGCCGCAATCGACATCCAGCACCGGCGCAAAACTGAAATCGACGCCGACCGCCAATAATTCCGCCGCCATCAGCCAGCCTGCGGATGCCGCCAGATCAGGCGCTTGTGCATAGGCTGCGGCGGGCGGCAAACGGGTGAAGCCGTTTTGAAACCGTTGCACCCTGCCGCCTTCCTGATCCACGGCAATCAACAGCGGGCCGTTACGTGCGGCACGGATGCTGCCGATAAGTTGGGTGACTTGTTCGGGATCCTGGTAATTGCGGGCGAAGAGTATGACCGCGCCGGTATTGGGATGCCGGATCATGTCCTGTTCGTCAGGCGTTAACGCAAGGCCCGCAATATCAAGCATGATGGGGCCGATGGGTTGATGGCTGGTCATTGTGGTTGGGTCGGTGCCGGGTGTTTAGGGTTAGGTGTGGGATAAGCCGGAGTCGGCCGTTTTACGGCACATCATAGCAGGTATTGCCGGGAATTAAACTGAAGCTTGCGGTAATGGATGGCTTTCTGGGGGCTTGCGATGTCCTGCCCTGGATTGTATCGGCAGCAGCTGGTTTCAGCGCTTATGCCACGCTTTTTGTGAGGATAGGGAATAGCTCGGCTAAACCTTTGGCGATAAATTCCACAGCGATGGATACCAGGATCAGCCCCATGACCCGTGTCACGATGTTCATGCCGGTATACCCCATGACTTCGGCAATCTTGGTTGCCGACAGTAGCGCGACCAACACCAGGCCGGAGACAGACAAGATCACCGCGCCAACCAGCAGGTAATGCGACCAAGAATATTCCATGTGCCCATAGACGATGGCGGCGCTGATGGCTCCGGGGCCGCTAAGCATAGGGATAGCCAATGGCACTACCGCGATGGAATCTTTCTCGTAGGATTCGGCGCGTTCTTCAGGCGTATGGCGCGCCCGATCATGGCTGGCATGCAACATCGACAGGCCCATTAGCAGCACCAATATCCCGGCAGCCACCCGAAAAGCGGGCAGGCCGATGCCAAAAAAATGCAGTATCGGCTCCCCGGCCAGTAACGCAATAAATAACACCGTGGCTACGGATGCGGCGCAAACTATTGCAGTGCGTATCCTTTCGGCCGGCGTGCGGTTTATGGTTAGCGAAATGAAGATGGGGATGACGCCGATGGGATCGACCACAGACACTAAACTGACCAATAATTGCAAATATTCATTCCAGTTCAGCATTCATGGGCCCTAGGGTTATTGATTGTTTTCATGATGATAACAAAGCTAGGTTGTGTGGGTCTAAGCAACCGAACGTCCAAGCTTTAAAGTCTATAGCGATACGGCTATAACCCGTTTAGCCGATAAAAAATTTTCGTGCAATCCAGCCAAGATTTTACTATGGTGTAACACTTCCGTCCCGTCCAAGCAAAGCCAACACTATGTCACAGCATCCAATTTATCCTGTAAAGCCGGAAATGGCCGCGCAAGCGCATATTAACGAAGACGCTTATAACACACTCTACCAGCACTCGATAACCGACCCGGAAAGTTTTTGGGCCGAGCAGGCTAAGCAGTTTTTAACCTGGGGCGAACCTTGGCATACGGTGATGGAGTATGATTATCCTAGCGCGCATATACGCTGGTTTGAAGGCGGCAAGCTCAATATCAGTGTCAATTGCGTGGACAGGCATCTTGCCGCGCGTGGTGACCAAACCGCGATTATATGGGAAGGGGATGATCCGACGCGATCCAGAAAAATCACTTATCAAGAATTGCACACGCTGGTTTGTAAATTCGCCAATGTCTTGAAAGCGCAAGGCGTGGGCAAGGGCGACCATGTTTGTGTCTATTTGCCGATGATTCCCGAAGCGGCTGTAGTGATGCTGGCCTGCACCCGCATTGGCGCCGTGCATTCCATCGTGTTTGGCGGGTTTTCCGCCGAATCGTTAAAAGACCGCATTCTGGACGCCGATTGCAAGTATCTGGTATGTGCCGATGAGGGCTATCGCGGCGGCAAAATCATACCGATTAAGGCGGCGGTCGATAAGGCGGCGGGCTCTTGCCCGAATCTGGGCAAAGTCATCGTGATACAAAACACCGGCAATGCTGTCGATTGGCATGGAGCCAGGGATGTTTGGTACCACGAGGCCATGGCGGAAGCGGCAGCCGACTGCGAGCCGGAAATGATGGATGCCGAAGATCCGCTGTTCATCCTTTATACGTCCGGTTCCACGGGCAAGCCTAAAGGCGTCCAGCACACGACCGGCGGTTATCTGCTTTACACCGCGATGACGCATAAATATATTTTCGATTACCAGGATGGCGATGTGTATTGGTGTACCGCCGATGTGGGCTGGATAACCGGACATTCTTACGTTGTTTACGGGCCTTTATGCAACGGCGCAACGACTCTGATGTTTGAAGGCGTGCCGACCTATCCTGAAGCCGACCGTTTCTGGCGCGTGATCGACAAACACCAGGTCAATATTTTTTATACGGCACCGACAGCGATACGGGCGCTGATGGCGCAAGGCAATGATTTTGTCACACGCACCGGGCGTGGCAGCCTGCGGATACTGGGCAGCGTCGGCGAGCCTATCAATTCGGAGGCCTGGGAGTGGTATTACCACGTCGTCGGCGACAGCCGTTGCCCTATCGTGGATACGTGGTGGCAAACTGAAACTGGCGGTATTTTGATTACGCCATTGCCCGGCGCAACACTGTTAAAGCCCGGCTCGGCGACCTTGCCGTTTTTCGGCATCAGGCCTGAAATCATAGACGCCCAGGGTAATATTCTGGAGGGCGCCGCCGAAGGCCTGCTCGTGCTCAGCCACTCGTGGCCATCGCAAGCGCGGACCGTATACGGCGATCATCAGCGCTTTATCGACACCTATTTTAAAAGCTATCCGGGTTATTATTTTACCGGCGACGGCGCCCGCCGCGATGCGGACGGCTATTACTGGATTACAGGCCGGGTCGATGATGTCATCAACGTCTCCGGTCACAGGATGGGCACGGCGGAAATAGAAAGCGCCCTGGATTTGCACGAGCATGTTGCCGAATCGGCAGTCGTCGGTTTCCCCCATGACATTAAAGGACAGGGCATTTATGCCTATGTGACGCTGATAGTCGGTGTCGAACCTACCGATGCGATGAAAAAAGAATTGGTCGCACTGGTCAGGCAGGAAATCGGCTCGATTGCGACGCTGGATATTGTGCAGTGGGCGCCGGGTTTGCCGAAAACCCGTTCGGGGAAAATCATGCGCCGCATTTTACGCAAAATTGCCGCTAACGAGTTGGACACTCTCGGCGACACCTCTACGCTGGCCGACCCGTCCGTGGTTGACGACATTATTGCCAATCGCGTCAACCGTTAAGCGGGGCCGACCACACGGACACGCCGCTACGGTCGGCAGTTGCTGCCGGTATTTCGGGGGCTTAATGGTTGCAGCCCGCGCCGTGGATATGTCCATGCGACAGTTCTTCGTGGCTTGCCGGCCTGATGTCGACGACTTCGACAGCGAAGCTCAATGCCACGCCTGCCAGCGGATGGTTGCCGTCTATCGTGATGTCATCGCCGTCTATATTAACGACGGTGATGACGCCGGGGCCTGAGCTGACATCGGCATGGAACTGCATACCCACTTCGATTTCATCGACGCCTTCAAACATGTCGCGTGACAGCACCTGCACGCGGTCGTCCATGAATTCGCCGTAAGCATCTTCAGCATCAATGCGGACATTAAATTTTTCGCCGACGGCTTTGCCATGCAGCGCTTTTTCGAGGCCGGAAATGATATTTCCAGTGCCGTGCAGATATTCCAACGGTTCGTTACCCTCAGAGCTGTCTATGACTTCCCCTTCATCATTCGTCAGCGTATAGTGAATAGAAACCGCCATATTGTCAGCAACTTGCATGATAAAACCTTATTAGTGATTAAAAAGCGGACTATGATATAGATTTGCGCCGCCTTTGTCTTAAAAACTTGGCTAGCCAATTTGCTGTTTGCTCTGATGCAACGGCGGGTATCATGCCTCATGAGGTACGCCCGCGCACCTGATATCAGATGCGCGGGCGCTTAGGCTACAGACTATCCAGGGCAGGATAATCGGTATAACCTTCAGGCCCGGATGAGTAGAAGGTTGCAACATCGGGCTGGTTTAACGCTGCCCCCGCTTTAATCCTGGCGGGAAAATCGGGGTTGGCCAAGAAACCGGTGCCAAAAGCCACGGCATCGAGCTTACCCTCGGCGATAGCGGTGTTGGCTTCTTCTGGGGTATAACCCATATTGCCTACCAATATGCCTTGGTAATTAGCGCGTATGGGCGTCAGCACATCACCGGTCTGTTGCTGGAAGAAGTCGCCGCGCATGACATGCAAATAAGCCAGGTCAAAATCATTCAGCCGCGTGGCCAGCCAAGCGCTAAGGGCAATAGGGTCGCTGTCTATCATGCTGTTGAAGCTATTCAGCGGTGATATGCGGACGCCGACACGCCCGTCGCCCCATACCCCGCAGGCGGCAGCCAGCACCTCCAACAACAAGCGTGCACGGTTTTCAATAGCGCCGGCGTAAAGGCCGGTCGTGCGTTTATTTGCGCCATCGCGCAAAAACTCATCCAACAAATAACCGTTGGCGCCATGCACTTCCACGCCATCGAAACCTGCGGCCAGGGCATGTTCGGCTGCGGTTTTGAATCCGGCCACGATGCCGGGCAGTTCATCATCAGCCAATTCACGCGGTATGACATAGGCTTGCTTGCCTTCCGGCGTGTAGACTTCGTCGCCCGTGATCGCAATGGCGCTAGGCGCAACGGGTTGCGCGCCATTATTCAGCGACGGATGGCAAGCCCGCCCGCCATGCCATATTTGCAAAAAGATTTTGCCGCCAGCGGCATGAACGGCATCGGTGCTCAGTTTCCAGCCTTCAATCTGGGCATCGGAATAAATGCCTGGTTCATGCCAAAACGCTGAATTGCCTGCCATCGCCATCGTGGCTTCGGCGATGATAAGTCCGGCACTGGCGCGTTGGGCGTAGTATTCCGCCATGAGCCGACCCGGAACATGGCCGTCTTCGGCCCGGCAACGGGTAAGCGGCGCCATAAGGATGCGGTTGGCTAAAGTCAGTTTGCCGATTTGTAGGGTATCGAAGAGTGCGTGCATAGTTTAATGTCTTAAGGGTTGGGGGAGAGGACTAAAAGTTTACCTGTTACCGGGCTGTTTATATACGTTAAGCGCTTAAGTTTTCGGTTTTTTATGTGGGGTACGCATCGCGCACCTTTTTAGAATGGTAATGAAAATCAATGTAAAAGGTACGCGATGCGTATCTACGAAAATTGTAAAAACCGTATTGTGACTGTGCGAAGTATATATCCAAAAGCATGGCTAAGTTGGCGTTAATGCCAGCAACACGTTAAACAAAGGCTTCCCGATAGGCTTTTGTCCGATGCCGCACCGGTACTGCTTTATAATCCGGTCAAACAGGGTGGAATATCGCCCCGGTTATCTTCTGTACGGCCATTATTAGATAGGGCGGCAACTATGAACAAAGCTAATGTAAAGCACAAAACCCTACCCGAAGCCCCGGCCTGGTGGCTAACGCCACCCACAGATCTCCAAGCTGAACGGGCTAACGATACGACCGGTTTATCCAGTGCCGAGGCACGTTCGCGGTTAGCCACGTTCGGCCCTAACCTGTTCCGCGACCATCAGCAACAAGCCCTATGGTTACAGTTCCTGTCCCGATTCAAGAACCCGCTGGTTATCTTGCTGTTGGTGGCCAGCGCCATCTCCGCCTTTACCGGCGAAATGACCAACTTTGTCATCATTACGGTCATGGTGTTGTTCAGCGTAACGCTGGATTTTGTCCAGGAGCACCGAGCCGGAAAAGCGGCGGAAAATTTGCGCCAGTCGGTTTCGGTACGGGCTAGGGTCATCCGTGATGGCAAGCCCTTGGATGTGCCGGTCACCGAAGTGGTGCCCGGCGACCTCGTCCTGCTCTCGGCAGGCGATATGGTGCCGGCAGACGGTTTCGTGCTGGAAGCGCACGACCTGTTCGTCAAGCAAGCCTTGCTGACCGGTGAGCCCTATCCGGTCGAGAAGCATCAGGGCGTGCTTGCCGCCGGGTCGACCGATTTGCAGGATGCCACCAACGCGGTGTTCATGGGCACCACCGTGATTAGCGGCAGCGTCCGTATGCGGGTCGTCAAGACCGGCACCGGCACAGCCATCGGCGCCATTGCCGACAGCCTGACCCGCCAGCCGCCGCCGACTGCCTTCGAAGTGGGCACGCACCGCTTTGGTCTGCTGATTATGCGCCTGACAATCTTGCTGGTGTTGTTCGTGCTGCTGGTGAACGCCTTCATGCACAAACCCTGGCTGGAATCTTTTTTGTTTGCTGTGGCGCTCGCGGTAGGACTGACACCGGAACTGCTGCCCATGGTGGTGTCGGTCACCTTATCGCGGGGCGCATTGCTGATGGCCAAAAAACGGGTGATCGTCAAACGCTTGGCGTCGATACAGAATCTGGGCTCTATGGACATCCTGTGCACGGATAAGACCGGTACGCTGACCGAGGCGATAATCCGCTTGGAGCAGCATGTGGATCCGCAAGGAAAGCCCAGCGAACGGGTGCTGGAACTGGCTTACCTGAACAGCTTTTTCGAGACCGGCCTGAAAAGTCCGCTGGATGAGGCTATTTTGGCACATGAAAATATCGATGTGAGCGCCTGGAAAAAAATCGACGAAGTCCCGTTCGATTTTGAACGGCGGCGCGTATCCGTCTTGTTGGACAAAGGCAATGGCCGACTGCTGGTGGTCAAGGGCGCGTCTGAGGAGATCATTAACCTATGCACCCGTTACGAACAACAAGGCAGTGATGTCCAAATGCCGTTAGACAAAGCCTCTAGGGAGCAGATACACGCGGAGCATATCGCTTTAGAAAAGGAAGGCTTCCGGGTATTGGGCATCGCTTGGCGCGAAGTCCCGCAAGACCATTTCGATGCGGTGATCGGCGACGAGACCGAGCTGGTGTTTGCCGGTTTTGCAGGCTTTCTTGACCCACCCAAGGCCAGCGCCGGTGTCGCGCTCGCCGCCTTGCGGGACAGCGGCGTGACGGTCAAGATTGTCACCGGCGATAGCGAACTGGTGACCCAGCATGTTTGCGCCGAGTTGGGCATTCCGGTGGCTGGGGTGCTGACCGGCAAAGACATCGCTCAGCTGGACGACGCGGCGTTGCGGGTCAAGGTAGAAACAGCCAATTTGTTTTGCCGCGTCAATCCTTCGCAAAAAGAACGCGTGATCCTCGCCTTCAAGGCCCGCGGCCACGTCGTCGGTTATCTAGGCGACGGTATCAATGATGCTCCGTCGCTGCACTCGGCAGATGTCGGGATTTCGGTGGATTCGGCGGTCGACGTCGCCAAGGATGCCGCCGATATGATACTGCTGGACCATGATCTGCACGTGCTGTATGACGGTGTCATGGAAGGCCGCCGTACCTTCGGCAATATCATGAAATACATCATGATGGGCACCAGTTCCAATTTCGGCAATATGTTCAGCATGGCCGGCGCGGCGCTATTCTTACCCTTCCTGCCGATGTTGCCTACCCAGATATTGCTCAACAACATCTTGTACGACCTCTCCGAAGTGCCTATCCCGCTGGATCAGGTGGATCCCGATGAACTCCGTAAGCCGCGGGTGCTGGATATGAACTTTATCCGCAATTTCATGCTCGTGATTGGCCCTATCAGTTCGGCGTTCGATTTCCTGACTTTTTATGTCATGTTGATGGTGTTGAAAGCTGACGAAACTCTGTTTCAAACCGGTTGGTTTGTCGAGTCCTTATGCACCCAGGTTCTGGTAATTTTCATCATCCGCACCCGTGGTAATCCGTTTAAAAGCCGCGCCCATCCGATACTGGTAGGCACTTCGCTGGCGGTGGCGACAACCGGCGCCGTCTTGCCATTCACGCCGTTGGGGAGTTATTTCGGCTTTGTCCCGCCTCCGGCCCAGTTTTATGCCATACTGGCGGCGATGGTCGTGACTTATCTGGCGATAGTCGAGCTGGCGAAAAGGGGGTTTTATCATTGGCACCGGATACACAGCTAGTGCCGACGGTTACTATAGTGGACCATAAGTATCTACACAACATTTTCCAAGAACTGCTGTGCAGTAGCTTTTAAAGCCTCCAATTCCTCTTTGGAGTCATGAGTATCTACACAAGTCAACCATTTGATTTTTATGAACTTGTCACTTTTCATCAAATGCACTAACTATCTGTTTTACAAGAACTAACCAAAGATGTGTAGATACTTATGGTCAGATGGGAGTAATGAGCGTTTGAATTGCTGCAAACGATACCGGGCATTGATACCATTACACTGCAAAAAAGGTATTAACGCCCTGCAAAAAAGGTATTAACGCCGCAAAATTAGTTGGATAAAGTTTACGACCCTTGTTCTGCACCTTACAGAAAAAGACGCTGTAGCAGGCAAAATCAATGGTTATTGCTAAATAAAGGTATAGATTTTTCAGTCAGATGGGAGTAATTGAATATTTTTGCTGTTATTTTGAGTTTAACGTTATGGCATGGAATTAGCTTTGTTCAAAATAAGCACGTAATTGAACGTGTTTTTAGCGGCCATACTACTGAACAAACGGAGATTACAATGGACAATAAAACATCAACCTCAAAAAAAAACCTTTACCAAGCTATAGGCTACACCACATTGTTAGTGCTCTCATCGTTTCCCTTAGCTATCCTGAGCATGCAGATGCTAAATTTAGTTTTAGGTAAAATTCCGGTATAACCTAATTGGCAACCTAACTTTCATTGCATCCTGCGGGTATAAAAGCAGAAGCGAGTACTCAGTCAGCCTTGTTTTGTCGGATAAATGCCCCCCATGTGATGAGATTTTCGTATTGGGAGCGGCATTTTTGGCTAAGATGTCAAATAGCGTGAAAAATTAGCACCTACATTTACCAGTCATTTTTCCTAATCAATTATTTAATACCTGTTGTCAAAATTAACTAGGTAAGGTGACGCTGCTTAGTGGCAAATATTGGGCACTGTTTTACACTAGAATTAAGGTTATTTTATCTAGCTCCTGTATAATATATAAGAATATACTAATATTATAAATTTACCATCATGCAGTAATCGTGCATTAGAAGAAATACCTGTTTTATTTAAATCTATAGTTCACGGGTATTTTATGTATATGTGAAGCCCAAGTTTCGGTTTCTTATACGCTCAATAATAAAAATATAGGAGTTATTTATGAAAAACATATTTGTCATATTTTTTGTCATTCTGTCTGCTCATGCGAATACAACGTTCGCGGATAATGGTCAGCTATTGGCATCTCAATGCTATCAATGCCACGGCCCCAATGGTCACAGCAAAGGCGAGATTGATTCTATTGCTGGGAAATCCGCATCGGACTTATATGGCGATTTATTAGAAATGAAACAAAAGCCAAAAATTGAAATCATGCATCTGCAAGCCAAAAGCTATACCGATAATGAGTTGCGTGAAATTGCCAACTACCTGTCAACGCTAAATTAAGGAGTACTAAAATGAATAGCAAACGCAGAGAACTATTAAAAATGGCTGGTTTTGGTGCCGCAGCCGCAACAGTGGGCATTCTACCGACAGTCACAGATTTAGGTGGCAAAGCTCAAGCTGCTGAAGTCAGCAAACAGGTTATCGTTATTGGTGGAGGATTCGGTGGATCAACCGTGGCTAAATATTTAAAACTTTGGGGGCAAGGCAAAATCGTCGTAACACATGTCGATATTAACGCTAGCTATGCCTCGCCGATTTTGAGTAATCTGGTATTGAATGGTCAGAAAACGTTGACTAATTTGACCTTCAGTTTGGCGACTGCCGCTACACGCAATGGCAATAAATTTATACAAGGCAAAGCGACGATTAATCGGAGTACTCGAAAAGTTATCGTGATAAAACCAAATGGCACGACTGTGGAACTGCTTTACGATAAAGTAGTTTTGAGTCCTGGTATTGAGTTTAATTATCTGCCGTCTATGGCACTGGCTAATGGTACGTTGTCTGACACAGTTCTGCCCATTCCACACGCATGGAAATCAGGTAACCAAGTAGCCAACTTGAAAGCTCAGATTAATAAAATGCCCAATACAAATGGAACTTACGTTTTATGTATTCCGAAAAAACCCTATCGTTGCCCTCCTGGTCCCTATGAAAGAGCCTGTGTGGTAGCTGATATTCTAAAGCGAGTTAAAGGTGGCGGGAAAGTGATTATTTTTGATGCTAACACGCCAAATACTCTGACACCAACTGATAAATATTCAGCGATACAAGCAGAAACGCATACCTTTACCACCGCTTTTACAGGTCAATTTGCTGGTATTGTTGAATATGTATCCAATGCCGAGTTGCTTGAAGTAGGCAGTACTGGCGGACAATTTGGAACTAAGTATGTGTCCGTTAAATTGGGCGATGGAAGCATCCGTGACGTATATACCAATGTGTTAAATGTTCTACCAGAACACAAAGCAGGCGATATTGCTTTTGCAGCAGGGCTTATCCCTTCGGGTAGCCGTTTTGCGCCTGTCGATTTACAATCTTATGCGTCCACAGCAGACCCCGATATTCACGTAATAGGCGATGCTCATTCTTCAAGCCAGCCCAAAGCCGGGCATGTTGCCAACAGCGAAGCTAAGGTATGCGCTGATGCGATTGTCCGTGAATTTGGAATATTGCCCCCTCGCTTCCCCGAAGAAGTTCCTGTAACTAACTCGGCCTGTTATAGCCCTATTACCAACAATACTGCGTCTTGGTTAACAGCCGGTTATCGTTATAACCCATTGACTGGCACTATGGATCGAGTGGCTGAATCCTTTAATGAAGCAGAGATGCCCTCAGGTGATAACTACAAAATGATGCTTGCCTGGGCTAATAATCTGTTCGCTGATACTTTTAGTGTCTAACTTTAAGATAGACTCTCCCTGCTTTTTATTAGGGGGAGATACTAGGCTGTCGAAATTTACCGGCTTTTGGCTAAATATTGTTTCCGCTATTTGGATTTTTTATTGCAAAAAAGCATTTTTATTCAAATGGATATAGCTATATACCATGTTCCAAAAAGCGGGGCATTGAAATCTAATAAAATCCGCTTATTTCGACACCCTAGGTTGATACACGCCGTGTGCAAAACTGATGTGGCCGCCGTCAAAACGGACGTTTTCGCCGAGTAAACAACGGCTAATGCCGATAGGGTTCTGAGAGTGTACGAAAGTAGGCTAAATGTATTCCGAACTGCCTTTTCCTCCCCTAAGTGGCAATAACCAACAAGTTAATCCTGTAAATAAACAGATGCCGCCTCAAAAGCTTCTTCAGGTGTACCATAAAAACTGCCATTGTTTAGCACACACAGTTCGTATTTCTCATTGCTGTAGGTATAAAAAGCAAATGACCAGGACTCCTCATTACCAAAATAACGGAGCCGACATAAATGAGTTGGCGTGTTACTGAGTCGCTCAATATAGCCTTCCCGAGACTCAGGGAAACCGGCTGGAGGAAAGTTATCTGCCACATAAGGTTCTGTATAGGCATCAATATAGCAGAACTGACTACGGAACCTTATATCGATACGAGTGAACTTACCCGAAAAATTTGCTTCAGCATAGGCTAAGATGCGTTGCTTGGTGTGTTCCTGAATATTTTTTGGCACCTTGATCCCTCCAGAATGAGGATCACTAACCCATATACCCATGATATTTACTCAGTTTGTTAATGTGAAGCCAATCCTTTTAGGCGATTCAATAGCCCCTAACTACAGATAGGTTGTTCCTTGGATATTGATGATTTTGAATTGTTGGCATCACAAGCTTGATTTAGCCATATCAAGCTAGACGCCCCTCGCCCGAGTATAAGACCGGAGATAGACCAGACGCAAGGCAAAAAAAAGCCCCACATTGCTGTGAGGCCTTGATTTACTTGGCTCCCCCGGACGGGCTCGAACCGCCGACCTAGTGATTAACAGTTTCTGAACCGCTAACCATCAGCAGTTTCTGTGCCCGTAGAGCGGGGTAAATCCCTGCCCCAATCAGTCAGTTAGTTTTCTTACCGGACAAACCTTGATGCAAACCTTTTTGACACTTACTCTAGGCATTTTCCCCGCTTTAAGGGTTGTTTGCAATCATCTAATAGACTGATTTAATATGCTTTCTTGACCTGCAAAACCGGCAATAGACCGGCGAGTTTGACCGCATTTGTTTGGTTTCCTGAAGGACATCGTTCAGGAAAACCCTTGAAACTGTTTACTATTGGTCATTTTAGCAATAGGCTACGACCGGCAGACGACCGGCAGACTTATTGTCACGCCTTATGGACATCATCAATAGAGCCTTGAATTTGATTAGAACAAGCTAAATTTGACTAAAACACAGGCAAAAAAAATTGCATTATCAGTCAGTGCCGGTAATGCAATTAAGTGGCAGTTAAAACAGGCGTTAAACCCTCCTGTTTTAACTGCTTATCAGATTTTAATGTGTTTGGTATACGCAACAGTAAAGTCAGCTTAAAGTGCCGGTTCTTCTCCTGTTAGCACACTGCTATTACGTTTTAGTGGAGCCGCCCTTATGCAATGTCACCATTAAACGCATCATCAATATCAACTTTTCTCGGTCCAGAAGAATTAGATTGACTAAATGCATCGGACTTATACTTGTCCATGCCATGCACTTTGACTGGATAATAGTTTTTGCCGTTAGAGCCTTGCTTTGTAATACCAAGGCTTTTCAACCTTACCCCAAAATTGGAACTGTTGAGTAGACCAAAACCGTTTGCGCTGCAATATTTCTTGAAAGCCTCATAGGCTTCATGGGTAGACATGCCCGCCTTAGGCGACCCATTTGTTTCCATCTTTGAAAGATGTTCCTGGAAAAATTTTTCCACAGGGTTGCTGTTTGCCTTATAATCGTCGATGGCTCGTGACGAGGACTCAGGGATGGTGAGTCTGTCATTGGATAGTAATCGCCGCAGACCAATAATTGCCCAATTGAAGATTCCGGGTAGTTCTGCTTTTAGCTTGTCTTCCAAGGTCTTGTCCTGCTCCTCAGTCTTGAATATCCTATTGAATTCCAAGATGGCTACGCGCCTAAAGAACCCGAGGCTGTGGTCTTTTGTTATTGGGAGTGTATTTGCTGCCGCCCATAATTTGGCGGTAATATTGGCATCAAAACCAGGCTCCATTTTACGCTCCAAGGCCACATATTCACCGCTGACCACTTTTTTGAGTTTGTCATCTGCGAGAACTGAATTTGCGGCCATCTCCGAATCAATGTTCACCAACTTACCTAACAGACCCACCAACGCAAACCTCTCCTTGAAGCTTCCAAGTGATAACGAAGCGGCATTTTCACTCCCGACCAATTCCCTAAGAATACTAAGGATTACACTTTTACCATTTGATCCAGGTCCAATCAGCCAAATCATGGTATGAAATTTGGTAATGTCCGTTAGCGACAATCCCATGAGCTCTTGTAATAAAAGAATCTTATCGTCACGATCCTTATCATCTACCCATATTTCATTTTGAAATTTTAGCCAGGCTAGACAAGTTGCAACTTCATCATAATCAAAATTCAGTTGATTGAGTGCATAATGTTTGGGGCTATGCGCCAGTTTCTTACCCGTAACCGGACAAATGGCACAGTTCCCCAACACCAGCACATTATGCTTTCTTTTGGCTTTTGGGAACTCACTTACGAACACTAATACCTTTAACGCCTTAACAATCGCCTCAACTTCAGTGATAGGTTTATTGGTGTCATATGTCTCCACCACAAGATAACTGATCAACTCATCTTTACTCATGCCTCCCCAAATTCCATCAACGTAGATGTAAAATAAGTTATTGGTAAATAGGATGTGACCGTCAAACACTGTTTTGATGACATCCTTCGCAGCTGCCATTATTTCATCGCAACTTTTATCAGCATTAGAGTTTTTGCGCGAGGATTTGCTTGCCTTCACTGCTTTGGCGGCTTTAGGCAGGTCATCAAGCGATAAGCAGGCTTGTCCTTTATGAACATCAATCACTCCCTCAACACCGATAGGTGACGAAGGCAAGTAATATAATTGGACGGGATTATTAGAGACGTTATCAATCTCAGCAACCCCCATTAAGTCGGCAAGGCAAGATGCTAGTTTTCTTTGTTCAAAATCCGCCAGAGTAATAGATTGACTGAGCGGTACGATAAGGCGCAAGCGTAAGTTATCGTCAGTGCTACTGAATGTTGTGTGGATAACATAATGGTATGGGTCGATTGCTTTTAATGCAGACTCCAATTCTTTTTCTGTGATGCCATCAATGTCAATAGCAATGATTTCAGTAGACTCAAAATTGCTCTTTGTTCTACCCTTTTCTGGATCTATGAGTTGGCCGTAGTGAACTAGCTCAATGTCCTCTTTGGCTTTGATTTGAGGCACACTTATTGTTTCAAAGTATGCCAACAATTCAACTACTGAATTGAATTTGATTGTAGCAGTAGGGAACTTTGAGTTCTTTTTTTGAAAAACGTTGATTTGAAGCATTGTGGATTCCTTTTAAAGATTTAATGTAAGATTAAATCCAACGCCCGGTCGTTGGCGGGTGTCCTATCCCAAGAATACAATGCAGCCATAAACAAAAAAAGCCGCACAGAGGACAAAAGAAAACGTCAACACGATGATGGAAGCATTCCATTTAATGGTGTTGACGGAATTTCTTCAGCTCCGGCGGCCTATCGATTTTGAAACGGTAATCAATACCTTCTGGCTAGATATTGCATACCTAACCGAGTTCACAAAACTATACTCCTTTTCCGAAGAGTTTCAAGTCAAGTTTGATGATTTTCCATCACACTAGATTTGAATATCACCGTTATCATAATAACTGCCCCAAAAAAGTACCCTTCCAAATAAAGGAAGGGTAAACAGTTATGGTTGATTGTTAAGCCGGTGCAGACGTTGCTGCATTAACCGCCCGTGATACCATTTGGGAGGTTTCCCGTAAGGTGTCTGATGCCAGATGGCTATACCGTTGTGTCACGATAGGTGACGCATGACCCAGTAGGTTTTGCACTTGGTATAAGGATGCCCCGCCTTGAACCAGCAGCGAGGCAAAGCTATGGCGCAGATCATGAACACGGATACGATCAAGCCCCGCCACTTCAAGCACCCTAAGCAGCGGCTTACGGATGTTGACATAATGTTTGGCAGGGTCTTTACCTTTGAATACCCAAGGACTACCCCCTGACACCGCTTTCATTTCCCTTAAGATGCTTAATGCGGCATCATTCAGGATGACATGACGACCTTTCCCCGACTTGGTGTCGGGTAAAAAGAGTGTACCGCTTTCCATATCCACGTTCTGCCAGCGTGAGGTCAATGCCTCGCTATAGCGGACACCGGTAACAAGCAAGAACTTGATCGCGGCGCGTGCTATCACGTTGGTATCCTGTTCTAATGCCTGATATAACTTGGTGATCTCTTCAGGTTTCAGGTAATCCGTTTTGACATTGTTTTCATTCGCTTTTTTAATGCCTTTAGCGGGATTGGCGGTTAAGATGCCCCAGTCCATAGCCTTGGTAAAAACACGCGAAACTAAAGACAGATGCCGGTTCGCCGTTGCCGGGGTGTGACTGTTACACAGCTCTGCATGGTATTGCTCAACATCCCGGCGTGTAATTTCGTCAAGCCGTTTCTTGCCCCAGCGCTTGATGATGTGATGCTTGAACTTAGATTCATCAGAAACCGCTGTTTTCTTAGTCTGATACGCCCAAGGCAAATACTGATCAGTCACAAAATTATGAACCGTAGGCATCGCCGCCATTACCTGGATTTGTATCCGAGGATCAATACCCCGCTCTACTTGCGCCTTGTAGCCCAAGGCTGTTTTTCTGGCATCTTCAACGCTAAACGCATCGGCACTGCCGATATTGATAAATACCTTTTGCCCCTTTAGCATCCCCCTAAATGAGAATGTCTTATCAGGCGTTTTACCGTCTTTTGATTTGCCAACAGAAAGCTTCAGATTCGACACCTGTTTATCGGTGTATTCCTTGGCTTTGCCGCTGGCGGAGCTGTCATGAGGCGGAAGCTTCTTAATCCCCTTATCCGTAAAATTTAAAATGGCCATTGTTTTCCCCAACATTAAGGATTGAAAAAACGTGACAGATGCAGGTGTTACTTTTTTTTTAATGTATTACGCTATACCCCCGTGTCCGTTGATGATTCAATGCCTATTAAAGGCGAGAACCCCCCATAACGCGCGGTTATAACGCCCCCTTCATCAGTTAAAGATTGCCATGCCCACAAAATCGGCAGACAACCTTAACGTGACGGATTAGCGATCAAGTGCCTGCTATTTCTGAGCAAAGCTCTCGGTTTTTACTGCTGTCGGGAATTTGGATTATATTCAAACACCTGCCCCTGTTACGGTCGTGTTTGATTGAGTAGAAGGCAAGTACACAACCCGTTAAGGTATGTCTGCTTTGACATTAGATATAAGCAACACCTGCACGCTGATGGCACTGTGTTTCTTATGGTTAAAAAAGCGGTCTGTCGTTAATGATTTAGAAGGCTATCTGATATAACCTTGACTAAAAGGGTAGTCAGTCTGGCGACTGGATTATGCTAGCGCGAAAAGGCTGCATACTAAAACATGCTGAAAAAGCACTTCAGCACAGAATAAACGTTTTTTTAGCATAGCAAATAATTTCATCAAGAGCAAATAGTTTATTTGCCAAATGAGCCTTCTTTCTCCCATCAGCATTTCGCACTCCACGTTCTCCAGGCAATGGAATAGTCCATCAAAAAAGACCTGTTTCACCCCCAAGAGTAAATCAACGGCAAAGCCGACCGCAACGGGTAACTCAAGTCTTAGTAGTCCCTGAGTCTTCGCCGGTTTAATAACGGACCTTCCCGCTGATGATGTTGCCAGCCAACAAGCCATGAAAACCTACCGGCAGCGCTGACGTGAAGCCTACACCGTTGTCCGGTCTATTCCCGGTCGGGGTGTTGTTCAAACTGAAAATTGCGTCCGTTGCGGGAAAAATTAGCCATCACTGCCATCACTGCTATCACTCGGTATGAACAGATGCGTTTGCAGTGACGGTAGTGACGGCAGTGAGGGCAGTGACGGCAGTGAGGGCAGTGAGGGCAGTGAGGGCAGATTGTATCGACCTCTACCCACAGATTTTTTCAAGAAACCTGCTCGCGCCTATGCCAACATCAATCGTTCAGCGGCAACACCTATTATTCCCATGCCAAGAATTATATTCCGAGTGAGGGCAGTGATGGCAGTGATGGCAGATTCTATAGGCTCTACGGGCGGTATGATCACTTTTGAAGCTGAAAATGTGCCCGTGTTAATTCCAAAGCAAATTGTTCAGCGGCTGCTTTGGTCATTCCAGCTTCAAATTCAGCTATGCCCGCCCGTTCCTCGAAGTATTCCCGCGCATCATCATTTAACGTCCCAACAAAGGCGGCAATCTCTGGGTCAAGCGGAATCGGATAGTTTGTCGGACTCACGTTAATATTCCTCCGGCAATAAGAACGTCGTAGATGACCGATCAGCTTCGGTTATCACCCAAACCCTGGCACCGTCGTCCAATGGGTAACTGGACATAAGGCGTGAACCTTCTTTCAACGCTTGCCGGTTAGCCTTTGCATCTTCTTTAGGGATCGTTCCCCAGTCGCCGGTTAAGTGCCTTAATAGCAGGTCAAGGGATAAACACTGATTTTTTTGCATGGCCTCTAATGCGCCGGGGGTGGCTACGACTTGGCCGGGGTCAAACAGCAGCTTCGAGGCTGTCGTTTCATGAGCTGATTCAGCAGTGCTTTCTGTTCGGGTTTGTTTTTGGCTTTGGCTTTGGTTTTGATTTTCTGTTGTCATGGTTGTTGCTCCAAATGAAAACGCCGAAGGCAGTGTTAATGACTTCGGCGTTGGTGTTGTTTGTTGTTGAATGAAAAAATAGGAAGAGTTGTTGATCGATTTTTTGGTGATGATTGATTTGCTTTGACTTGATTTTGATTGATGAACGAAGCGCCATAGCTCTTTATGAGCATTATTTCCCTACTGTTAATACCGACTTTGCTTATGCCTAGGTTTCGGGTAGCCAACTCCCTTCGAGCGCGTTTTCCCGGCACAATTTAAGCAATTTGGCATCAATGCCGGTTAGCTTGGGTATGATCAACAGCACGGTAAAGCCGTTATCATTCAGCACCAAGCCCATTTCATAGCAAAAGGCATGGTTATCGAGCCATTCAAAGGTCGGTGCGAAACCGTCATCACCGTACTGCGTTTCATCGAACCAATCACTTAACAGCGGATAACCGGTTTCTGTTTCCAAGGTCGCTATGCCATCACCGGGTTCGGCAATCACGATATAACCGTGCTCGTCCGGGTCATAGGTTTCGGGTTCACTCAGGGCTTGTAATTGTCGCCTTAACAAATGGGTTAGTGCTATGAGGATGATGGTTTTAGTCACCGCTATGGCATGACCAGGGTACAGGCTGGTATTGAGTTGGTCGGGATCACGCAACACTATCATGGCGAGTGTCCTGAACGGTGGGGTGTTGACGCTTTTCTGAACGTTGTCTTTTTGCTTGATGTTTATCCAGCACCGTGGCAATGCTTTCTATGCCTTCCGCGCCATCCTGGTTAGTGATGTCCTTTCCCAGTGCGGTTAACTCTAGCGGGACGTTTATCATTTCGGCATCATCCGATTCTAGCGGGTCTATCACGATGGCGTTAGCGTCTTCAGAATCAGGGTCCAGCGATGGCTTTTGATCATCGTTTTGCGCTGACTCATCCGTTTGAACCGAGTTCTTCGTATCTTTTGTTATTCCAGCTTTGGGTTTCGGCGATTCCGGTTGAAAGCTTTCCGCGTTATCCGCCAATGCCAATAGCTTGGCTTTCCAGACCGGCCAATCCGGTTGTAGGGCATGTTGATGAAGGGCTCCCGTTACCGGCGCTAATAATTTTTCTGCGCGTAATATCGCCGCTAGAAATCCGGCATTGTTACTGGACTGACCGATAAACGCGGCCTGGAACAATTTGGATGATAGCGGCTTGTGGGTATTGATGCCGTCAAGACACTGTTCAACCTTGTCAAACGGCACGATCTCTTTGGAATAGTAACCACCGCCATCATTGCCGGTAATGGTCAAATAAAGGTGTTCATGATGGGTATCCGTCAGAATCCGGTAATGCAGTTGTCCATGACTACGCTGGCCGGTTTTGCTGGCTTTACCGGTTTTTAAGGACAGATAGGTTATGGCCTTGATCGATTCTGTTAAGACTTCGGGTTCTGTGGAGGGCTTAGGGTTGTTCATGTCGGTATTCCTTATCAGGGCTTCAAAAAACAAAAGCCTTGCCCATCAATGACGATAGGCAAGGCTTTTGATGAATGTTGCGGGTTTTTCAATTTATAGAGGCCTAAAAACCGCTAAAAGCTCTTATTGTTGTGTGTCTATGCGTATCAATTCGAATAGTCAGTCACGCTGACGGAAATCAGCGCGTTATTCCTAGCGGGCAAGACGGTTATTTAATCGCTTCAATCAAACCATTTGTTCTCAATCATCCGGCCTACCGTTCCGCCTACAAGTGAGCCCAAAGGGCCATAAGCAGAGCCGATAACGCCGCCTACGAGTTCACCCGGCGTAACCGGTAACCCGGTTAGGTGGTAGCTCGCCGATCTCAGCGCTAACGGGATTAGTTTTTGTTCTGACATGGTTTTTATCTCCAGGGTGTAAGTCACTTGATTTGAAAATGAGACACGACGGCAAAGTTGCTAGACGCGCCAACCCCACTGGCCTCAGCAGGATCATAGAAATGATATATGCCTGAAACCGCTTTAGTTACGGGTAGGAAACTGTGCGGGTTGGGCTTCGGGTAGGGTTAAAGAAAATAGCAGCAGGACGGGCTGGCGGTAAAGAAGCGAGGTGCGGGCAGGTGCCGGGAACGGGCTAAAACTGACGGCAGGGATATGAACATAAGAATAGAAAGTAGCGAGGAAAGACGGCTGCCTTCTGTTGTTGATATTTTATTAATTCCAAGCTGATGAGGTATTCAGATGCAGCAAGATTGTTTGACCGCTTGTATAGCGGAAATTATGCAAGAACTTGTTCCGGCGTGTTTTGTTTTATTCCTATTAACTCTGGTTTGGTGGGTGATCCCCAAGGAGGCATTTCATGTCAAAAGAAAATAATGTGATGAAAGATACCGCGTGGCTGGCGGAACGCTTAGGTGTTTCAGTGACGACGGTAGAAAGAATGCGTTCCAGGGAACCCAGTCAATTACCGGCTCATGTCACGATTGGTCGTTCCATTCGTTATGATGAACAGGTCGTTGAAGCCTGGATCACAGAACGTACACAGGCTACTTCAGCCAATAAGGAGGTGAGTCATGTCGAGTAAACTGGATCGTTTCAAATGCAAGTCTAAGCCATCAGGAACTTTGATTACTCGTAATTTTAAGGGTACTTTTGCGGTTCATCCTGATGAGAGCCGCGTGGAGGCGGGTGTTTTTGTGATTCAAGATGAATATAATCGCTGGTATCTGATCGATGCGGCATTGTATGAAAACGGCGTTTACATAGAGGGCTTATTAAGAGCCGATCTCTTTGACTGTATCGACAGCGAGGGGAAGCGTTTTTTGTTAGTGAACACCTATCCGCTGACTCAAGAGATGACAGCTTGGCGCAAATCCATTAACAAAATTGTTGATAAGGCTAGAAAAGACTGGGTAACGATGAAACGTTTTGATGATAAAGTGGGTTGGGGAGCGCGTGTCAATGATGATGTTGACCATGATCCTCAATGGCCTAAACAGGCTATGGATGATTTTGTTTTAAAGGCATTTGGTGAGCGCGTGATTTATGATGTAGAAGATGTGCCATTGGCGCTGATAAAGCCAGCAAAATCCGGCAAGAAACAAACGCGCCGTGATATTGAAGAAGATGATGATTAATGCGGTAAGCTGTTGTTAATGGCATAACCCCCCAAACCCATATGATTAGGGTTTGGGGGTTATTTCCAGCTTTGCTGAATCCTTATTAAAAGTACAATAGGCTCACATAACAATCAAAGCAACTGGCATATCGGTTCTTGTTCCATTGATTTCCTGCAATTGAAATCCGCATTACAGCAAAAAGACAAGGGATTGCGTACGTGAAAGAGATTTATTGATATTTGCTTATCTATTAAGCTTCACAACTACCGCTGGGCTTGTCCAACAAACGGTTCAGATTGTGGTTCTGTCCGCTCACACAATCTAACCTTATTCGTTAGGCGTGACTATTAGCATCAGAGACGAATGCCTGCCAGATATGGGCTGCTGCAATGAGTATGGCTGGCGTGCCAATAGCTAAGGGAATATCAAGTAGCCACTGAGCTATCTTAGCGAGTCCCTGCCAATCAGAAGGCATGTAAATACGCGTTAGATCAATGCCGAGATAGGAGAAAGTCTCGGACATTGGAAGAGGTATCCATATGCTGGTTCGGAGCCAATGAAAGACTTGCCAACCCAAAATTGCTAGGGAGCAAAGAAACCCGACTGTGTACGCAGCAGTGACAATGAATTCAGCTGATTTGTCCCAGAAATCCTTGCTCATATCTCTTAGCCTAATTTGAAGTTGAGGGGTACGCCGCCGATAGGCTGTAGGCTGATTGTCACCTTGAATATAATGTTAGACTTTAACATGGTTTGGAAGGAGCGTTTCCAATTCGGAAAACCGGCGGAAGTAAACGTCGCCTTTTGGATCGCTGCGGCATTCGCCCAGATATTGCGCAAACGCTTCCTCGCCAATAACCGCGTTAACTACTCGCTTGGCAAAGAGTTCAGAATCGAGCTCATCTGGCTTTTCCAATTGAGTACCTATTCCGGAGAAGCCCTCCACGGCATGTCGTTCGCGAAGAAAGTTTTGAAGTGGCATAAGGCTAACGGCGCCGCGCCATTGCATGAAGTGACGGAACTCATGTGCATAAACCCAGATGACACGAGCCATCGTTGACTCTAGCAATGATTTTGAAAGCCATATGATTGCGGCATTGGCGCGCATCAAAGGCAACAGAGAAGATGGCACGCCGTTGAGTGAATAGCCTTCACGCCAAAAGAAAGCAGGGAATTTGAAATCATCACGTATGTTGGTGCAGTTCGAGTAGTCCATCGCGTCAAGATAGACGACCAAGCCATCTGCGCTGAAGCCCACTTGCGCGCTGACAGATAGAAGTGATGGAACTAGCTCACGTAACCGAACGTGATCGCCAATTATTTGAGGACTCATGCTGTCGATGCCTAACGTCAAATTGAGGGGCGCGCCGCTTTTGGCGCGTCCCGCTCGAATGCAGTGTTAGGCCAGAGCCACAGAGAAGCCGTTGCCCAATTACTTATTGCTTTTGCTTTTAATGACATCCAACTCTTCACACGCCGTCATGCAAGTAGATGCCGCTCTATCACAAGTGTAAGAAGACCCTTGGCATGTGGCCATGTCTCTTGCACATTGCGCCTTGCAATTAGCCCCTTCGGCGGTCGTAGGTTTGAAGTTGCTTCCGGCAGCACACCCCGTAAGAAGAATACAAAGAGGCAACATAAGACTTGAATATTTCACGATACGCCTTCCTTTCATAGTTATGAGAAAACACGGAGTTGTTAGTCGGATATCGACACAAGAAGCGAGATGTCGCTTGCATGTTTAGGTTCATTGCTATCAACCAACAATGCCAGGAGAGTTTTTACAGATGCAACCTTGACCGGTATCTGGCCGATCCTTGCATCGTGAGCCTTAGCCCAATGTAGGTCGAAGTCAAAGTCGTGTGCCGGTTTCAGGATGTCGGCGTAATAGTAAATTTTTGCTGGTATTAGTATCTTCTGTGGTTGGGTTAGTTTCTCAACAGTTAGGCCGACTGTCGATATCAGCGGACACGATGAAAGCGCCGAAATAACTGCGCTTGCGGTTTGCGCTGAGGGCTCAATGAGAATGTCGAGATCGCCAGCATCCCGCTCAGGAACGTGATATCGCACGGCAGTTCCGCCGACAATAAAAAACCGAGCGTTGTACTTTGTCAGAGCTTCTACCAGCTCCAAATTTGCTCCGAATGTAAGTATTTCGCTCTGCATATCGCGACAGCCTAACGTCTGAATTAACCGGCTGGTGCGGCTTTATCGCGCAGCGTCCGGTGGAATGATGGGTTGGGCGTCATCGTCGCTAGTTTGCCGCGTATATGACCCGAAGGGAACGCGCCCGATCACGCTCAGGAATCGCATTCAGCGCCCCCAGGTAGGCAAAAACCGCGGCACATGCTGCGGCCGGCGCTGCGGCTCTCTTTTCTTCAGACACGAACATTTGAACTTGGTCTGGGGTGAGTGAACCCAAGACTTTCATGACTACCTGTTCAGTCTCTTGCTTTGAGAATTTCTTCGCATTCCGGGCATCGCTACCGCGAATCAGGTCGTTCATGAACGCTAGTTCGCGCGCAACCAAATCGGGCGGAAGAATTGCTGCTGTGTTCATCGACGTGCCGGTCGGAAAGATAAGCTCTACACAAGCAGCAGCGCTCTTTCGGCTTAGAGCTTCAGCTTGGTCATGAATTAGGCGATTGAAGTCTAAGAGCGACGCGTCAGACGCAATCGGAAGTAGTCTGCCCATCAGTTGGCCGACTTGCTCCCTTCCAGCGGCCATCACTTCGCCATCAGACTTCCTCGCCTCGATTTTCGCCCAAGCCTTGTCGATGATCTGTTCAAACTCGCCCGGGTACTTTAGCGATAGAGCGTCATATGCGGGAATCTTCTTGAATTCAGCGGCGAGCTTCTCTCGGGTTGGCGCAGCAGTCGCTACCGTGGCTGTTTCACCGCCGAAACTCTGACGGGTAAGAACACCCTCGGCCAACAGTTCGTCGTGCGACGGATACCACACCTTCTCGCTCGGCGTACCGACTACTTTGGTAATAAACGAAGGGGAAAGGCCGGCTTGCCTGTACGCATTTCTGGCCGTCTCGATGTCCGATGGTTCGCCCAACTTGTCGCTGGCTCCGATTGATTTAAACGAGTGAAAGCCGATCCGTGCGTTCGGCTCGGCCGACCTTTCCTTGCCCGCAAGGAAAGCGATAGTGCAAGCAGAAGTGCATTCCTGTTCTACGTATGTGTTCAGCTGTCGATCCGAGATCACCTTCGCGATCATGTTGCCTTGCCTGACCCAGCCGCCAGTCGAGGACAGAACCACCGTTGTGACAGACGGCGCTATGTCTAACACCTTCGACAATGCCTCCGCAGTTCCGTCATTGATTCCTCCTTTGACCAAGAGTGACTTCCCATCGGCGCGAACCTGAAACGAAACATCTGGTCCGAGCTGCCAGCCGAGAGCAACTTTCCAGTGCTCCCCTAGCGGTCCAGTCATCGTTCCGATCTCGCCGAGCATCCTGAACGCACCCAGCACGATCATGACCTTTGCTGCATTTGCCCAACCTTGCTTCCCGCCTCTGGCAACGTGTTTGTTCGCCGAGGCCCATGTGCCACTGACTGCCCAAGTCCACGCAACTATTCCAAGGGCCGTGATGAGCAGGACGCCAGCAGAACTGTATCGAGCAGGGAAGTTCTCACCTAGCCACGGCAGCATCAGGATGCC
Organism: Methylovulum sp.; assembly: GCA_030653435.1. Lineage (GTDB taxonomy): Bacteria > Pseudomonadota > Gammaproteobacteria > Methylococcales > Methylomonadaceae > Methylovulum. Next base: position 115,865 of record JAURZI010000151.1, read on the forward strand.
CAGCAACGGTGCAACCATCGAGATCAGGAAAGTGTTTATCCAATACGACCGTCCTAGCGAATAGTCGCCATTGAAGTGTCTCTTGAAGAACGCGAAAGGTCCGCTGTAGGTTTGTGGTGCTTCCATCAGTTCCCCCCCCTGTATTGATTTGTAGAAGCGACTTCAAGCTGGCGAGTGCCTACCTGACGCCCAACGTAAAGCTAACCAGCCGCGACGCTGAGAAGCCAAGCAGTAAACCCGATGTGTCCTAGCGGTCTGGTTAAGCGACTTGTTAGGCTTTTTTCTACTAATAAAACGGGCTTTCTGGCTTTCTTTCTTCGAGATTATTAAGAACCATGCTCATGGATATATTTACCTCTTGTTCCTCGAACATCTCGCCGGTTAGTTCTCCTGAAATATCCATTGACTTGATATTTACTTTAACTTTTGATGCTGTTAGCTCACCCAAAGCGGCGGAAATGGTGTTTTGAATTGACTCGATAGTTACATTTTTAATTGTCATAGGGGTAAAAAATGAAAGAACAAGAATTTAAAAAAGAAATTGAAAGGCTGATTTGTGTGTTTGATGCTCCAAAAAATTACGGCCCCCTGATGCTTAGGTGCTATTACGAAGCAATTTCTTGCATATGGCAATGAGCATTCCATTGACCTGCTCTAGCTCAAGTTCGGTTTCTTGATGACACTTTAAACAGGGTGTGATTAAAAGTGTGGGGATTCTGTAAAATACCGTTATTTAACTTGACTTAGCCCATGGACACAAACAAAGATCAGCTTTTTATCAGCCGCCTTAACCAACACCCAAAGCTACGTGAGCGAATGGAGGCCTTGCT
>JAURZI010000152.1 GCA_030653435.1 Methylovulum sp.
CTCGACTCGGGGCGGCAATAACATGTCTTGTTGCCGGTTTAAGGTAGGTTGGTAGCGACGCGGTGGCATAAGGGCTTTGTGGCTTTGCAGTGGGTAGGTATATTATAAGGTATCGGGAGGTGGAATACTTTCACAGTCTCAGCCGTTCAGGAACGGCTTCCTGCTCTACAATTACGACTCTCTGACGGTCAATTAACAAGTTGTCATCTGCGTTTTTCATCCGAACAAGATCAAGTCGTATGGATCAGTGATACTTGGAAGAATCGTCACAAACACTTTTTTTGCTCCAATAAATAGGCAGTCACTTTTTGCCAACAATTGTTCAAGGTCGAACTGTACAACTAAATGGCTAATTTGATGAACAATCAAATGCACCAATTTGGGACAATAATGCCCGTTGATAAATGCTGTCATCGAAAAGCAAGTCGCCGCATGTAACCTTATCAGTTCGATTTTTTCAGTGCTTGTTGGTTGATAAATATTTTAGGCATAATGAAACATTGTTTCATTATGCCTAAAACCAAAATAGCGAGAGGACATTCATCACTGGTTGTTAATGATAATGATTGTTATTTGTTATTGCAAGTTTTTTAGAGGCGATTTTATTATTGGTGCGTACGGCTGTAGCTCATAGTAATTTCGAAGAGGCGGTGATTATGGTTACGATGGCATCAAACAGTCTTTTGAAATCCAAGCTGGAATATCAACAAGGGGGAGGGTTGGCAACGACCTGTTGTTATCGATATCCGCTAATAACTCATTGCCTAACCGTTCTTCACAATCATGATCCATGGCAATACGGAGAACACCCACGATCCATTTGCACGCGTCTCTGGCTTGAAACTGCCGGTCGCAGTTCAGCGATAACTTTCGGTAAGCATCGGTGGGTAACAACTCATCCCGGAACTGTAAAAACCGGAACGCTTCGGGTTTGGCGGACAGACTATGGGTGATATGGCGGTAATCAATGCATTTGCCCTGTTCCTGACCGGCTTTAAGGTAAACACGGGGTATCGTACTGGTTAGCGTTTGGCCGATAAAATAAGCCAAGCGGTCATGATAAACATAGACACGGACATTTTTACCCAATTAACTGGGTTGTCCAAACGTAACAAAGGAAAGTTGGATTAAATCAACTCGTTTTAAGATGAGTTTGATCTAAAAAACCTCAGTTTTCACCACTGCTGGACTTTTAAAACACGCACTTAGGAAAAACGGGGTCAGGTCTCTCTCAAGAAGCTCATTTCAACCAACTGATATATAATGCGTTAACGGATGACCTTAAAGCCTTACTAAAAAATCGTAAAGCAGATTTAATCGAAACGCTTTCCCAAACCAGCGGCTACCAGGATACGCGTATAGAACCGATGCCGAGAACTGGGCCAATGCCGCTTTCCTATGCACAACAACGCTTGTGGTTTTTGGATCAATGGGAACTTAACAGCGCGTCTTACACCATCCCAATCGCCTTGCGCCTAAAGGGGCAAGTGAACCTTCCGGCATTGACACAAAGCCTTGATGAAATTATCCGGCGGCATGAAAGCTTGCGTACCGTTTTTACTAACGTCAACGGGCAAGCCCGGCAAACCGTCCTGTCCAAGCTTGCGCTATTCCTTAACCAAGCTGATTTGACAGGCTTGTCAGAGCCGATCCGCCAGACAATCGCGCAGGATTTATGTCGCCAAGAACCGCTAAAACCGTTTGCCTTGGCAACCGGGCCTTTAGTCCGTGTCGTTTTGCTATGCCTAAACGATGACCCGATAGGGCAAGACTATGCTCTGCTGGTCAGTTTGCACCATATTGTTTCTGATGGCTGGTCGTCAGCAATTCTGACCCGCGAATTTGCCGCGCTTTATCAAGCCTTCAGTATCGGCAGGCCATCGCCATTGCCTGAACTGGGCATCCAATATGCCGATTTTGCCCATTGGCAACGGCAATGGCTAAGCGGGGCTATCCTGCATCGCCAATTGGACTATTGGCAACAGCAATTGGACGGCGTACCCGAACTGCTGGACTTGCCAAGCGATTACCCAAGGCCGCCGATCATGGCTTGTCGTGGGGCGAATTATACCTTCACTATTCCGCCGGATGTATCGGACTCCTGCCAATCACTGGGACGGCAGCAGAATGTCACGCTGTTTATGATCTTATTGGCAGTGTTTAAGGTTTTATTGTTCCGCTACAGCCATCAACAGGACATCTGTGTCGGCACACCGGTTGCCAACCGCAATAAACGCCAGTTAGAAGAGTTGATCGGCTTTTTTGTCAATGCCTTAGCCTTGCGTAGCCATTTATCAGGCACGCTGCCATTTAGCGCATTGTTAGCCCAAGTCAGAAACACGGTTTTGGATGCCCAAACCCATCAGGACTTGCCTTTTGAACAAATCGTTGAAGCCTTAAAAATCGAACGCAACAAAAGCTTTAACCCTATTTTTCAAGTATGGTTTAGCCTACAAATCGGCACAGGGGAGGCATTGGCAATACCTGGCTTAAGTATCGGCAATCTGGAAGGCGAAAATAGCGTCGCCAAATTCGACCTTGCTTTGCATTTACAGACCCAAGCATCCGGCGCAATCACGGGCGTGTTCGAATACAACACCGATTTGTTCAAACCCGCGACCATCGTCCGTTGGGCCGGGCATTACCTAAGCCTATTGCAGGGCATTGTCACCCAACCCCAAGCCTATTTGGGAGAGTTGCCATTATTGACTGCCGCCGAGCGGCACTATTTGCTGGTGACTTGCAACGACACCTACACAGAGATTGACACAGACCGATGCCTACACTCGCTATTTGAAGAACAGGTGGCAAAAACTCCCGACGCGCCTGCCCTCGCCTGTGGCGGACAAACCTTAAGTTACGCCGAACTTAACGCAAAAGCCAACCAACTGGCCCATTTCTTACGCGGCAAAGGCGTGATGGCAGATTCGCAAGTCGGCTTATGTGCCGGACGCTCCGTGGAGATGGTCATCGGCCTCTTGGGCATCCTCAAAGCGGGCGGGGCTTATGTACCTATGGACCCTGATTATCCCGATGAACGCTTGCGCTATATGATGGACGACACCCAAGCCAAGGTACTTTTGACGCAAACCGCCTTGCTGAAACAGTTACCTTGCAGTGCCGAAACCGTGTCTCTGGACAATCCTGAACTTAGCCTGCACAGCCCGCACAATCCTTTAAGCCATAATGATCCGCAGAATTTGGCGTACATTATTTATACCTCAGGTTCTACCGGACAGCCGAAAGGCGTGATGGTGACACACCGTAATGCCGTACATTCGACATTAGCCAGATTCACCGCTTACCCGACTACCGTACAGGCGTATTTGTTGCTGTCTTCATTTGCCTTCGACAGTTCGGTGGCGGGTATCTTTTGGACGCTTAGCCAAGGCGGCTGCTTATGTCTGCCTTCCCAAGATGCCGCCAAAGACCCGAGTTTGCTGGGGGCTCTCATTTCCGAACGGCAGGTTTCCCATCTGCTGGCCCTGCCTTCGTTTTACGCCTTATTGTTAAAACAGATCCCCACACAACTGCAAACCCTCAAAACCGCCATTGTCGCTGGCGAAGCTTGCGCCACCGATGTCGTCAAACAACACTATGCCGTGTTGCCCGATGCCGCGCTTTATAATGAATACGGCCCTACCGAAGCGACAGTATGGAGCAGCGTTTACCGCGCAAACCACGAAGATACACAACGGCCTTTATCTATAGGCCGACCGATAGACAATGTGCTGATTTATTTATTGGATAGCCAATATTCGCCAGTTCCGATTGGTGCCCAAGGGGAGCTGTTTATTGGCGGGGCAGGCTTAACCCGCGGTTATTTGCACCATCCTGAATTGACCGCCGAGAAATTCATTCCAGACCCTTTCAACGGTTCCGGCAAACGCTTATACAAAACAGGTGACTTGGCGCGTTTGCGACCGGACGGCAATATCGAATTCTTAGGGCGTGTTGACCAGCAAGTCAAACTGCGTGGATTTAGAATCGAATTAGGCGAAATAGAGACGCAACTATTGGCGCATCCTGGCGTGGCGGAAACGGCGGTGTTGGTGCGCGAAGACCAGCCAAGCAACCCGCAGCTCATCGCTTATATCGCCAGTAACCCCGATGCCTTATTGGACGCGGTCACACTACGCCAACACCTGAAACACCGTCTGCCTGATTATATGTTGCCAGCGGCATTCATCTTTCTTGAACATCTGCCCTTAAGCGCGAACGGTAAGCTTGACCGCAAAAACCTGCCTGCACCCGATGCGGAAACAGCCCTAAAAACAAGCGACTGTACCGCCAGCACCGCAACCGAAACCAAACTGGCGGAACTGTGGGCGGCATTATTAAATATTCCGCAAGCTGATAAACAGGCGAATTTTTTCGATTTAGGCGGACATTCCTTATTGGCGATAGAATTGCTGTTTACGATCCAACAAACCTTTAACACCGAACTGACGCTAGTGGATTTGTTCGAACACCCGACGTTAGCAGAGCAAGCCCAATTACTTGACGGCGATGGGGCCACCGAACCACAGCAACAGCGCTTGTCTGAACTTGAGGCCGATGCCGAACTTGATCCGGGCATCCAGCCTCTTGAACCGACAGCTACCCCTGCCGCCGGAGCCACTGCCGTTTTGTTGACGGGCGCCACAGGTTTTCTCGGTGCATTCATCTTGGCGGAATTGCTCAAACAAACCCAAGGCATTGTCTATTGCCTGGTCAGGGCCACCACTGAACAGGAAGCGGAGGAACGGTTACGGCAGCAGCTGATACGGTATGAGTTGCCGGAAGTTTGCGATTTTCAGCGTATCATTCCGGTGTGTGGCGATTTATCAAGTCCTAGACTAGGGCTTAACCAGCTACGTTATCAGGAAATTGCCACAAACGTCGGAGCCATTTATCACAACGGTGCGCTAGTCAACTTTATCCAACCTTACCGCGCTTTAAAAGCGGCAAATGTATTGGGTACACAGGAAGTTTTACGGTTGGCTTGCACGGAAAAAGCCAAAATCATCCATTATGTCTCCACCCTATCGGTTTTCAGTGAACAACAGGCCCGGCATCCTCAAGGCTTCCAAGAACAGGATGAACCATTACTGACCGCGCAGCTCGCCAATGGTTACGCACAAAGTAAATGGGTCGCCGAGAAATTGGTCAAAACCGCCAGTGACCGGGGATTTCAGGTCAGTATCTACCGTCCGGCAACCGTAGCGGGCGACAGCCTTAAGGGCGTATGGAATGTTGACGATTTTTACTGCCGTTTGCTCAAAGGCTGTATCCAATTGGGTTTTGCCCCAGAAGGCGACAGCCGCATGGATATGGCCCCCGTTGATTACATGGCGCGGGCGATTGTCGCGCTATCCTTGCAGCCATCAGCGATGGGTGCGGTATTCCATTTAAACCACCCTTCCCCACCATCCACGCGCAGGTTACTGGACTGGTTTATGGCCCATGGCTACCCCCTAGAGGTTCTGCCTTGGCAAACTTGGCTTGAGAAACTCCATGAAAAGTCAGGACACATAACGGATTTTGCCTTAACGCCGCTACTGTCATTGTTCCCAACAGCAAGTGCCGAAGCGGAAAATACCGACAGTGATAGTGACGCGGGAATTTCTTATGATTGCACGGCAACACAAAACCAGCTCAATGATCTGGGAATTGACTGCCCCCCGATTGACCAAACCTTGTTGGCTTGTTACCACGCTTATTTTCTCCATAGCGGCTTTCTTAAACCCGGATCCATACACTAGCGGCTGAGAGTGTAGCCATAAAATAATCCTGAAAAAGCAGGTGAGGCATTACCATCACCTGCTCGTCTTTTTCCTGTAAACAGTTAAAAACCAAACCTATTGCACAACAACTATCAGGGGTAAAAAGACGTGGACAATAATGTAAGCAACCTCAGTAAAGCGTTAGATTTTCTTGAACAGGCATCTTTGTGGAAGGGGGAAGCGGCACAACTGACTAAAACCCAATTTATCGGTTCTGTTTTTCTTCTGGCGTTATGCCATACCTTGCCAAGCCTGGCTGATGATGGCAGAGTGTTCCGGTTCAACATCCCTAGCGAAGACCTGTCCGCCGCATTGTTGGCCTTTTCGGAAACCACCGATATCCAGTTAAGTTATCCGTCAACTTTAGTTCAAGGCGTTAAAACCAAATCACTATCAGGAAACTACACTTCCGAACAAGCCTTGCAAAAACTGCTGTCAGGCTCGCAACTGAATTATCGGCTGACCGATGCCAATGTGATTGCGCTGGAAACGGCGAAAAATATCACGGTCGCCGAAACCACGCCGTCAAATAACGGTTCAACCACGCTGGGTACGGTGAAGGTCAGTGCATCATCCATAAATGAAGTCGATGATGACCCAACGGCTTACAAAGCCACCAACGCCACGACAGCGACCAAGACCAACACGCCTATCATGGAAACGCCGTTCTCGATAAAAGCGATTCCGCAACAAGTATTACAAGATCAGCAAGTCATAAGAGTGGATCAGGCTGTGGAAAATGTGAGTGGCGTGATTAAAAGCGGCGCGAATGCCATGCAAAGAGATACCTACACCATACGGGGGTTCGATACTGGCGGTGCTGGCAACACTTACCGAAACGGCGTTATTTTTTCGCAACCGTTGGCCCAACTTTCTGCACAGCGGGAAGTTGCTAATTTGGAACGGGTAGAAGTACTGAAAGGCCCGGCATCCCTCTTATACGGGCGTGCCGAACCCGGCGGTGTTATCAATTATGTCACTAAACAGCCGCTTGCCACACCCTACTATTCCCTACAACAACAATTCGGCTCTTATGATCTTTATCGCACCACTGCGGATGCAACCGGGGCGGTCTCAGAAGATAAATCGTTGCTCTACCGCTTTAACCTTGCCTATGAAAATGCCAACTCTTTTAGGGATTTTGCCGGTAACGAACAAGTTTTTATCGCACCTGTTCTGAAATGGGAAATTAGCCCACAAACCCGGGCCACATTCGAATTGGAATATCAAAACTGGGACAGAAAATTTACTGCGGGGATACCTCCTATTGGTAACAGGGTAGCATCGGTTCCCATCAGTACAAATTTCACTGGCCCCAACTTTGATAGTAACCAAGGGGATAGGGTTCTTGGCAGCGTTAACTGGTCACATGACTTTAACGACCAATGGACATTGAGCCATGTCTTCCAAGTAAATGCCGTAGACTATAAGGGCGTGAGCTTATTCGTCCCTCCTCCAGCTTCGGCAACTGGCGACACTTCGCGATTAGCCTTTCATCCATCGACACACAATGACAGTTATTTTACTTCGCTGAATTTAACTGGAAAATTTAACACTTGGGCACTAAAGCATACGTCATTGTTCGGCTTCGACTATTTTAAACAGGATGACACCTTTTCAACCTACGGCAATATTCAAAGCAATTTTAATATTTTTGCGCCCAATTATAATGTGGACTTTGCTCAGCTCCCCGCTACCTCTCCATTTTCGCGTGATGCGGCGATCTCCTGGTATGGGCTGTACTACCAAGACCAGATAGAGTTGCCATTCAATCTCTTTGCCTTAGGCGGCGTCCGTTACGATGCGGCTGATTATACTGATAATCTGGCCTCCACCACCTCGGATGACAACCGGGTCAACCCCAGAGGCGGACTCCTTTGGCGGCCTATCAAAGAACTCTCTTTTTATAGTAGTTATACTGAAAATTTTGGTGCCAATAACGGTTTTGATGGCAATGGTAACTCTTTGAAGCCACAAACTGCTGAACAATGGGAAGTTGGGGCAAAAACCGAATTATGGGATGGGCGTTTTACCGCCTCCCTTGCTTATTACGATCTAACCAAACAAAACATCGCGGTTACCGACCCGAACAATTTTCAGTTTAGTAAAGCCATTGGCGAAGCCGAGAGCCGTGGCCTAGAGCTAGATGTGGCCGGTGAAATTGTCACGGGCTGGAAAATCATTGGCGGCTATTCTTATATGCCTTTTGCCAAAATCACCAATGATGTAGCTTACGATGGCGGCCCAGGAACGACGGGCAACCGCCTACCTTTGGCACCGATACACTCTGGCAGTATCTGGAACACTTACGAATTTCAGGCGCATGGGCTACAAGGGTTCAAACTGGGGGCTGGTGTTGTTGCGGCAGGGGATCGGCAAGGTAATCCTGACAACTCCTATCAGCTGCCGGGCTACGCGACTGTAAATCTGTTGGCAAGCTATACGAAAAAAATCGGCAAGGCCAAAGTTACTACCCAACTCAATGCAAACAATATCCTAGACAAAACTTATTACACCAGCAATGGGGGCGGCACCGAGATTTTCCCGCTGGCTCCCCAGACTTTCATGGGGTCGGTGCGGGTAGAGTACTAACCGCATTGGGTTGTCAATTAATGGGTAACTGTGTTTTGTTGATATGACACTTTGCAAACGTATACGCTCGCCGTTGTGTTCAATTAAACGTGAAGCCCATTGTTTTCGTTTAAATAATGGATAAAAAATGGATGTTAAAGCAATTGAAAAAAAACGAAATAGGCTGTCACGGTCTTATCAACTGTGGTCTGAATACAAAAGAATGTGCAATGGCCATATGCCAGAAGAAGATTTGCCTTCAAAGCTGCAATATCTTTCCAAATTGTTGGAATATCAATTTCTTCCCCATTATTTTGGAAGTCCGCCAACTTGGCGGACAATTTTGCGAAAATTAAACGGTAAGCGCACGTTACCGGATTTCTGTGTTATCGGGCCAATAAAAAGCGGTACCAGTGACTTGGCTGTCAATATTATGTTACATCCAAATATAATGCCGCCAATAGCCAAGGAATTCTATCTATCTGATCCAGAGGAGTGGCGAATATTTTATCCAACGGAACAACAGAAAAATGAACACGCCTCCCGTCACGGTTTAGCACTTTCTCCCTTTCTTGCGCCTTATCTTCACTCAGCAATTCTCATTATGACCCCAAGCTACCCTATTTCCGGCTTTGGGGGTCGAACAATTGGGCTTTTCGGGTTATAAGACCAGCCCTCCAGCATAAAATCGAGCAGATGCTCCCAGCTATCAAAGCACAAGTAAGAAGT
>JAURZI010000153.1 GCA_030653435.1 Methylovulum sp.
TCTGAATAAAGTCCGGCATTTGGGAATTCACCGCACGTCGCTAGGTTCATTGAGCGAAGCGCAGCAAGTGTTTGATGCGGCCTTGCTGGAAAAGGTCATTGCCGAGCTGGCCCGTCGTCTGCCGACGCCCGCTCTCCCTGCTTGGGCGACCGAGGAAGAATTGATCAGCTATTTGGCGCGATCGGAGCAAAAAGAGGCTTTACGCAAAAAATGAGCCGAACGTTATTGGCTCTGGAGCTGAAACTGGAGCGCTCGTCTACCTTAAACTGGTGGGATATAACCATTCACTCTGATCCGGTATTTTAATAAATCCTGTCTCTCTTAAGCCGGCTCAATCATCCCTTTGCCCTTTGCCGCTTGTTTGGGTGGCGTCAATGACAAACAGTGTCCTACAATCATTCCCAACCAAAATTGAATATTAACTTTAGTTGCACCATGTAAAATGAAACCATCTCCCAAAAAAACCTTATCGATATTAGAGATGCTTGAACGGTTAGGATTCAATGACCATCATTTTCAATTCATTCACCATTGGGGTAATTTGCCTGGCAAAGATTCCAGCCTTGAATCTCATAAGCGATATTTATCTCAAGAAATCCAAAATTATAAGCCCAATAGCAATAACTGGAATGTAGCTCTAAGACTGCAAGAATGCCTTGACCTTGCAAGTCATTCCAAAAAACCAATAGATTTTATTGAAATAGGCGAGCAACTAAATGGCTTGCAGCAGAAAACGGTTGGCAAAGTGCGTGTAAATTTTAACAGCGGCTTGTATGTTGTCACGTTGAATAATAGCCAGCCGATTTCTGCTAATGCCGATGATAAGCGCATTGCCCATAAAGCTATCAAGGTCAATAAGGAAAATTGTAAATTTGGGAAAGCGGTGAATCTGGAAAACAGGAAATACAATTACTACAAAACCTTTGGGCAAGGAAATGTAAACTTTATACCTATTGCTTCTTTGTCGGAGATAGCGATTGCTGAGCAAGAAATTTTAAAACTTCTATTGGAGTACCGGTTAATAAGCCCTTCGGGTAATCTAACGGAATGGATGCACGGCATTGATGCCAGTAAAATTATTGACTTAGCCATAGAATTATTGGATAACCTAAAAATCCCCTACGAAACCTTATACACCAACATAAGCGACATCACGTCTATGGTAAATTTTAGTCAGCTTTCCAAGCAAATTAACGAAGAGGCTATCCAGACCAAACAGTAGTCTACTCAAGAAGCTAAGCCGAGTGGATTTAAGCACGCGCTTCCTGATAATTATCAGCTTGATGAATATACGCAAAAAGCCTACCACGCACTGACGGTTGACAAGAAGCCTGTGATTTTTCTTACAGGCCGAGCAGGGACAGGTAAATCAACATTTATTCAATATGTTAAGCAAAACTACACAGGCAATTCAGTCATTCTGACCCCAACGGGTATGACGGCATTGAACATTGGCGGACAAACCATCCATTCTTTTTTCGTTTCCCTCCCAGAGCATTTGAAGACGACCAAATCGCTTGGACTCATAATCCGGCTATCGAACATCTTGATTTGATTATTATTGATGAAATCTCAATGGTGCAATCTGACATGCTGGATCATATCGACTTTGCACTTAGAAAATGGCGAAAATCCACCGCCCCGTTTGCTGGCATCCAATTGTTGCTGGTTGGCGATGGTTTCCAGCTTTCACCTTGGATTAAAAATGAAGCGGAAAAGAAACTGTTTCAAGAAAGGTATCGCAGCCAGTGGTTTTTCGATGCCCATGTTTTTGAACGGGTTGATGTAGTGCCTATCAATCTTGAAAAAATCTATAGACAACGCGACCTGTATTTTACGAATCTCCTTAATCGAATCAGGATTAAGTATGATCACGAACGCTGTGTTGAAGAGTTAAATCAACGTTGTTACTTTGAAAAGCAAGTGGTACAGCACATCAATCGATACGGTCGTGGGCCAGCATAGTCATAATGACCCACTATTTATCAAAGAAGAAGATAAAGTGTTTAAATTAAACCCGGATACCAAAAGACAGGGAGTTAAGGAATATCTTGATTTGTTGGCTAAAAATCAAGGTAATTTACCATGGGTAATTGTTGCGAATGCAAACGGGAGGATGAATAAAGTAGCTTTTGGATATGACAAAGTTGTTATTCCGGGTTTTTATTTATATTTTGTCGATAAGTAAGAGCCTTGGTTATATGCCACAGACTCATTTTATCGTTGTTCCAATAAACCCGCCAACGCGCAGGCGTTGTGGAAGTCAATGACTTGGGCTAAAGGCAGGCCGGTTGCTTCGGCTATTTCGGCAAGCTTGGCGGTCTTGCCGGTCATGTAGGCGGCGAGCGGAAAAATATACCGTTCAGTTTTGATCGAAGCTGATTCTTTCAGCAATTTCTTGTCCGGCCAGCTATGCAAATGCACGGTTGCATTCATGTCGTAACCAGCCAGCAAACGTCCTTGCGAGGCATACAAGGCGGCGCGGAAACGCAACTCAGATAGCGGGTGTTCAGCCATTTTAGGCAAGGCCGCTGCTTTTTTACGGCGTACCCTGGTCCGTCCTATCTGCACAATTTCCTCTTCATCACTGTTATTTTCGACGGCACTGACTTGCAGTTCGGACAACGGTGCGGTACACAGCTTAGCCATCGCTGTGGGGTCGGCATCGCTGTAGTATTTGCCTTCGGCCGGGGAAATAATCAATAGGGCCTGCCCTGCGAGTTCGCAACGCCACATTTGCGGGTCATTTGCGGATTTTTGAATCAGTCCTGGCAAATATTTTTCCGGTTCGAAAACATGGCTTTCTTCAACCACAATCAAGCCGAGTATGGCGCAGGCATTGTGGAAATCAATAACCTGCGCTAACGGGATACCGGTGGTTTCTGCCACTTGGGTTAAAGTTGCACTGTTTTCGAGCAAGGCTGTCGCCAGTAAGGGATGCTGTGCTTTGTGATATAGCCGTGAAAAATCAGGGCAGGACAGCAGCCGTACTGTTGTTTCGGCATAATGGCCTTGCAGCAATTGCCCGTTCGAGGCACACAGGGTTGCATACCAGAGCAATTCATCCAAAGGGCGCTTTAACAGTTCCGTGTTTGTGGACGGTTGTTTGCGATGTATCAGCATTCGCCCGGCGCGCAGGTCTTGGTCGCTATTCGGATGCCAATCCGGGACTGATTCTACGTCCAAATCAAACGGCGCGGCAAGGCAGAGGGCGTGCAACGCTTCTATGTCCGGGTGTGCGGAGTAATAGGCGTGTTCTGCCGGAACAAGATAGACATCAGGACAACCGGGATGAACGCAATGGCGGGTAATGCCGTCGGCGATAGTTTTTTGGAGCAATCCCAGAAAATGGACCGCAGGGTTGAAATGGCCTTCTAGTGCTTGGGTCATGATAGGCTCGGTTATACAGAGTCGGATTAAGGGCTTAATATCATATGATAAGCATTGATTGTGCCAAATTAATGATGGGCAGCCGTAGCTTTTGCTGATGCGGCCTAACCGGTAATTCATGCGGGTATGCCGCAGTAACGGCAAAAATCGTTGCCGGCAATTGAAAAAAGGGCACTAAGACTGTGCATGGACTAGACTTTTTGTGTGGGATTGGTGCAAGCCTGGCCGGCCTTATGGCGCTACCGCTTGCTTGTCCCAGATTAAATTCATGCTGGCATGACTCCTGCTGATACTTTTCAGGGAGTAGGGTTTTATCGCAGCCGCCTTTGTTTCGGCCCGGTTCCGACCGCCCTAGTCGAATGACAGATAACTAAAGCATGGAGAAACTACATGATAAAACTAATTAAGCCGTTAGCGGTATTGCCTCTGTTACTTTATTCGGGCATGCCGTTTGCAGAGCAGGCCGCGGCCTTGCCGGTTCCGAACAAGGGTGACACCAGCTGGATGATTGTCGCAACGGTGCTGGTTATTTTGATGACTGTGCCGGGTCTGGCCTTGTTTTATGCGGGCATGGTGCGGGCAAAAAATATGCTCTCCATTTTGATGCAGGTTTTCATTATTTTTTGCCTGGTTGCGGTGTTGTGGGCTTTCTACGGTTACAGCATCGCCTTTACCGAAGGCAATTTGTTTTTCGGCGGTTTCGGCAAGGCGTTTCTTAGCGGTATAACCCCCGATTCGGTAGTGGCAACCTTTAGCAAAGGCGTGTACATACCCGAATACATTTATGTGATGTTCCAATTGACGTTTGCGGCGATTACCCCCGCCCTGATCGTCGGGGCGTTTGCAGAAAGGATCAAATTCGGCGCCGTGCTGCTGTTTATCGTGTTGTGGTTTACTTTTTCGTATCTGCCTATCGCGCACATGGTTTGGTATTGGGCTGGGCCGGATGCTTATGCCGACGCCGGCACGGCTAAAGTGGCGACGGATACTGCGGGGCTCATTTTCCAAAAAGGTGCGCTGGATTTTGCCGGTGGTACTGTCGTGCATATTAACGCGGGCATTTCCGGCTTGATCGGTTGTTTGTTGATAGGCAAACGGGTTGGGTTTGGTCAGGAGTCTATGGCTCCGCATAATGTGCCGATGACGATGATGGGTGCCGCGCTGCTGTGGGTCGGTTGGTTCGGCTTTAATGTCGGTTCCAATCTCGAGGCAAACGGCGCCGCGACATTGGTGTTTGCCAATACGCTGCTGGCGACGGCTGCTGCGACATTGGCCTGGATGTCTGCGGAATGGTATATGCGCGGTACGCCGAGCATGTTGGGTGCGGCTTCCGGTGCGGTTGCAGGATTGGTCGCCATTACCCCGGCCTGCGGTTGGTCCGGGCCTATGGGTGCTATCGGTTTGGGCTTGTTGGCCGGTGGCTTGTGTTTTTGGGCGGTAACGGAATTGAAAAACAAGTTAGGCTACGATGATGCACTGGATGTGTTCGGCGTGCACGGCATCAGCGGCATGCTGGGTTCGCTGGGCACTGCGGTTGTCGCCTCGCCCGCTCTTGGCGGTACTGGGGTTTATGATTATGTGGCGAACGGTTTTGGTGAATACAGCATCTTTACCCAGTTGCAAAGCCAGCTCTGGGGCATCATCGTGACGTTGATCTGGTCGGGCGCGGTGTCTTTTGCGGCATTCAAGATTGTTGATAAAGTGATAGGCTTACGCGTAACCGAAGAGGTCGAGCGTGAAGGTCTGGATATTTGCGAGCATGGCGAAAGTGCCTATAACAATTGAATACGTTATCGGGCAGTCGCTTAATAAAAAATCAAGTTGTTATGGCTGTTCGCCCTAAGGCCTGGGAGCATTGGATGGCAGGGATGCCAGCCTGGCCTTAGGCCTTATCACAAAAGACTACGGTCGGCCTAATCCATAGCCGCCTTTCCCAAAGCGCCGTCGTCAAAAAATAAATCAGCATCAGTGCGGCAGACAGCAGCCAAGGTTGCAGGCTGCTGTAAACCGCCGCATAGTCCCTGGCAAAATACAGTGCCAGGCCTAAGGCGATATAACCGCCCACGCGTTTGACATCGTAAGCCACCGGGTAATATTTTTGTCCTAGCCCATAAGAGACGATTGCCATGCTGGCGTAACAGGCCAGCGTCGCCCATGCCGAACCGGCATAGCCCAGCAATGGAATCCACCAGATATTGAGCGCAATGGTCAGCAAAGCGCCGCCGACGGAAACGTATGCCCCCATCAGCGTTCTGTCCGTGAGTTTGTACCAGATAGACAGGTTGATATATACGCCCAGGCACAGATTGGCCAGCAATAGGATAGGCACGACGCCCAAGCCTGAGCGGAAGGGCTCACCAACAAAATATTTAAAGAAATCAATAAACAGTGTGACCAATAAAAAGATGGACACGCAGAAAATGACAAAAAATTTAAGCACCTCGGCGTAAATCTTGCGTGCATCGGTTTTATCGGAATAGGCAAAGAAAAACGGTTCGGCGGCATAGCGGAAGGCTTGGATGAACAAGGACATCAGTATCGACAGCTTATAACAGGCGCTGTAAATACCGAGCATTTTCATATTGGTTGCCATGTCGTAAGGCAGCAGGTATTTGAGGAGCGCGCGATCCAGCATTTCGTTGATAATGCCGGCAAACCCGACGACCGCCATAGGCAATGAGTAACGGAGTAATCGGGCGAAGACGATGCGGTCAAAGCCCCAGGCCAAGCCGGTCAACTGCGGTGCCAACACCAGGAACTTTAGGGCGCTGGCCAGCAAATTGGCAATAAAAACATAGCCCAGCCCTATGGTTGGCTGATAAAAATACAATAGCCCGGCGTCTGGGTGTTCTGCATGCAGCTTCGGGCAATAGACGATGAAAAACAAGCTTAAGGATACCGTGACGAGTATTTCCAGCAACTTGATGCCGGCAAACCGGAAGGCCCGGTTTTCCGCCCGTAAACGGGCAAAAGGTATCGCCGCAACGGCATCCAGCGTCAAGATCACGCTAAACCACAATACATATTCTGGGTGGTCGGCATAATTCAGCGCTGCCGATAGCGGGGTGTTGAACAGCGCGATGCCGAGGATAAAACCGCTATTGACCAATAAGACGAAGATTAATGCGGTTGAATACGTGACGTCCCGTCCAAGCTGCTGCTTGTCGCGGAAGCGGAAATAACCGGTCTCGAACCCGCACAGCAGCAGCACGGAGAAAAAACCCGCATAAGCATAAAATTCCGAGACCACACCGTACTCTGCTGGCGAGAAATGGTAGGTGTACAGTGGAACCAGCAGATAATTGAGAAAACGGCCGAAAATACTGCTGAGGCCGTAGATGGCCGTTTGCGAGGCCAGTTTTTTTAGAATACCCATCGGGTGTGTAGCCTGTATCCATGTGTAAAGTATCAGCGTGGTGCGGAATTATACATGAGCCGGTTCATAGGGCGTTGTTTCCGACAGCGCCCCGCACAGGCGTGTGTTTACCGGGCATCCTGCGTAGATGAGCCTGTGATGCGCGGGTGTAAGGCGTGCCCAGCGGGCTTGATCCAATCAGAACAGCCCTGAAATCTTGCCATCATCGTCAATATCAATGCGTTCTGCGGCAGGCGCTTTAGGCAAACCGGGCATCGTCATCATATCGCCGGCGATGGCGACTATGAAACCGGCGCCGTTAGCCAGTCTGACATCGCTGATTTCCACGGTATGGCCGGAAGGCGCGCCCTTAGTGTTGGGGTTGGTCGAAAAAGACATCTGCGTTTTTGCCATGCAAATCGGGAAGCGTCCGTAATCGGCTTCCCAGGCCGTCAGCTGCGCCTTGACCTTGGTGCTGGCCGTGACGGCACCGGCGCCGTATAGCTTGGTGGCTATCGCGGTGATTTTGTCCCACAGGCTTAAACCCTCATCGTAAACATAGCTGAATGCCGGTGTGCGCTGGTCAACAAGTTCAGCAACCGTCAGCGCCAAACCTTCGGCTCCGGCTCCGCCTTGCGCCCAATGTTTGGAGACTACGCAGGTTGCGCCCAGTACCGCGCATTTTGCTTGCAACAGGCTGATTTCCGCCTCGCTGTCATGCGTGAAATGGTTGATGCAGACGACGCAAGGCAAGCCGTAATGCTGGGTGATATTGTGGTAATGGCGTTCGAGGTTGGCAAAACCTTGCTCCAGTGCGGCAAGGTTCTCCTGGTTTAAGGCTTCTTTGGCAATGCCGCCGTGGAATTTTAACGCCCGAACGGTGGCGACGAGTACGACGGCAGACGGTGTCAGGCCGGACATGCGGCACTTGATGTCTATAAACTTTTCCGCGCCCAGATCTGCGCCGAAACCGGCTTCGGTGACGACATAATCGGCCAGTTTCAACGCTGTTTTGGTCGCCGTCACGGTATTGCAGCCATGAGCGATATTGGCAAACGGGCCGCCGTGGATAATTGCGATATTGTTTTCCAGGGTTTGCACCAGATTGGGCTTGATCGCATCTTTCAGCAATGCGGCCATCGCGCCCTGTGCTTTCAGATCCCGCGCATAAACCGGTGTCACTTTGTCCGATTTATAGCCGATGACAATGCGACCCAAACGGTCTTTAAGGTCGGCGCGGCTGGTTGCCAAGCATAAAATCGCCATGACTTCGGAGGCCACGACGATGTCATAACCGTCTTCACGCAAATAACCGTTGGCGATTCCGCCCATGCCGACGACGATATGGCGCAAGGCGCGGTCGTTCATATCCACGACGCGCTTCCACTGGATACGCCGGGGGTCTATATCCAGTTCGTTGCCGTGGTTGATGTGATTGTCGATCAAGGCGGACAGCAGGTTATGCGCCACGCCGATGGCGTGGAAATCGCCGGTAAAATGCAGGTTGATGTCTTCCATAGGTACAACTTGCGCGTAACCGCCGCCTGCGGCACCGCCTTTAACGCCGAAACACGGGCCTAATGAAGGTTCACGCAAGCACATGATGGTTTTTTTGCCGATACGGTTCAGTGCGTCGCCTAGGCCTACGGTGGTCGTGGTCTTGCCTTCACCGGCAGGTGTAGGGCTGATGGCTGTCACCAGTATCAGCTTGCCGTCGGCCTGATCTGCCAGGCTGTTGACATATTCCAACGACAATTTGGCCTTGTAATGGCCGATAGGATCGAGGTGTTCGGCGGCTATGCCGAAGTGCTCATAAGCTAAGCCGATGATGGGTTTCATCGTGGCTTGTTGGGCAATTTCTATGTCTGACATGGATTTTCCTGGGTAAAGGGTTTTAATTCTGCAAAAAGGGCTATAGCCGTTGTGTCAGGCTTATGCTGCCATGAATAGGTCACATGTAGTGGTTAAGCGGCTACGCATAACGGCAATGGCGCAGCCGGGCTATGCGCGGATCCCGCTGGTATGGGCAGATTAGTGTTACGCCATGCAATAATGCTGCGGCACTTAAACAATACGCCGCGCCGTTATCCAGTCCTGGAGGTGGGGGGCTTGGTCCCCGTTCCATGAACCGTGCGCTATCTCGATGCTGAAGCCGGCGGCCTCAAACAGTTGCCGCGCCTTGTCCTCTTGATAGGCGATAGCCTGGAGCGGGTTATCCGCCCTTTCACATCGGCAATTTTTGTCTATGACTTGGGCAAATCTAAATTTGGCGTTGCGGTCAAGACTGGCCAGTCTGGCGTCCGTGTATAGGAACATTGTGATAATCACGCGTGTTTCCGGTCCCGTGACCCGAAAAAGTTGATGTAAATAAGCCGTCAGTTCGGGCTCATACATGTGCGTGAAAACGCTCAGCAAAATAATGCTGTCTAGGGGTTGTTCACCGACGAACCCGGTAAATTCAATATCGGTGCTGTTAAGCCGGCCTTTGGGGTTGTAGTGCTCGTTGACAACATCGATATGATGGAACGCATAATTGCCGCAATCAGGTGTGAAGTGCTCCCGTAGCCAGTCGATACGGGTATTGATGATGTCGACACCGGTATAGTTTCCTGAGTAGCCGCGCTCCAGAAGGCCGTATGCGATACGTCCATAGCCGCAGCCAATATCGAGGATGTTCCCGTCCTGGATGTTCACGCCAAATTCGTCCAACCGCTTGGCGAGGCTTCGTGCGGAGGCCAATGCGGCGTCCGCCGTGGTTTCCATGAAAAGAACAGGCCTGGAGGGCAGGGGTACGCCCTTGACGCTAAGTATCTGGTCGGTGTTCATCAGTCATTATTCCTAAATATTGTTTTCAGAAGCGAGTGTGTTTTCATCCCTGAAATGTCTATTGTCCTTGCGCCGATAAGCTAGGGTATGGCTGGATACGTTCATGTCCAACAAGCCGGCCTTGGGGCTATATGTTTGGGTTTGCCCCTAGAACATAATGACATCGACCAACTCAAGTCGGGCTATACCCTTTGGGGCACAGACGTTAGGTTAATCCGCCGCCGACCATCAACCATAAACCGGAAATCTGGCGCACAGGTTACCCACTCGCTCACGTATGGCGGAAATGACGCTGTCATTGTCGATGTTTTCCATCACATCGCACATCATGTGTGCGATTTCGGTCATTTCCGCTTCCTTGAAGCCGCGTGTGGTGGGGGCAGGTGTGCCGACACGGATGCCGCTGGTAACGAACGGCGATTGCGGGTCGTTGGGTACGGCGTTCTTGTTGACGGTGATGTGGGCGCGGCCCAAGGCGGCGTCGGCGGCCTTGCCCGTGATGCCTTTGGCAATCAATGAAACCAGCATCAGATGGTCGTCGGTGCCGCCGGAAACGACATCGAAGCCGCGTGACATAAACACTGCCGCCATCGCTTGGGCATTTTTAATCACTTGTTGCTGGTAAATTTTAAATTCTGGTTCCATCGCTTCCTTGAATGCCACGGCCTTGGCGGCTATGACGTGCATGGACGGCCCGCCCTGGATGCCCGGAAAAATGTTCGAGTCGATTTTTTTCTCAAGTTCCGGGTTGCTGCGGCAGACTATCAGACCGCCGCGCGGGCCGCGTAACGATTTGTGCGTGGTGCTGGTGACGGCATCGGCAAACGGCACCGGGTTTGGATATAAGCCGGCGGCGATTAAGCCGGCAACATGCGCCATGTCAACGACCAAATACGCGCCGACTTGATCGGCAATGCCGCGGAAACGTTGCCAGTCCCAGATGCGTGAATACGCAGAAAATCCTGCAACAATCACTTTGGGTTGGTGTTCCAGCGCCAGGGCCTCGACTTGCCCATAATTTATTTCACTGGTTTCAGGATCCAAACCATATTGCACGGCGTGGTACAGCTTGCCGGAAAAATTCGGCTTGGCGCCATGCGTCAAATGCCCGCCATCGGCAAGACTCAAGCCCAGTAAAGTGTCGCCGGGTTGCATCATTGCCATGAACACCGCCATATTGGCCTGCGATCCGGAATGCGGCTGGACGTTGGCGTAATCGGCGCCAAACAGCGCCTTGGCGCGGTTGATAGCCAGTTGTTCGGCTTTATCGACAAATTCACAACCGCCATAATAACGTTTGCCGGGGTAGCCTTCGGCATATTTGTTGGTCAATTGCGAACCCAAAGCTTCCATGACGCGCGGGCTGGTGTAGTTTTCAGAGGCGATCAATTCGATGTGGTCTTCCTGGCGATGACGCTCTTCTTCCATAGCGTTAAACAATTCATCGTCGAAGCCTTGAATGGACATGGATTTATTAAACATGGTATCTCCTGATTAGTGGGTTTGTTCGTTTTTTGCCAGCCCGGCCAAGTTTAAGGCCTAGCCTGTTAATGGTGGGATGTTCAGCAGCACTTGCAGGTCGGCAACATTCGTGCCTGTTGCACCTGTCGTCAGTAAATCGTTTGAGCTTTGCAAGGCATGATAGGAATCATTATTGGCGAGTAGCCTGACCGGGTCGCAGCCCGCTTTCAGCATGCGGGCCAGGGAGTCCTTGTCAACTATTCCGCCTGCCGCGTCAGTAGGCCCGTCGCGGCCATCGGTGCCGCCGCTTAAAAATACCCATTGCCCGGCTAAACCCTGTTCTTGCGCGGCCAGCGCAAACGCCAGCGCCATTTCCTGGTTACGCCCGCCCAAGCCGTTGCCTGTCAATGTCACCGTCGTTTCACCGCCGGCCAACAAAGCCATTGGCTTATCGATGCGCTGGGCGTAAAGGGCCAATTTTGCTGCTTCCTCACGGGCTTCACCGCATAAACAGCCGCTGTATAGCAGGGCGTCATAACCCATGTTTTGGGCGGCATGTAGCATCGCCGCTACGCTGATGGCATTGCTGCCGACCAGGGTATGGGCTGCGTTGGTAAATGCCGGGTCATTGGCTTTCGGCGTTTCCGGGATGTTGCCTGATTGTCCTTGTTGCAAATGGGACTGCACGCTTGCGGGCACTTTATCCCAGATGCCTTTTGCCTTAAGCAGCATGACGGCGTCGCTATAGCGGGTATTATCGGGGACTGTTGGGCCGCTGGCAATGGCGCTTAAGTCATCGCCCAGTACGTCGGACAAGATTAGCGCGTGCAGGTCGGCAGGCCATGCGAGCCGCGCCAGACCGCCACCTTTTAACTGGGACAGGTGCTTGCGTACGCAATTGATCTGGTTAATGGTTGCGCCGCAGGATAACAATAACGCGGTGGCCGCGCTCTTGTCCTGCAAGCTGACGGCATGCACCGGATAAGGCAGCAATGCCGAGCCGCCGCCGCTGACCAGGACTAACACCAAATCACCTTGTTGCGCGCGACTTGCACATTCAGCTATCCGTTTTGCCGCAGCTAAGCCGGCGTCATCTGGCAAAGGATGTGCTGCGCCTATGACCTCAAGCCCCGCCAACGCACTGACATTTTCATAATTGGTCACGACTATGCTCGAGTCTGCCAGCCGTGCTGCGGGGATAACGTCCAAAGCGGCTTGCGCCATCGCACAGGCCGCTTTACCAAAGGCGATCAGGTGAATTTTCGGCCAACTGCCAACGCGAGTACTACCGTCATCCAATAAGATTTGCAGTTGGCCGCGGTCTGCTTTCAGGCAGTGTTTGACGGCGCTATAGGGGTCGGCCGCGGCGACGCCAGCCTCAAAAATGTCTAGCGCCTGCTGCCTTAATTCGGGTTGTCTGGGCATGGATGCCTCACGCCATTGCTTTAGCAAGGGCGAAGATGTTTTCGGCATCAAAAACCTGTTTGTTGTCTTCAAAGAGTTTGGCGATACAGGCGCGGTGCAGCGCCAGTTTTAAGGCGCCAAAACCTATGGCCCCCCAAATTATTTTGCCGTGCCGTACCACACCTTTGTCCATCATATCCGTGCCGCCTATACCGAGGGGAGGGGTAGCATTGGCATCCGCTATCATTTCGATGTGTATATTGTGCCGCCATTGCTCAAGGTTTAGCAGTTCCACGCCAGCTGCGCCTGTGGCAATGACAATGTTGGCGTTTTCAATAGCGGCTGCCCTGGCTTCGTTATCAAAGGCTTCAACCGGGGTCAGGTCAACATTGAAACGAGCTTTCATATTGTGGCACGCTTCCACTGCGCGTTCCATTTTACGTGCCGTCAACGAAACCTTTGCGCCTTCCTGCGCCAGCATAACCGCTGCGCGTTGGCCTACGGGGCCGGTGCCGGCCAGCACCACGGCATTTTTACCCGTCAATACGCCGCTAGTGGCCAGCTTTGCGACAGCGGCTGCGGCTGTCGTATTGCTGCCGTTGCTGTCAAGCATGACCGAGACTTGAAAGCCCGGAAAAAAATGGCTCTGGACAGCGTTAAACAACGCTTGGCCGGCAACCATATCGCTGCCGCCGACGAAGATGGCGGTATTTTTTTTATCTTTAGGGGCGCGGGTGAATATAGCACCTTCCACTAGGCCTCTAATGTTGTCGGGCGTTAGGCCACCGTGGCCGATGACATGATCGGCGCCGCCGTCATAGCCAACCACCGTATCAAAAACGGAAGGGTGCTGGTCGGTGTCGAATTGAAACAGTAACTTTTTCATGGCGTAGCGGATGGTTTATTAATGTAAGAAGCATGTCAATGTTTGTGCGGTATTATACGCGATAAACACCAGCATGCCGCCAATAAGCTTGTAGAATGGCGGCATTAATTAGGGTGATTTTAGCTGGGCAAGAGTGATACGATTAGGGTTATGGGCCTTATTGGGATGCTCTAAAGCGTAGCTGTCAAACATGATAAAAATAATAGGAAAACAGATGAAAACACCAATTCACATTGCGGTTACCGGTGCGGCAGGGCAGATTAGTTATTCTTTACTTTTTCGTTTGGCCGCCGGTTTGTTACTGGGGCCTGATCAACCTATCGTGCTGCACTTGCTTGAGGTCAGTCCGGCTATGGGTGCGCTGGAAGGCGTGGTGATGGAGCTTAACGATTGTGCCGCGCCGTTACTGCATCGCGTGATTATTACCGACGATCCCAAAGTCGCGTTTAAGCATGTAGATTACGCGTTTCTGGTGGGCGCCCGGCCAAGAGGCCCCGGTATGGAGCGTAAGGATTTGCTGGAAGTGAATGCCGAGATTTTCGCTGTGCAGGGCAAGGCCTTGAATGAGGTCGCCAGCAGGGCCGTCAAAGTGCTGGTCACCGGCAATCCTGCCAATACCAATGCCTTGATCGCGCTAAAAAACGCCCCGGATTTAAAGCCGGAAAATTTTTCGTCTATGAGCCGCTTGGACCATAACCGCGCCCTCAGTTATTTGGCCGAGAAATGCGGCGTGCAATCGACGGATGTAAAAAACATGATAGTCTGGGGCAACCATTCAAGCACCCAATACCCGGACTTGCACCATGCCAAAGTAAAAGGTCAGGATGCGTTGTCGCTGGTTGACGAGGAGTGGTTTGTGCAGGATTTTATTCCGAGAATCCAGCAGCGCGGTGCTGAGGTGATTAAAGCCAGAGGGCTGTCCAGCGCGGCTTCCGCTGCGAATGCCGCAATAGACCAGATGAAAAGCTGGGCCTTGGGTACTGAAGCGGGTGATTGGGTCAGCATGGGCATATTGTCTGACGGCAGTTACGGTATCGAAGCCGATTTGGTCTATTCTTATCCGGTTACCGTGGTCAATGGCGAGGTTAATATTGTTAAGGGACTGGATATTAATGATTTTAGCCTGCAAAGAATGCGGCTTTCCGAAGCCGAGCTTAAAGAAGAAAGAAATGCAGTCCGGCATTTGTTTTAATCCGTCGTAGAGGCGCACAACAAAATCAGAGGGGATCCATGATGTTTAGATGGCTAATGATATTATGTATGACGGTGGGCTTGTCCGCTTGCGGCTATAACACCTTGCAATCCAGCGATGAAAATATTACTGCCGCTTGGGCGGAGGTGTTAAACCAATACCAGCGCCGTGCCGATTTGGTGCCGAATCTGGTTAATGTCGTCAAAGGTTATGCGGCGCATGAGAAAGAGGTGTTGCTGGGCGTCACCGAAGCGCGGGCTAAGGTCGGCGCTATACAGGCGACGCCGGAACTGGTCAACGATGAACAGGCTTTCAAAAAATTTATCGCCGTGCAGGGGCAAATGACCAGCGCGATTGCGCGCCTGTTGGTGGTCGCCGAAAAATACCCGGAACTGAAAGCCGATGGTGTTTTTCGTGATTTGCAGGCGCAATTGGAAGGTACTGAAAATCGCATTACTGTGGCGCGCAACCGCTATATCGAAGCGGTCAAGGAATACAATATTACCGTGCGCTCTTTTCCTTCTAATTTGACTGCGATGATGTTTGGTCACAAAACCAAACCCAGCTTTACGGTAGAAAATGAACAGGCGATTTCACAGCCGCCTAAAGTGGATTTCGGTGCGCCGTCTGCAGGCCATTAAGTTTAGGTTGGTCAGCATGCGCCGGATCGGTTGCGGGTTGGGCTTGCTGTTGCTATGGCTGTGCGGCGCTGTCTGGGCCCAGGTTGATGTCCCTGAATTGTCGCGCCGGGTCACGGATCTGACAATGACGCTTAACGATAATCAAATCAATAGGCTGGAACGCGCATTGGCGGCATTCGAAGCCAAAAAAGGCAGTCAGATTGCCGTGCTGGTCGTCCCTACGACCCAGCCAGAAGACATTGCCCAATTCGGCATACGTGTGGCGGATACATGGAAGATTGGGCGTGAAAAAGCTGACGATGGGGTTATCCTGATTATTGCCAAAGATGACCATAAAATGCGCCTGGAAGTCGGTTACGGTTTGGAAGGTGCTATTCCCGATGCGGTTGCCAAACGCGTGCTGGACGATATTATGGCGCCGTATTTCAAAAAACAGGATTTCGCCGGAGGCATAAACGCCGGAGTTAGGACTATCATGGGCTTAATTGAAGGAGAAGCCTTGCCTGCCCCGCAAATACCGCAGGCGTCCGGGCAGGTGGGCAACAGTTTTATGGTGTTGCTGTTTGCTGGCGCGATATTGGGCTATGTGCTGAGCGCCGTGCTGGGACGAGTGCTGGGGGGCTTGCTGGCCGGCCTGGGTAGTGCGGCTGCGGCTATCATTTTGCTGGGTTTATCATTCGGCATTGCTGTATTTATTGCCGTGATCGTTTTTTTTATAGTCGGCGTACGCCAAAGTCACCGGTCGGGCTGGTTGGGCGGAGGCGGTTTTGGCGGAGGCGGCGGGTCATGGGGCGGTGGTGGTGGCGGTTTTGGCGGCGGAGGCGCATCAGGGTCATGGTGAATATCAAACGCTGTTTTATCCATACCTTCATGCCGCCCTGGCGCTGGCGTTTGGCTTTTTCTCCGGCGACGCTTAAAGCCATTGAACAGGCGGTCAAAAGTTCTGAAACCCGGCATAGCGGCGAATTGCGTTTTGCCATTGAAAATGCGCTGGCACCGGCTAGCGTCTGGCAAGGTCTTACGGGACGCCAGCGTGCGACCGAGGTTTTTTCCAATCTGCATGTTTGGGATACTGAGGAAAATAGCGGTGTCTTGATTTACGTGCTGTTGGCCGACAGGGAAGTGCATATTGTTGCTGATCGCGGCATCAACCGGCGTGTCGCAGCATCCGAATGGGAGGCGATTGCCGGATCTATGCAGCAGGCGTTTAAGTCCGGTGAGTTTTTACGCGGGTCTTTAGCCGGTATCGAAGCCATCACGTCGCTGTTGGCGGCTTATTTTCCGGCTACCGCGATTAATCCTAACGAGTTGGCCGATACGCCGGTCATAGTCAACACCTGACCGCTTGCTGTCAAGCGGGCGGGTTTACTTGGCATCAGGTTTTTTTTTCAATCTAGCCAACCTTGTTTGGTAATTCGCCAGTTTCCGTTGCACAAATTCCGCTTCGGGACGCAGCTTGGCAGACTGTTGCATTAAACGGTTAGCGAGCTCCAGATCTGAGTTTTCGACATGTAGCGCCAAATCCCGCCAGATAAGAAAGTGATCAAATACCGGACTGGCATGGGCCTTAGCTTTTAGTTGTTGGGTGTCCAACTTTATTACGGCATCAATGGCGGCCAGGGCTATGTCTTCAAGTTCGTCATAACTGGGTTTTATGGCTGCCGACGGCTTGGCCTGCATACCGTCAAACGCCGACACCTCCCAATACTGCGGGTCGGCAATAAATTTATCCTTGCAGTCTTCATCGATAAAATTCAGCAACAGCAGGTTGCTGTCCCGGGTTTCATCAATAATTTTTTTGATTTGTATCGCATCGAGCACCCAATCCGGTTTGCCGTCAAGCTTCAAGTGGTTACGAACGATGAAGTCAACAGCTGGGGCATGCGGGTCCGGCCGTAACCGACGGTGTGTCTGGAGCAGCCGTAACATGCCGTTAGGCAAGCTTTTGTTGGCGACCGATTGATGCTGTTGATACTTGCTGGGTTCCAGCCCCACCAGCCCGGAAAAATCATCCAGCAAATCGTGTTCAAGTAAACGGACATGGACACGGCTAGCCCAAGGGAGGCGGTTGAACGCCCTTATCCGTTCGCCGTATTTTACCGCATTGAGCATCTGGCCGATCCAGGCGTCTAGGTTGGCAGGGGACCACGCGCCCCATTGCCACCATGAGCTATTGATCCAGGTGACAGGCGGGCGGATATAGAAAATAAAGGTGACATCGATGTTATGTCGGCTGAAAAAAGAAATTTGCGCCCAGGCGTCAACTTCGTTGCTCCAGGATTCTTGCGACAAGACGACATGGCTTTGCTCTAGCAAGCCAAGCAGTTGGCCACCTACGGCATTAAAATACTCATCGGGTGTGGCAGTTTTGACTGCCGAGAAGGGCAATGATTCGCTGTAGCCTTGCGGGCGTTGGTCCGCCATTTTTAGCAGTTCATCGCCAAAAAAAAGACGGTTGCCCAAGCGTGCGGCATAGACCAAATGGTCGCCGTTCGTGCAGCTGAATTGCTTGTGGCGCGACAGGAAGGTCTGTATCGAGCTGCTGCCACATTTACCAAACCCAGCATGTATGTACAGTTTTTTCATTCGAGGACCTGAAAAAATGTTTCGTTTTCCTTAATCATGCCCAATTCATCCCGAGCGCGTTCTTCCAATGCTTCCTGGCCTTTTCTTAAATCTTCCACTTCGGCATAAAGTGCATCATTGCGTTGCTTTTTTTCGTCAACCTGTTTTTTTAAGTTGGCCAGACGCAGTTCCGCAGCTTCTATCTGTGCGATGCTGTCAGTGCCCAGCCATAAACGGTATTGCAGATGGGCGATCAAGACTAGGATGATGACGATGAGAGTTTTCATGGCATTCAGATTTAGGCATGGGCGCCGGGATAGTTTGGCGCGCTATATGAGTTAGCTAAACATGACGGGCGGGGTTAGGCAAGCAAGCTTGTCGGGTTATCGGCGCAACAGCGTCGATAACCCGCTGTCGGTTACAGCATTTTAAACGCGCTACGGCCTGCGAATTTTGCCAGATCGCCTAATTCTTCTTCAATTTTCATCAAACGGTTGTATTTGGCAACACGGTCGGAACGGCTTAATGAGCCGGTCTTGATTTGTCCGGTGCCGGTCGCGACAACCAAGTCGGCAATCGTGGTGTCTTCGGTTTCGCCTGAACGATGTGAGACTACCGCTGAATAACCGGCTTTATGGGCCATATCGATAGCAGCCAGGGTTTCAGTCAAGGTGCCGATTTGGTTGACTTTAATCAGGATGGAATTGGCAATGTTTTGGTCTATGCCTTTTTTCAAGATGGCAGGGTTGGTGACGAATAAATCATCGCCGACCAGTTGGATGCGTCCGCCCAATTTTTCGGTCAATAATTTCCAGCCGTCCCAGTCATTTTCGTCGAAACCGTCTTCGATGCTGATAATTGGATAACGGTCCACCCAATCTACGAAGAAATCAGCCATGGCTGCTGAACTATAGGTTTTGCTTTCAGACGCCAGATTATAAATCCCGTCTGCATAATATTCAGAGGCCGCCGCATCCAGGCCCAAGTAAATATCGACACCCGGTTTGTAGCCCGCTTGTTCTATGGCTTGCAAAATGACGCTGATGGCCTCTTCGTTGGAAGACAAATTAGGCGCAAAACCGCCTTCATCGCCGACGGTAGTCGCCAGGCCTTTTGATTTCAATACCTTGCTCAGGTTATGGAACACTTCGGCGCCGTAACGGATAGCTTCGCGGAAACTTGGCGCACCGACCGGCAAGATCATGAATTCCTGTAGGTCAACGCTGTTGTCGGCATGTGAGCCGCCGTTGATGATGTTCATCATCGGTACGGGCAACACAAATTCGCCGCCTGAAGGATTTAAAGAAGCGTGTAGATGGCGGTATAAAGGTTGCCCGGCTTCTTTAGCGGCGGCATGGGCGGCGGCCATAGAAACGGCCAGCATCGCGTTGGCGCCCAAGCGGGCTTTAGTGTCTGTGCCATCCAGGGCGATCATCTTGTTGTCGATACTTTGCTGGTCGGTGATGTCCATGCCGATCACGGCATCACGTATTTCAGTTCTGACGTTATTGACGGCATTTAACACGCCTTTGCCCAAATAACGGGACTTGTCGCCGTCTCGCAACTCGATGGCTTCGCGTTCGCCTGTTGATGCGCCGGATGGCACCATGGCGCTGCCGATGACGCCGGATGCCAAGATAACGTCGGCCTCAATGGTTGGGTTGCCGCGTGAATCTAAAATTTCTCTTGCTTTGATGTCAACGATATTGCTCATGTTATGTATTGCTCCAAGGGTTAAAATAAAAAGTAACGGTGTGTTGTACGGGCTAAAAACAGACGGTGGGGGGAAGCAAATCAGCTGTTTTTAAATAAACCCAGTAAATCGATTGCTAAATCAGGGAACAAATAAGGCACAGCCACATCATCGCCTGCATAACTATTAGCTAACTGGTAATTGTTATTTTCGACATTTAATATAAATTGACTAATGACTTCCTCGTAAGGGTAAATTAGCCAGTATTCTTTTACGCCACTTTCAGCATAAAGCGTGTGTTTGGTTTTGACTTCTTTTTTAGAATTACCCAAAGACAAAATTTCAATAATCCAATCGGGTGCGCCATTGCAACCTTGTTCGTCTAATTTGCTGTCATCGCAAATGACGCAAATATCTGGTTGCACGACGGTGGTAATTTCCTTATTAGCGAGTAACGATTGGGTACGGTCATATAAACGCACATCGAACGGGGCGGAGAAAGCACTGCACGGTTTGTCTTCAAAATAATTGAACAACCGTCCACTAATTCGCCATGAGATACGTTGATGTTTGACATTAGGCCCTGGACACATCAATGAAATCTTGCCTTTAATCAACTCGACCGCTTCATCAAACTGCCAAGTCAAATAGTCGGCATAGCTGTAGCTGCCGTTCAAATCGAGTTGTGACAATTCAGTGATGGCAGGCATGGAAGGCATCTCTAAAAAGTTATAAGGTCGTTTCAATAAAGGGTCGGCTTTTAACCGCGTTATCCAAAACCAATAAAGTTTCCAACAGCTCGCGCATACGGTACAAAGGCCAGGAGTTCGGCCCATCACTTTTCGCTTCGGCAGGATTAGGGTGGGTTTCCATAAACAGCCCCGCGATACCGACGGCAACGGCAGCCCTCGCTAAAACCGGCACAAATTCGCGTTGCCCACCGGATGAAGTGCCTTGCCCTCCGGGTAGTTGCACGGAATGTGTGGCATCAAAGACAACCGGGCAATCGGTATCGCGCATCACCGCCAGGGCGCGCATATCAGAAACCAGATTATTGTAGCCGAACGATACGCCGCGCTCACAAACCATAATCTGCTGGTTGCCGGTGGCTTTTGCCTTGTTGGCGACATGTACCATATCCCAAGGGGCGAGAAACTGGCCTTTTTTGATGTTGACCGGAATTCCAAGGGCCGCTACGCTCTGGATGAAATTAGTTTGCCGGCATAAAAACGCCGGTGTTTGCATCACATCAACCACGGCAGCCACTTCAGCTAGCGGCGTGTCCTCATGTACGTCGGTCAAGACCGGTACGCCGATTTGTTGTTTGACTTTTTCTAGTATGGCTAGGCCTTGCTCTGTGCCTAAACCGCGAAAACTTTCATGTGAAGAGCGGTTGGCCTTATCAAATGACGATTTGTAGATAAAGGGGATACCCAGCGTGGTTGTCAATTCTTTCAAATAGCCTGCGGTATCCAAAGCGAGCTGTTCGCTTTCGATGACGCAGGGGCCGGCGATTAAAAATAAGGGTTGGTCTAAACCGACATCAAAGCCGCATAATTTCATTGTTCTGTCACCTTTTTGTATTGGGAAGCGGCCACGACAAAACCGGAGAATAGCGGATGGCCTTTTCTTGGCGTCGAGGTGAATTCAGGGTGGAATTGGCAGGCCAAAAACCACGGATGGGTGGGTATTTCGATAACTTCAACCAAGCGTCCGTCGATGGATTTGCCGGAAAAGCGCATGCCGGCTTGTTCCAGTTTCTCAAAATATTGGTTGTTAAATTCGTAGCGGTGGCGATGGCGCTCGGTAATGACATCTTTCTGATAAAGCTGGAACGCCAGCGAATTCGGTTGCAATCGGCATTGCTGCCCGCCCAGGCGCATTGAACCGCCCAAATCGGAATTTTCATCACGCGTTTCCAGTTGGCCGCTTTCAGCCATCCATTCGGTGATCAGGCCGATCACAGGATGCGGCGATTTGGGCAGGAATTCGGTGCTGTGCGCGCCTTCCAGGCCAGCTACATCACGGGCAAACTCGATCACCGCCGCCTGCATGCCCAAACAAATGCCGAGATAAGGGATGTTGTTCTCACGGGCGTAACGCACCGTCGCTATCTTGCCTTCCACGCCGCGCTCGCCAAAGCCGCCGGGGACGAGTATGGCGTCGACATCTTTGAGCCTTGCGACGCCCTCATCTTCAATGACTTCCGAGTCGATATAAACGATATTGACTTTGGTGAGGGTGCGGATACCGGCATGGATTAACGCTTCGTTAAGCGATTTATAGGCATCGGAATGATCGACGTATTTGCCGACGACAGCGACGGTCACACTATGGATCGAGTGTCCCAAAGCCTCGACCACATTTTTCCATTCGCTCAAATCAGCGGGCGGTACATCCAGCCGTAAGCGCTTGACGACAATATCATCCAGGCCTTGGTCATGCAGCAGCAGCGGGATGCGATAAATGGAATCGGCATCGACTGCGGAAATGACCGCTTTTTCTTCGACATTGGTGAACAACGCAATTTTGCGCCGTTCGCTGACCGGGACCGGCTGTTCGGAACGGCATATCAGGATGTCCGGCTGGATACCGATGCTACGCAATTCCTTAACCGAATGTTGGGTGGGTTTGGTCTTGATCTCTCCGGCAGAGCGGATATAAGGGACTAATGTCAGATGAATGAACAGTGACCTGTCTATGCCCAGTTCAAAACGCATTTGTCTGATGGCTTCGAGGAACGGCAGTGATTCTATATCGCCGACGGTGCCGCCGACTTCAATCAACGCAACATCCACGCCTCCGGCAACTGCTCCCTGTGTTGCCCTACCTCCTGCATCCATGCAGTCGTCGGCGCTTTGATAAATGCGATGCTTGATTTCATCCGTGATATGCGGGATAACCTGGACGGTCGCCCCCAGGTATTCACCTTTGCGCTCACGGCGCAACACGCAGTCATAAACTTGACCGGTCGTGAAATTATTTTTTTTGGACATCGTGGTTTTAAGAAACCGCTCGTAATGCCCCAGATCCAGGTCGGTTTCTGCGCCATCTTCGGTGACGAACACTTCGCCATGCTGAAAAGGGCTCATCGTGCCCGGATCGACATTGATATAAGGGTCTAGTTTGGTCATCGTCACTTTTAGGCCGCGAGCCTCCAAGATGGCGGCTAACGAAGATGCAGCAATACCTTTGCCCAGCGATGAGACAACGCCGCCGGTAATGAAAATGTACTTTGTCATGTAGATTGTATGGGCTTGGGAAGATAACGGATGACTAATGGAGCAAACCGGATTTGATAAATCCTCTGCATTTTAATCGACAATGCGCTATTCGTCATGGTGTTTCGGGATTTATTCTCAATCTTTGCCGACTAGCCCTTGCTTGATATGCCGCTTTGTGCGGCTGATACGGGTAGGCGTGAACAGGGGCGTTTTCGTGGTCGTAGCCTGTTATTCTGGACGGCTGCTGCGTATGGGTTGGTTAGGCGGGGTATGTTAGCCGTCCTGCCTAGCCCTAAGTCGGCTTAAGTGTCAGGGTTTAAACCGGCGACATGGTGTCCAGTTGGACCATGCCGCTTCTATCAAGCAAGCGGCACGTCATCTGGAACCGGTTTTGCCCAAGCCTGGTTTTACTTGTTTTTAACGAATGGCGATGCGGCGGCATCCGCCTTGATTTTTTCGATAGCCTCCTTAAATTTAGCCTTTTGTTCATTGGCGGCTTTGGCGATGGCTTCATTGTCGGTATTGGCTTCAATGACCACACAAGCCATATAAGTCTGGACGAGTTGTTGCCATTCGTTCACTTTATTGACGCTTTGATTATATTGATCAAGTGTACCGGACGTGTCGAGCACGGGTTGTTCCGGTATGTCTCCGCAACCGGTTGACGACCATTGGCCGTTGCTGAGGGTGCCGGCTTGGGCCGTAGCAGCGGCGGCTAACAGGGCGGTTAAGATAAACAAGCGGTGGTGTGGCATGGTGGGAACCTCTATCGGTCAGTGGTTTTGTAAAATGTGCACGCAACGGCGTTGCTCTCTGCAAAACAACGCTTGCAAGAGTATAGCCGTCAAGCAAGATTTTGTCGCATCGGCCGGTGTTTGTTCATGCCATGCGGGCAGCCACGCCGCCGGCGCCGGATTTTAGCGCCTAAGCCTTCCATGGATGCCCGGTTTTGTTCAAAATGGCAAAGCCATACGATCCTGCAAAGGCTTGCCAAGTCCGACCCTTTGCGTCAACACCATCACGGCGTTTGCCCACCAGCTGTTGTTGGCGTCATGTCGTCGTCTATCCTGACTTGCATGTTTTCAACGGGTACTTGAATGCCGCTTAGGATGACTTTATCGCCTGCATTTAAACCGTTTTTTATCAAAATGCGATCAGGTTCGTTGCGGATAATATCCAGCTTTTTGATGTGCAGGCGCAGATCATCGTCCACCAGCAACACTTCCTGTGCAGCATTCAATGCGTTTGGCGGCAGCGCGTATAGCTGGTGCTGCGTTTTGCCCTGTACGCTGGCCTTGACAAATAAGCCTACCAGCAGCGGCGTTTGCTGGGCTTTGGGTGAGTAGGGGTTAAGCACTTCGGCGACCACGTAGATTTGCCCGTTAGTTTCGTCCACGGCACCTTCCGTGCGGACGATGCGGCCTGTCCAGGATTGCGGGGTACCTGCAAAATCCGCCGTCAGCGTTACCCGGGTATTTTTAGCCGCATTGCCATCGCTTATGCCTAGCGGCAGATCGACAAAACCCAGTTGGTCGGTCGATAAAGGCAGACGGATCTCAGCGGCATCGGAAGAATAGATGCGCGCGAGTTTTTCGCCTGCTTGGACATATTGACCTAGCCCCACGGAGGTGTTACGCAAGCGTCCGGCAAAAGGGGCGCGTAACTCGCAACGGCTGCGTTTGAGCCTGGCCTTGGCCAGATCCGCTTCGGCGGCTTTAAGTTTGGCGCGGGCTTCCGCCAGTTGCGGTTCGCGCATTGCCAGGGCGGTCGGTTTGCCGTTACCCAGGGCTTGCCATTCACTACGGGCCTGGTCGGCCTGCGCTTCTTCGGAAATGAGTAGGCGCCGGGCTTCGGCAATGCGTGCTTCGGCTTCAGCGACGGCATAATCGTAATCTCTGGGGTCTATGGCCAGTAATAGCTCATTCAGCGCAAAAAAACCGCCTGCGAAAAAATCGGGGTGCCGGTAAATGATCTTGCCGGCGACTTCCGGTACCAAATCAATTTCAGTGCGCGGCATAACTA
This sequence comes from Methylovulum sp., assembly GCA_030653435.1. Taxonomy (GTDB): domain Bacteria; phylum Pseudomonadota; class Gammaproteobacteria; order Methylococcales; family Methylomonadaceae; genus Methylovulum. The sequence continues at coordinate 24,660 of JAURZI010000153.1, forward strand.
TGCCCTGGGTATCGATATTCAAACTCAGGGTTTGTGGTTCTACCCGGATGATAGTCACTAGCGGGGGGGCGTTTGGCGCGGTTTGCTGTTTCATGGGCGGCTGATACGCAATGATGCTCCATGCGGCCGCAAGGCCGGAGAGCAGAACGATGCTGGGTATTATGATTTTTAGCCGCTTATCTGGTTTCATCTAGCCCGCCTCCCAAAGCCAGGTACAGATTGATACGGGTGTTGAGCAATTGTCTTCTGACCGCCAAGTGTGCGCTTTGTGCATTTAGCGTACTGCGGTAACTGTCCAATAAGGTGAGGATTTCAATTAGACCCTGGCGATACGAATAGACAGCAAGTTCTCGGCTGGCGTGCGTTTGTACGACGGCTTCCTGAAGTGCCTGTTCCTGTGATCTCAGCCAGGTTTCCGCAGCCAGCGCCTGTTCCACTTCACGAAACGCATTCAACGCCACGCTTCGGTATTGGTTTAATGCTTCGTCGGTGCGGGCTTCGTTTAGCCGGATTTCGGCCTTGAGGCGGCCGCCTGCCAGTAGCGGCTGCACAAGCCCTAGGCCCAGATTCCAGGCAGCGGAGCGGGGATCGGTGATAGCTGCCAATGCCGGGCTACTGGTGCCGCCATCGGCTGTCAGGGTAAGGCGCGGCAATAAGGCCAGTTGTGCGCTTTTTACGCGGGCATCAGCCGCCTGTAATCGGCTAAACGCGGCGATCAGATCGGGCCTTCGCGTTAGTAGTTCTGAAGGCAAGCCTGCCCGTAGCGTAGCAGGAGGCGGAGGTAACGCCGATGTTGCTGTTAAGCGCCCTTGAGGATAGCGGCCTGACAGGACTTCCAGTTGACGGCTGATGGCTTGTACTTGATTGTTGGCGTTTGCGAGTTGTGACTTGGCATTCGCCAAGTCAGTGAGCACCAGCCGCAAATCCAGTCCCTTGGTCAAGCCCCGCGCAAAGCGCCCGTGCACCAGTTCGACGATAGTCTGGCGGTCGTTAACCGATTGCTGGACCACATCGACTTGCTGCCGTGCTTCGGCCAGGTCGAAATAGCCTTGGGCGATATGTGCAGCCAGCGATAGGCGGGCGCCATAAAAATCGGCTTGCGCGGCGTCGGCGTCTTGCTGGGTGGCTTGCTGGGCGGCGCGGATGCGTCCCCAAAGATCAATTTCCCAGCTCAAATTGAATAAGGCGCTGAATGCACCGGATGCGGGTGTTGCAAAATCCTTCATACGGCTTAGGCTGGGCGTCAATGCCAATTGTGGCCAGCGCGCCGAGTCTTGTATGAGGGCTTGCTCCTGTGCGGCATGGACGCGCGCTGCGGCGGCTTTTAAATCATAATTGCCGGACAGCGCTTCCTGTACCAGTGCCGATAAGGCAGGGTCGGCAAAAGCAAGCAGCCATTGCGCCAGGGGCGGTTGGCCGGTGTTTTCGGTAAGCCAGCGCGATGGCGCCGGTATGCCGACATCGTCGATAGCGTGTCCAGGTGTCGCGGTGCATCCCGGCAACAGCACCGCCAGGAGTATATAGGGCGCAACATGGTACGGCGGCAATCTCATTATCAGCGGACGTTGGGTTTTAGAGGGATGGCACAATAACACCCCCCGGCGGCCTGAATGCTTTTGGCGGGTGGCTAGTGTTGGCAAATACTTGCGGTTTGAGTAAACGCTTGCTGCTAGTAAGACGAATGAACCCGGATAATCCCTCAGCTGTTTTGATGTTTTTTTATGGGCGACAGGTTTTTTGCTGATGTCCGCATCCGCTATGGTTATCGACCAAGCGTTGATAGCAAGCGATTATCCATGGTGTATAATCATCAAATTTCATTGATTTTACAGGGCGGAATATGAGTATTACACTTTCTAACAGGGTTCAGGCTGTCAAACCATCACCTACTTTGGCTATCACCGCGAGGGCGGCTGCGATGCGCGCGGCAGGCAAAGACATCATCGGGCTAGGCGCAGGTGAACCGGATTTTGATACTCCAGACCACATCAAAGCAGCGGCTATCAAAGCCATCGAAAACGGCTTTACCAAATATACCGCAGTTGATGGTATTCCTAGCCTGAAAAAGGCCATTATTGCCAAATTTAAAAATGATAACGGGCTCGATTACCAGCCCAAGCAGGTGTTGGTATCCTGCGGCGGCAAGCAAAGTTCTTTTAATTTGACCCAGGCTTTGTTGAATGCCGGTGATGAAGTCATTATTCCGGCACCATTTTGGGTGTCTTATCCTGATATGGTGCTATTGGCGGATGGCGTGCCGGTGATTATCGAGACTACGCAAGCGCAACAGTTTAAAATCACGCCTGAATCCCTGCGTGCTGCGATCACCGATAAAACCCGTTTGATGTTTATCAACAGTCCGTCCAATCCATCCGGTGTGGCCTATACGCTGGAAGAGCTTAAGGCTCTTGGTGATGTGCTTAAAGATTTCCCCGACATCATCATTGCCACCGATGATATGTATGAACATATACTGTGGAAAAAAGGCACGTTTGTGAACATCCTGAATGCCTGCCCTGAGTTTTATGACCGTACAGTCGTTATGAACGGCGTGTCTAAGGCCTATTCAATGACCGGATGGCGCATTGGTTATGCCGCAGGCCCGGCAGATTTGATTGAAGCGATGTGCACCATCCAGTCGCAAAGCACCTCTAACCCAACCTCAATTTCACAGGTTGCTGCTGAGGCCGCGTTAACGGGCGAGCAAAGCTTTATCGACCGCATGTGTGTTGAATTTAAGCAACGCCATGATTTTGTCGTATCGGAACTCAATAAAATCGATGGTATTGAATGTCTGGAGACAGATGGCACGTTTTATGTCTTCCCCAATATCGAAAAGCTCATTGCCCGCATGGATAATATCCAAGACGATCTTGCCTTTTCTGAATACCTGATAGAAAGCGCAGGCGTTGCGCTGGTGCCGGGTTCTGCGTTTGGCTGCCCTGGGCATATCAGGATTTCGATAGCGACCAGTATGGCGAATCTTGAAAATGCCTTAGCGAGAATTAATCAGGCGATTTAACATCCATGTGCGGACAATCTGTAAGCGGCTTGCGACAGACTTATAGGACATAAGCAAAACGATAGCCCGGATGCGCTAAGTTTCATCCGGGTTATCGGCACACCACAGGAACATATCATTGGCAAAGGCAAAAAAAGGGACTGTCAAAATAAAAACCCCAGGCCCCATGCGTATATTGTGCGGCAGCGCACTCGCGTATTGGCTGTCGGACATCGTTAATCCGGCGTTTGTTGCCGTTGCCGTGATGATTTTATTGTTTTTCCCGGTTTTTTTTGCGGATTTTCTGTTCCCTGAGTCACCGCTAGGTAAAACTGAAGACGGCAAAAAAGAAGAACAAAAAGAGGATGGCGATTAATGCCGAGCGCCATAAATTTTTTTACGTGGTTTCGTTGGGGCGGGTAAACCTGTCAGGTTTACCCGCGGGACTGACTTAGTGGCTTACGTCGACTTTTGCACCTTTAGCCTGGCCAATTTCGGCCAAGGTTTGGTTAAACCATGGCGTATCCAGGTCGAAAGGTTTGCCGCCCTTGATGCGCGGGAATTCAATAGCGCGCAAAACCCCGTTTTTATCTTCATCGTGGCCTATGACGCCGGATTCGCGGCGCATCGCGCACTCAACGGCAAGATCCGCGCAGGATTTGATAAGACGGATGTCCTCGCTATTGGCGGCAGACGCCCGGGCGAAATAACCTGATTTTTGCACTAGGGTCTTTTCCGCACCGATCATTGCGGCAAACTGTTCGCCGAACCATTTGCCCGGATTGATGGCATCCAGCTTAATATGGCCGAAAGCATCGCGTGGCACTTCTTCGCCCTTTGCCTGCATTTCTGCGACTATCGCTTCTACGCCTGCACCTTCGGAAACAAAGATGTTGACGCAGTCGACGGTATCCATAACCGTACGCAGGCGTGCCGCTTCGGCGGCAAGATCTATAGCCATTTCCGGCACAAAAACCGCATGGACTTCAAAGGCCCTGCGATCCAGGCCCAGTCCAGGCAACCATTCGGCGCGGTCGAGCAGTTTGCGGTAATCCAACGCTGTCGCGGCAGTCAACCAGCCGCAGTTGCGCCCCATCACTTCGTGGACGATCAACATGCGCGGGTTGGCGTTGTTTTCTGCCACCACATTCCAGAAATAGCGTGCGCCCTGTTCAGCGGCAGTCCAGGCGCCTAATGATTGCTTGATAGGGTAGACGTCATTATCAACAGTTTTAGGCAGGCCGATCACGGTCAGGCCATAATTGTTGCTGGCAAGGAATGCGGCAAGATCGGCTGCGGCAGTATTGGTGTCATCGCCGCCTATCGTGTGCAGGATGTCCACGCCGTCTTTAATTAGTTGGTCGGCGGCAACTTTTTGCGGGTCTTGGCCTTCTACGACGAGACCGCGCTTGATGCAGTCCTTGATATTAGTCAGTTTGACGCGGCTATTGCCGATAGGGGAGCCGCCGAAGCGGTGCAAACGTCCGGCTTGTTCACGGATTTCTGGAGTTACGGCATAAGAGTCACCTAACAAAAGGCCTTTATAACCGCTACGGTAACAAATGATTTCAATGCTGGGGTCAATTTCGGTATAACGTTCGATAAGGCTGCCGATAGCTGAGCTGAGGCAAGGGGCTAGCCCGCCTGCGGTAAGGAGCGCGACTTTTTTGGGTGTGTTCATAAGCGTTTTTAAAGTGAGGTTGTTGCTATCAATTTTCGGCACGTAGGCGGAAAGATGTATCGTCACATGCGGCGCCAACAAGGCCGTTTCCCGTACTTCAGGCTACGGGATGGGGGTTGGGGCCAGGGTATCCGACGGGCGGAAATTTTATCATATTGCTGATAAATAGCTCCATGTGCTTGGCGTATTTACATCGGGCAAATCAGCTACGGCTGATAATAAATCCAAGCAGGTTTAGCCCTGGACGTGTTTACTTATGAAAGCGAGGTATGCCTTTAAGCTCATTGTTTTGCAGTTTTACATATTGTAAACCGATGAAAGTCCCGATATCGGCAAGCGTGTCCGCCCAAATGATTTTGATGTTGCCGGCTAGCCCTAGCGGCTTGAATTCAAATTGCGTAATGCTCCCCGGTTTAACGGCCACCGTTTCTGCAATACGAATCATTAAGCCCCCCATCGAGACATTGACGGACGTAAAGTTATAGCCTGCGCCATTGAGTACAATGCGTCCGATATCAGAGACGTTTTTTCTATAGGCTGTTCTTTGGTGCTGCCATTGATCGGCATAATAAGCGACATTCTTGAATTCCAGCGCCAACGTAATATGATGATCCTCTACGGTGTCAACCCTGACCACTTCAGCTTCGCCTGCCAGCCGTAATTCGGGCAGGTACAAGTCGATGCTGGTCGATGCCGATAAGATGCTAAAAATATCTTTGATATGTTGGCTGTGCCAATCATTATTTAATTTGGCCAGCGCCCCGCTTATCGAAAGATTTTGCACGGTGACCTCATGCTCTTGTTCCGCCATGTAAATTAGGCCTTGCGATGTCAGGCTTTTGCGATAAGGCCGATTTGGTTGTGGATTCATCTTTGTTTCCTCGCTGATAACCCTAATATACTGGCGCAATGTGTGTGCGGTTATAATTCTTTGTTAATATTGGTTTTTTATTTACATCTTGCATTCAATGACATGATAAAGCTAGTGATGTTTTTCCTTCTGCTGGTGTTAAGCGCTTGTGCGGTCATGCCGCCCAAAAATAGCGACGATTTGTGCGCCACATTTACAGAGGAAGACGGATGGCGCAATGATGCCCAAAAAGCTTATCAAAAATGGGGGGTGCCTATACCCGTGCTGATGGCAATTATGCACCAGGAATCGCATTTTGTCGCCGACGCAAAGCCACCGCGGCCCTGGCTTTTGGGCATTATCCCCTGGTTCAGGGATAGCAGCGCATATGGTTATGCCCAGGCTAAAGATGAAGCTTGGGATGATTATCTTGATAGTGCAGGCGACTGGTGGGCCGATCGGGATGAGTTTGCCGATTCGGCGGACTTTATCGGTTGGTACTGCCATACCAGTTTTACCAAGCTGCATATTGCCAAAAACGATGCAAAAAATTTATATCTGGCTTACCACGAAGGGCACAGCGGTTATCAACGTAAAACCTATTTAAGGAAAGCCTGGCTGCGGCGGACTGCGGATAAGGTGGCCGGAAAGGCAGTGCAATTTCAAAAGCAATTGAAGCAATGCAAAATGAGGACCGATTAATGCCGATTTTTGATAAACTATCTTTTTTTACATTACACAAAAAGGGGAAATCGTGAGAAAAATTCAAACTCAAGTTCTTTCAATTGTCGCTGTTGCTCTTATAGGGATCACCATGTTTTCAATGGCCAATGCCACCACACCTGAAGAAAATAAAGCCGCAGGCTTCGCTTTCCTGACTGCAAATGCTAAAAAAAGCAATATTGTAACGACTGCAAGCGGTTTGCAATATGAAATATTAACTCCGGGCACGGGTAATAAATCACCTTCTGCAACGGATAATGTGACGGTGCATTACAAAGGCACAACGCTTGATGGCAAAGAGTTTGATAGTTCTTACAACAGAGGCGAACCTGCTACATTCCCGTTAAACCAAGTCATCCCTGGTTGGACCGAGGGTGTCCAGCTCATGAAAGAAGGCAGCAAATTCCGTTTTTATATCCCCTCTGAGCTCGCTTATGGCGAGAATGGCGCGGGGCGTTTGATCGGGCCGAATGCGGCGTTGATTTTTGATGTTGAGCTGATCAAAATCCAGTAAGCCATCGCTAACCCCACACTGACGTGTGACTTCGGTTTCTTGTAGATCGTTACCTAAAGCCTTGTTATAGCAAGGCTTTTTATTTTATATTATGCCCAGTAGTTATCCCTTATTTGCCAGCACGCCCAAGGCGATGGAAAACCTTCTTGCCGAAGAGCTCCAAACCTTAGGTATCCACCCGGTTAAAGCGACCATGGCCGGCGTCGCTTTTCAGGGTGACCTGGAAACAGCTTACCGCGCTTGTTTGTGGTCCAGGACGGCTAACCGCATTTTATTGGTTTTGAGTTCATTTGATGTACGCAGCCAGGACGACCTGTATAAGGGCGTACAAAACATCAATTGGTTTGAACACCTCAATCCTGAAGACAGTTTTGCCGTGACGTTTAGCGCAAAAAATTCGGCGGCGATCAATAATACCCATTTTGGCGCATTAAAAGTTAAAGATGCGATAGTCGATCAGATGCGCGAGCGCTTTAAAATCCGCCCCAATATTGATACCGAACAGCCTAATATCCGTGTCAATGTCTATCTTTCCGGTGACAGTGCCCGGCTTAGCCTCGATTTGTCGGGTACTAGCTTGCACAGGCGGGGTTATCGCGACATCAATATTAAAGCGCCCATCAAGGAAAATCTGGCGGCAGCGATGTTATTGCGTAGCGGTTGGCCGCAAATCGCAGCCTTGGGCGGGACATTATTCGACCCAATGTGCGGGTCAGGAACGCTGTTGCTGGAAGCTGCGATGATAGCCGCCGATTATGCGCCCGGCTTGTTGCGTGATTATTTCGGGTTCACCGGCTGGAAACAGCACGATGCCGGTTGCTGGCAAAAATTACGTGCCGAAGCCGAGCAACGCAAAAAAATCGGTTTGGCCAAACTGCCGGTTATCGTCGGTTTCGACCAAGACCGGTTAACCGTCAACGCGGCGCTGACCCATATCGCCAATGCCGGATTACAGAACAAGATTCATGTCGAACGCCGTGATATTGAAGATGCCGCGCCAGCTGAAAGTTGGAAGCCCGGTTTGTTGATCTGCAACCCGCCTTATGGCGAACGCTTAGGCGAAAGGGCTGACACCGCCGATTTATATAAAAAATTTGGCGATACTTTAAAGGCGCATTTCGTCGGGTGGCAAGCGGCGCTGATAATCAGCGACCCTGAGCTGGGCTTTCGTCTAGGGATACGCTCACAAAAACCGGTTACGCTTTATAACGGTGCGTTGGAATGCAAGCTATTGCGTTTGGACATAAGCGAAAGCGCTTTTTTTATCCCAAAGGCGAAAACTACCGAAGAACGGTTGCTCAAAGTTACACAAGCCAGCAGGGAGGTACAGCCGGATGCCGGAGCTTTAAACATTGGGCAGGGATCGGCAGATGTCGCCGATAATGATACAGTCAAGGAGCGTGAGCAGGGAGCGGTAAGCTTTGCCTACAGGGATGTAGGCAAGGAGCGTGAGCAGGGAGCGGTAAGCTTTGCAAACCGCCTCAAAAAGAATTTGAAAAAACTGGCGGTCTGGACAAGACAAAACCGGATCACTTGCTACCGCGTCTATGATGCCGATTTACCGGAATATTCCGTTGCTGTGGATATTTATCAGACGACAGGTGAGGGCGGGCAAACCTGGGTCAATCTGCAGGAATACGAACCGCCCAAGACCATAGATCCGCACAAAGCCGACCAGCGATTGGCGGCGTTGTTGGCTGAGATACCCAAGGTGCTGGGTATTAGCCGCGAGCAGGTGGTGTTAAAAATACGCCGTAAGCAACACCATACCGACCAATATGAAAAGCACGGCGAAACGGGGCGCTACCACTGCATTGAAGAAGGCGGTTGCCGGTTATGGGTTAATTTTGAAGATTATCTCGATACCGGATTATTTCTGGATCATCGGCCGATACGCCTGCTGATCCAGCAACAAGCCCACGGCAAGCGGTTTTTAAATCTGTTTGCCTATACCGGCAGCGCGACGGTGCATGCGGCCGTCGGCGGCGCCAGTTCGACCACCACGGTCGATATGTCCAACACTTACATCAACTGGGCGAAAAAGAATCTGGCGCTGAACCCGGTTTCGGGGCAACATGAGTTTATACAAGCCGATTGCCTGGAATGGCTCGCCAGGGAAGCCGAAAATCCGCATAGTCGACACTATGAACTGATATTCCTCGATCCGCCGACTTTTTCCAATTCCAAGCGTATGGATGATGTGTTTGATATACAAAACGATCACGTGCGGCTCATCCAGCAAGCCGTTAAGTTGCTGGCTCCGGGTGGTGTGCTCTATTTTTCGACTAATTTCAGGCGCTTTAAACTCGACACCCAGGCCTTGGCAGGCTTAAACATAGCAGATATTAGCGCGGCGACTATCCCGGAGGATTTTGCCCGCAACCCCAAAATTCATTATTGCTGGAGAATCTTAAGCGATGCGTAGAGTTAAAATTTTGGTTTCCGGGCGTGTGCAGGGGGTTTACTTCCGCCTGTTTACGCAAAACAAGGCCAAGCATTTTGCGATCAAAGGCAGTGTCAGAAACCTGCCTGATGGCCGCGTTGAAATTATTGCCGAGGCTGAACATGTCACGATGGAAAAATTCATCAAATGGTGTCACAAAGGCCCGGTCACGGCCAGGGTCGACGATGTCGAAATCATAGAGTTGCAGGCTGATGAGCCGCCGCTTACGGCTTTTGAAATCCACTAACCTGCATTCAGTGCAAGCCAGCTCCTAACGTCATACGGATAACACTATGGATCTTATCTTATTCATTAAAGCCTTTATTTTAGGCGTTGTTGAAGGCTTGACCGAATTCCTGCCGGTGTCGAGCACCGGGCATTTAATCCTGGTCGGCGATTTGCTGCATTTCAATGATGATAAGGGCAAGGTGTTTGAAATCGTTATCCAGATGGGGGCCATCTTCGCGGTCTGCTGGGAATATCGCGCGAAAATTGCCGCCGTCATCACCGGCTTGCCCAAGCAAAGGTCGGCGCAGCGGTTCGTATTGAATCTGGCGATTGCCTTTATGCCGCTGGCCTGTTTGGGCTTATTGTTCGGCGATTACATCACCCAGGTATTGTTCAAGCCGGTTCCGGTCGCGCTGGCGTTTATTGCCGGTGCGTTCGTCATTATCTGGGCGGAAAAGCGCGAGCACACAATACGTGTCCAAGAGGTTGACGACTTGACGCCGCTGGATGCGTTCAAACTGGGCCTAGCCCAAGCCTGTGCACTTATTCCGGGCACCTCGCGTTCTGGGGCAACGATAATCGGCGGTTTGTTATTCGGTTTGTCGCGTAAAGCGGCGACCGAGTTTTCGTTTTTTCTGGCGATCCCAACGTTAATCATCGCCAGTCTTTATAAATTATATAAACACCGCGAGTTGCTGGATCTGGTGGGCGATGCGCCTTATTTTGCCGTGGGCCTGGTCGCCGCATTTATTAGCGCAGTATTGGCAATCAAAGGCTTGCTACGCTATATCAGCCACCACGACTTTATTATTTTTGCCTGGTACCGCATCGTTTTCGGCTTGATAGTCCTTGCCACCGCCTATAGCGGTTTGGTGCAATGGACGGTTGATTAACAGTGCCCGTGGCGCTGTCGGCACAGCTCATAGTCTCCGCATTAACCGGACATCATCCGCCGCATATTTATATCGGCTATAGCGGCGGCATAGATTCCCATGTACTGCTGCATTTGTCTGCTTCCATCCCCGCGCTTCGGCATAAAATCACCGCAGTTTATGTGCATCACGGCCTGCAGCCTGAAGCGGATGCCTGGGCCGCACATTGTGCAAACACCGCGCAGGCTTTGGCGGTAGGATTTAAGCTGTTACGCGTCGAAGCCGCAGCGAAATCGGGCGAAAGTCCTGAGGAAGCCGCCAGGAACGCCCGTTATGCCGCATTGAAGTCGTTGATGGGGAACGGTGATGCGCTGCTGGTTGCCCAACATCGGGAAGACCAGTTGGAAACCGTGTTATTGCAGCTGTTCCGGGGCAGCGGTTTGCGCGGATTATCCGGCATGCCGCCGGGTATGGAGTTTGGATCGGGCGTTTTGTTGAGGCCGTTACTGGAGGTTGCGAAACAGGCTATCGGCGATTATGCGGCAGCCCACGCCTTAAGCTGGATTGAGGATCCCAGCAACCAATGCAGCGATTATGACCGCAACTTCTTGCGTAATGACATCGTGCCGTTATTGAAACAGCGTTGGCCGGCACTGGATAAAACCGTCGCCCGCTCGGCGGCGCATTGTGCCGAGGCGCAACAGGCCATTGCTGAAGCTGCTGATGATTGGCTAGGCGCTACGCTTAACCCTGCCGACAATACGCTGGATATTACCAAGTTAAAAGACTATCCGCCGTTGCGGCAAAAACTGCTGATCCGGCAGTGGCTGCAACGCCTGGGCGTAAAAATGCCGTCACAGGGACTGCTGGGGCGCATCCTGACTGAGGTATTGGCAGCCAGGGAAGATGGCGGCCCGGTGTTGTCCGGGCCGGGCTATTGTATCCGCCGTTATCGGCATAAAGTGTATTGTCTGCCGCCGGTTGAGCAGGAGCATCCGTTAAAGCTGAGCGATCCCCAAGGGCAAACATCATGGCCTTTTGCAGACCAGAACATCTTGGTTTGCCTGCCTGCATCGGCCGGCATATTGCGTGATTACTGGGAAAATGCGCGTGTCGAATTGAGATTACGCGGCGGCGGCGAAAAAATACGCCTGCCTGGACGGCAAGGCCATCATGCCTTGAAAAAGCTGTTCCAGGAAGCGGGCATCCCGCCTTGGGAACGCGAGCGAATACCATTGGTTTACCTGGATGGCAGGCTCGCCGCAGTCGGTGAGCGCTGGATCAGCGCCGAGTTTTATCAGGAACGTCCAGGGGCCTGCATCGTACTGGCTATGCAAAAGTTATCACCCGGCATCACCTAACGCAGATCCTGTCATCCAGCCAAACACAACTGCTACGTTTTGCTTACCGAATAAATCTTCGGAGAGGGTTGTTGCCGGAACTGTGATAAGCGGCTTAGTCCATAAATAACAGAAAACGCCATCAGCTGCCCCGTCGCTCGATTTCCACCCCAGCAATAATCACTTGCTTAATGGACGTGGAATGACTAAATCACCACAACATCCACATGGGTCATCAGCAAATTCACGCCTAAAGTGGCGATTTGCACGGCTGCACCGGCGCCATTAGCATCCGCATCATAAAACAATGCGCCCGTGGCGTTGTTGTAGATGACATAATCGTTAGCATCGTGCGCTGATGAAGCAGTAACAAGGAAGCCGGCATATAACACCCCCGTTGCCGTCAGTTGGGTGAAAAATTTATTTTCCAGCTTGATGGTATCCTCAGCTACAACAAAATCGGTAATTGTGCTATGGGAAGCGGAGGCGAAGTGAAAACTATCCATACCATCGCCGCCCGTCAACACATTATAAGCTTTGCCTGCAATCAGATCGTCATTGCCCATACCACCGACTAAAGTGTCGTTGCCTAAGATTCCCCTCAGCACATCATTACCTCCTTCGCCGTTTTCCAGATCATTGCCGACCGTGCCCGCTAAAACATCATGGCCTGCACCGCCATTTAACGTGTCATCACCAGTGCCGCCAATCAGCTTGTCGTTGCCCAAACCACCATTTAACGTGTCGTTGCCGACGATGCCGTTTAAGGTATCATTGCCTCCGCCGCCGTTTAACACATCATTCCCTGCCGTACCATTCAAAATGAGCTTAACGTATGTGACCTTGCTGGTGTTGTCACTACTGACACTTTCAACCACACCTAAGCCATCAGTGTAGCTGGCAGTAACACTCAATTTTTTACCGACATCAGCGGTTGTAACGGTGTAACTTTTGCCTGTGCCAACGGGTTGGTCATTGGCTAACCATGAGTAAGTGATGTTGCCTAAGCCATCGGTATCTTGAAGCGTGTTGGTAACGCTTAGGGTTTGTTCTGTTTCAGGAGTCGTGTCGTTTATGGTTACACTACCTGTCGGTGTGTGATTGGGGACATCAACGATAGTTAATGCGGAATAGGAAGCCGGGTTGCTGGTATTTAGCAGCACTGAAACCGTATCATTACCGTAGTTGGCTACGGCTAAATCAGATCTGCCATCGTTATTGAAATCACCGATGCTAACCGAAACAGGGCCGGTGTTTCTGGCAAAATGGATATTTATTGGAATATGAAAGCCGGTATTGGTGACATTACGCAGAAATATCGTTACTTTTTCATTGCCCCAGTTAGCTACGGCAACATCGTCTTTGCCATCGTTATTGAAATCGCCGGTCTTAATTGATATAGGGAATAAAACGGTTCCACCAATATTCACATTGTCTTCAAAGCCGGTATTATCGGAATTACGCAAAAGCACTGAAACTGTTCGAGGATCACTCAAACTGCCCACTACTAAATCGGTTTTGCCATCATTGTTGAAATCGCCCGAACTAACACTAAAGGCTTCTTGGACTATCGGATAATCGATTTTAGGGTCAAAACCGGTATTTGTGGTATTACGCAACAACACTGAAACCGAGTGAGCTTCTAAATTAGCGGTGGCTAAATCGGTTTTACCATCATTATTGAAATCACCGACAGTTACCGAGTTTGGATGTGTGCCTGTGGCATAATCGACTCTAGCATTAAAGCCAGTATTAGAGGAATTACGCAAAAACACTGAAACGTTGTTGCTCAAATAATTAGCTGTGGCTAAATCGGTTTTGCCATCGTTATTAAAATCACCGGCGATAGCTGAGTAAGGGCTTTTACCGGTGGCATAATCCACTTTAGCTTCAAAGCCGGTATTACTGGCATTACGCAACAATACAGAAACAGAGTTTCCCATTCCACCTATGACTAAATCGTCTTTGCCATCGCTATTAAAATCACCGGCGATAACTGATTCAGGCCTAGTGTTTGTAGAATAATCCACCTTGGTGTCAAAGCCGGTATTCGCGGCATTATGCAACAACACGGAAACCGTGTCACCATACAGATTGGCCACGGCTAAATCGTCTTTGCCATCATTATTGAAATCACCAACGCAAACCGAGTAAGGGGATGAGCCTGTTGGATAATCCAATTTTTCAGCAAACAAGCTAGCGCTAGTCCCTAATAAATAATCTGTCCCTGGTTTTAAATTCACAAATACTGTTTCATTAGGATCAACAACCGTATCCGCCAAAGCGGCAAGCTTGAGTTCGGCGGTGGTTACACCGGCGGCTATCGTAAAGGTATTGGCGGTAACCTGGGTGATATGGGTTCCCGCCAGTAAGGTGTAATCTGCGCTGTTAGTGGCAGTGCTGCTGACGGTGTCGAAACTGACAGTCAATCCACCCTCAGGGGCGGGTTGATCCAGCGTGATAGTAAAATAACCATCGGAGCCGCCTTCGACGGGATTAACGCCGGCTAGTAAAGTGAGTGTTGGGAGAGTCATCGCGTTTTCCTCAATACAATTGTAATGAAACCATCAAGCCAACGGCGGGTACTGGAACGTCAAGTATGATGGTAAAAAGGCCTTCTTTTCTGCCTTCGATGACGGCTTGTGGGGCGATTAAAGCAAGTGCTGGCAGCGCCCTGATTTTATCCTCTTTAAGCATAATGGTGACATCTGCATACATACCATTGAAAGCCCTGCTCTCGGCTATCGGACATTATCCGGTTAGCATGCTGACGACTGTGATTATTCTCATCGATAAAAACAGTAATTTGCAATAACCGTGAATGGAGTATTAATAGGTATAAAATGGATATGAAACTACCCATTCGGAAGGCAGCGTAAAAACCGACAACTTAAGCGTTTAACGTATATCAATGCCTTGGTGATGGCGTAGCAACGATAAGAAGTTATGCAGATGTCTACGTCCTTAAAATGGATAGTTTATGTATCCATTTTATACCTATTAATACTCCATTTTAGGCGCTTGCCCGACGCTGATTTCCTGATAGATAATTACGCTGTTGCGTTAAATCACGCAGTCGGCGCGGGTCGCATTGGGAGCTAGCGGTTTCGGGAATCTATACCGCGTGAGTTGCTTTTACGTTGTATGTCGGAGCAATTACTTTGCGTCGATTAGCGCTTAAATAACATGTGCAGCAATGACATGTGCTGCAAATGGTAATAAAAAAATGTGCAACGCACATATAACCACTCAGGAGACTATCATGGCTAACCAACCTACAGAGAATAACGATACCCTCACCGCCGGACTTGGCATCAAAACCATTGATGGACTGGGTGGTGTGGACACTTTAATTATTGATTACAGCTCATTGACGCGCAATATCAATGAGTATTACCACCGCTTTTCTGACGACCGTTTCAACAGCGTTACGTGGTGGAATATCGAAAAATGGAACATCAGCGGCGGTTTTGGAGACGACACCTTCTCTGGCGGTACGTTGAACGACACGCTGTCGGGTGGTGCCGGGTGGGATGTCTTAACCGGTAATGGCGGTGTTGACCGTATTGATGGCGGTGCCGACATTGACACGTGGACGGATGATTTTTCCGCATTGACCAGCGCCGCGTCGGTTATTTTGACTGCCACTACCGGGGGAAATACAACGGCGGCCATTACTTTGGGCAGTTTGCCTGTGCCGACGGTGACCAATGTCGAAGCGCTGGTGTTGCGTACCGGTAGCGGTAACGACACGGTTTCTGTCGGCACACAGGCCTATAACGATGATATTCGCACCGGTAGCGGCAACGACACGGTTAATGTAGGCAAAGGCGGTTCAGACTATGTTGACGGGGGTGCCGGTGTCGATTTGGGGGTGTTTGACTGGTCTGCCTCGATTGGCAATATTACTTTCGATCCTTACCGGGATGATTATTCGGATGGGCAGGGCCGCGCTGTTAATTTTGATAACATCGAACGATTCAATCTCACTGGGGGCTTCGGCAACGATATTTTAGCCGGGGATGTTTACAGCGACACCTTGTTGGGCGGAGCTGGCCGGGATACCTTGTACGGCTATCGTGGCGCGGACAGTATCAATGGCGGCGATGGTGTTGATGTGTGGAATGCGGATTACAGCTCTTCAACCGGCGCCATTAAAATTACGCTTACGGCAACGCTGGACATTAATGAAGTCGTGAGCGGGATTAGCGGCGCATCGGTCAAGAATGTCGAGCGTCTGGCATTTACCTCCGGTTCCGGCAGCGATGTCATTTCGGCAGGAACGCTGGCCTATAACGACCGTATTTATAGCAACGGCGGCAACGATACCATTAATGTGGGCACCGGCGGTTCGGATTATGCTAACGGTGGTGACGGCACCGACACGGGTATTTTCGATTGGTCGGCGGCAGTTAATGATATTACCGTTGACCCGTATTGGGATGATTACTCTGACGGCGAAGGCCGCTATGTTGATTTTGATAATATAGAGCGCTTCAATTTAACCGGTGGCGGCGGCTATGACCATCTGGCCGGCGACGTTTATAGCGATACGCTGCTGGGCGGCGACGGGCGCGATACGCTACAAGGCGTTGCCGGTAGTGATTTCATTAACGGCGGTGCCGGTCTTGATGTCTGGCAAGCGGATTATCGTGCCAGCACGGGCGCCATTAAAGTCCAGTTGAGCGCGGCGGCGAATGTCAATGAAGTGCTGGGCGGCATTAAAAACGCCCAAGTGTATAGTATCGAGCGCCTGGATTTTTATTCAGGTTCCGGCAATGACCTGTTGTCTGCGGGCACATTCGCTTTTAACGACTGGATTTCCAGCGGTAGCGGCGACGATACCGTTAATGTCGGTACCGGAGGTGTGGATTACGTTAACGGTGGCGATGGTTTGGATCTCGGACTGTTTAACTGGTCGAAGTCGGTTACTGACATCAGCGTTGACCCGTATTGGGATGATTATGCCGATAGCGAAGGCCGATCCGTCAATTTTGACAATATAGAGCGCTTCAATATCACCGGCGGTAGCGGTAATGACCATCTGGCCGGTGATTCGTGGAACGACACGCTGACGGGTGGCGATGGCAATGATTATTTAGATAGCGGCAGTTTCCGTGCCGACATCGAGTCGGCTAATGCGGATGTGGTTGACGGCGGGAAAGGCGTGGATTTTTGGTATGCAAATTTTTCCGCCAGCACAGAGTCAATCAATATTCTGCTTACCAACGCACCGAATGCAAATGCGGTACTGGGAGGCATTAGCGATGGTGTGACCAACGCAGTGGTCAAGAATGTAGAGCGCATGGAATTTATTGCCGGTTCCGGCAATGACGTCATCTCCAGCGGGTTATTCGCTTATGATGACCATATTCACGGCGGCGACGGCGATGATGCTATTGATGTTGGCGCTGGCGGCAGCGATTATGCCGATGGTGGCGCCGGTCTTGATGTGGGCAGCTTCGATTGGTCGGCTTCTACGACCAGCATTAATGTTGATCCTTACTGGGATGAATATGCTGATTTGCAAGGACGTTATGCCAATTTCGACAATATCGAACGTTTCGATTTGACCGGTGGTGCAGGTAACGACTATTTGGCTGGCGATGCGTATGCAGACACCTTGATAGGCGGCGCCGGTGACGATGAGCTGGATGCTTTTGGCGGCAACGATCAGTTAACGGGCGGCATCGGTTCTGATATATTCGATATCAGGGCCAGCAGCGGCATTGATACCATCACCGATTTTACCGCAGGTTCAGGTGTCGGGGATGTCGTTCATTTTGTCAACAACCCGTTCGACGCAATGAGTTTTGCCGTTATTCAGCAGCATATGAGCCAAGATGGCGCCGATACCCTGTTGACACTATCCGATACCGATACCATCCGTTTCGTCGGTGTTAGTGAGGGTGCTTTTGTTGCTGACGATTTTTGGTGGGCATAAACTCAGGTCTTATGGCTTGATAGCTGGGATATAAACAGGGGCCATGCCGCCGTGCCGGAAAACACGGCGGCATGGCCTCAATCAGGCTGTTCAAAGGTCAGTTTTCTACCGACTGCGCCGGCATAAAATACCAAAATCTTCAAAGGTGTGGTGCCGACATTTCGACCATTGTGCGGTGTATTGACGACTTCAACCAAAGGGTCACCGGCTTGCAGATGTTTTATCCGGCCGTCTTTCAGCATGACTTCCAAGGTCCCTTCCAAAATATAAGCAAATGATGGCAGGGGATGCAGATGCCAACCGGTTTCTTTGCCGGGTGCAATTTCCACCACCAGCCCGGTTATTTCGGGCTGTCCGACCGGATAGACGATCTGCTTGCCATCCCAGCTGCTGGTGGTTTTGACCAGTTGCGTAACTTTGGGCTTATCCTGGTTTTGGGCCGAAACGCCCAACGGTGTCAACAAACATAAAACCATCAATATAAAACGCATCTTACCTACTCTAAAATAAAAAAGTGACTATGGCTTTTAAATGACCGCAGGTTATCACGGGAATGGCCAGCATGGTGCTTAAATTATCCAGTTCGGGGCGGTAACCGGACTTATGCCCGCCGGTAATCACCGGCATGCCGGTCAGCCAGACCCGGCCTAGTGCGCCTTCGCCTTTGTTGACGCTAATGGTTTCAAAGAGTTGTGCCAGTTCATTGCTGTTTTTGCTGTAACCCTGCTGGCATATCAGTCGTTCGCCCTGAGGATCGGGTATCCAGATTTGTATGCGTTTGGCGATAGGCGTGGCTTTTGCCGATAGAAACGTCATGATGTAAGTGAGCCCGGCGTGGTCGGAAATCGGGATGCCCAGGCAGGTGGTGATGCCAGCCCGTTGGGCTTCTATACCCCGGACAAACACGTCCGGCTGTCCTATGTCTTCCATCAGTGCGGGCATGCCGGATTCCCAGACCATTCCGGGTATGCCTTGGCCTCTGGGCATATTGATTTGTCTGGATAGCTGTTCAAAATGGTGCAAAGTGCCATAATAGCCATCAACCACATGCAACAGGTCCGGGTTTGCCGTATCGTTGCCCCATACTTCGATGGCGCCGGCGTGCTCCTCGTCATCGCCGCATAAAAACATGACCACAGCCAGCAGAAAATCGCCGGAAAATATCGGGATGGCAATGCCGCAGGTTAAACCGGCTTTTTTTGCTGCGGCGGTCCGCTTAAAGTAGGAATGTTCAAATTCCGTCAGCATGATAGGGTGGCCTTGCGCCCAGGCTTTGCCGGGCAAGCCTTCATTGTAGGCAAACCGCTGCTGTTCGCTGGCAGTTTTAAATTCGGTGAAGGCGCCATATAAACCGGAGCCGAATTCCAACTGGGTGCGCTCTTTGTCTGGAATCCATATTTCAGTAACCTTGATAAACGTTTTCATGGGTGCGGTGATTGGGTAACTTATTTGAGTAATTCGGCCATTGCGATGACATTTTTGGCCATTTCTCCCAGCGTGATATTTCTGTCCATCGCCAGTTTTCTTAACGTGTGATAGGCCTCGTTTTCGGTGAAATTGCGGGTCTGGATTAAGATGGCTTTGGCGCGGTCGATTTGCTTACGGTCTTCCAGTTGCACACGGGCTGCTTCGAGCGCAGTTTTAAGGGATTGTTGTTGCTTGAAACGGGCGATAGCGACGTGAATAATGCTGGCGAGCCGCTTATAGGCCAAGGCATCGACGATGAACGCGCTGACTTCGGCTTTAATGGCCTGATTGATGGTGTCTATCGTGCTGTCAGCGGCAAACATCACCACCGGCAATGGCGATTGCTGGTTGAGGCTGTGCAAATCGGACAGTATTTTTTCAGTGGGCGAGTCCAGGTTGAATATAAGGACATCGGGTTTGTTTTCTTTAACCTGTTCAAATAAGGCGCTGTACGGTGTTTTCAGGCAACTGAAACCATAGCCGTTAAGGCTGTTTTCCAGTAAGGTATTATCAACATTGCTTTCAATCAGTAAGACATTAAGCATATTTGTGTCGGCATCAGTAAAAATCTCAACAGTTAGGCCTGTCTGTGCTAAAGGCGTTGGTGCACCAACGGTGGGGCATGGGGATGATCATTCAAAATTAAATAAGCAATTGCGATGCCATTATGTTTTTGGCGGGCGTATTCAGGTTTGTCGCTAAAAATTAAAGGTTATATCCTGGGAACCGGGCATATGCTGCACCAGTTTGGCGCATATTCTGCTCATTCCACAGATTAACGGGGTGCTGACAGGCATGTTATCAGCGATCAGGCATGGGCATAAAAAATGCTTCGATTCAGGTATATGTGGGGCTGAACAGCTAATATGCTGCGCGACGGCAATTCGGCAATGATGATGACACCTGCAAGGGTTATACTTATCCGATAACATTAGCGGTTTATGCCCAGAATTCATAGTATTTTTAACGCTTCATTCCCACAGGTGAGATTATGACAGTCAAGTACACGCCCTTAAAAGACCACGATACCCCGATTAAAGTATTATTTACGGGTTATCTTTGTACCGTAGGGATAGGTTATTTCTTTGCACTCATGCAGATATTGTTCACACACGGCATGGCGGACGGTAAATTCGGCTTGTCGGTCGATGATATTGTTTACAGTTATTACGGCAACCGCTCCGGTACGGTAATGGAAAACCAGCTCAATGGCGCGATGAAGGCCAATGCCTCGGCGCAAGAACGTTTTGACATTATCGAATGGGTCCGTAACGGGGCCGATGAAGACGACTATAAGGACGATGGCATTGAGAAAATCATTGAAGAGCGATGCGTGATGTGCCATAACGAAGCCGCTTCCGGCCTACCTAATTTTAAGGATTTTAAGCAGTTAAAGGCATTGACGGCAGAAGATAAGGGCGCGACGTTTGCGTCATTGACGCGGGTCTCGCACATCCATTTATTTGGCATCAGTTTTATCTTTATGTTTGTCGGCCTCATCTTTAGCTTCGCAGAGACCACGACTACCCAATACAAGTGCATTGCCATCGGCATGCCTTATGCCTTCCTGATTGCCGATATCTTGTCCTGGTGGCTGACCAAAATTCACCCGATGTTTGCGTGGCTGGTGATTTTTGCCGGTATGGGCATGGGTATTTCGTTCATGTTTATGTGGGTGACATCCATTTTGGAAATGTGGTTATACAAACCTGTCTTCGTCAACGGCATCGGGACGCGGTATTTGCAATGGCGGGATAGCGAGGATGCGTCGTCGGTGGATAAATTGTGGCTATTTGCCAAAAGCTTAGCCGCCCAGGCTAAACCCGCCGCCGCTTATTTAAGTGATTTGTGGTTGGCCCATGCCTGGCCGCTTGTTAAAGGTTTGTTTAAAAAGTAGTCGGTTTGCCACGCTGCGGGGAGGCTATAGACCTTCCCGCAGTAAGCTGTGCATCAAGCCTGGCTATTCAAATAGTCTTCATAATTGCCATTGAAATCAACAATGCCGGTAGGCGTCAGTTCGATGATACGCGTCGCCAGCGAAGAGACAAATTCCCGGTCATGGCTGACGAATAATAAAGTGCCGGGATAATTTTCCAGCGCGGCATTCAGCGATTCTATGGATTCCATATCCAAGTGGTTAGTGGGCTCATCCATGACCATGATATTGTTTTTTTGCAAGATCAACTTGCCAAATAGCATCCTGCCTTTTTCACCGCCCGACAATACCTTGACGGATTTGTTAATCTCATCCTGCGAAAATAATAAACGCCCCAATGTGCCGCGTATCGCCTGGTCGTCATCCGATTCCTTACGCCATTGCCCCATCCAGTTAAGCAAAGTCAGGTCTTCGGCAAAATCTTCGGCGTTATCTTGTGGAAAATAGCCGAGTTCAGAGTTTTCCGACCATTTAACGGTGCCGGTATCGGGTGTTAAAGCCCCGACTAAGGTCTTCAGTAAAGTCGATTTGCCGATGCCGTTAGGGCCGATTATCGCGACACGTTCACCAACAGCAACCATTAGCGTCAGGTTTTCAAACAACGGTTTTTCGGTATAGCCTTTGCTTAAGCCTTCGACTTCCAATGCCAAGCGGTGCAGTTTTTTGGTCTGGTCGAAACGGATAAACGGATTGACGCGGCTCGATGGCTTGACTTCATCCAGCTTGATTTTTTCCAGTTGCTTGGCGCGCGAGGTTGCCTGCTTGGCTTTGGATGCGTTGGCAGAAAAACGGCTGACGAAGGTTTGCAGTTCGGCAATCTGGGCTTTTTTCTTGGCGTTGCCGGACAGCAAACGTTCCCGGACTTCTGTGACGGCAATCATGTACTCATCATAATTGCCCGGATAAACGCGCAATTCGCCGTAATCGAGGTCGGCCATGTGTGTGCAAACGCTGTTTAAAAAATGCCGGTCGTGCGAGATGATGATCATCGTGCAGTTGCGCTCGTTGAGTATGTCTTCCAGCCAACGTATCGTATTGATGTCGAGGTTGTTGGTCGGTTCATCCAATAACATGATATCGGGATTGGCAAACAGCGCCTGTGCCAGCAATACGCGCAGTTTCCAGCCCGGTGCGACGGCGCTCATCAGACCGTAATGCTGTTCCAGCGGAATGTCCAGACCTAACAGGATTTCACCCGCGCGCGATTCGGCGGTATAGCCGTCCAGTTCGGCGAACTCGACTTCCAGTTCGGCAACCTGCATGCCTTCTTCTTCAGACATATCCGGCAGCGAATAGATGCGGTCACGTTCCTGTTTGATAGCCCAAAGTTCTTTATGGCCCATGATGACCGTGTCTATCACGCTGAAATCTTCAAAAGCGAACTGGTTCTGGCTGAGTGTGCCCAGGCGTTCGTTAGGGCTGATGCTGACATTGCCGGCCGAGGGCTCCAGTTCGCCGCTCATTATTTTCATTAAGGTTGATTTACCGCAGCCGTTAGCGCCGATCAGGCCGTAACGGTTGCCGTCGCCGAATTTGACGGAGATGTTTTCAAACAAGGGCTTGGCCCCAAACTGCATGGTGATGTTTGCTGTAGAAATCAAGGTAATGTTCCAGTAGGTTTTGTAACGTAGCAAGGGATTTGTCCGCTAAGCCTGTCTAAAAAGGTTTAGCAGTGCGGGGGATGTTTTCGGCGTCCCGCGCCGTAATCGGGACGCCGCAAGCTTTTCGCTTTGTAGCGGAGTATTTTATCAGGTTTTAGGCTATGCGTTTTACAACAACAGTTTCCCGTCTATCGGGATAAAACGGGTGCTGGCATGGATCAGTGACGGCGCAGTCAATGTGCTGACGCCATAGACTTCTGTGGTCACGGCGTAGGTGTGGCGGATTTTATGGAGCAGCACATCAAAATCACCATCGCCCGACAGCAGAATAATAACATCCGCCCTGGGCGCGTAGTCGATCACATCCAGGGTGATGCCGACATCCCAGTCACCTTTTGCCGAACCATCGCGGCGCTGGATGAACGGCTTTAATTTAACCTCAAAGCCAATTGTCCTGAGCGTCTGCTGAAAGCTTTGCTGCTTGCTGTCGCCTTTGTCTATCGCATAGGCATAAGCGGCGACGACATCCCGTCCTGCCGTTGCCGTTGACCAGAACTCGCCATAGTTAAAATGCCGCTGATAATTTTGCCGGGTGGTGTAATAAATATTCTGTACGTCGGCAAAAATGGCGACTTTTTCCATGGCATTATTTAATGAAAGAACAGCAGTAATCGGTAGCTGTGTTGATTTTTACCGTAAATCGGGCATTAGCGGGGACAGCAAACGATTCGCCGCTTTTAATCGCTTGCCATTGTTCGCTGCCGGGCAATAAGACCTCAAGATCGCCGTCGATAATTTCCATCAGCTCTTCGTCCGCCGTGTTAAAGGTATACTCGCCCGGCAACATAAAGCCCAGGGTTTTTAACGAGCCGTCGGCAAAACGAATAGTACGGCTGCTGACATTGCCGCCGAAATAGACATTGGCTTTTTTGACGACGGATACGTTATTGAATTCTGGCATGATTTGTCCTGTTATAAGGGGATAAAAAGGGAGCGCAATGATAGCAGATTGTTTGGCGCTTGTTGTGTTTAGAGTGGCATGGGGCCAGATAGATATTGACATTCATAGGGCATTAAACGATAATCATTCCTATTAGCAAATATATCTATATGTTTTAATTAGCTTAAATACTAAAGGATGTCAGCCATGATCGCAAAGCCAGCCCTTTCCATCGCCTTATTGTGTTTTAGTTTTACCGCTCAGGCTCAAACTAAGCTGACCCAAGAACAGCAATTGGGCAGGCTTTTATATCAGGATAAAAACCTGTCAACCAACAGGAACCAGTCTTGTGAAACTTGTCACGCCCTAACCGGTATCAGTCATGATGCTACCAGCCAATCAACCCCCGCCTTTGTCGATCCGCAAAACAGCAAAAACGGTACGCCGGTTTCTTTAGGTTCAATCCCTTACGCAACCGGTACATTAAATGCGCCTAGCGCCGGTTATGCGGCATTCAGCCCGATCTTCCACTGGGATGAAACAGAGGGGCTTTATGTTGGCGGCCAATTCTGGAATGGCAGGGCCGCAGACTTGGTCGCGCAAGCACAAAAGCCTTTTTTAAATCCTGTGGAAATGGCCATGCCTAATGAATGGGCGGTTGTTAGCCGGTTAAAGGAAAATGCAAGATATGCCCGTTTGTTTTTGAACCTTTACCAGCTTGATTTGAATGCCGTGCCGCATATCAAGGACGCACTTTTCCAGCAACAAGCGCCCGAAGTGGTCAGCGACATTTTTCAGCATGCAGCGCAAGCAATAGCTGCATTTGAAAAAAGCGCGGAGTTCAATAAATTCAATTCGAAATTTGATTATGTGATGGCGGGCGTGACCCGTTTTACGGCACTTGAGCGGCAGGGCTTGGCGCTGTTTAATGATGAGCAAAAGGGCAATTGCGCCGCGTGCCACCCTAGCAATATAAGCACCGACGATACCGGTAAGAAAATCCCGCCCTTATTTACTGATTTTACCTACGATAATATCGGCTTGCCGCGTAACTTAAACATTCCGGGAACTCCAGAGCCTGATCTGGGTTTGGGTGGTCGGGCGGACATCCGCAAGATCGATCCTGACCGGGCCGAACTAGGCAAACACAAAGTCATGTCGTTACGCAATATCGCCATTACCCCGCCTTACGGCCACAATGGCGTTTTTGCGACGCTGGAACAAATCACCCATTTTTATAATACCCGCGACACCTTAGCTGCAGTGCCCGATAATCGAAGCCCAGGCTTCGGCATTTCCGGCTGGCCGAAACCTGAGGTCGGCAAGAATGTTAATCATGACGAACTGGGAGATTTGGGGCTGACCGCTGCCGAAGAAAAAGCCATAGTCGCGTTCATGAAAACCTTGACGGATGATTATCCTGAATGGGGTAACGATCCCTCTGTGCCGCCTGGAACACAGTCCCCTTTTACAGTCGATATTCAGTAAAAGCGCTGCCGGACGGGATACGCTATATCGCCCCGCCGATTTTGCAAATCACAAATAATTTCGGTGCCGCCGCATTGCTTGCATCGCTGTGGATGATTGTTAACGTGTATTGTCCGGTGTCGAGCTGTGAGCACCAGTGCTTTACCTGCTCTGTTTCTCTGTAGCCGCCTGGATGGCCGGGATAAGCTATAACGGTGATGATGCCGCCCGTCGCCAGGAGTCGGCTGGCATCCGTTAACGCCGCCAAGCTGGTATCGGCTGTGGTGATAATGTGTTTATCACCCCCAGGCAAATAGCCGAGATTGAACATGCAGGCGCGGATTTTGCCGTGTAGCTGCACCGGAATTTTTGCCGACATCTCGGCATGGCTGGCATGTAGCAAGGTGATGCCAGCCTGCGGATCTAATTTTGCCGCTGTTGCTGTGATTGCTGCCAGTTGCCTGTCGAAACCGTAAACGTGGCCTGACGCGCCGACTTGGCCTAGCAGGAACACCGTGTCATGACCGTTACCGACGGTCGCGTCAATAGCAATATCGCCGGGGCGCAGCCTATTACCGATGAATTCGTGTGCGAGCTTAACCAGCGAAATGCGAGGCATAATAACGTTGGATGTCGGCAGGCATGGCCGTACCATTCAGCAGTGCATCTGCGAATTGTCGGCTGTACCAGGGTATCTGCAAGCTGCCTTTGGCACCAAAACCATTAAAAACGGCAAGTGCTTTATGGCGGGGATGGATGCCGATGAACGGTTGTTTGTCTAGCGTGCAAGGGCGGATATTGGCGTGATGATGGATGCAACGGGCCTGCGCCAATTCCGCACTGACCGGTACCAGCGCGTTTAGCAACGTAGTTTTGGCCGGTCCGGTAGTTTGGGTGTCCATTTGTTCATGGTCGAAAGTTGCGCCGATACGGAACTGTCGGCTAGTGATCGGAACCAGCCAGTTGCCGTAATTTAGCATCGTATCGGGCACGGCGGCCCCATGTTCCAGCGTTAAAATCTCGCCTTTTGCCAGTTGAAACGGCAGCCACGAAAACCACGGGTTTTGTACGGCGCGGTAGCCTTCACAGAAAATAATTCGGGTGGGTGTCAGGTCTTGCCAACTCAATACGGGCGAAAACCGGATGTCGGTGGCATTAAAATCGGTTTGCCTGTAACAGGCTTTCCTGATAAAAAAATCTTTCAAGCTATTTAGTAAGGGTCGGGTTAACAAATAACCGGTTTGTTTTTGCGCTATAGAACCAAAGGGCGCGGCAAAGGGCCTTGCTTGGCTTTCCGGCTTATCGGGCGGGTCTAAATAATCATGGTAAGCGAGTTCCAACAGCCGCTTTTGCGCCTGCTTATATTCATCCTCACTGCGTAACAACCGCAGCATCGGTTTTTCCAGATAAAAATCCTGCCGGAAAAACTTGGCTAATCGTGTATAGCCGTGTTTTGCTGCGGGCAGCAAATAGTCGATATCGGCTGCTTTTACCAAACGCATGCCGGTAACGGGATTAATCAGTCCGGCGGCAATCTGTGAAGCGTTTTCGGTACCGTTGTCAACAATGACGACGGTACATCCCCGCCCCAGCAGTTCCCATGCCAGCAAACTCCCGGCTAGCCCCTGGCCTACGATTAAAAAGTCAATGGTCATTGCGGATGTGTTTTTTGCCTGTTAGGTCTGCGCTTAATGTTATGGCTGTTGTTCATTTTACCTGAAGGCTTTGCCATTCGTCCGCCAGTCTCGGTAATGGCAAGACCTTTGCGCGGCATGGACGACCCTTTTTGCAAGCGATTTTACGACTTGCCGATCATCGCATAACAAATCGGCGTCAAGATCAGGCTTGCCGCCATGCCCAGCAACAGGCCCGCTGACAACGACAGCGTCATCGGAATAAGAAATTGTGCCTGCGGGCTAGTTTCCAGCAGGGTGGGCAGAAATCCGGCGAAGTTGGTCAGAAAGGCCAGCAAAATAGGCCGAAAGCGGGAGGTGCAGGCGGCAATAACCAGTTTGTCTACCGCTAAATCGACATCACGGCGTTCCCTGATACTGTCCAGCAATACCAGGCTGTCATTGACCACGACCCCGCTGGCGGCAATCATGCCGACCAGCGACTCCATGGACAACGGTAAGCCCAGCAGGCTATGTGCCAGCACTGCACCGCTCCAGGCCACAGGGGCGGCCAGCAGGAAAATTAAAGGTTTTATATAGGACTGAAAGGGCACGGCGATCAAGGCATAAATGACGAGTAGCGCAATCAAGGTGTTACGCCCCAGTGTAGCGGTGGTCGCTTCCTGTTCCTGGCGGGTCTGGCCCAGTTCCACGGTAAGGCCAGGAAAGCGCTGGCGCAAGTGGGTCAGGGCATGCGTTTTCAGGTCGCTATAAATGGCATTGACATCCGCCAGTTTAGGGTCAACCCGCGCCTGCACTTTCAGGACGCGGTGACGATCCTGACGTATCAATTTGGAATAACCCGGAATCTGTTTAACTTCGGCTAACGAGCCCAATGGCGCAAAAACATCGCCGTCCAGTCTTACCGGCAGTGCCTTTAAGCTGTCCAGCGAGCGCCGTTCCGCCGTGGGCAGGCGCACCATCACTTTCACTTCGCTACGTCCCCGTTGCAGACGGTGGACTTCTTCGCCGTAATAACCATAGCGGACTTGTTCCGCCAGGTCTTCCAGACTAAGGCCTAAATGTACCGCTTCCGGTTTTAGGCTCAGCCGGATTTCCGGTTTGCCGGGTTCGGTGGAATCTATGACATCGTAAACACCGGGGTAAGCGGCAATTTTTTGTTTGAACTGCTCAGCCGCAACGCCTAAGGTTTCAGGATCCGATGCGCCCAGGTCAAATTCCAAGTCATAAGGTACGTCACCTTCTTTATATAAAAAGTCAATTTTGCCACGACCAATGTCGCCGATACGTTTACGCCACTCGCGGACAAAATCATCAACGACGATATGTTGGCGTCCTGCTGCCGAAAATTCAGTCCAAAAACCCGCTCCGTGTTCCCAAACCATTGTTTCCAAACCGACGACGACACTATTTTTTTCGCTTTGCTGCCCAAACATCTGAAGCTTGCTTGCCGCTTGCTGGGCATCCAGCTCATCGCGCAGTTCAAAAAAAGCGCGTTCCACTTTTTGGGCGAGCGCGCTGTTTTCGCTGTAGGGTGCGCTTTCGGGCATGCTCAGGTTGACCCAGAAACTGTCTTTGGTGACATCCGGTTCCAGCGACAGTCGCACGCGGCCACTGATGACCAGCGCGGCGCTGATACAGAGCAGCAACATAAAACAGGCGACGGTCAGATAACGCCAGGCTAGCGCCGCCTCCAGAAAAGGCCGGTAGTAACGGTTGACGAAACCGTCCAGGCCTTGATTCAGGCGATCCCGTAACCGGTCTAGCCGGGACGGCCTGGATGGCGTTGTTGATGCGGTAGCCAGATGTGCAGGCAAGATCAGCATCGCTTCAACCAGGGAAAACACCAAGGTCAACATCATGACCAGACAAATGGGACGCATCATTTGCCCCACCCAGCCCGACAGGAACAGACCGGGCAGAAAAGCCACCAGCGCCACCAGCACGGCGAGCGTCACCGGCACGGCCACTTCCTGCACCCCGCGGGTGGCGGCGTTAAGGCTGGTGGCATCGCCCTTGGCCTGATGGCTGTGTATGCTTTCGCCGATGATAATGGCATCGTCCACCAAGATGCCCATAGCCAGCAAGAAACCGAACAGCGAAAGCATATTTAGCGAGACATCCAGCAGCGGCATCAGCCACAGCGCCCCGAACAGCGACGTTAAAATGCCCGCTCCGGCCCAGATGGCGATCTTAAGGCGCAAAAACAGGGTCAGTACCAGGCAAACCAGCACAAAGCCGCCTAGGCCGTCTTCGATCAAGGTCCGCACGCGTTCCTGGTAGGCTTGCGAATCGTCCCACCAGGTTTTAAGCGTCAAACCTTCCGGTATGTGCTGCTGCATATCCCGGACATAATCGTTGACGCGTTGTGCGGCATCGACGGCATTATGGTCGGCGTGAATTTCCCAGCCTTGCGCGGTCTCGCCATTGTGATGCCATTCAGACAGGCGCTCTTCGATGCCGTCTGTGATGGTGGCAACATCGCCTAGCAGAACCCGTGTGCCATCGGTTCCGGTGCGTAAGGTTAATGCGCCTATCGCAGCGGCGTCGCTTGCTTTGCCGTTGATGGTTAGCAACAGTTCGCCGGTCGGACTTTTTACCAATCCGGCCGGCAAATCTATGGATGCACGACGCATAGCCAACACGACATCATGCAAGGACAAGCGGTATTGGCGCAATTTAGTGGCAGACACTTCAATAGCGATTTCATAAGGGATATCGCCGTAATTAATCGCCTTAGTGATTCCTGGAATGGCGGCCAGCTGTTGCTGAATGTGCTCACCGAACCGTTTTAGCGTCAAGGGATCCGTCCGTCCATGCAGGGCGACCCAGATAACGCCGTCATCGCCATCGCGCATGGCCGGTTGCACGTCAATTTTTTCCAATCCTTTAGGTAACCGTGGTATCGCCTGAATCCGGCCGTGGATAGTGTTCATGACCAATTCCCGGTCATAATCAGCTAGCACGGCGGCATTGACCTGGCATTTGCCCTGGGAAATTTCGGTGTTCAGGCGTTTGATGCCGGGCACATCGAAAATGGCCTCTTCTATGCGTACGCATACCGACGCTTCGATTTCCAGCGGCCCGGCTCCGGGATAAAAGGCGCTGACTTCGATGATATGGGGGCTAAAGCGGGGGAAGACTTCAGTGTCTATCAAGGTATAACTGGACCATCCACCGGCCAGGATTAACAGCATGAGCAGATTTGCGGCGACGGGGTTGCCGGCGAACCAGGCCAGCAAACCCTCATGGGCGTAGGTTGCCGGAGGTGATTTAGGCGCGGTCATCGACTATAGTCCGACAGCTTGCTGGGTATCGTCGCGCTTCCTTAGGGTTTGTTGCCCATGGGTTGCAGCAGTCAATCGGGTGTCCAGCATCTCAGATGTAGCCTCGCTTCGGTAAATCGGGGTATTAATACCATAAGACGATTCAGATGCCGTTATCCCTCAGTTACTCTGTTATTTATTATCCCAACGGGAACAGGCAACAACTGTAAAGCTGTTTGCTGCGCTGATGGTCAGCCGCGATGTGCGCCAACATTAACCGTTGATGAATGTATTGTGTCATTATTAGTAAACAATAAATCAATTATTAGCATCATTGTCAATAATTAAAACCTCAAGTATAGTGGATTTGTAGTTTAGAAAACCTTCCATTAGTTATATGAGGATTTATCCATGAGTGATTTTTACAAAGATGTTTTAACCGGTGTTGTGTTCCTGATTGGCCTATTAGGCTTTGTCTCAGGCGAGTACATTATTTCATCCACCTTATTTGCAACCGCCGCTATTGCCAGCAATGTCAATACTAACCGTAAACGGGACAATGACGGTCAGCTCGCATGCAAATAGCTTTTTTAACCGGATTGCTGGTTATAAAGCAATTACTTGAAAACGTCCAAGGCGACCAGACTTGGACGTTTTTTTAGGGTCACCCCGCCCGGACAAGATGCTTGGCTAGCAGTCCCATCGATGTTAATGGCTATAAGCACGGTATTATGGTCATCTGTATTTTGCCCCGTAAAACCGGAGCAGTATCTTCAAATCAACTCCCTCGCATCAATAAGTGCATCATCAGGATGTTTTTATATCATCCGACTAGGCATGAGTGTGTCCATGCTATCTTGGAGCAAACGTGTTTGGCGTTTTTACATATCAATATCAAAGAAAGCAGTGCCAAAGCGCTCAGTTCCGATGGGTATAGCCACTTAATCGCCTGACATTTAATCAAAATCAAGCCAATCTGAGGCATCAAATTGGCCCAGTATCGGCACAGCTTGGCCGCTTGAAAGCATATGCTTTAATATTACTCAAGCACAATATGTGTTATAAAATGCCCTCGCAACTCAAAAAAACACACAATTTCAATGAGATAATAAAGAGGAAGCATTTTATGGCACGTTATACCCCTTCGTTGTTTGTTTTATTGTTTTTGATGCTGGCGACCAGCCCAATTCATGCAAGACAAATTAATATCAGCATAAATGACTATCAATTTTTGCCTAACACCCAAACTGTCGACCTTGGCGATAGTGTCAAATGGACGAATAATCACACCCAAAGCCACGATGTCACCGAGAAAAATTTCTTATGGGCCAGCATCGCATTAATAAAAGGCGACTCTTTCACCCAAGCGTTTAATACCGCTGGCAGTTATAGCTTTTATTGCAGTTTTCACCCAGGCATGACCGGAAAAATCATCGTCCGCACCCCAAAAGAAACCCAAATCAACATCGGTAAAGAAATCATCACGCAAAAGCCAAAACGCTTGCCTATCGCCTTAAATCTGGATGGCAAAAACACCGATCAGGTGTATCTGGGCAGTTACATAGTCAATGCCCAAGGAGGCTGTGCCGATTGCCACAGTTGTCCAAGCTACGCCGCCGGACATGACCCTTTCAAGGGCGAAACCAAACAATTCAACGCCAGCAGCTATTTAGCAGGCGGCAAAGCCTTTGGCCCTTTTGTCTCAGCCAATTTGACACCTGACAGCAATGGCAAACCTGATGGCATGACGCTCAACCAATTCAAATACTTAATGCGTTCAGGCAAAAAACCGCATATTACCGGAGACATTCTGCAAGTCATGCCCTGGCCTGTTTACGGCAATATGAGCGACGTCGACTTGGAAGCCATGTACGCCTACTTGAGCAGTATCCCTAAGTTGGCACAACCTTCGCGATCCGCTTGCCAATAAAATGTAGTAAGGCGCATTCAGTAGAGGGCGTAATAGCGTAGCTTATTGCGCCATATTAACTAAGGGGGGTATCAAAAGCCCTGCCATAGAGAAAATTCTGGCGGGCATTCAAACTTGGGAAATGCGATCCAAATCCACGCAGATACGTGGACTGATGGCCTTGATAAAAAATAGCATGCCCTGCCGTTAGTAACGCCGGTCAATTATCAACATCCTAATGGCCCGGTAACGTGGGTTAATCTGGATCGGCAGACACAAGAAAATCTGGCCATTGCGATCCAATAACGCCATAAAAGAAAGCCATAGATTATAAACCTGCAAAGGCACAGAGCGCCCGAAACGCGGCGGCGTAGCGCCTTGATTTTTTACATTAACCGGCCATTCTAGGTGTATACTTCGCCCATCGTGGATAGGCCTGCTATGGTTATATAACCTAGCCCGGCCTGTCTGGCGTCAGCTGAGCAACCGGCGCGCGCAATACCTATAAAAATTATAAACACGGGGTTAAACTGATGACTGATAAGACAGCAAGCAAGTATTTGCTCAATCTTGAAAAACAATTTGCCAATGACAATCCTGTCTTGCTGAAAGCCTCAAAAATATTCCAGGAGCTAGACCAGGTTGAATACGATCTGGGGCTTATTGACCTCGATGAAACGACGGCCTGCAAATATTCGTGGTGGCCTATTGTCAGTTTGGTCGGCGGCAATTCTACGGCCAAATCCAGGTTTATCAACAGTTATCTGGGGTCTGAACAACTGCTGTCCGGCATCCAGGCTTCCAGCCACAAGTTTACCGTGCTGCTGCACAGCCATCAGCCCAATTCCGCGACGCTGCTGGGTTCGGCGCTCGATGTCGATCCCCGTTATCCGTTTTATCAAATCAGCAGCAAAATTGAACAGCAACAGGAAGGCGAAGGTAGTCGCATCAATGCTTATCTGGAATTAAAAACCATCCAGAGCGAGCGTCTGAAAGGCAAGTTGTTTATTGATGCGCCCAATATCATCACGTCGCTGACAACGCCGGTCATTTCGTTGTTAACCAAACACACGTTGGAAAACTCCGATCTGGTGCTGGTTTTTACCGACGCATTCGAACAGGAATCGCCGTTGGTGCATGAATTGATACAGCATATTATTAAGCTTCAAGACACTAACAAATTTGTTTATCTGATTGACGAAGCCACCGCGAACCTGAGTGTCAGTAACAATAATGCGATCATCGCGTTGTGGCAAAGAAAGCTGTCCGAGTTGGGCATCAATACCGGGCAGTTCATCGTGTTGGCCAATCCGCAAAACACCATTAACTTGCCTGCGGCGGGCTATTTTGCCGAGATAGACCTGCGTCTGGCTAATGTCGAGCATGATCGTTCATACCGCGTGCTGGAATCCTTGGAAAAAAGCATACATGACATTGAAAATATTGTGATGCCGGAAGTAAAAAAAGGCATTGCTTCTTGGAAGGAGCGGGCCAATATTTCCACGCTGGTTATTCTCAGTTTTATTGCCACGCTGGCCATTTTTGCAGAAATACAGATGGGCATAATGGAGTTTTTAATCGATCCGGTTATCGGCCCGATAGTGCTGGCTGCATTGGTTGCGGTTATGGTTCCAGTGCATCTTATCATTAGCCGGATACAGGCGAAGTTGACCGTGCACAAGCTTAATGCCCGGCAAAAAGAACTGCATCTGATGGAGAATCTGGCCAATTTGTTTGAAAAAAACCTGACATTTTCGCGCATGATATTGCCGACGACCGAACCGGTGGGCTGGAATAAAAAAACCAGGGCCCGTTTGTTGCAATTGACGGAAAAGGCCAAAGAGTTGGTCCAGGCCTTGAACGACCATTTCAGCGATTACAAGGAACCTGCGCTAAATTCCCCACAAACGCCCATTTTTAAAGACTTTCCCTAGGATTTTTGCGTATAGGCAGCCGTAAAGGACATCATTATCGCCGTTGTTGATTCAGCATAAATGCTTCTAAAGATTAACTATGGACACTTTAAAAAAATACTTGCCGCTGTGCTGGTTTATAGCAAATCCCCTTGAGTTGGTAAGGTCTGTTGATTTCCTGAAACAAAACGTCATCGTCTATTTTCTTGTTGAATTCTTCGTGCAGGCGAATATGACCGATGACCCGTTAGAATCGTTGTTTGAGGTGGGTCTGGAAACCTTATTAACCTGTTTGTTCATAGCGGCTATGCTGTATTTTAATAAAACGCTATATGCCTATGTGCAAGTGTTGTCTGCGTTTTTATTCTGCTCCAATGCCGTGTCGTTTATTATCATACCGGTACTCGTTTGGCTCACTATCAGTGAAAATACCTTAAGCTATTATCTGGTCGGATTGTTGTTGTTATGGGATTATGCGCTGGTGACCTATATCATCAAACGGGTTATGGAGCTTAATATATTTGCCAGTATCGCCGTGTCGTTATTTTATACGGCGTTTACTTATGCCGGCGCTATTGGGCTGGGGCAGTTGATGTGAGAGCGATATCTTGCCAGATCCTCAGGGGTGTCTATATCCCATTGCAGCGGCAATTCATGCAGCCGGAGCCGAAGCTGGCGGATGCGCTCCCGGGTTGCTGCCAGCACCAGCGGTGATCCCCAAGGCATATCGTCGAACAGCGGTTGATACAGACGGTTAGCGCCGATTAACACATAGCCCCCATCTTCCGCAGGCCCCAATACACAATCACAGCCTTGGCTTAATGCGCTTAGCGCCGATTCCAAGTCATCAGGCGTTAAGGACGGGCAATCGCAGCCTATCAGCAAGGCATAACGATAGTCCTCAAGGGCCATGCGGAAAGCGCAAGCCATGCGTGCGCCCAAACCCTCACCTTGTTGTTGTTGCAAAACCAGGCCATAGCTTGCTGCGGCCGCCGAAAAAAACGGATGTTCCATGGTTGGCGCACAGCACAGCCGGATTGGGCACAAGCGGCTGTCCACAGCCAGCTGTATGGTCCTTGACGCGAGTTCGCGATGCACATCGGCGGCTTGCTCAGGCGTTAGTGCCGGTGTCAAGCGGGTTTTAACCTGGCCTGGAACGGGCGCTTTACAAAAGATCAGCAAGACGGCGCCGGGATATTGATAAGATACAATAGGCGTATGCACAGATTACCCGTTAACACTAAGGACATTATGGACAAGCAATTTGAAATCCTGCAAAAAGAAATTGTTTATTCGGGCTTTTTTCGCATGGAAAAATACCGTCTTAAGCACACCTTGTACGGCGGCGGCTGGAGCGCAGACATCAGTCGTGAACTTTTTGTGCGTAGCGCTTGCGTCGCGGTGCTGCTATATGACCCGGACGCCGATAAAGTCGTGTTGATCGAGCAATTCCGAGCCGGCGCCATTTTACAGCCGGACCAGGCCTGGCTGGTAGAAATTGTCGCCGGCGGCATAGAAGAGGGTGAATCCGCCGAGGAGGTCGCCTATCGGGAGTCGGTGGAGGAGGCTGGTTGTGAAATCGAAGCATTGCTTGAAATCAGGCGATTTTATACTACACCGGGTTGTTCGGCAGAGTGGTTGACGCTGTATTGCGGCAAGGTCGATAGCGCGCAAGTAGGCGGTGTTCACGGTTTGGATGATGAGCATGAAGATATTTTAGTGCGCGCCGTCGAGTTTGATGAGGCTTATCGGATGCTGGAAGACGGTGAAATTATCTCGGCGATCCCGATAATTGCCATCCAGTGGCTGGCATTAAATAAGCAGAAACTTAGGCAGCAGTGGGCGTAATGCCGGTCATTTAAGCCAGGAAGAATCGATCTGCCGTACCCGCTGGGTAATGCCGCACACCAAGGTGTACGGGATAGTCCCGGCCCAATCGGCGATTTCTTCAACGGCTAGCCCTTCGCCCCATAAAGTCACCGGGTCGCCGGGTTTTGCCTGGGGTTGGGTTTGCAGGTCAACGGTAATCATATCCATCGATACTCGGCCGATTAGCGGCACACGGCCACCGTTCAGCAGCACCGGCGTTCCCACTTTGGCGTGACGTGGATAACCATCCCCATAACCGATGGCGACCACGCCCAGCAGGGTTGGTTTTTCGCACACCCAACTGCCGGCATAGCCCACCGTGTCGCCTGCGGTTATCGGTTTTACGGCGATTAGCCGTGAATGTAAGCCCATGATAGGTTTTAAGCCCAGTTGCGCCCCGGTGCTGCCCGGAAAAGGCGAAATGCCGTACAGCATAATGCCTGGACGTACCCAGTCCGCCAAGGCTTCCTGCCATCCTAAGATACCTGCTGAATTGGCAATGCTGCGTTCACCCGGAATGCCTTGCAGCGTGTCATTAAATAACGTGATCTGCTTGAGGGTCATCGGGTCTTGCGGATCATCGGCACTGGCCAGATGGGTCATTAAACTGATGGGGCGCTTGATGATAGGGCAGTCATTGAGGCGTTGATAAACGGCGTTAAAATCTTTGGCCTTAAAGCCTAAACGGTTCATGCCGGTGTCGATTTTTAACCATACCGCAATTTGCGCCCGTTCGCTGCGGCCGGCAAAAATATCCAGTTGGGTATGGGAATGCACCAAGGCGTCCAGTTGGTAAATCAGCAAGGCGTCCAATTCATCGTTGGAGGTAAACCCTTCCAAAACGACTATGCGGTTTTTCAAGCCTGCTTTACGCAAACGTATGCCTTCATCAACCCGTGCGACGGCAAAGGCGTCTACAGCATTTAATGCCTCTGCGATCCGCAACAAGCCGTGCCCATAGCCATTGCCTTTGATGACCGCCATAATTTTGGCCTTGGGGGCGTGCCGACGGACTGTTTGCAGATTATGCTGGATAGCATCTAACTTTAATACGGCGTAAGCGGCAGGCGTCATTCGTAATCACCGCTGCTGTAAGACGTGCCTGCAAAATTTTCAAACCGGGTATATTGGCCCAAAAAGGTCAGGCGGACGGTTCCTAGCGGCCCGTTACGTTGTTTGCCGATGATGATTTCTGCGATGCCTTTATCAGGGCTGTCTTCGTTATAGACTTCGTCCCGGTAAACAAACACGATCAAGTCGGCATCTTGTTCGATAGCGCCGGATTCGCGCAAATCGGACATGACCGGACGCTTGTTAGGCCGTTGTTCAAGGTTGCGGTTAAGTTGCGACAACGCGACGACCGGCACATTGAGTTCTTTGGCCAGCGCTTTCAAGCCGCGGGAAATATCAGAAATCTGGTTCACCCGGTTATCGCCGCTGGAAGGCGATTGCATCAGTTGCAGGTAATCCAGCACGATCAGCCCCAGTTGACCATGTTCACGCATTAAACGCCTAGCGCGTGAGCGCACTTCGGTAGGGGTTAGCGCCGGGGTATCGTCAATGAATAACTTGGTTTCCGCCAATAAATTGATAGCGGAAGTCAAACGCGGCCATTCGTCGTCTTCCAGCTTGCCGGTTCTGACTTTATGCTGGTCGATGCGCCCTAAAGAAGACATCATCCGCATCGCCAAGGCATCGCCCGGCATTTCCATGCTGAATACGGCAACCGGCTTATCGCCTTTGATGGCAATGTTTTCCGCCATATTCATGGCGATGGTCGTTTTGCCCATGGAGGGTCTGCCCGCAACAATAATCAAATCGGCAGGCTGTAAACCGGAGGTGAGCGTGTCGAAATCGGTAAATCCGGTGGCGGCGCCGGTAATGGAGCCCTCTTGCTCGAACAGCGCCTCGATTTTATCCACCGCACGCGCCAGCAAGGATTTGATAGGCACAAACCCGCCTTGCCCGCGCTGCCGTTGTTCGGCAATTTTAAAGACTTCGCGCTCGGCGTTTTCAAGCAGTTCGGCGGTATCGCGGCCTTCCGTATTAAATGCAGAGTTTGATATATCCGTGCCCACATGGATTAACTGGCGTAATACGGATCGATCCCTGACAATGGTGGCGTAGGTGGCGATATTGGCGGCACTGGGCGTGTCTTTTGCCATTACCCCCAAATAAGACAAGCCCCCGGCATTTTCCAGTTCACCTATGGCTGCCAGCGCTTCGGATATGGTGATAATATCGAAAGGCATCTGTTTATCGGCTAACTGGGCGATAATCC
Source organism: Methylovulum sp. (assembly GCA_030653435.1). Taxonomy (GTDB): domain Bacteria; phylum Pseudomonadota; class Gammaproteobacteria; order Methylococcales; family Methylomonadaceae; genus Methylovulum. Next base: position 62,539 of record JAURZI010000153.1, read on the forward strand.
TGAATATCAGTTGATGGCCGCGGTGATAAAAATCACTTTCCACGACTTTATCGGCTACCGAGTCCCACGCCTGGTTATCCAGCATTAACCCGCCTAGGACCGATTGCTCCGCCTGTATGGAATTAGGTGGGATTTTAAAAGCGTCAACCGAATAATCAGGCTCAAATGAATAATTTTCAGACATGGCTATCAAGCATTAAAACGAACGATTTTATCATAAGCGCTGTAGTCCAGGCGGATAGTTAAACGACCCATCCTGCAACGGCATAAGTTGCCCGGCTAAGGCGGCTCATTAAAAGCGTATCCGGGACCAGGACAAGCGTATTGTAAGCGCTTGCCGTCTCCCCCAAATGCGGGTTGGCAGTTAAACACGGCGTCATTATGGATTGGGTGTTGTTTTTTATCGTCGATTATGGCAATTTGCACCCAGACCGTCAGTTTGTTAACGGTCATTCTGTCATGGATTTTCAATTTAAAACTATAGGTCAACTATGTGTTTCAGTGCAAATATGTCACTTGGGCTTGGTGTCGCCGGGTTGGTGGCGTCAGGTATTACTTTTATCGATAAAGAAGAGGCGATGTGGGTACGGGTTGCTAGGGCATACGCCATTTTTCACTTTTCTTTAATGGAGCTCATCCAATATTTTGCTTATCCGGTTGCCGACCAATGCGGGTTCGGGACGAATTTATTCTTAAGCCAGTTATCCACTTATCATATCAGTTTGCAAGCCTTGGCCATCATGCCCGCGCTGGCAACTTACTCGTCTGATCCAACCGCGCTTAAACGCGCAACTTTAATGGGGCTGGGCTTAAGTTCATCATTCCTGATGTTCAGCTTTTTGCCGAATAGCTGGCAACTGATAGACGCCAAACTGTTTGACTTTAAGCCCAATTTTATCGGTGACATGATTTCTTGCCTGCACATGGGCAAATATCATATTGCTTATTCCATCTCCAGCGCTTTCGGATCATTGGTGACGCATGGTTCATTATTTGCGTTGGCTATCAGCGGGTTTTTATGGCAAAACAACAAGAAAATAGCCCGCTACCATTTTGCTATGGCTATTATGACCTTGTTTGTGCCGCAATGGTTTTTTGGCGTGACAACAGGGGAAGCTGCGGCGATTTATTGTTTCTACTCGATACCGATTACCGTGAGTTTTATGCCAGTGTTTAAAAAGTTTTTTACCGCACAGGTCTATGATTACTCCTGTGATAACAATCTTGAAAGCAACGCATAAGGCTCAGCAATTCTCATTATGACCCCAAGCTACCCTATTTCCGGCTTTGGGGGTCGAACAATTGGGCTTTTCGGGTTATAAGACCAGCCCTCCAGCATAAAATCGAGCAGATGCTCCCAGCTATCAAAGCACAAGTAAGAAGT
>JAURZI010000005.1 GCA_030653435.1 Methylovulum sp.
CCGATGTTAAAAAGACCCTCTTTTCAGAGCCCTCTACAGTTATCAGGGCCGCCCGTGAAGCAAGGCAACTGACTGTCCAGAAACTGGCGAACATGACGGGTATTGAGATAGGCCAGATTGAGGCTATTGAGGCAGGTGCCAATGCCTGTTTAGGTCCCTGGAGATTCAGTTTTCATATACCGTCTTTTGATGGTGGCATGATCTACCTTAACACCACATTCCACCAAAATTTCTTCCTGGTCGCGGTAGGAATCGGCATAACGGACATAAAAAACGGCGTGCAGGATAACGTCTTTCGGATAGTGGGTACCTTTAAAACTAATCCATATCTTCAAGCAACAGGCGGATTATCTCTCAGTGCTTCAAACTTTGTGACAAAACCCTTCACGTCGCACAAACTCTTACCGTCATATTGCTACGTCCCGTAGCCATCTGAAAAATCAGAAGCTTTTCAAAATACCCTTGCGCATCCTGAGATAAAAATCTCCCATTACGTCGATGAACGAACCTTGTTTTTGCCAAAAAGCCGGGGAATCACCGCCTTTTTTGACCAGCATGGCCGGGATAATGGCGGCTTGGGCGGGTTCTATGCTATTGGGTAGTGGCTGTTGGCCTTGCCAGAAATGTTTAATGGCTATGGCTTGAGGAAGATCAGTGGGGATGGGGCGGGTGTAATAACTGTCCACAGGAACCCACCCTGCCCCTGCACCACTTTTTGCATCGCTTAAGACTTTGCCCAAAGGCGATTTCGCCAGTTCCTGCATCAGCTTTTCGGGTGCCAGGCCGCGCATTTCAAACAGTAAAAACGGGTCTTGGTCAAATAATCCCGCCAGTCGGTAACAAACTCCGGCGATATGTTTGCACGGCACGGCATAATCGGGGCAATCGCAAGTCACCTTAAAATCTTTATAGCTGTTCGGCAATAAATGCACGCCCGTTTCGGCAAATACGGTTTCGATGTTTTCGGGTATCTCGTTCAATAACAGCTTGGCGATAAAGCTCGCCCGTTGCGTGAGTTTTTGGATAATCGCTTGCCATTGGGTAGCGCTTAAATGCCCCATTTGTACGCTGACTTTATAGGTCGGCTCTTTATATACGCCAAAATAGGGATTGACGTTGCCACGCAGTTTGGCCTCGACTTTTCCATCATGTACCAGCCAATGTTTGATACGGTTGTCGGTGGAATAGGAACGCCCGCGCTGCAAGCGTCCGCTGTCGGTAAAGTCTTCCAGGGCGGCGATAAATTTTTGTCCCCACCAGGTTTTTGCGGCTTTGCCCATGTCAGTCTTCCATAATGCTGTGTTTATTGAGGGCGATCAGTTCTTTAAACGCCTGATTGTCCAGTTTGGTCAGCCAGCTTTCGTCATTGCCGACGATGCTGTCGGCCATTTTTTGTTTGTCGCTGATCATTTGGTCGATGCGTTCTTCCAGCGTCCCTAAGGTGATGAATTTATGCACGAAAACATTTTTTTGCTGGCCGATACGGAAGGCACGGTCAGTGGCCTGGTTTTCGACGGCGGGGTTCCACCAGCGGTCAAAATGAAAGACATGGTTGGCCCGCGTCAAGGTGATACCCACCCCGCCCGCTTTAAGGGATAAGATAAACACTGCGGGGGCGCTGTCAGGATTTTGGAAGTCGGCTATCATCTGCTCGCGTTTGTTACGTTGCGTACCGCCGTGCAGATAATAGGTTTTATGGTGTTTGTCGCGGCTCAGGTAGCGGTTCAGATGTTCGCCGATTTCGGTGAATTGGGTAAACACCAAAACACTATCGCCTTGCGCCATCGCCTCTTCCAGCATGTCGCCGATGCGCTCCAGTTTATGCGAACGCTCCGGCGTGAACGCGCTACCATCTTGTAAAAATTGCATGGGATGGTTGCAGATCTGTTTCAGTTTCATCAACGTGGACAGCATCAAGCCCTGGCGTTGGATGCCTTCGCTTTCTTCCAATTGTTTGACCACATCTTTTACCACCACCTCGTACAAAGAAGCCTGTTCCTTGCTGAGGTTACAGTAAATTTTATTGTCGATTTTGTCCGGCAAGTCTTTGATGATGTTCTTGTCGGTTTTCAAACGCCGCAAGATAAACGGCTGGATTAGCCGTTTCAGCACCGCCGACTGGATGGGGTCATTATCCCGCTGCACGGGCAATTCATAGCTTTTGCGGAACTGCGCCTGTTTGCCCAAATAGCCGGGGTTTAGGAAATTGAAAATCGACCATAAATCCATCAGGCGGTTTTCCACGGGCGTCCCCGTTAAGGCCAGACGCGATTCGGCGGGCAGTTTTAAGATGGCTTTGGTTTGCGCGGCGGTGGGGTTTTTGATGTTTTGCGCTTCGTCCAAGACTATCCGCCGCCAGTGTTGTGCTTCCAGCAGTTTATTGTCTTTGCGGGCCAAGGTGTACGAGGTGATCAGCACATCGTGTTGCCCGCACAACTCCGTGAAGACGGTGGCATTTTGTTCGCGGCGGCTGCCGTGGTGGATCAGAGCGGTCAACTGCGGGGCGAATTTTTCCAGCTCTTTTTGCCAATTGCCGATGACCGAGGTGGGGGCGATCAGCAAAGTCGGGGCTGGGTTATCTTGTTCGCGCTCTAACAGCAACAAGCTAATAACTTGCATGGTTTTACCCAAACCCATGTCATCCGCCAAGCAACCGTTCAACCCTAAACGTTCCAGATAGCGTAACCACGCCACGCCGCGTTTTTGATAATCGCGCAACTGGGCGTTGAGCGTCGCCGGGTTGTCTATCAGCTCCAATTGGCTGGTATCGGACAATTTCGCCAGCATTTGCGCCAAGCTGTCATGGACATCCAATTCAAAACTATCGGACTCTTCCGCCAATTTTTTGAGCAAATCCTGCATAGTCCAATCCGGCCTGTCCTGAGGCTGCTGCATAAACGCCAGCATGTCCTGCATGGAATCGCGATCCAATTGCATCCATTGCCCACGGAAATACACCAGCGGCGCTTTGGCCTCGACCAATTGTTGCCATTCTTCGGGGCTTAAGGTTTCATCGCCTAAAGCCAGTTCGTACTGGTAATCGGTCAGGGTGTCCATCGAAAAATAGCCTTTTGCCGAGGCGGGTTTGGTTGTGCTTTTACCGGTACGCAGCCGTATTTTGGCGCGGCGGCGGCCTTTGGGCGTGAGCCAAGCCGGGATAATGACTTTAAATCCCGCATCCTCCAGTAGCCACGCGCTTTCTTGCAGAAACTCAAACGCCTCATCCAAACTCAGTTGCACCCTGTCCGGTTCGCTGCCTTCCATGCCTTGCCAGAGTTTGGGATAAATACGGGCGGCTTGCGCCAAATTGATCAAAATCTGCTGTTCAACCGTTGCCCCGGAAGCTTGTTGCAAGAATTGATAGAAGTGGTTTTTATGCGCCCAAAAATCCGCCAAATCTATTTTCAGGGACGGGTCTTGCTGTGAGGACAAAAAGAACGCCAAGCGCCAGTGATCAACGCGTTCGGCAGGCGCTTCCAATAATTGCAAACCTAGTTGTAAGGTGTCGTGCGCTTGTACCCCTAGCAGTTTTTGTTGCCATTGCTGCCAAGCAGACAATTCATCCGGCACTTGCTGGCAGGTCCTGATAGCCCCCGCGCTTAATTTATGAAACAACATCGTTTCCAAAAAGTCATCGCGGACTTTTTTCACGAACACTTCCGGCATGTCTTTAGCGGCACTTTCGACCAATTCGTCAACCAGCACCTCGGCAAAATGCTGCAACAAGGATTCGGCCTGGTAGTGCTGGCTGCAAACCAGCGGCATGGAAGCGACCGCCCTTTGGATCAGGCTTTCGTAGCCGCTGGATACGATTTGCCAACGCCGATAAAAGCTGATGTTTTTGCCCGATTTCTGGTTCAGCAGCATCGGCAGGTATTGGTCTTTAGCCAGAAATGGTTTCAAGGACTGGCTAAACCAATACCAAAACAAAAAATCACTACCGGGCCGGACATGGCTGGCTTGGTAACACGACAAAAAATGGATGTTGTTGATGGTCTTCAGTGGATTCGGCAAGGGATAAGCGTAGACCTGCCACGTTTGCAAAGTGACCTCGCCATCCACATCGACAGCTTGCAACTCAGGCGACGGCAAGGGCTTACCTGCGTAAGTCGGCAATAACAGCGGCACCATCGCCCCCAAATTCGGCTGGATGCCAGCCACCGCCAATTCGGTTGTTAAATACGCCAGACAGGCTTTTTCGTTTAAATGCTGGGGATGTACGGTATCGGGAACTTTGGTGCGAACCTCGTCGCTTTCAATCCACAGATAAAAAGTGCCGAATTGGATAAAATCTTGAGTAGCTTGTGGCAACCAAATGCCATGGATGATATTCATGAATGCGTAAAACAGAAAGAGAATTGGAATTGGCTCTGGTGGCTGTTAGTCCGGTTCGGCCAACAGAGCGCGGACAGTATCCAGCGTCATCATGAGGGTCATAGTCTGCAAAGGCGATTGCACGAAACCGCGTGACAGATAAAATTGTTTGGCCTTATCAGAAAGTGCGTGAACCAATAGGGCGAACACGCCCGCATCGCCGGATACGTTGACCGCCCGTAGCATCGCATCACGCAGCAGCGCTTGCCCAATGCCTTGATTGTGGTAGCGCTTATCGACGGCAAGCCGACCTAGGAGCAGCACGGGCAAGGGGTCTGGCCTATTACGCCGCATGGACTTGGGTGCCGACTCGTGGCTGATCGCCCCTGCCGATAGACTATAGTAACCAATCACCTCCGCACCAACACACAACACAAAACAGCGCGACGCCCCAGACGCATGGTTCTTGAATGCACGCCTTTTGAGCCATTCGTTCAGAGAGAATTCGCCGCTATCGAAATTCGACACATCCAGGCCAGCGGTGATCGGTGCTGGCGGTGCAAGATCGAGCGCGGTCATTGCTCCCAAGGCGCTTTCGTCCTGAGCAATCGGCGTAGCTTGTCAGTGGGGGGCAAAGGCGTATCGAGCAGTGCCTGAAATTGGGCGAATGTACCTTCATCGACGGTGAAAAAGGCCTGATCAAGCAACACATCTTCCGCTTCACGACAAGCGGCTTCCAGCATGAAATCAGAGCGGCTGCGACCTAGGCGGTCTGCGGCCTGGTCGATGAGGTCGCGCTGTTTAGCCTTCGCGCGGATATTGATGGAAACGGAAACGGTTTCCTTCGTTTGTGCATGGGACATGGCAATACTCCTCTGTATATCTAATAAATATACATTATTGTATAGAATATCGCAACACATAAAATAAAGGATACAGCGGCAGTTACCCTGATTTATGACGCTTCGTAAAATACGGACGCGCTTTTTAACGCGATATAACCGTAGTCTCTATATGGGTTTCGAGGTCTTTTTAACCAAAACAGCCAGTAACGAAGACAGTAAGCCTTTCCCGCGTTTTCTGACATTATGGACAAACTCAAAAAAGCTCAGGTACAGCGGCAGTTTGGTCTGTGATATGCCCCGGTGGGGGCGCAGCCAGGAACGCAACAGCGACCAGAAGCCTTCCATGGTGTTTGAATGGACTTCGCAGAAGCCGTCGTCGTCCTCGTCGCGGGCGTATTCCCCCGCCGAATGGTTGACCGTCTTGTGCGGGTAGCCCCACGCTTCCAAGCGGCTGTAGATGTTGTACTCGTCGGTATAGATTTGTGTGTTGGGCATAATGGTTTGTAGGATCAAAGGTTTGATGGTGGCCTGTTGCACGTTGTCGAGCATCCTGATGACGACTTCCCCCCTGCGCTGGATCATGCCGAAGACGGGTGGCTTTTCCGTCGCCAAGGTGCCACGCCCACGCGCCC
>JAURZI010000016.1 GCA_030653435.1 Methylovulum sp.
GGGTCAGAAGATTGGCTGAATGGTGCGGCACGTCTCAAGATGTGCCTGCTGTCATATCTGAACCCATTAAAAAGCTTAGGAAAAATAACCGGCTCGATGCGGCCGCCTATGACCATCCTGACTGCTATCGAACCAGCAATATGCTGGATCGGTAGATGCAACGCATGGATCGACATCTTTTTAGCACCCAGTACTTTCATGGTTCTCTAGGGACGGGCGAACTTAATATTAGGGGCTGGGCGCTTACTTGTAATTTTGCACCGTCAAATCCAATGACGACAAAAAAGTATCACGGTGCAAAAAGTCCAGTCGACAGACTCAATGGCTTTTCATATCATGAGAATTGGTTACAAAATCTGTTGATTTCCGCCTCTCTCAGGGAATTTCGACAGCCCCCATAATCCGGTACAATCAGGATAAATCTGATGCTTGGCCGACTTGAAAGCTGAGTCGGGGGGACTTTTAAAACACGTACTGAACAAGAGCAAGAGGTCGCATGATACCTAGGATTGCACTTCAGAGTTGAATCCACGATATTTTAATTCGTGTGTCCGGTTTAGTGTAGCCACATCAGTATTGGCTATGTCATGATTATAGTTTGCCCGTCAATGCGTAAGTCCTATCTTTTATTATTTCTTCCAGGATTGCCACGTAAAGTCCAGGCAGCTGTTTCATTTCTTCCCTGTCCATTCGCGAGCTGAACCTGAAAGCGATGTTCACCGTGCCGTTGTTGGTGTCGGTATGCCAATGTAAGTCCGCATTATCGAAATCGCCGCCGATAGTATCGGCATAAACGGGCAAGATTTCGCTGGACCCCGGATTCGCCCCTGTTTTTAAAAAGCTGTCAAGCGGATGTACTGCCTCCGGGTTCAGAAACTGGCTCCGGGATTCCTGCAGCAGTTCTTTGATCGAATCAATCGCTCCAAAATCATGGCGCAGGGAAACGATGTGTTGTTCATTCAACGCGGCATAATACGGAACGTCCTTTTGATCGCTGATTTCAAACAGCAGATAGCCGAACGCTGCTCGGAGGATGTCCTGTACATCCCGATTTTCGCGTCCTGTTAATTTTGCCGACAATTCCTCGTCCAGACTGTATTCCAATAGCCCGCCATCGCCTGTCGAGAAGTATTTTTTGTCTAACGGCAGGGGTTCTATCGCCATCCTTGCTTTATTCCCTCCTGAAAGAAACAGCGCTAAATCGGCGATATTCGGGTGTGCAAACAAATCCATCAGTGTTGTTTGCGGATAGTTCTTTTCGATTTCCCAATGCACCCTGACCAGGGATAACGAGTTGCCGCCGATTTCAAAGAAATTCGCGTTGGTGCTGATATCGTCCGTTTCCAGGTATTTTTGCCAAATCGACAATAATTCCGACTCCAGTTCATTTTGGGGAAAGCGAAATTCTCTTAACGACTCAATGGGTTTTAGGCCGACCAGGCTTTTGCGATTGATTTTGCCGTTCGGTAACAGCGGCAGTGCGTCCAACTGCACAAAATACGCAGGAACCATATAAGCGGGCAGCATGGCACTGAGGCCCGCCCGGAGTTCCTCCACTTTCAAGACGGAATTTGCGGTGACGTAGGTCACCAAGGCTTTGGCCTCGCCCTCTCCGGAGGCCAGAACCACCGCCTCTTTGATAGCGGGATTGGCGGTCAGGCAGGCTTCTATTTCGCCCAATTCAATCCGGAAACCGCGAATTTTAACTTGATTGTCGATGCGGCCCAGGTACTCAATGTTGCCATCGGGAAGCCAGCGTGCCAAGTCCCCGCTTTTATAAACGCGTTGACGTTGTCCAAACAGTTCAATGTCGATGAATCGTTCAGCCGTTAGCTCGGGACGGTTCAAGTAGCCGCGCGCCACGCCTGCGCCGCCGACCAGCATTTCGCCGGGCACACCCATTGGAAGCAGGTTATTGCAGGCATCAACCACCCAGACCTGCAAATCGGGAATCGGTTTGCCGATGATGCTCTTGCCGTGATTGTCCCCGCCTGCGACCGGATAATAGGTGACATGGACCGTCGTTTCGGTAATGCCATACATATTGACCAACTGCGGATGGCTGTCGTCATGGCGTGAAAACCACGGTTGCAGCGCGGCAAAATCCAGCGCCTCGCCGCCGAATATCACCAGCCGCAAACTGAGCTTATCCGGTTGGTGATCGACGTCCTGTAGCTGTCTAAAAGCGGAAGGCGTTTGGTTTAGCACCGTGATGCCTTGCTCTATCAGCAACTGGTAAAAAAGCGCGGGATTACGGCTGGTGTGGTACGGCACAACCACTAGTTTGCCGCCATAGAATAACGCGCCCCATATTTCCCATACCGAGAAATCGAACGCGTAAGAGTGGAATAGTGTCCAAACGTCCTGCGCGTTGAATCGATACCCATGATCGGTTGCGGAAAACAGCCGCGTCACGTTGGCTTGCGTCAGTTGGCAGCCTTTGGGTTTTCCGGTCGAACCGGAGGTATAAATCACATAAGCCAAATCATCCGGCCCGCTTTGTTGTGCCGGGTTCTCCCCGGAGTAGTTCGCAATCGCCGCCCTCTCCGTATCCATGCAAACCACTTTGGCATTGGATTCAGACAATCTTTCCAGCAAGTGGCTTTGGGCCAACAACACCGGCACCGCAGCATCCTCCACTATGAATTGCAGGCGTTGCGCCGGATAATCCGGATCCAGCGGCACATAAGCGGCCCCCGCCTTCACTATCGCCAACAAGCCGATGATCATGTCCAGCGAACGCTCCACGCAAATACCGACCAGACAATTGCCGCTTATCAATTGGCGACCGTCGGTTTTAAGGTCGAGCAGATAATGCGCGAGTTGGTTGGCTTGTTGGTTCAGCTGGCGGTAGGTCAATTGCCGGCCCTCAAAAACTACCGCGATAGCGTCGAGCGTTTTGCCGGCCTGGGCCTGGAATAAATCAACAATCGTCCGGTCTTTGGGATAAACGCTTTCGGTCCGGTTCCAGGCTTGCAGCAGTTGTTGTTCGGCAACGGTCAGCAACGGCAGTTCTGCTATCGATTGTTCCGGCCCGGATACAATCCCCTCCAGCAATACCTGGAAACGTTCGCTGGTCAGGCCTATGGTTTCCGGGCGGAACAGATCGGTGTTGTATTCCCAATTGCAAACAAATGCGCCATCACGTTCCTCGATACTCAAGGTCAAATCGAATTTAGACGTCGCATGATCGGATTCAATCGGCGTTATGTTCAAGCCGCTCAGTTCCAGCGCTGCTTTCGGCGCATTTTGCAGCACGAACATCACTTGAAAAAGCGGTGAATGGCTCAGGCTGCGGGAGGGGTTTATCTTTTCAACCAGGGCTTCAAACGGAATGTCCTGATGGCTGTAGGCTTCCAGCGCGGTTTTCCTGACCTGCATCAGCAGCCCGGAAAAGCTCTGCTCGGCATCGATTTGCAAGCGCAGCGCCAGCGTATTGACGAAAAAGCCGATTAAATTCTCGGTTTGGCTTTGGGTGCGATTGGCAATCGGACAGCCCACCACAATATCGCTTTGCCCGCTGTAGCGGGACAGCAAAACAGTGAAGGCCGCCAATAAGGCCATGAAGTCGGTGACGCCGTGTTTGCGGCTCAACTGCTTGATGCACTGCGTGAGCACAGGATTCAACGTGCTTTGCCGATGCTTGCCCCGGTAGCTCATCACTGCGGGGCGCGGGTTGTCCGCAGGCAGCTCCAGTAATTCCGGCGCCCCGGTCAGCTTGTCTGCCCAGTAAGCCAATTGCCGCTCCAGAACGTCGCCTTGCAGCCAATTTCTTTGCCAGGCTGCATAGTCGCTGTATTGGATCGGCAGTTCGGCCAGTTGCGGTTCACGATTTTGGATATAGGCTTCGTATAAGCGGCGCCAGTCCCGAACCATCACGCCTGTCGACCAGCCGTCGCTGATAATATGGTGCATGTTGAACAGCAGGATATGTTGTTCGCCGCCCAGTCTAAGCAGTTGCGCATTGAAAAGAGGGCCGGTGCTCAGATCAAAAGGGCTGTTGGCGTGACGGTCAACCCATTCGGCCATTTGGGCTTTTTGTTCGGCATCCGCCAAGCCGTCAAGGTCCGTGACGCTCAGCGGGTTATAGATCCCGTTCAGTTGTAAGGTTGGCTTTCCGTCAACCATCGGAAAACAGACACGCAGGCTTTGGTGGCGCTGAACCAGGTCAGTCAAGGCTTTTTGCAACGCCTCTTCATTGAGCCCGCCTTCCAGCCGCAAGGCGGCTGGGATGTTATAGGTTGCGCTCTGCCTTGCCAATTGCGCCAGGAACCACAAGCGTTGCTGGGCAAAAGACAATGTCAAAGGTTCGCCTTCCGCCAACGGCTCGATGGCGGGCAGTTCCGATCCGCGTTGCTGCCGGTCCAGCCATTCGGCCTGTTCCCGGAGCCGAGGATATTCAAAAACAATCCGCAACGGCATGTCAATGTCAAAGCGCTCACGAATGCGGGAAACCAGTTGGATCGCCAGCAAAGAATGCCCGCCTGCTTCGAAGAAATTGGCGCCGATGCTCGCCACGTCGAGGCGCAACACTTGCGACCAGAGGCTGCACAGCAATTGCTCCGTTTCGGTATGCGGCAGCTGTTGTTCGCCCTGAATGGACAAGTCGGGCGCAGGCAAGGCTTTGCGATCAATCTTGCCGTTGGACGTCAGCGGCAGGCTGTCAAGACACAGAAAATGGCTGGGCACCATGTAATCGGGTAGTTTGGCTTTTAGCCAGCCGCGTAATTCATCGGTGTAGAAGTTGTCCTGAGCCGTGGTCAGGTAAGCGACAATGCGTTTATCGCCATCGGCCTCATGCAGGTTCGCCACGGCTTCTTTGACGCCAGGATATTGGCAAAGCACCGTTTCAATTTCGCCCAGTTCGATGCGGAAGCCGCGCAGCTTGATTTGTCGGTCGATGCGACCCAGGAATTCAAGATTTCCGTCGGGCAGCCAGCGGGCCAAATCGCCCGTTTTGTAAAGTCGTTCGGTTTTGCCGAACAGTTCGACCTCGATGAATTTCTCGGCGGTCAGTTCGGGCCGGTTCAGATAGCCGCGGGCAAGTCCGGCCCCGGCAATGCACAGCTCGCCGGGAATATTGGGCGGTTGCGGTTGATGTTGCGGACTCAGGATAAATATCCGGGTATTGCCAAGAGGCCTGCCAATCGGAATGGTGTTGATGTTATCCGGTTGTTGCCCGCTATGGGTCAAGTACCAGGAAGCAAACGTTGTCGTTTCGGTTGGCCCGTAGAGATTCAGCAGCTGTTCGGGCGGATGCCGGCTTAAAACAGTCTTGACCGAATTGGGATCAACCTGTTCACCGCCAAAAAGCAGGTATTTTAAGGTCTTAAAGCAGTCGGGCTGGGTTTGTGCGATCTGGTTAAATAAGGCCGTTGTGACAAAGAGCGTGTTAATGCGCTGGCTTTGCAAATGCGTGGTCAATTGATGCGGTGACAGTAGCAACTCTTTGGCTATGCCGGCCAATCGGGCGCCGTTTAATAAACTGCCCCAAATTTCAAAGGTTGCCGCATCGAATGAGACAGTCGATGCCTGCGCAAGGCAATCATCGGCATTGATTTGAATGTAATTGGTGTTTTTAACCAAGTTGACCACGGCAGTATTGGCGATGCAGACGCCTTTAGGCAGCCCGGTCGAACCCGAGGTATACATCACATAAGCCAAATCCTCCGGCCCGCTTTTTCTCGTCGGATTTTCAGTGGGCCGGTCGGCGACATCCAGTTCATCCAAACACAGCAGCACACAGCCATGCCCTAATCCATCCAGCGACAATTGAGCATTCAAGTAGCTTTGAGTCAGCAGCAGCGGGGCTTGGCTGTCCTCCAGCATGTGCCGGATACGGATGTCCGGGTAATCGGGGTCGACCGGCAGGTATGCCCCGCCTGCCTTGAGAATGCCCAGTAGGCCGACGATCATGTCCAGTGAGCGTTCGACCGCAATCGCGAGCAGCGGGTTATCGGCCAATAACGGCACCCCAGTTTCCGTTTTCAGGCCGAGCAGGTAGTGCGCCAGTTGGTTGGCTTTATCGTTAAGTTGGCGGTAACTCAGCGACTGGCCGTCAAAGACCACGGCTTGGGCTTCAGGTCTTGCCGCCGCTTGTTGTTCAAACACACCGGCAATAGTTTGGTCTTTCGGGTAATCCGTTGCCGTGTCGTTCCAGGCCAGCAATTGCCGGGTTTCCTGTTCGGTCAGCAGCGGCAGCAAACCGATGGCCCGATGCGGGTTGTTAACGATGGCGTTGAGCAGCGCCTCAAAATGCCCGCCCATGCGTTCGATGCTGTCGCCGACAAACAAATCGGTGGCATATTCCCAGTAACAATGCAGATGTCCGTCCTGTTCAGCAATGTGTAAGGACAAGTCGAATTTGGCGATGGGATAGTCTGCCTCTAGGCTGGTCATCTCCAAACCGGGCAAGGCCCATTCAGCCATTTCGTTATTCTGCAACACGAACATTATCTGGAACAGCGGGCTATGGCTCAGGCTGCGAGTCGGTTGCAGTTTTTCGACCAGCATCTCAAAGGGGATGTCCTGATGCGCGTAAGCGTCCAAACAGGTCTGGCGGGTGGCTTGCAACAACTCAACGAAACTTTGTTGCGGCTCAATTTGGCTGCGCAATATCATGGTGTTGACGAAAAAGCCGATCACATCTTCGCAGTGGCTATGGGTGCGGTTGGCAATCGGGCTCCCGACGCAAATGTCCTGTTGGCGGCTATAGCGAGACAACAACACGTTGAACGCGGCCAGCAAGGTCATGAACACGGTCACGCCCTGTTGCCGACTCAACTGGGCGACGGTTTGGCTCAGCGTTGCCGGCAGGCTGTGGGCAAAATGCGCGCCTAGATAGCTTTGTTGCGGCGGACGGGGTTTGTCGGTGGGCAGTTCCAGCAATTCGGGCAGTCCGTTAAGCTGTGCTGTCCAGTAATCGATTTGCTGTTGCAGCACTTCGCCCTGGAACCATTGCCGCTGCCAGGCCGCAAAGTCGCTGTATTGGATCGCGAGTTCCGGCAAGCTGGGCGTATCGCCCCCGGCAAAGGCGGCATAGGCCTGTTGCCAATCGCGCATGAACACGCCCATGGACCAGCCGTCGCTGACGATATGGTGCATGTTCAGCAGCAGCACTGCCTGATTTTTATCAAGCACCAACAAGTCGGCCTTAAACAAAGGCCCTTGTTCCAAATCAAAAGGCGCAATGGCATGGACACTAGCTAAGCGTTGGACGTCATGTTCTTGCTCATCGCTTGCCAGCAGGCTTAAATCCTGAATCCGCAAAGCTTCAATAGCCCGGATTTGCAGCTGCGCTTGCCCTGATTGATTCGGAAAATAGCTCTGCAATCCGGTATGACGTTCCACCAGCCATTGCAAACTTTGTTGCAAGGCCTCCACATTCAACCGGCCTGATAAGCGCAGTGCAAGCGGCATGTTATAGGTTGCCGTATTACCGTCTTCAAACTGGTTTAAAAACCATAAGCGTTGCTGGGCGAATGACAATACTTTAGGCGCATCGGAGGGCTGCGGCTCAATAGCAGGCAAGCGGATACTGCCCGCAGCCGCTTCAATGGCGGTCGCCAAACTCGATAATTCAGGATGTTCAAATAGGGCCCGTATCGGCAATTCAACCTGGAAACTCTCCCGGATACGGGCAATCAGTTGGGTCGCCAGCAAGGAATGCCCGCCCAGTTCAAAAAAGTTGTCATGGCGGCTGATGGCTTCGCGTTTGAGCACGCCGGCCCATAACGCCGCCAACAAGTCTTCGCTGGGCGTGGCAGGGCGGCTAAAACCGGTTGAAGCTTGGAACTCGGGAGCAGGCAAGGCTTTGCGGTCGATTTTGCCGTTAGGCGTCAGCGGCAGACTATCCAGAACAACGAAATAACTGGGAACCATATAATCCGGCAATCCGGCTTTTAACCGGCTGCGTAATTCTTCAATGGCTAAGTTGCCGTCATCGACGGTTAGATAAGCGGCAATACGTTTGTCGCCATCGGCTTCATACAGATTTGCCACGGCTTCCTTGACGCCGGGGTGTTGGCAAAGCGCCGCTTCAATTTCACCCAGTTCGATGCGAAAACCGCGCAGTTTGATTTGCTGGTCGATGCGGCCCAGAAATTCGAGATTGCCATCGGGCAACCATCGGGCCAGGTCGGCGGTTTTGTAAAGTCGTTCCGTTTTACCGAACAGTTCAACCTCGACGAATTTCTCGGCAGTGAGTTCGGGACGCTCTAGGTAACCGCGTGCCAGAATGCTGCCAGCTATGCACAGCTCACCGGGAATGCCCACCGGTTGAGGTTGATAGTGCGCATTCAGGATATAAATACGCGTATTGGCACGAGGCTTACCAACGGCAATGCAGGCTGCGTTATCGGCTAAAGTCAT
This sequence comes from Methylovulum sp., assembly GCA_030653435.1. GTDB lineage: Bacteria > Pseudomonadota > Gammaproteobacteria > Methylococcales > Methylomonadaceae > Methylovulum. The sequence goes on from JAURZI010000016.1 coordinate 8,371, forward strand.
CGGCAATCGGTAAAGTGTCGGCGTAATCACCGCTTCGGTCGGACCATAGGCATTGAAACAAATCAGGGAAGGAAAGTGTTTCCGGGTTTGTTGCGCCAAACTTAACGGCAGTGCATCCCCACCCAAAATAAGCATTCGCAAGTTGGCCAAGTCGCCGGCAATCGTGGCTGTTTCCAGCATTTGTTGCCAATAAGCAGGCGGTAAATTAATGACGGTGACAGCGTGCTTTTTTATTAGAACCAATAACTCCGACGCCAACATGAAATTGGTTGTTATGAGCACTGAACAAGCGCCGCTTAACCAGGCGACCAATAGCTCCTCTAGTGAAACATCAAAGCTACTCGAGGCAAATTGCAAGTCCCGATCATTTTCAGCGATTTCATATTGTTGCAACATGGCCTGAATATGCAAAGCCAAGGCTTGATGTCCAACCATGACGCCCTTAGGGTTCCCGGTCGAACCGGAGGTGTAAATGACATAAGCCAAATCTTCCGCCCTGCTTTTTACCGGCAGGTTTTCGCCAGGCCGGTCAGCAACATCTATTTGATCCAAACACAGCACCAAGCACTGATGCTCCGATTCATCCAGCGATAATTGGGCTTTGATGCGGCTTTGGGTCAGCAGCATCGGGGCCTGACTGTCATCCAGCATATAACGGATACGGGCGGCCGGGTAATTGGGATCTACCGGCAGGTATGCCCCGCCTGCCTTGAGGATGGCCAACAGGCCGACGACCATGTCCAGTGAGCGTTCCACGGCAATGGCGATTAACGGGTTGTTGCCCAGTAACGCGGTTCCCGCCTCCGTTTTCAGACTGAGTAAATAATGCGCCAGTTGGTTGGCTTTATCGTTGAGTTGCCGGTAGCTTAGCGACTGGTCTTCGAAGACCACGGCAATGTTATCGGGCGTTGTTTCCGCTTGCCGCTCAAACAAATCAACAACAGTTTGGTCTTTGGGAGAATCGGTTTCCGTTTGGTTCCACTGCTTAAGCTGCGCTTTTTCAGCCTCGGTGAGCAGCGGCATCTTTGCAATGTCTTGTTCGGCATCATCGACCGCGCCTTGCAACAGTAGGTGCAGATGTTCCGCCATGCGGGTAATGGTAGCCTCTGTAAACAGGTCGGTGTTGTAGCTCCATGCCGCCGATAAGGCCGTGCCGTCATTACTGTCCGAAAAGGTCAGGCTCAAGTCGAACTGCCCTTCCATTTGGGCGAGTTCAAGGCGCTGAGCAATCCGCCCATTGGCCGAAAATGTCCTGGGGATCAGGTCGTCCCGCTCCAGAGCAAACAGGGTCTGCACTAAAGGCGGGTAAGCCGAGTTGCGTTGCGGTTGCAGCTGCTCTATTAACTGTGTAAAGGGATACGGCTGGTGATAGAGTCCGATCAGCAGTTGCTTACCGTTCAGCTGTAGGAGCCGGCTAAAACTGAGACCGTCATTTTTTGAAAATTTGCCGCGCATGATCATCGGGCTGACCAAATAGCCGACCATCTCGGCGAATTCCGTTTGATTGCGCGGGGTCGAGGTGGGTACGCCGATCCAAATATCGTCTTGCCCCGAGTAGCGCTGCAACAGGACTTGATAGGCGCTGAACAGCACTATAAACAAGGTGGTCTTGTGGGATTTGGCGATATTTTTGACAGCCTCCGTCAACGGTTCCGGCAGTTCGATACGCACCGAGGCACCGTTGAAGGTTTGTAGAGCCGGGCGCGGATGGTCGGTGGGCAGCTGCAAAACCGGCACTTCACCCGCAAGCTGCTGTTGCCAATAGGCCGTCAAGCGTTGGCCTTTTTGGCCGTTAAGCAGCTCAGCCTCCCAGTGGACGTAATGACCGTAATCCGCAGCCTTTGACGGCGCGTTTTCCGGCCCACAAAACGCCATTAATTCTTTGCCGAGAATAGCCAGAGAGGCCGCATCGCCGGCAATGTGGTGAAGATTAAGCAGCAATACGCTTCCCGTGTCGGCACCCTGGAACAGGGTGGTGCGAAATGCGCTTAGTTCTAAAGCAAAAGGCTGCTGTGAATGACTGTATAACGCGGCCGTCAGCGTTGTTTCTGTCCATTGGCCTGCGTCAACTTCCCGCCAAAAATGCTTAGCTTCAGTTACGACATGCTGATACGGCACGCCGTCCAATTCGGAAAACCGGCTGCGCAGCATTGAATGACGTTCGACTAAACGCTGTACCGCCTGCCGCAAGGTTTGTGCATCGACCTCTCCGGTAAACTGGAGCGGAAAAGCCATGTTATAAGCCGCACTTTTTGGTGCCTCACGGTAGACAAACCAAAGGGCTTGTTGGCTGTATGAGAGCGGTGTCGATGGGATAACTTGCACGGTATTTTTCCTTAAATACGTTGATGTCAGTGTGGTACGTAGTTGTTCAAAGTTTTTAATATTTTTAATCCCCATGAAGGACGTGAAGTTATTATTTTCTTCATGATCTTCATGATCTTCGTGTCCTTCATGGTGATTAATGAGGACACAGCGTTTTTTCATGTTTTTAAAAAACGTTGATTGGCCTAGTCGGTAGGCTGTTCGCTAGCGACGCGCTTTGTCTGCACAAAATCGACCAAGGCCTTCACGGAATTAAAGTTTTCCAGGACGATGTCGCCTTCGTCAAACTCAATCGCATACTGCTTTTCCAGCCAAGCGATCAAAGTCATGATACCCAGGGAGTCAAGGATGCCCTCATCAATCAGGTTGTAATCATCATTAAAACCCTCCGGCGCTTTAGCTTTAATATATTGGTTAATAATGTGTTCGCGTAGCTGCTGTGGTAGGTTCATAGTATTTTTGTATTTTGGGTGGTCAATAATTTATCGGAATTGCGGATCAATTTGCCGCTGGCGGTACGGGCCAAGCTATCGACCCAGTGAAACTGGTCAGGGATTTTGTAACCGGCCAAATGTTCGCCGCAGTAGGCTTTGAGCTGGGCTTCATCGGGCGGCTCATGGTTATCGACCAGCACGACATGGGCCATCGGTGTTTCGCCTAGGCGGCGCGTTTTAACGGCAAAGACGCAGGCGGCCTGGATAGCAGGGTGACGTTCCAGAACCGTCTCGACTTCCCGGATAAAAAATTTCATCCCGGCAACGCTGATCATTTCTTTGCTGCGGCCGACAATGAACAGATAGTCGTCCTCATCGATGAAGCCCAAATCGCCTGTCGCCAACCAACCGCCGTGCTGGTTGAGAATAACATCGATCGTTTTCCACGGCTGGTAATAAGCATCTAATAAGCCGGGGCCACAGAGCATAATTTCGCCGATGCCGTTTTCATCGGGCGATTCAAGTTTGACGCTATAGCGGGGTAATAATTTGCCGACCGAACCCCGTTTCTCTTTGGGTGCGTCAAGGTTTACGGCAGGCAGGCCCACTTCAATAATGCCGTAGGTCTCATTGGGCGCGATGCCGAAGCGCCGATAAAAAGCCTCGGCAATGTCGGGGCGGAGGTAAGCGGTGGTGACGATAGCCAGGCGTATATCCGATAATGTTTGATCGCTGCGGTCATGGCTCATTAATTCGTAATGCGTGGGTGCCGCATAAATCAGCGTGGCATAATGGCGGTTGGCTGCCTGCAAAATCGTGCTGCCAAAACTGTTTTTGCACAAAATGAGGGTCGCGCCAAAGCTAAGGTAAGCGACAATGGACACGGCAAAATGGTAGGCCATGGATAACAACCAAACAATACGGTCGTTGGCATCAATGTGTAATCCTTGATTGGCGGCTTGGATGCGGGCAAAGATGGTTTCATGGGAGAGGATCACGCCTTTGGCCTCGCCCGTGGTGCCCGAGGTAAAGCGGATGAACGCCGGATTTAATCCCGCCAACTCTGCGGGCGGCGTACGCAAGGCTTTAAGATTCAGTAAGCAAGCATGTTCCGTTAACGGTATTGTTGCTTCGCGAGCAAGCGCGGCAAATAGCGTACAGCCGGTCGTGGAGATGACGGCGTCAATGGCAATTTGCTGGAAAATAAGTTGTTTTTCTTCCATTGCCAGTTCCATCGGAATCGGTGTGACGTACGCCCCGCATGCCCAAAGTGCGTAGGTGAAGGCAATATAGGCTTGGCCGCCGGGATAGTGCAGGCCGATATTCATGCCGGCATGGATGCCGGCTGCCAGTAACTGTTCCGCCAGGGTTTCAATTTCTTTTCGCAAGGCCCCATAGCTGATTGATGCTTCTTCGTGCGGCCCGAGGATAGCGGGATGTTCCGGCCTTAAAGCCGATTGTTGAAAAAAAATTTCAGCCAAATTCAGTGTCATTTTAAGATTTTCCAAAGTGCGCGTTAATCAAACCTTCCCCCATTGCCCAGCAAGTTCCGACCACCCGTGCCGAGGCTTGGGCGCGCGGTTCCGCTGAAAAACATTTCCCGGCCACAAAAAAATTAGTTAACCCGCCGACTTTAAGAGCTTTTAGGGGAATTTCATAGCGGTGGCCAGGCGGGAAGTAATCGAGACTGACCCCGTGTTCCGGATGCCAATGTTCAATAGGCCAAGCGGCGCGGCATAGGGCATCGTCAAAGTGTCGACCTTGTTTGAGATCGGCTTCGGTGAGCGTGTAATCGCCGTGTACGCGCCCTCCGTCACGAATACCCAATTGGCCCTGGCAACGGATGAAGACGTTGGCAAAACCAGGCCGTGCCTGAAGAAAGGCTAAAAGCAGGTTGACCACGGTTAGCATCTGCGCGTGGTCGTAATTGTTTGCCGGAAAACTGAATTTTACATATATTTCATCGGGATAAACGCCGTTATCAAGCCATAGCGTCGCACATTCCGGCGGTAGTTCATGGTTTTCAGCCGCCTTCCAGATATGCCGTAATAGCGCGAGGCCTTTGGGGAAATCCAAAGTATCAGAGCTAACGCCGCCCAGTTGTACGATCAGTCCGGCCAACGCCGAACCCTCAGTGACCAAGCGCGAATCGATACTGCGCACGATGTCGGCCCGGCCCGTGGCATCGATGACGGCCAGCGTATTGAGCGTGCGCGATTGCCCGTTGCCGATCACCGTTACTGCATCAATACGTTGGGTATTGATGGTTGCATGGCTAATGCCGGTTTGGTAAAAGATGTTAATAGTGGGATACTCATTAAGCCAATTGCCAATAACCTGTTGATAAATAGTAGGATCTACGTTTAAAACCCAGGTTTTGCCGATGCGCCGCTTGCAGGTAAAAGGGCTGGCTTCAACGAGTCGCTCAATCAGTTCCGCCGAAAGCCCAGGATTAAGGACATCGCCCCGGTCATCAAAAAAGCCGCCCAAGGTATGAATCAAAGTGCCGGTTACGGTACCGCCAAGCTGCGCCGATTTTTCCAGCAATAGCACCGGGATTTTTTGCCGGGCGGCGGCCAGCGCACTGGCAATGCCTGTGGCGCCGGCACCTGCGATAACGAGTGCGTGGGAGGATGCGGACATAAGTTAAGCGGCTGTTTTGGTATTACTGTGCTTTTGCCGGGGCGGGAGATGCTTCGACAGGGCCGTCATGGGCTTGAACGACTGGCCCTGCGGCGGTGGACGGAGGGTGTCGGCATCAAGATTTTCCGGTCTGTCCCCGGCATTTTCTTTGTTGATTTCCAGCAAAGGTAACATAGCGTTACCGATAGCCCCGGAACCCAATATGAAATGTACGCCCATGGAGGTCAGCACGCCAATATGAGCGAAGACGGTACCGGCAAGCACAATACCCATGCCGGTGTAGCAAATCCAAAGCCCACGCTTAAGGTTATTTTCCAGTTTTTCAGACAGCACCATCAGCTCGCATAGGCTGTTAAGGTCCGAATTAGTAAGGATAATATCCGCCACATCAATTGCCAGTGTGGTCGCGCCTCGCAAGGAAACGGACAAATCGGCCTGGCGCATGGCGATGGTGTCGTTGACGCCATCGCCGATAAAACACACGTTGCGCCCTTCGGCTTGAAACTGTTTAACAATGCCGGCCTTATCTTCGGGCAATACTTCGGCGAAGAAGCTGTCAACGTTAAGCTGTTCGGCTAGTTTTTGGGTGGGGGCAACATGGTCGCCGGAAACGATGCCGATATGTTTAATGCCATGTTCTCTGAGGCTTTTAAAAACTGCTTGTACTTCGGGCCGTAACGTCGCTTGTAATTCAATGATGCCGGCAACGGCCGAATCAACAGCCACCATCACCAGGGAATGGCCTTGCTCATGGATGGCGGTCTGTAACATTTGCGCCGAATTGGGGATGGCAATGCCTTCCGCGGCCATAAAGCGGGCGCTGCCGACGTGAATAGTGTGGACATTATATTGCACCACGATGCCAAAGCCCTGGCGGTATTCAATGGCATCGAGGTTATTGACGTCCAAACCCGCCACTGCGGCGTGCTGCATAATGGCCTTGGCGATAGGATGGGTCAGTTGGTGTTCGGCCAAGGCGGCATAGAAGAGGATATCGGCTTCCTTAAAGTCGGCATGGACGCGATGAATGGCGCTGACATTCAAGGCGCCATCGGTCAATGTTCCGGTTTTGTCGAACAGTAGGGTATCGATACTGCTGATTTGTTCGAGGCGTTGGCCTTGTTTCAGCAAAATATGTTCGGAGGACGCCACGGTCTGGTAGTTGATGGTGGCTAAGGGGCCGAGCAAGCGAATGGCCTGGACGGTGTTGCCGCCAAGAATAACCATCGCGCCTGTCGGGCCGAAGAAAACCAGGCCGGCGCCGGCTAGCACCAGAAAAGGCAGGTTAGCCGCTTCCGCCCACTGTTCGCCGCGCAATTGGAGTTGGGTTTTTCCCTGGAAGGCCTGGGCTAAAATATCACTCAATTTGCCAATGGAGGTATCCCGTCCTGATCTTTCAACTTTGACTTGAAGCTTGCCGGTCAGCATCAAGGTGGATGCGAAAACGGCTTCGCCAACGCCTTTTTCCACCGGATAAGATTCGCCGGTAAACGCATGTTGGTCGACACTGGCCATACCCTCAACCACCACGCCGTCGACCGGAATAGCTTCACCTGCTTTTACCACTAAAATATCGCCTTGTCGGACATATTCCAGCGCAACTTCCCACTCAACGTCGTCCTGAATAATCCAGACTTTTTGGTTGGGATCGAACAGTTGCTCAAAGAGGTGGTCGTGAAGATTTTGCTGTGCGGTGTCTGTTGCTTTGGTAACGATGGTTTCGCCGATATAGGCCAAGCCCAAACCCAGGGCGGCGGTAAAATAGCGGTTCGTCCCGATCAGCAACAGATTGCCCAAGCCCATCAGTAAATAGCTGTCAACTTTACCCTCTTTAATCAAGCGCTGTTTTACTGCGGTCTCGACCTGACGGTAGAAGGGAAGCATGGTGTAGGTATAAGAGGCGATGTCGAACAGGGCAAATACGGGGCTGGGGTTTAACATACGCAAGGTCGCTGCGCCCAGGGTGACGCCGCTCATAACATTATTACGGTGCTGCTGTTCTTTTTGCGTCAACTCAGACTTTTTTGTTGGCGGGATAAGCTCCAGCTCATGGGCTGTTTTTTGGAGTTCCTTCAGGTTTTTGGTTTTTTTTCGTTCTTCATAATACCTAAGGCCGGTATAAGAGAGCAAAATGATGGCTAGATCGATCATAATTAAGGCTCTATAAGAAACTGGTGGATACTGTCGTTTATGTTCATTGCCAATTCTTTTTCGAAAGAAAGGTGGTCGAGTAGATCGGTTTCTCTCAATGAAGTCTGCTGGTTCTGTCGCAAATATTTACAAGAGGTGAGGTCGGCCTGATTGGCGGACAAAACTAGCCTGCCAAATTGATAAATTGCTGGTAAGCGGGAAGTGTCCGCCCAGCGAGTTGTCCCTTCCTGATCATGTGGGCGGTTTCTATTCCGTCGACGGTGGCTTTTACGGAATGGAAAGCCTTGAACCCCATCATTGGTCCGGTGATCTTTTTGATACCCAAAGGGCACAAGTAAAGCGGTGATCTTGTTCCACCAGATTATTGAGGTATTTTACTTGGCAAATGTCGATCATCAGGCAAAGCAAACCTGCCAGTACCAGCAGAATATTGATGTTTTCAAGCCCGGCCAGGTTGGCGCCGCTTTTGTCCATGACCACTTCTTCCGGTAAGCCATTGCCATCAATGGCTTACCGGAAGAAGGCCGTGGCTGTCGCTTCGTCGCGGCGTTCGGACAGCATAAAGTCGACGGTGTCGCCGAACTTATCAACCGCACGGTACAGGTAGACCCACTGGCCTTTGATTTTTATGTGCGTCTCGTCCATGCGCCAAGAGCCGGCAACGGTTCGTTTACGGCATTTTGCCGCCAAAGCAATCAGTGGCGAATAACGGACAACCCAGCGGCTCAGGGTGGCATGATCCACCTTTATACCCCGTTCCGCCAAAATCTCTTCCAGGTCGCGGTAGGAAACGGCATACCGTAGATAAAAGAAAACGGCGTGCAGGATAACGTCTTTCGGATAGTGGGTGCCTTTAAAATCAATCATGGGATCATTCAGTTGCTGAAAATTGATATATTATCACTCTCTTTAACTAACTTTGCGACAGAACCACGCTGAAGAATCCAAAGACGAACTAAGACCTGAATACGATTTCGATTTTCCAAAGCCGTGCGAGGCAAATATTATCACCAGTACCTTGAAAGCTCGAATATAATCGTTCTCGACCCCGATGTTGCCGCCACCTTCCATAACTCAGCGGCTGTTAATCAGGCACTTCGGGCAATGCTCCAATTTGCCAATCAAACGTCCAGTTTAACAGGTCCACCTTGTCGATTATTAAATCGACATTTTCAGGTGTCACGCTTCTATTCTCTTCTAGTACACGCCTTACTTTGCCCGTTTTTAGGTTAACAACAATCAGGCCAGCATTCGCACCCCCTGCCGGATCGCTGATTACTATAATATTGTGGCGGGTATCAACTGCAAAATCATTAACAAAGGCATCCTTTGGCGCAATCGGAGCTGGCAACATGATGACTTGATGTAGCTTGTCCGCCTTAATATCCCAACCCACTAGTTTGGGCATAACTCCACTACGCATGCCATTATCCAGCATCCATACGATTCCGTTCGCTGAGCGAATTCCAAGCACAGAATCAAGTTTAAACGCCGCTTTTGAATCCACATCCGCTAACTCCCGATTCGGAAACGGCACGAGTGTGTTGTCTTTATATTCAACCACGGTAAATTTTGGCTGATAAAATTGATGCAAACTCATAATGATCCGGCCAGTGTCCGTTACGGTCACATTGCCGGGGCCATTATCAAGATTGGCGATAATGTCGAAGTTTGATTTGGCACCCACCCTAATCGCTAACAAGGTTAGAACGCTAATGGCCACTAATTTAGGTAATGTCTTCATAAATATCTCCAACTAGAAAATGAGTCAGTTAACACATTACGCTATCCAATTACGCGTGTTAAATGATCAATAGACATTATCGAAATTAACATCCCCGCTAAGTGTACCTATGTTTAGCCCTATGGTTGTGCAGCCCACAGGCGATTTCCATGACTAGATCATCGTCACCTTCGCGGGTGTTTCTGAACACGTCCTTGACAATGCGGCACCG
>JAURZI010000041.1 GCA_030653435.1 Methylovulum sp.
GAAAGCTTTGTTGCTGCTGTTGGAGCGTTTGTCGAATGCGGTATTCCAGAGCCCCATAGACCAAAAGACAGAGGGTCATGATCATCATCAGCGCCATGATGCGCTTCGGTGATTTGAGAAACAGGGTGTTCGCCATAAACCAGGGGTCTTTTAAAAAGCGAAAGCCGCGTTCGACGGTTTGTTGACCCGGCGTATAGTGGTCGAGCAAGGCTTCATCGCTGAGTTGCGTGACGTCCAGCTGGTTGCTGGCGAGAATGAAGCCGCTTTTTTGCTGGATCTTGCGCTGCCGTGTTGCCAGGACAGAGGCGACCCCCGCTTCGATTTGGTAGCCCAGCGTATCGGGCTGGCTCCCTTTACGCGGGCGTCCCTTGCCTTTAAAACCGGCCACTTCAACGATACGCGGATCGTGTAAGACGACGACTTTCAGTTTCTTTTGCAAGTGCGCCAAGGCCGCTTCGGCATCCGTAGTGCAAGCAAAGGTTTGTTGGCTTAACGTGTTGAATGTTTTGTACTCGGCCCGGCTTTGCTTGAGGTGTTGTTTATTGACCGTTTGCTCGGCACGCTCATGTGCGCTTCGGGTATAGACCACCAGCCAGCGTTGCTTGATACCGGCGTAGTTTGAGCCTAATGCCAGATAAGCGCGTTCTGGTCGGGTCTTTATCCACTCGTCAGACGCCGCCAGAATCAATTCGCGGGTACCACCAATGGTTTCGGGAACGCGGCTAACCCAAGGAAAATCACCCAGGTCTTGCAATGTTTTCGCCGTATACAGCGCACTGTCGGCGACTATCAAGGACAAGCCGACACCCTCACGCAACTGACCCAGATGCGCGTTCAGTGTCTGCCGAAAACTGTCCTTATCGTTGCGGTTGCCGCTTAAAGCCTCCATCCACAACGGTATACCCGCCTGATGTTCGCTAATCAGTTGCAGGATCACCTGATTGAGATCAGGTCGGTGATCGCGGCTATAACCCTGCGTGAGTTGGACAACACCTTCCGGCACGTCTTCCTGATCGCTGTTGTAGACACCATCGACATGAAAACGGGTGCTGTCCAGGTGGCCGACGGAGCAGGATAGCCCCAAGCGCCTGACCGACTGCGCCGCCAGTTGACCGTACAACTGTTCCGGGCCGTACGCGTAGATCGCGTCCAGTGCCCTGCCCAGCGTGTCATCGTTGAGCTGTTCGGCGGTCATACCTTCACCCAACAACCGCCCGACCGGTTTATCCTTGAAAAAGTGTGGCATCAGATATAAAGCCCGGTTAACAAAGCCTAAACCATTCAAAATCATCGCCTTGACGCTCAATCCCACTGAGACATTGCGTTGCTTATGATCTTGTTTGATCACGGCATTAATCAATTCAGGCAGTCCTAATTCGTCAACCATGCCCGCTATCAGGCCCAAATGATCCAAGTTGTAACTGCTGTAACAAGGTTCGGTGTTAATGGTTTGTCTCCTGACTTTAGTGATGTTATGTACAGTTTAAATTATTTTTTAACTCTAACAGGGTGCGGAATGTCGGGTACTGGGACAATTTGTCTGCCGCAGTGGCTGCGTAGGATTTTTATGGATTCCCCACACTTTTAATCACACCCCGTTATAACAGTCGCGGCCAGCTACTGAGTAACGATGGACCGCGCGACAACAGCACCGATGTCACCGACCAGACCGACTACGCTTATTACCCTGACGACGCGGAAACGGTAAACAACCGTAAACTGCTCAAGATCGTCACCGATAGCGCAGGCCATGTGACCACCTACAACAGCTACGACGCCCACGGTCACCCCACCCAAATCGTCGCCGCCAACGGCGTCATCAGCGACCTGAACTACACGCCGCGCGGCAAGCTGCAAAGCCTGACCGTCGC
>JAURZI010000042.1 GCA_030653435.1 Methylovulum sp.
TTCATCGAACAAACGCCTGTGCGAAGGCAGTGTCCGAAGCAGCAGGCAAAACTTATCGTCCATTAAGTCCAGAAGGATATGTAGCAGGTAGGCGAGCAAAATGAGCGTCGCCAGCAATGAGGACAAGAACTGTTTGCCATGACCGTAGTTGTGCTCAAAATGTTAGCCTTTGGTCTTCAGCGTGTTGTTGTTTTCATTTTCGATCTTGGTATCGTCCTACCTATAAATACGGCTACAGCAAATCTTTTGCTGCCGCATTAGAAACAATTACTTTCATCTTCTTACGAAATTTGCCGCAAGGTCTTGATGAGCGTGTTCAAGAAAGCCGACCGCCGCCTGATATTCTTGTTCAAGCAAGGCCTTCAACTCCCCAGGATCACCTTGGATGGCGTTGCAGTCCTTCATGAAATTTCTAAACCGCACGGCTTGCAAGGCGGTGATGTCGGTGAAGATAAATTCCCTATGCGGTTCGGTTTCCTGATTGTCATCAATGTGATACAGCCGTTTGGGTGCGTTAGCATGATAGCCGTCCAAAAGGCTTTCAAAGCGCGCGGACAAATAGCGATAATATCGGTCTTTCAGTTCATCCAATGTGGCTCCAGTCCTCCGGCATCAACCCGCATATCAAAGAGTGACTCTTGGCTTTCCCGTTTGCCATGGTTTTTACCCTCAACGTATTCATGCGAGATCAGTCCGTTGATTTTGTCGAAGCCGAATTCTTCGAGTTTGCTGTGTACATAACCCGCCAGCATGCAGAGATTGGCGTAATGGAACACGCCATTGATTTGCAACCGCGCCCACCGATAATACAAGCTTCCCCGATAGGGTTTGGCGGTATAGTTGGGATCATCCTGCTGGCGTATGGACTCTTGAAAAACGTGGTCGGCATAGTCGTAATCGTGGACCGTTTCAAAATCGAGTAAGCTGCTGTTTTCTGAGAAGTATTCATTCAAAAAGAACGCATCATCACCTATCCCGGTGAGCGGGAGCAGGGTGCTGTTTAGCAGCAGATATTGTCCGCCATCAAAAGAGTCAAGAGCTGTTTCCAGGTCATCTCGGTTGGGGGTTTTGATACCGAACAGAACATTTACCATTAATTGCCGAATGCGGAGATCGTCATCATCGGGCATATTGGCGCCGGTAACGTTCCTGTACCTTATCAGTCCAGGCAAAATAATCGGGCACAACGCTGATGATGGCCCGTCTTATTGCCGCCTCTTGCTTTGGTAATACAGTTTTAAAAATTGGTATGGGCATTTAAAGCTGGTTCCGCATTCTCTCTATAGTGACTATTTTTCTATCGACCTTGTTTTTGTCTAAAAAACCAATTTCGGCATTTTTTGCATCCCTAATTATCCCATCGATGATCGACTTATCTTTAGTTAAAAACTCCTCAAGGCATTTCAAATAATCCGCATCGTTATAGCTACGGTTCTCATAAAAACGATTCCAGCGTGATTCTATGCTGTCAGTCACGCGGTTGCATTCAAATCCGCCTAATTGCTTTCTAATTTCATTTATCACGGGTTCTTTTGTTTTCCATCCAGACGACCCTGCCGTATTGGATAACTGTATACAGCTTAATGGAATTGGTGATTTTGATCGATTAATACTACCTAGATATTTTTGGCTCAAATACATGAGAAAAGTAATATTAGGCGTTTTGTTGAAATCATCGTTTCCAGTGTAAAAACTAATTGCTAAGTAGTCGTCATCACCAATAAACCAATACCCCTGATTTAATCGCTCGCTCGCTTTTTGTCGCGGCATAAAAATAACATTGTTATCCCGTAAAAATTGAAATAACTCATCATGCACTTTCAATATTTGCCGTTTGTCCAAATCACCATGGGCAACAACAATGGGTTCTTTTTTCCCCTTAACTTTTTCATACACATCTAACACCTTTTCAATCACTAATTCTGGCGGCTCAAAACCGACGGCATGACTGCCTAACCGTGCATATAAAGCATCTGACACATTAATAGTTGGCATAGATCACCTCATCTCCTACAATTAACAAAAGTTTGCATTTTAATTCTAATAAATGTATTGCAAAGAATTATATAGATAAATTTTGTATTATTAAGAATAAAATAGATAAGTGTAGATTTATTGTGTAATAAGGCTTAGGCGTAATGATTCGTTCGTAGGCTTGCATCAAATTATCTTGCTGCTGCCGTAGGTGCTCTTTTAAGGCTGATAACTCGTTAAGCAATGTTTCACGTTCAGCATCAATGGGTTGGATTTTTTCTAATGCCGAGATTCGTTGTTTCAGTGCTGCCCATAAATGTCTGTAGAGTGAGTGATCCTATTCATTCACACTCAGCAGCACCTGATTGATGACTGCCGGAGCTATGCGAAAATCAGAGGCATGTAAAATCGCAAATACGGCGCGGGCTGATGGTATCAAATTCTGCTTTTTGGCTTGACCTATAATGGCAGCAGTACCGATGACACGTAGGCCTTTTTCGTTGGCAACCGCACGGCCTGCACGTTCATCCATCACCAGCAAAACCCGATCCGAATAACCCAACGCTAAGTTGATGCAATCGGTTTCACCTGCATCCAAGTCCATTTCAAAACAAGGCGTTATCGGCTCAGAGCATACCTTCAACCAATCTTCAGCGAGTGCTTTGGCGATGGCCTCTTCGCCACGGGCACCTATTCCTGGCAGTACTTCGCGCTTGACAGTCTCTGGCAGATAAACGGTATTAAAAAGGGTGGGCAACCAGACCAAGCCCTCCACCATCGCCAAACCAATTAACGGGCTGGAGTCAATGACAACAAAACCATCCATGCGCTATCCTTGGGTTAACCATTGATCCAAGGTATCCATGTCCTGTTGGACTTCATCGGCAGTCTGATTTATGACCGGTATGCCTAACCGTGACACATGGGTAATAAAGTCTGCCAAGGATGTGTCGGCCAGTTTGGCAGAGCGGGCCAACGACAATTCCCCATCTCTGAACAATGCCGTTGCCAATGCTCTGCGTACTCCCGGCATATCCATCACCTTTAAAGAGTTAACGCCGATCATTAACGCATCAGGCTCATTTCGGTTCATTACCAGCACTAAATCGTCATGCGCCATGCGTAAAGCTTGGCTGGGATTGTTTTTTAAACCGCTTACATTCACTGTTTTCATGGGATTATCTCATAGGAACATTAGATGAGATTATTATATAGGATATTTACAGGTCTAGGTTTGCACTACTCCCATCTCACTCTAAAATCGTTGTAACTATTTTCATTTGGCGGTTTTAAACGTGACATGAAGGCCATGGTGTTTTGGTTGCTTGAGCTTCAAGTGGGTTGGGTTGTAACGGAAAGCACCGGCATTTATTGGAAGAGTGCTTATTCCCATCTTGAGCGTGCAGGCCTTTTGGCTGTGGTCGTCAATGCTCATTTCATTAAACACGTTCCAGGTCGCAAGACCGACATGTGCGATTCGGAATGGTTGGCGGTGTTGGCACGTTTTGGACGGGTGCGCGGCAGCTTTATTCCGCCCAAGGATTTGCGTGAGTTGCGCTTGATTTCACGTTATCGCCGTAAACTTTCCGGCATGTTAGCCAGCGAAACCAACCGCTTGCACAAAATATTGAATGACGGCGACATCAAGTTAGGTGCCGTGGTCTCCGATATTAAGGGCTTTTCCGCCCGAGCGATGGTGGCGGGGTTGAATGTCGGCCAGTCCATTGATGACCTGCTCAATATGGCACGAGGCCGTTTAAAAAACAAATCTGAAGACTTGGCCTTATCGCTGGACGGCGAGCTGTCGCCCCGCCATCTTTTTATCCTGACCGAGATCCACGAACACATCGAAATGCTCGAGAAAAAACTCGCCAAAATCGATGCGACACTCATTGACGCTATGCAACCTTACCAATGGAAGTTTGAATTGCTGCAAACGATACCGGGCATTGATGCCATTGCCAGTGCCATGATCCTGATAGAGATCGGTGACAACATGTCACAGTTTGGCGATGCCGATAGGCTGGCTTCATGGGCAGCCTTTTGTCCGGTGAACAATGAATCGGCCGGTAAGCGAAAGTCCGGTAAAACCCGTAAAGGCAATGTCATCATCCGGTATATTTTATGTGAATGTGCCAATGCAGCGCGCAATACCAAAAGTTCTTTAGCGGCCAAGTACCGAAATCTCGAGATTCAAATAAGCCACAATTGTGTAAAGAATGCCCCACGTTGGATCAAGACGCTTAAAAAAATCGGCAAGTTGCCAACTGCAAAACCTGCCTTAGCTTGATTCTAACTTATTGATTTTATTATGCCGCATAAGGCGGTAGGATTGCGTTTGGCTATTGTGCGGGGAGCTTTCGCGGTAACGTTTTTGCGATGCCTGAGCTTCGCAACTGCATTTAACCAACTCAAACCTTGTGGCGGGGACAACATGCCCCGTCCGGCGGCCTCTGACGTTTTCGCAAAAACGTCAAGAGCCGCTTCATTCCAGCGCCAGTATAAACGCCCACTGCTCGTGGCTCACCGGCATAATCGACAAACGATTACCGCGCTTTACCAGGGGTAGATCAACCAGCGCTTCCTTCGCTTTCAATTCTTTTAAGGTAAGGGTGCGTGATAACGTTCTGACATAGCTAACATCAACCATCATCCAGCGTGGATTAGCGGGGTCGCTTTTCGGGTCGAAATGCTTGTCATCAGGATCAAAAGCGGAAAAATCGGGATAGCCTTCCTTGACGACTTCCATAATACCGACTATCCCCGGCTCGACGCAGTTGGAATGATAAAAAAATACCTGGTCGCCCCGCTTCATCTCGTCACGCATCATATTGCGAGCCTGATAATTACGCACGCCGTCCCAATGTTCAGTCCGGTCGGGTTTATTGTACAAATCGTCAATACTGAACGCATCGGGTTCGGATTTCATTAACCAGTAGTTCATGCTCGCTGTCCGCTCATTTTTAGGATGGTTCGTTTATTATAAAGTACCGGATAAGTTCCCAAGCCTACGCTTCGGTAGGTGCCTTTTATTCCGACGCCAAAACCTACTCTTTGGGCTTATCGTTTTGATCCCTGGTGTATTGCTCATAGCGCCGGTTTGCCGCCTCAAAACACTGCGTCCTGTCGGCGCTATCCGCCAGTTTTGAACAGTCGTATTGACGTGCGCCTTGAGCAGAATCATACAACTGCTGAGTCGTGCATGCCTGCACCAAAATACTGAAAGCAATACTGGTCATTAAGCGCCGCAACCGCTGGCATTTTTTTATTGGAGAATGGCCCATCACCGCATACCCCCAGAAAACAGCCTATAGGCCGGATTTTCAGTCTGTTCTTCGTAGACAAAACCTGAAGCTTGCAGGCACTGTTCAAAGGCCTGCTGTTCTGCCTGAGGCATTTGCAGGCCCATCAACACCTTGCCGAAAGCCGCGCCGTGATTGCGGTAATGGAACAGGCTGATATTCCAGCGCCCGCCCAGTTCGATTAAAAACCTTAACAAGGCGCCGGGACGCTCCGGGAATTCCAGGCTATAGATCATTTCGTTAAGTTCACGCGGGGCGTGGCCGCCAACCATATAACGGATGTGCTCTTTGGCCAACTCATTCGCGGTCATATCGGTAATTTGAAAACCGTGCTGCTGCAATTGTGTAATCAGGGCCGCACGATCCGCTTCCAGTCCGCTGCTGGAAATGCCGACAAAAATCTGCGCCATATCCGCATCAAAATAGCGGTAATTGAATTCGGTGATGCTGCGCCCGCCCAGCAAATTGCAAAACTTTAAAAAACTGCCCGGCGTTTCGGGTATGCTGACAGCCAGCAAAATTTCCCGGTGTTCGCCGACTTGTGCACGCTCGGCCACATAGCGCAAGCGGTCGAAATTAATATTGGCGCCGCTGTCTATTGCAATCAAGGTTTGCCCTGTTATTTGTCCAGTGGCTTGCCCGCGCTCGACATATTTTTTCAAGCCGGCAATCGCCAAGGCTCCGGCAGGCTCGGCGATGGAGCGGGTGTCATCGAAAATATCTTTAATGGCGGCACAAATCTCGTCCGTGCTAACGGTAATGACTTCGTCAACATAGCGTTGCGCCAAACGGAACGGTTCCGCACCCACTTGCTTAACCGCTACACCATCGGCAAACAACCCGACTTGTTCCAGCACAACCCGGCTGCCTGCTTGCAAGGCACGTTTCAGGCAATCGGCATCATCAGGCTCCACGCCGATAATTTTAACATCCGGGCGCACAAATTTTGCATACACAGCAATACCGGCAATCAACCCGCCGCCGCCAACCGGCACAAAAATCGCATCCAATTCCCCGGTCTGTTGCCTGAGAATTTCCATCGCGACGGTGCCCTGCCCGGCAATCACATCGGGGTCGTCATAAGGATGAATAAAAATCAACCCGTTTTGCTTGGCCAATTCATTGGCGTGGACATAGGCTTCGCTATAGGAATCGCCGAACAATACAATATCCGCCCCCATGCCTTTAACTGATTTGATTTTAATCTCCGGCGTGGTAGTCGGCATCACAATCAGCGCCTTGATGTCCAAGCGTTTAGCCGCCAATGCGACACCTTGTGCATGGTTGCCTGCAGATGCGGCAATCACACCCTGGGCACGGGCCGTGCTATCCAGCATTGCCATTTTGTTATATGCCCCGCGTAATTTAAACGAAAACACAGACTGCAAATCTTCGCGTTTTAAAAACACGTTGTTACGCAGCCGTTCCGACAATAAAGGGGCAAAATCCAGCGGGGTTTCTATCGCCACATCGTAAACTTTGGCGCGTAATATTTTTTCTATGTATTTTTGGGGCATTTTGGGTAATCGGCTAAAAATCGGCTGAACAATCTCGGTATCTGCGCTATTATCGCACACCGTTTATTAACTTTACCGAACACCGGAGAACTTTATGATGACACAAGACGAATTAAAACAAAAAGTCGCCAGAGCCGCTTTGCCTTATGTTAAAGGGCTAGGCATTATCGGCGTAGGCACGGGTTCTACGATCAGGTATTTTATTGATGCTTTGGCCGATTTTCGGGCCGATATTGAAGGCGCGGTATCCAGTTCCGAATCCAGCTCAGAACACTTGAGAAAAATCGGCATTCCGGTACTGGATCTGAATGCCGTCGGCACCTTGGAGGTTTATGTCGATGGTGCTGATGAAATCAATCCGCTTAAACAATTGATCAAAGGTGGCGGCGCTGCGTTGACCCGCGAAAAAATCATTGCCGCCGCCAGCAAGCAGTTTGTCTGCATAGCCGACGGTTCCAAATGTGTGGATGTGCTGGGCGCATTCCCGCTGCCCGTCGAAGTCATCCCTATGGCTAGAAGCTATGTCGCCAGGGAACTGGTTAAATTAGGCGGTCAACCGGTCTGGCGGGAAAACTGCATCACTGACAACCATAACCATATCCTAGATGTCCATAACCTGAATATTATGGAACCCATCAAGCTCGAGCAACTCATCAACCATATTACTGGCGTGGTTTGCGTCGGTCTTTTTGCAATGCGGCCTGCGGATGTGGTATTGGTCAGCAAAGGCGAGGACATTGTAACGCTTTAATTTGGCGTGATAATTCGAGCGATGTGCAGCGGAATACGCAGACAGGGCTTGACCAAACAGGCCAAACCCTGCCGTATTGCTTGAGTATGGCTCACCCTGTTAGCCATACGGACAGACTGTTAACCCAAGTAAGCATCATGAACAAAATCATTCTTGCATGACTCCTGTGTTCCTCAAGTATCGCTTACGCAAACTCGGCCTGCGATAAGCCTAAGGATGATTTTGATGGTTTATATTGCCTTAACCAGGTTTACCCGGAAGCGGACAACGAACTGAACGGTAATTATAAAAAGCTGAAGGCGAAACTCGATGATGAGGGCAACACAACCCTGTAGTCAGGCCAGCTGTCATGGCTGCTAGACAGGAACAAGCATTGTTCAAAACGCGATCCCACTGGCTTTATGTCAACCTTGCATGCGCCACCAGCACCACAATGCTTCGTTCCCCGTTTTTACAAGACCGTATTCGCGAGTGTGCCAGCTCAGGATGCCAAAACAGTAAACTTTAATAACCAAGCAATACTCCCGCGCCAGTCAGTTTATCGTTCCTATGCCAAAGCGCGGAAACGATAAACGCCAGGCATCATCTAGGCTGGTATTGGTACTTCCCGATAAGCGATGTTACCTTGCCATAATCAATACCTTCCTTTTTCGCAAACAGTCCCAAGGTGTCGGCTTTGTCTTTGGTTTCTAAAAATGGCAACACGATATGGTAGTCCGGCCTATTCCAGAAATCATGGATAATTATTTTGCAGTTAGGCGGTGTGTTCAGTATGCAGTTTAGCGTGCAAGCCACCCTGAACCTGCCGTCAATCAACACGAGATCATGCTCGCTTTTTCTCGAAAAAATACTCAATGAATAGTTTGGCCATTGGTGTTTTTTACAAAAACCGGCCGGATATCCCCAGAACGAGGTCCTGCCAATATCGATAACATGAAACAACAGTTTTCCGGCTGACAAAGCATCGGCAATCAGCGGATTGGGTTTTAGATTTTCGTTAATATAGCTTTCTGAGGATTCAACCGAGTCGATCCGCTTAATCGAAGGTACACTCGCCGCATAAAGTGTGCTGGCACCTGCGCCAAACTCCAGAAATTGCGTCGATGAATCTAGGTGTGCATGTAAAATATCAAGTTCGTCTGTGGTCATGGTCATAAATCACCCCATCGACAACGGACAAAAAAGCTGCTGCCTGCATAACAACCGGTGTTGTCCTTGTTGTTTGCACATTTTTATTTTTTTATAACTCATAGTGTTTTCAACCGATTAAATAACTTGCTACCCTAAAATAAACTTACCGCTTATTGCGTAAACCCCGTCCGGCTTAAGCCCCGCCAGTAAAAAAATATTAACTCACCCGTAACATATTATCCAATGCCTTTTTCGCGAGCCTCGATTCTTCGGCAGGCACGGAAATCTGATTGATGACATGCCCCGCAGCAAGGTTCTCCAGCACCCAGGCCAAGTGTTGCGGATCAGTCCTGAACATCGTCGAGCACATGCACAAAGTCGGCGACATAAAATGCACGTTTTTCCCCTGTGCCTTGCATGCTTCGTGCAGCCGGTTGACCAGATTCAATTCAGTTGCCACCAGCCAGCGCGTATTCGGCTCGGCAGCGCGCACTGTCTTTAAGATGTATTCGGTGGAACCGACATAATCGGCTTTTTGGCAGACGTCAAAACAGGCTTCGGGATGCGCGATAACCTGAGTTTCAGGATAACGTTCAAGAAAATTATCGATCTGTTCCGGCTTGAACACCTGATGCACGGAACAATAACCGTTCCAGAGTATCATTTTGGCTTTCTGGATTTGCCCTTCAGTCAGGCCGCCCTGCGGTTTATTAAAATCCCATGTAACCATTTCATCCAGCGGAATACCCATGCGATAACCGGTATTTCGCCCTAAATGCTGGTCAGGAAAAAACAACACCTTGGGGCGCTGGGCAAAACTCCATTCCAGTATTTTCTGGGCATTGGACGAGGTGCAGACTATGCCCTCATGGCTACCGCAAAACGCTTTAAGGTCCGCGGCAGAATTGATATACGTCACCGGTGTCACGGCATTTTCCACATCGATAACTTGCGCCAATTCGTCCCAGCATTGGCGGACTTTAACCAGATTGGCCATGTCCGCCATCGAACAGCCCGCAGCCAAATCCGGCAAAATTGCTATCTGCTCAGGGCGCGACAAGATGTCGGCAACCTCAGCCATAAAATGCACGCCGCAGAACACAATGTATTCGGCTGCCGATTGCGCCGCATCTCTGGACAGTTTTAGCGAATCACCGGAAAAATCGGCATGCTTAAAGACTTCATCGCGTTGGTAATGATGCCCCAGCACGACGCAACGACTGCCCAGCTTGGCTTTGGCGGCGATAATACGCTCATCGCACTCCTCATCATCGAGTAAGGCATAATCTTGAATAGGTAAGCTCATGTAATATATCTCGGAGTAAACATCTCATCGTAAAAAGATTCAGCACACGTGTTGCGCATTAAGCCATTTTAAAAGTTTCATGCGCTAATTCCTAATTTGTATCGGACACAGCGCGAAACCCTGCGTTAATTCAAACCTTCCCGGCTTCCCGAAACTTGGGATGAATAGGCTGCTATTATTGGGGAGTGATCCGCGCGCATCCGCTTTACGATGCGAGTGAAGAGACACGTTCTTCATACTTCATTGCGGCAGATGTTAAACTAACCAGGCGTTTAGTTTGGTTTTGCCATTATTACGAGGTGCCTATGTTGGAATTGATAAGATTTAACTCCCGAATCTGGTTTTTTACGGGGTCTTTAGCGTGTGCCGGCCTGCTTGCAATGGGGGCTTATTTTCAATTTGTCGATGGCCTGGAACCTTGCCCCTTGTGCATTTCCCAGCGCATTGCCATTTTATTGACCGGCTTGTGTTTTTTAACGGCGGCCATCCATAACCCGAAACCGGTCGGCATTAAGGCCTATGCCATTACCGGAGCGGTCATCGCGCTGTGCGGCGGCGCTATTTCGGCACGCCATGTCTGGTTACAGCATTTGCCGCCGGATCAAGTGCCTGAATGCGGACCCGGACTGGAATACATGCTCCAAAATTTTCCGCTGTCCGATACCCTGAAATTGATGCTTAGCGGTACCGGCGATTGCGCGGAAGTCAACTGGTCCATGCTGGGGCTGAGCATGCCCGCCTGGACCCTGGTCGCCTTTTTAATGCTGACAAGCTTAAGCCTGCTGCAAATCTGGGTATCCAAACCCATAAACCCAGCCGGACAATGACCATGAAAAAAATCCTATCGATCTTATTGCTGGCAAGCTGTGTTTCAGTGGCTATCGCGGCGGACGATACGCTGTCGCAGGTCATTGCCGGAAAACAGCGTTCGGCGGCGCATAAAGCCCGCGACAAATATCGACATCCGCTGCAAACACTGGAATTTTTTGGCCTTAAAAACACGATGACCGTCGTCGAAATATGGCCGGGCAACGAAGGCTGGTATACAGAAATTTTGGCGCCTTACCTGAAAGATCATGGCCAATTGTATGTCGCACACTTCTCTGCGAATACCGGCAATGCGTTCTATAACAAAAGCCTGCATGAATTTACCGACAAATTGCACAACAACCCGCAACTCTACGGCAAAGTCCATCTGACCACGCTACAACCGCCTGATGATGTGCAAATAGCGCCCGATAACTCGGCAGACCGGGTGCTGACCTTCCGCAACATCCACAATTGGATGAAAAACGACCAGGCCGCAGCGGTGTTTAAAGCCATGTACAAGGCATTAAAGCCGGGCGGCATTTTAGGTGTCGTCGAACACAGGAATGCGGTTGCCAAACCGCAAGACCCTAAAGCGGAATCCGGTTATGTCACCGAAGACTATGTGATCGCACTGGCAAGAAATGCCGGTTTCGAATATTTGGACCGCGCTGAAATCAATGCCAACAGCAAGGACACTAAAGATTACCCGGCAGGCGTCTGGACATTGCCGCCCGTGTTAAGGCTGAAGGACAAAGATCTGAAAAAATATCTGGCTATAGGCGAAAGCGACCGTATGACGATTAAGTTCATTAAGCCGTAGCGGTATAGCAGGCATCTCTTACGGCCTTCATGAACCCTGGGATAGCGATAGCTGTTCCGGGCATGCCGGGACCGGCGCACAAAGCCCCGTCTTGACTGGGCCGAGCTAGGCGTTATCACCCGCATCTAAGCAGCCTACCCGTATGCCGATAACCGGCTCTCATGAGCATGAATTCACAGTGGCGAGGGTTGCCGGACAAATCAACAATCAACGGCTTACAAATGCCCTTATAATTCTCCAGGACATTTATAACTAATTGAAATTAAAAACTTAATTAGCACTGCATTAAAATCGGCCAATATGACAAAACTGTAATAAAAACCGTCAGTAAGCGCTTTTATAAACCGCTTATCCACAAAGTTATCCACAACTTCTGTGGGTAACTGCAATAGTCCAGAAAGCACAACCACTTAGCGATAAAACATCAACTATACATCACATCCTATGGCTAAGTTGCACAACGCACCGGCATTGATTTTCAGGGTGGCTATCCCTGTACCGCTGTATCGACTTTTTGATTATCTTGCCCCTGCCGATGCCGATAGCGCCCAGTTGGGCGCAAGACTGGAAGTCCCTTTTGGCAAGACCCGAAAAATCGGCTTTCTGGTCGACATCGTCGAGCACAGCGAACTGCCTGGCGATAAACTCAAACAGGTGTTGCGGATACTCGACATACCCGCCTTATTATCCGCAGCAGACTTGCAACTGCTGCATTGGGCCAGCCGCTATTACCACCATCCTTTGGGCGAAGTCATCAGCGCCGCGTTTCCTGTCGCGCTACGCCGTAACTCATCCGTAGCAATGCCCGCAGAAAAACACTATGGCTTGACTGGAATGGGCCTACTGGCAGACAGCGGGCAATTGAAACGTGCACCTAAGCAAAAAGTGGTGCTGGAAAAATTTCAGGCGCATCAACACCTCCTGTCGGCCTCGGCATTGTCGCAATGGGACAAGAACTGGCGCGTGCCGGTGCAGCAACTGATCGCCAAACAGTTAGTGCAACTTGCAGCCGCACCTGAGCTGGCGTCGCCCAGCTTCGCCCTGACCCAACCGGCGGCTTTGCACTGCAATCCCAAACAACAACTGGCAATAGACGCGGTATGCTCCAGTCTGGGGCAATTCGGCGTCTTTTTGCTGGAAGGCGTCACGGGTAGCGGCAAAACCGAAGTCTATATGCAGATTATCAGTGCGGCATTGGCCCGCGGCCTGCAAGTACTGGTGCTGGTGCCGGAAATCACTCTCACGCCGCAATTGGAGGAGCGTTTCCGCCGCCGCTTTACCGTCAACATAGCCGTATCGCATTCAAAACTGACCGATAACCAGCGCCGCGACGCTTGGCTGCATATTCAACAAGGCCGTAGCGCCCTCTTGCTGGGCACGCGCTCGGCATTGTTTACGCCGCTAAAACATCCGGGGCTCATCATTCTCGACGAAGAACACGATGCGTCCTTCAAGCAACAGGAAGGCTTCCGCTTTTCGGCGCGCGATGTCGCCGTCGTGCGCGGAAAATTGCTGAATATCCCCGTATTGCTGGGTTCTGCGACGCCATCGCTGGAAAGCCTGCATAATGCCGCACATCAGCGGTACCAATGGCTGGAACTACCGGAGCGAGCCGGCGCGGCGATAGCGCCCGCGCTGCACTTGCTGGACATCAGGAATAAAAAAATGCAGGAAGGCTTGTCCGCCGCATTGCTTGAAGAA
This sequence comes from Methylovulum sp., assembly GCA_030653435.1. Lineage (GTDB taxonomy): Bacteria > Pseudomonadota > Gammaproteobacteria > Methylococcales > Methylomonadaceae > Methylovulum. Next base: position 13,313 of record JAURZI010000042.1, read on the forward strand.
ATCCAAAAAACCCTGGATAAACAGGAACAGGTGCTGTTGTTCTTAAACCGGCGCGGTTTTGCGCCTACGCTGATCTGCCATGGCTGCGGATGGGTGGCCCGCTGTCTGCACTGCGATGCCAATCTGGTCATCCATAGCCATGAGCGATTGTTGCGCTGCCATCATTGCGGCAAGGAACAACGCCTGCCCGACCACTGCCCTGCCTGTAAAACAGGCGTGTTGACGGCATTGGGCTTGGGCACGGAACGCGTCGAACAGCTATTGGCGCAGTTGTTCAGCAATAAAACTATCGCCCGTCTGGATCGCGACTCCATCCAGCGCAAAGGCTCGCTGGAAAATTATCTGGAGCAAATCAACCTGGGCCACGTCGACATAATCCTGGGCACGCAAATGCTCGCCAAAGGCCATCATTTCCCGAACGTGACCTTAGTCGCGATACTGGACGTGGACAGCGGCTTGTTCAGCATTGATTTCCACGCCGCCGAAAAACTGGCGCAATTGATCGTGCAAGTGTCGGGACGCGCCGGACGAGCCGAAAAACAAGGCAAAGTCATCATGCAAACACGCAAGCCCGACCACCCGCTGCTAACCACCTTAATCAACGAAGGCTATAACAGCTTTGCCAAAACAGCGCTGGCCGAACGGCAACTCGCGCACTTGCCACCGTACAGCTATCAGGCCTTGTTGCGGGCGCAGGGCGCAGATGACAGCCTGCCGCAAAGCTTTCTGCAGACCGTCGCCGACCTGGCGCAGGACCTCAATACCGGCGATACCCAGATTTTAGGCCCGGTATCTGCGCCCATGGCGCGCCGCGCCGGGCTTTACCGCCATCAACTGCTGTTTCAGAGCGGCAAACGGCAAACATTGCAGCGCTTGCTGGCTGAGCTGATACCGAAAATAGGCCAACTCCAACAAGGTAAAAAAGTACGCTGGTCGCTGGATGTCGATCCGGTGGATTTGTATTGATTGTAAACGTGGGGTGTCGTTGCCCTGAGCCTGCAACAAGGCCGAACCACAGCTAAACCGAAGCCAAAAACCACATTAAAAACCGCTGATACCTCAAAATACACATTCCCCGCAAGCACTATTTTTACGGCGGAACTTTATCGCAGCCAACGGCTATTTTTCCTTTAAAACACTATATATTGTGTTAATATATTTCAAAAATCGCTATATGTAGTTGTTAAGCAAAAAGCATCAAAACGCTAACACGCTGAATTTATAGTTTATTTCTGCCTCTTTATCCCTAAAACCCGTAACCATCGCCAGGATCAACCTTCATGCCAGCACAACTCCACGTCATTGCCAATACGGTCACCGAAATACCTTTTCAAGATGCGTCCATGGACATTTGGGACACCAAATATCGCTTGAAAACCAAAGACGGTATCGCCATTGATGCAACGATAGATGAAACCTATAAACGGGTTGCCAAAGCGCTGTCGGATGTCGAAATAAGCAAAGCCAAGCAGGAGCAGCATTACAAGGCATTTTTATGGGCCTTGCGCCAAGGCGTCATCCCCGCCGGACGCATCGTTTCCAATGCCGGCGCCTTGCAACATAAACCGGCGACGTCAACGATCAACTGCACGGTTTCCGGCATCATCGCCGATTCTATGGATGATATTTTGCATAAAGTGCATGAAGCAGGGCTCACGCTGAAAGCGGGCTGCGGCATAGGCTATGAATTTTCGACGTTGCGCCCCAAAGATGCCTATGTGTCCGGTGCCGGCGCCTATACTTCCGGACCGATGTCGTTCATGGACATTTATGACAAAATGTGTTTTACGGTATCTTCGGCAGGCGGCAGGCGCGGCGCGCAAATGGGCACGTTTGATGTCGGGCATCCTGACGTCATCGAGTTTATCCGCGCTAAACGCGAAAACGGCCGGTTGCGCCAATTTAACCTGTCACTGCTGATTACCGCAGAATTCATGCAGGCGGTCAAAAACGACCAAATCTGGCCGCTATCCTTCCCCGTCACCGAAAAAGAAGTCCAGATCGACAAACTGGATTTAGCCGACCGCCAACAAATCATCTGGCGCGATCTGGCCAATAAGGATGGATACATCATTAACGACGACGGCCTGATTGCCTGCCGGATCACCAAAACCATACCGGCGCGCCGCTTATGGGACATCATCATGAGTTCGACCTACGATTATGCCGAGCCGGGTTTTATCCTGATCGACAAGGTCAACGAAATGAACAACAACTGGTTCTGCGAAAAAATCCGCGCCACCAATCCCTGCGGAGAGCAACCCTTGCCGCCTTACGGTTCGTGCCTGTTGGGTTCCATCAACCTGACCCGCTTCGTCAAAAAACCATTCACCGACGAGGCCTATTTCGACTGGGACACCTACCGCAAAGCCATCAAAATCTTCACCCGCATGCTGGATAACGTCGTCGAACTCAACGGCCTGCCGCTGGCAAAGCAACGCGAAGAAATCATCAGCAAGCGCCGCCACGGCATGGGTTATCTGGGGCTGGGCTCGACAATCACGATGCTGTGCATGACATATGGCGACACGCCATCACTGGATTTTACCGAACAAGTCACAAAAGTCCTGGCGGTCGAAGGCTGGAAAGAAGCCCTGGCCTTGGCGCAAGAAAAAGGTGCGGCGCCGGTCATGGAGCAATCATTCACAGTCACCGGCGAGATGTTGCACCAGCGTCCGGAAATGCTCGCCGACGGCTATAAAATCGGCGACCCGATACCCGGTAAAGTCCTGCATGCCAAATACAGCCGCTATATGCAACAACTGGCGCAAATCGAACCGGAACTGGTCCAGCAACTCGCAGAAACCGGCGCACGTTTCACGCATCACAGCTCGATAGCGCCGACCGGCACGATCTCGCTATCGCTGGCCAACAACGCCAGCAACGGCATAGAGCCTAGCTTCGCGCACCATTATTCGCGCAATGTGATACGCGCCGGTAAAAAATCCAAGGAAAAAATAGACGTTTATTCGTTTGAATTGCTGGCCTACCGGCACCTCGTCAACCCCGAAGCGATGCCTTACAGCGATGACCCCAAACAGCAATTGCCAGCCTATTTCATCGCCGCCGATGATGTCACGCCCAAGCAGCATGTCGACATCCAGGCCGCCGCGCAAAAATGGATAGATTCGTCCATCTCGAAAACCGCCAACGTGCCTACCGATTACCCTTACGAGGACTTCAAGTCGATCTACCAATACGCCTACGAACAAGGCTTAAAAGGCTGCACGACGTTCCGCTTCAACCCCGAAGTGTTCCAGGGCGTGCTGGTCAAGGAATCCGACCTGGAAAACACCACTTACCAGTTCACGCTGGAAGATGGCTCGGTCATGGAGTTTAAAGGCAATGATGAAATTGAATACGACGGCGAAATCCACACGGCGGCGAATTTGTTTGATGCGTTGAAAGAGGGGTATTACGGGAAGTTTTGATTTTTAGCGGGTTGATGATGTAAACGTTTTGTACGCACTGCGTACCTTTCCCAAGGCCGATTAAACCGAAATATTTGAAAACGGTACGCGATGCGTACCTACGGAGCTTGCCATGTCCAATTATCGTCGGTGTTATGTTCCGGGAGGATCGTATTTTTTTACCGTGGTCACGGAACGGCGGGCCGGTATTTTGGCGAATGATGCGGCACGGGATTGTTTGCGGAACGCAATTCGCGCTTGCAAGCAACAACTGCCGTTTCATGTCGATGCTCTGGTGATACTGCCCGATCATGTGCATAGCATTTGGACAATGCCGACCGAGGATTGTGATTATTCCAAACGCTGGGGAATAGTCAAAAAACAGTTCACACAATCCTGGCTGGCATTAGGGGGTATTGAGCAATCCGTCACGGCTTCGCGCCTGCGTTACCGCAGACGCGGGATTTGGCAACCGCGATTTTGGGAACATACATTGCGCGACGAGCACGATCACCAAAACCATTTCGATTACCTGCATTTTAATCCGGTAAAACACGGCTTGGTCAAAAACGTGGTGGATTGGCCTTATTCCTCATTTCATCACTGGGTATCGAAAGGCGTTTATTCGTTCGATTGGGGAGCAAGAATTGAGGATTATACCGATCTTAATACTATGCAATGCGCTGGCGAATCATGATGTTTGCTGTTTATTCAACTTTCACCAACCAGCCGTCGCTACCTTTGCATTGGTTGACGCCCTCGGCGCTAATACTGATACGGGCAAAATCCCCGGTCACGTTAGCGGGCAACTGGCCTTGCACTAACAGGCTTTGGTTTTGGGGAGTCAGCGTCAGCTCGACAGCTTGCCCTTTTACCGTAACCACCAGGCTGTCCGGGTTAGTCCCTGGCGATGCGAGAAATGAAAACGTCGATGCCGGGGCGACCTGCGCGTTGTTAACGGGCTTAAATTCGGTAAATTTGGGTTTGGCGCAGGCTTTTTTGCTACTGCTACTACTGCCGTAAGCCCAGGCTTGACCGGCTGTTGCCATTAAAACCAGTGCCAATAGGATGTTAGATATTCTCATGGTGATGCCTCATAATTATTATATTGCCGAACCACCAGCATAACGCCGATAGGCGGCGTGTAAAGGAAAATACTTAGCGTCGGCTTTTTAGCACGGCATTGGACGCGACAACCCCTAGTAAGTTTTTACAACGAGCGACTTGGCGCTTTAGCCGATAAGCTGACAGAATTGCCCAACAAGACCATTTATTTCACTTGACCTTATATTGATAACGATGACTTACAAAATAACAAAAAAAATCACCGGCTACAAAGTGCTTAGCGACGAGGATAAAGCCGCGATAGAACAAGCCCAGAACGAGGCCAAAGCGGTTGACGTGGAAAGCATGCACGAAAACGTTACGCGCCCTGAACTCTTGTACGGTTCTACATACAAAATTAAAACCCCGCAGTCCGAGCATGCGCTGTATATCACGATCAATGACATGATCTTGAACGAGGGCACCGAGCATGAAGAACGCCGTCCCTATGAAGTGTTTATCAATTCGAAAAACATGGAACATTTCCAATGGGTATTGGCGCTAACACGGGTTATTTCCGCCGTGTTCCGCAAAGGCGGCGACGCCTGTTTCCTGGTTGAAGAACTGAAGGCGGTATTCGACCCTAAAGGCGGATATTTCAAAAAAGGCGGGGTGTTTATGCCATCGTTGGTCGCCGAGATCGGCTGTGCGATTGAAGCGCATTTAAAGCAAATCGGCATGCTGAAAGAGAAGGATTTTGACGACCACCAAAAACAATTCCTGGCCGCCAAGCGCAAAGAATTTGAAGCGATACACCACAATAACTCAACATTGGACGAAACCGGAAGCTTCCCTGCACAAGCCTTGTTGTGCAACAAATGCCAGACCAAAGCCGTCGTGCTGATGGACGGCTGCATGACTTGCCTTAATTGCGGCGACAGTAAATGCGGCTAAGGACTAGGCCGGCACCCACACATCCTGGTCATGGCGCGATAACCTGAGGCCGGTTTACCGGCTTGGTGGCGGGCGCATTAGGTAAGGGCTGAACCGGTTGTGGCGGTACAGGAGCCAGAGGGCGGATTTGGACAGGTTTGGGTTTAGTGACCAGCGGATTGCTTAACCGCTTGTAAGTTGAATTACCTGTAGCTGGGGCAGGCGCGATGGGTTCTACTTTAGGCTTGCTGGGATAGGTATCCGCTAAGCGCTTATAACCAGGACTGGCAGGCGCAGGCCGGTTTTGTTCCAAAACGGGTTTGGTTGTGGGCACCGGTGGGGCCAAACGCCTATTGGCCGGACTATTAGGGAATGCGGGCAGCGCAGGAGCGGTTTTATCCGGCAGAGGCTTGTTGAAGATGACCATAGCCTTGAGTAACCGCTGGTATGCCGCCTTATCCGCTTGTTGCGCCGTCAACGCGGCCGCTTTATTTTTAACGGCGGGTTTGGCTGCTGCTGTTTTGCTTGCAGGCTTAACGCCTTCACCGGCAGGCGCCGTATTCAGCAATGGCGATAATACCGGCTTAAGGTGCTTAATGATTTGTACCGGCAGCGAACTGGTAAAGTGATAATTGCCGGCATCGGCTCCAGCCACATAAGCGGTGATAACGCCGAAAAAGCGCTCACCCAGAAAAAACGTAAAGACCGCCGCTCGGCTGATAAATTTCGATTCAATCAAGCGTCCGCCTGCGCCCCAGATTTCCTTGCGATGGTCGCCCGTCCCTGTTTTACCGCCCACTTCCAGCGGCTTGCCGTTAATGTCGGTATACACCCCGTTAAGCCTTGATGCGGTGCCGCCTTCTACGACACCGCTTAATGCGCCCCGCGCCACTTTTGCAATTTCGGCGGCAAAGATGCGTTCACCGGGTTCAGGCTTTTTATTCAGCACGGTTTCGTAAGGCGTGCCTTGGGCGAACTGCAAGCTGTCAAAGCGCACCATCGGCAGCCTGATGCCGTCGTTCCGTAAAATCCCCACCAGTTCCGCCAGCGCGACCGGCCTATCGCCAGACGCTCCTATAGCAGTCGCATAAGACGGCGTTAATGCCGCAAACGGATAACCTACCCGCTGCCAGGCATGATGGATTTCCCAAAAGGCTTCGGTTTCCAGCAAGGTCATGATGCGACGCTGCTGGGCATTTTGTTTGTGGCTTTTTATTAACCATCGGTACACTTGCTGGCGCGGCCCGGCACCGGCGGCAATGACCTCGTCTTGCGTGGCATTCGGATGCTGTGCCAAATAGCCGACCAGCCAGAGTTCCAGCGGGTGAATTTTGGTGATATAGCCCTGATCCTGCAAATCAAATTTATTGGCTGAGTATTTGTCGTACAGCTCGTAAATATCTTCAGCTCCCAAGCGGCTCTTATCAAAATAAGCTTTACCCAAATGGGCTTTTAAATAGCGGTTGAGCGCCTGCTCATCATGTTCGGGATAAATCGCCCGGTACAGCATGGTCAGCCGTGAAGCTTTGGCGTGGACGCGCTGGGTCAAGGCGGCCAGCGCTTCTTCCGGTGTTTTGTCATGATATTTGGCATAAAAACGTCGTAAATAGACATTGCCTTCCCGGTCGGCAAAACGTTGCAGGTATTCCTCACGCCTAGGATCGTCAGGTATTTCCAGCCAACGTGCGATGCCTTCCGGTTTGTAAAGATGGTGATAGACCAAGTCGCGCATCAGGCGAATAAAGACCAGATTGACTGAATCACGCAACGCATGCCGGACTGACATGATTTTATAATCTTCATCTTTGGTGAAGTTATTAAAGGTATGCACGCCGCCGCCGGTAAAAAAACTCTCTCCGGGACTGGCGGAATAGGTTTTGTCCAAGGCCTGATCCAGCAACTCTTCCAGGCCGATATTCGGTTTTATACGCAATTGCGCTATTACCCAAGCCGACAGGTAATCGCGCGGATGCAATTCGATCCGGTTCAGTTCCTTGGTGGGGCGATTTTTATACTGTTGATAAATGTCGGTGACCAGCTCCAGATAATGCACCATCGTCCGCAGTTTGGCCGTAGAGCCCAAATCCAGACGTATGCCTTCGTTAATGTCCAGCGCCTGATCGTAATTGTCGGTTTGCACGCGTAGCAGGTTGCCGGTTTTGCCGCGTTCAAACAGCATCAGGCTGTAGACTATCGGATCGAGATGGCCGGTGTCGCCGAGCATGCGGACACCCACAATGCCCGCCGCACGCGCTTTGTCGGGCTGGTTTAATGCCCGTAATTCCGTGGTGACGGCTTGCTGGGTTTTATAATCCAGCGTGGTCTTAACCGTTAAATCGAGCCGATCCAGCTCATAATTCGATTTTATGCCCAGGGCTTTGCCCAGGCGCGAGCGCAATACGGACTGGGTTTTTTTTTCCGTCGCGAATTTGGCAAGCGCGGCGTTGGCCCTGACCGGAAGCACCGTCGTCTCTTGCAACGCGGCATCGCGTAGCGCTTCCGAAATAACGCCCTGTTCCGCCAACAACCGCAAATAGCTATTTGTCAGGTTTTGCAGCGCATGGAAACCCCTGCCCAACAAATAGGTGGGCCGTCGTTGCGACAATAATAAGCTGAGCACTTGGCGGTAGGCTTGCGCCTGCTGTTTACTGATAGTTTGCGAGGCCAGCGCTTTAGCATTGAGCAGTTTATTGGTTTCGGCAAAGTCGGCGTCAAACCACGCCGATAAGCCATCACCCAGACCATGCACTTCACCGGCTTGCGGGGTTGCGGACAACGGCATCGAATTCAGGTACGACAGCGCAATTTCCTGGCGCATGGCGAGGGTGTCAGGGCCTAATAAATAAGCGCGTACCGATGCCGTACCCATCTGGCGAAACTTATCAATGATGGAATTGGTATAGCCATTCGGCGAATGCCGGTATTTTTCGATTTGGGTCGCCAGCGTGCTGCCGCCAGGCACATTGCTGTCGGCGCCCAGTTTATTGGCTATCAGCTGCAAACCGGCAAAGCCGAACCTATCCCATTCTATGGCCGGATTCACCTGGGTGTTCTGTTCACTGAGCAATTCCCTGTTCTCTATAAACAGCAGGGTGTTCAGCACCACGGGCGGTATCGCATCAAAACCGGCATAACCATACTCAGGATACACGGCGTTAAAAATAACCTGATTGCCTTGGTCAAGTATGCGTAAGCCAGCCTGGGTTTTCTCGTGATAAATAGGGAATAAGCCATAATCATCGACCAATTCCGTCATCATCGGCGACACTGCCGCCTGCGCGGTCACGACGAACCCGGCTTTTTCCAGGCGTTTGATCGCCTCCGGCAACAAAGTATAGCCTAGCCGCTGGTCGTAAGGTCCATACTGCGGATAACGTATCGCCGAACTCGTGCCGGGAACAAGTTTAAAGCTGAGCTGCTTGCTGATTTGCGAGAGATATTGCGCCTGATATTTGGATGTCCTGACTTCTTGCTGGACAACCCTGGCGATAACAACACCCACAAGCACCAACACGATAACGGTATAAACCGCCAACAGTCGATAGATTATCCTTCTATATTTCTGCATGACTAAGCCTTTCCATGACAACGCCGTACGATTCCACAAGGATGCCTGTTCATAGTTTGACGCCGCTAAAGGCCGGCATGGATGCAAACACCAGACAAACCGCCAGCATCGTTTCCCACGCCTGTCCCGGTTGTTGCCCCTTGATTTGCCGGTCTGCCTTGGCACCCAACACCAGGATATGGTTTAACTCGTTGTTGCTTAGCCTGTTTAACGCGTCGCCGATGATCTGCTTGCGCTTATCCCAGATTTGGTTGTTTTTGAACGCTAACTCCCGGCTTTGCCCTGATGCCAAGGCCTGTTTCAGTTTTACCAAAACCCTCGCTTCACGCGTCAACGCCCATAACACGATGGGAGCCGCCACGCCTTCTGCTTTTAAACCGGCCAATATTTTGAAAATACGGTTGGCCTTAGCCGACAACACGCTGTCGATTAAGGCAAAGACATCGTAACGCGAGCTATCAGCTACGACATCGGCGATCTGTTGCCCACTCAGGTGTCCGCTGCCATATAAGACATACAGCTTTTCAATTTCCTGTGCGGCCGCCAGCAAATTGCCTTCGACCCTGGCAACCAACAGGCTTAAACCATCCCTGTCCGCATCAAGCCCGCGTTGCTGCATCCTTTGCTGTAACCAACGCATTAAATCCTGCCCTTCCAAAGGCCACACCTGCATGATCACTCCGTACTGATCCAGCGCGTTCAGCCAACGGGCCTTTAACGCATCTTTGCCCAGCTTGCCTGCGGTCACCAATAATAAGGTGTCATCCGGCAAACGTCCGCAATACTGGACTAACGCTTTCGCTCCGTCCGCGCCGACCGTACCGCCAGACAGCCTCAGATCGATCACTTTTTTGTCGGCAAAAATGGATAGGGAATCTGCCGATACGCTTAACTGGTGCCATGTAAAACCTGCGCTATCGGCTGATAAAATCTCGCGGGCCGTGTAACCGGCATTGCGGGCCGCGGCCCTGACCGCATCGGCGGCCTCTCCGAGTTGCAGCGGCTCATCGCCGCTGATGAAATAAACCGGTGCCAAGCCCTTGTGCAGGGTTGCGTCAAGTTGCCCGGATTTGATCTGCATATTATTTCGGATTCGCCGCCAAGACAATGCGGGCACGGTCGATTATCGCCCGCACCGCCTGTTGGTACATTTCGCCACGAATGACGGTTTCTTCGTTGGCTTTAGCAATAATATCTTCTTGGTTATTAAAATATTCACGCTTGATTTCAAGAGGCTGGCGTGCCGCCAGCAAGGTCTGGTCTGTACCCAGCAACTCGTACTCGACGCGGTAGTACAGCTCAAGCTCATTGGAACGTCCCCTGGCGCTCAACGACAATACCCGTTGGCTGGCCTGCTCGGCGAATATTCTAATGACGACACCGGCGCCGTCGGGCGTATTGGTCAACTGCCCGGAAGCTGCCCTAAGCGCTACCCTGAACTGTTCGCGCAACGGCACGGATGCGCCTTCCAAATAGGCGCTTTTCAAGCCTTCAGGCAAATCCACGGCGCCGCGCAGATGGTAGCCGCAAGCGCCAAGCCAGACAGATATGGCGATAATAATCAGTTTATTTGTCAGCACTCGCGCACCTGTGATTCGCATACGTTGAACATGGTCAGACCACAATATTAACCAGTTTTTTAGGTACAACTATCACCTTTTTAACCGGTTTGCCGTCAATAAAACGTTGTACTTGTTCATCGGCCAACGCGATGGCCTGTATCTCGTCCGCCGATGCGCCCGCCACGACGGATATTTTACCGCGCAACTTGCCGTTGATTTGTATCATCATGTCCAATGAGTCTTGCAATAAAGCGCTGTCATCGACTTGCGGCCAGGGCACGACAACTACGGCTTGTTGATGCCCTAGTTCCAGCCACAATTGATGGCAGATGTGCGGCACGATAGGTGCCAACATCAGCACAATGGCTTCCAGGACTTCCTGGCGCACGGCTTTACCATTATCCGATTCATCGGTGAATTTGCCTAAGGTGTTAATCAGTTCCATATTGGCGGCAATAGCGGTATTAAAAATAATGCGCGCCCCCATATCATGGCTGACTTTCTGAATGGTTTGATGCAGTTGCCTACGCACGGCTTGTTGCTCTGGTGTCAACATCTGTTTGTCTAGGGCGGGTACCTTCTTACAGGCTTGCACATGCAAATATGCCTGCCGCCAGAGCCGCTTTAAAAACCGGTGCGCGCCTTCGACACCGCTGTCCGACCATTCCAGCGACTGTTCGGGAGGCGCCGCAAACATGATAAACAAGCGCACGGTGTCGGCGCCGTATTGGTCTATCAATCCCTGCGGATCAACGGTATTGCCTTTGGATTTGGACATCTTGCTGCCGTCTTTTAACACCATGCCTTGGGTCAGCAGTTTTTTAAACGGCTCATCAGCGGTCAGCAAACCTTCATCGCGCATTAATTTGGTATAAAACCGCGCATATAATAAGTGCAGAATAGCATGTTCAATACCGCCGATATAATGGTCAACCGGCAGCCAGTGGCTAGCCCGTGCATCCAACATGCTGTCCGCATCGTTGCAGGCAAAGCGGGCGAAGTACCAGGATGATTCCATGAAAGTGTCGAAGGTATCGGTTTCCCTGCTGGCCGGTTTTCCACATGACGGGCAACTGGTTTTCGAGAATGTCGGATGCGCGACTAACGGCGATTGCAAACCGTCCAGCACGACGTCTTTAGGCAATTGCACCGGTAAATCCTGCTCAGGCACCGGCACGGTACCGCAAGCATCGCAATAAATGACCGGTATAGGCGCGCCCCAGTAGCGCTGGCGGGACACGCCCCAATCGCGCAAACGGAAATTGACTTTACGCTGCCCTTTAGCGTCTTTTTCAAGTGTTTCGGCGATTTTTACAAAAGCCTGTTCGGAGCTTAAACCGTCAAACTCACCGGAGTTTTTCAACACGCCTTTAGCGGTATATGCCTGTTCCGAGCAATCGTCATGGGGGTTACCGTCTTTGGCAAAAATAACTTGTTTAACCGCTATGCCGTATTTGACGGCGAACTCATAATCACGCTGGTCATGCGCCGGCACCGACATCACTGCGCCAGTACCATAGCCCATCAACACGAAATTGGCGATCCAGACCGGCACGGCCTCGCCGGAAATCGGATGCAAGGCGTTAATGCCGGACGCGATGCCGCGTTTTTCCATCGTTTCCATCGCCGCTTCCGAGGTTTCCATCAGCTTACAGGTATTGATGAATGCCGCGATGTCAGGGTTATTTTCAGCCGCTTTTAACGCCAGCGGGTGTTCGGCGGCAACGGCAAGGTAAGTCACGCCCATCAAGGTATCGGGGCGTGTCGTATAAATGCGTACCGGCTGTTCCATGCCCTCCACCGGAAAATCCATTTCCACGCCTTCAGAACGCCCTATCCAGTTGGCCTGCATGGTTTTCACCTGTTCCGGCCATCCGTCCAGCGTGTCCAATGCAGCCAGCAATTCATCGGCATACGCGGTGATTTTCAAAAACCATTGCGAGATTTCCTTGCGTTCCACATGCGTGTCACAACGCCAGCAACAGCCGTCTATCACCTGTTCGTTCGCCAACACAGTCATATCATGCGGACACCAGTTGACTGGCGCGGTCTTTTTATAAACCAGGCCTTTTGCCAGCAATTTAAGGAAAAACCATTGCTCCCAACGGTAATAATCAGGGTCGCAAGTGGCGATTTCCCTGTCCCAGTCGTAGCCAAAGCCCAGCCGCTTTAACTGCTCGCGCATGTATTCGATATTACTGTATGTCCAGTCGGCAGGATGCACGCCGTGCTGCATTGCGGCGTTTTCAGCAGGCAGGCCAAACGCATCCCAACCCATAGGCTGCAATACATTCTTGCCCAACATACGCTGATAACGGCTGATGACATCGCCTATCGTATAATTACGCACATGCCCCATATGTAATTTGCCGCTAGGGTATGGGAACATCGATAAGCAATAATATTTGTCTTTTGTAGAAGATTCCGAAGCTTTGAATATGCCTGCATCATCCCAGGCTTGCTGTACGTCTTGCTCTATAGTGAGCGGTTGATAATTTTCTTGCATCCTTCTCGTCTTTTACCGATCAAAAGCGTTAGAATACCGTACAGTTGCTTAAATCTAAAGCGTCAATTTCAGGAGTTGGATCATGAATAAAAATAAACTTATCAACGCTTACAGCGATCTTATGGCGCATATCTACGAAGCGATGGATGATACTTTGCATTCTTTTGCCGATGCCTTGGATATTGCCAAAGAAAAAACTAGCAAAATCAGCGAGTTAAGCAATGACGAACTGGATCGGGTTTCTGGCTTTGTCAAACGGGATATTGAACAGGCCGCGCACGGCCTTTCCGAAAAAGCGGATTTGTCTGAAAAAGATTACCATGACTCACTCGCCGAATGGTTCAAATTTGATATTGAGTTGATCGAAAACTTCACACTGGATGCATTCCTGAGCATTGCCGATAAAACCCGCATCGAGTTGGCCAAGCTAGAGCAGTTGGCGCAAACACACACTTACCACAAAGGCGATATTACCAGTCCCGGCACTTTTATCTGCGACGCCTGCGGTAAGGAAATCGCGTTCAAAACACCCAGCGAGATACCGGAATGTCCGGCCTGCCATGCCGACACCTTTATCCGCATTTGATCTTAGCCGACAAAAACCTATAATGCCGACAGCCCATCATATTGTAAGATTCAGCAGGACATACTATGCGTAGAGTGATTTTTAACCAGAAAGGCGGTGTCGGCAAATCCACGATCACCTGTAATTTAGCCGCCATCAGCGCTATCGAAGGCAAGCGCACCTTGGTGATAGACCTGGATATACAGGGGAACTCCACGCAATACCTGCTGGGTGCCAAGGTTAGCGACAGCGATAAAACCATCGCCCATTTTTTCAAAGACTGTCTGAGCCTGTCGCTGTTCGGCGGCAATAATACGGGATCCGGCCTCGACAACCTCATCCATGAAACACCTTTCCCTAACCTGTTTGTGCTGCCATCACATCCTGAACTCGAACCCCTGCAAGGTCGTCTGGAATCGCGTTTTAAAATCTTTAAGCTGAAAGAAGCGCTGGAAAAATTGCAAGGTTTCGACAATATCTACATCGACACGCCGCCGATTTTAAATTTCTACAGCCAATCCGCGCTAATCGCGGCCGAAAAATGTCTGATCCCCTTTGATTGCGACACCTTCGCCAGAGAGGCCTTATACACGCTGATGCAGGCTGTCACTGAAGTCAAGGCTGACCATAACCAGGCCCTGGAAATCGAGGGCATTATTGTCAACCAATACCAAAAGCAAGCGAACCTGCCACGCCAACTGGTCGAGGAACTGATCGCCGAAGGGCTACCGGTTTTTGCCGCAATGATTTCCCCTTCTGTTAAAGTCAGGGAATCACATTCAGCGTCCCAGCCGCTCGTGCATTATCTGCCCAGCCATAAATTAAGTGACGAATTCCGTGCCTTGTATGCCGAAATTCATAACAGTTAAACCGGCTGCTTAGCGGGCTAACTAACGAATGAATACGTTTCAGCTTCATTCGACTGCGTACATGCCCAAACCCTGTGCGCCATGCCGTATATCCTGTGCATAAGGAGCCAAGCATGCAAACCGTATTAGCAATGCAGGTTACTGATATGGCCCATGTCATTCAGCTATCGGTAGCACCGGTATTTCTGCTGACTGGCGTCGGCGCGATATTATCCGTACTGACCCTCCGTATCGGCAGAATTGTTGATCGGGCGCGTCTGCTGGAGGACTATGCTGGCAGTGAAAACGAACCATCCCATACGCACAGCGGCGAACTTGCCGTGCTTGCCCGGCGCGCCCGCTTGGCAAACCGGGCTGTCAGCCTTTGCACCATTTGCGCCTTATCCATTTGCATGGTGATTGTTGCCCTTTTCGTCGGCGCATTTACCGGACTGGAATTCGCTGCTTTTATCGCATCATTATTTATTTTTGCCATGATCGCGTTAATTCTGGCCTTGCTGTTGTTCCTGCGGGAAATCTATCTGGCAACCGGCATCATCAAGTGACCACAACCGCACTATCCTATCAGTGCGTTATTGCCATGAGCGCTTGTTATTAAAAACACCGCATTCCGCTTTAATCGAATTTTAAGTCAGCTTATAATCGGCAACAGCCACGGTTTTTGCCACTTACGTTGTCAATATCAAGAAAATCGGGCGCGGTAAACATGCAACCGGCATCCATAACAACCATAGAATCCAGAGCTTATCATGAAAAAAATAAACCCTAGCACCCGAATTTCCACACTGGCTCTAGCCTTTTCGGTACTCGCCGCTGGCCCAGCCCAAGCTGAGTGGATCAAAAGTTACGGCACTAAAAACAGCGAATACGGTTCCGTCATGCCCACGTCGCAAGACAACTACTATCTGTCTATGCTTAGCGCTGCTTCATCGGCCAATGCCAAACCAGCCACACTGTTCTCGTTGCTGAACGCCAATGGTGTGCCGACGTGGGCGAAAAAAATAACCACCGGCGCTTATGATAGTTTTTTCCTTTCCGAACTGGGCAACGGTCGCATACTCCTGCAGGGTACGACTCAAACCACCGCCACTGGCCCCGGTGATGCCGTTTGGGCCGTGTATAATGTCAACCGCACGACCGGGGCGTTGTCACCCGTATTCAAAAAAACCTATACAGGCAAAGGGGATGACCTGCTCGGCATTACTGAAGGTAGTTCAGGCGTGTTATGGGGCACCGGCTCCACCACGTCATTCAGCCAGGACGGCAAAGGGACGGATATGATAGTGGCTAAAATTAACGCCAGCACTGGCGCACCTGACTGGAGCAAGGTCTATCATTATGATTATAAGGACTCGATTACCGCCTTCATCCCTAAAGGCAACCAATTCATTTTATTGGCCAATGCACAAAGCGCCAACTCCGGTAGCCAGAAAATCCTGATAGGCCTGCTTAATAACCTAGGGGTTCCTGTAGCTGGATCATTCAAAAAATATGGCGGCAATGGGCTTAACACCGCAGTCAATATCAAAGCGATTTCCGGCGGAAATTACTTGGTTTATGGCCGCAACCAAGCCAGCCTTACAGACTCTAATTCTACCGTTTTCGTCATGAAGCTGAACGCCAATCTGGGCTATGTTTGGGGAAAACAATATGCGGCAGGTTCTGACCAAGGCTTGGACATTCATAGTATCAACGAAAACGCCAATGGTTCCCTGACCTTTACCGGCAGCCTGAAAACGACTATTTATTTCGACCAGGGTGGATTCCATATCCCGCTATATACAGAGCTACATCCTGCCGCCATAGAGCTTTCATCGGCAGGCGCCGTCACCTCCGGCAAAAGCTTTGAGCACCAGGAGATGGACTCTGCCCAGTTCGATAAAAATGCCGACGGTTCTTATTTGCTCGGCGGACAAACCATGGCATTCGATCTTTCCAACCCCAATGGAAATGTCGATGCGCTATATGGGCAATTCAACGCCAGCATTGCACCCAGTTGGGTAAAAACGCTGGCAGGCGCCAAGGTTGACATAGGCTTTATCAAGCCACGGTCAGTTGGCTACTCGCTATCCGGCGCCACCAATTCTTGGGGCGCCGGCAATATGGACGTATTGCTGGGCAGACTCGATGCGAATGGCGATGTGCCGGGCTGCGCGTTCATCAACGATATTGCCATGACCGAGACCACGCCGACTATCAGCGCCAGCGACTTGAACTGGCAGGCGCAAGCCGCCGCGCTGGTGAAAAAAGGCGCGATAACCCAGGCCGACATCAATATTAACGTGACAAAAGCCACGATTACCGCAACGACTGTCTGCAACCATTAATTTAGAACCATTACCGGCATATCCGGGGCAGTTGATCGTCAACTGCCCCGGATGCGGGCACCACGCCATTCCCTGCCAAACAAAAGCGGCTATCGTAGCCGTTAATTCCCCGTATCTTTATTAATAATCGCCAGCCTGTCCGCCTGAATGCCAAGTAACAGCTCGCCTTTCAGCAAGCCTACCAATTCCCTGCCGGCCATGCTATATCGCCAGCCGTGTAATAACGGGCATTCCTCGTCATCATCCATCAACAACACTTCCAGATCTTTACGCGATGCCAGGATGCTCGGATTCAACGCGTTTTCTTCGGCGCGGATCCTGACCAATGCCGTCAAAATATCCAATATCGCTTCTTGCTGCTGGGTTTTTTTGGCCGCCCTGCCTAGTTCATTTAACGGAATCGGCGCACGATTTTTAGCGATGCCAATCAATTGGCACAGCTCCTTGCCGTATCGGTTAACGGTGCGCTCGTTAATGCCGCGCACCTGAGCCAAATCGCCAACAGTTTCCGGTTGCAGCTTGGCTATATCAAACAGCAATTCATCGCGCAATAGCCAACTTTTGGGGCGGTCTTCAGCTTGCGCCGTTTTCTCGCGCCATTCAGCCAAGGTTTGGATGATCGACAATTGCTTGCCGGTCAGTTTATTTTTACCTTTTATTTTTAGCCATGCTTTTTCAGGATTCACTTGATAAACAGCCGGATTAGACAACTCGGCGAAATCGCTTTTCAGCCAATCTGTACGTCCCAGTTCGGCTAATTTTTGCATGACCAGCTGATAAACCTGGCATAAATAAATCACATCATCGGCGGCATATTCGATTTGCGCTTCAGTCAAGGGCCGCTTGCTCCAGTCCGCCCGCGTGTGCGCCTTGCTTAAATTTATGTTGAGCAAACTGGACACCAGCATCGCGTAACCCGGATTGTCCTGGAAACCTAACAACGGCGCAGCAAGCTGGGTATCAAAGATCGGCGTGGGCACACTGCCTGTTAACTGATAAAAAATTTCCAGATCCTGGCGGCATGAATGAAATACTTTAACAATGCCAGGATCGTAAATCGCGTCAAAAAGCGTATCCAGTTCGGGCAAGGCAATAGGATCAATACAGGCCACCCATTCCGGCGTCGCTATCTGTAATAAGCAGAACTTGGGATAATAGGTTTTTTCGCGCAAAAACTCAGTATCCAGCGCCAGCCAGGATTCTTTCTTTATCAGCCCGCATAAGTGTGTAAGTTTTTCAGGGGTGTTTATATAGTTTATGGTCGTCATATTAATTGTTTCATAAGTAATCGCTCCTTAATTTTCAAAATTGTTCCGGCGATTACTTATGAAACACACATAACTTGTTGATTCGATGTATGTGTGCGTCGCATAAGTTCGCGCACTGTAACCTCATCCTACTGTGCGCGAACTTATGCGACGCACATACATGTGGTGGGTTAAGTAAGGGGCCAAGCGGGTTGCGCCCTTATGGAGGCTGCTCAGTTGTTAAGCTGGTCGGAGGCCTCATGATTGGCTTTCGGGCTGCGTTGCTTACCGCGACGATTTTGGGAAAAACTGCGTTTTTTATTAGCCCGTGCTTTTACCCGCTTGATATCGAGCTTTTGCTGGTTAATTTCCACTGTTTTTAAGTGCTGGAATATATCCGGAGGCATCGCATCAGGCAGCTCAATCAAAGTATATAAACCGCGGATAGCCACATTATTGATATTCTTTTTATCTACGCCGGATTCTTCGACCAGCACTTTGGTGAGGTCTTCCAGCGTCACCTGATGCTGGCTGCCGACATCCAGACGGTAACGTACCATTTTAATGCCGCTGTCCTGTTCAACGACGGCAACACCAGGCTTAACCGTCCGGGGCGGCATCTTGGCGGTTTGCAGCAAATACAGCAGTGCCGCCGCACATGACAAGGTATCGACCTTAAATTCAGCGGCAAGGGCCATAATAATCTGGCGCTGGGTCTCCAAAGGCTGACAATCCAGAATATCCTGCAACCGGTTTTTCAACAGATTATCGTCGTTCGGATCCGGTTCTGCTAATTTATCGCTGTTAGTCATGCTGTTTGGCACATTAAAATAATCAAAATACTGCTCGTTTGTTCCATAAGGCGCACCGGCCGCGTTTTCCCCTATGCTTTGACGCGCGCAATGCTATAGATTGATTGAAGAAAATCGCCGTTACAATCGGTCTTCATTGATTTCGACAAACGCTTCGTCCCGCAAACGGCGTATCCAAAGCTCGGTTTCCTCTTCAATTTTACGTTTACGGATAGCATCCCTGACTGTGTTTTTCCTATACTCGGCGCTATTATCCTTATTCTCCCTATCCATGACCTGGATTAAATGCCAACCGAACTGTGTTTGTACAGGCTCGCTCATTTCATGCACAGCCAGTTTTGACATCGCTTCTTCAAACGGCTTGACCAGATCGCCGGGGCTAACCCAGTCCAACGAACCGCCTTTTAACGCCGAGCCCTTGTCATCAGAATGGGACCGCGCCAGCGCCGCAAAATCATCGCCATCGGCAATACGGGCCTTTAGCGCCAGCAAGCGTTTTTTAGCCTCGTCGTCGTCGACCAACTCATTGGTTTTTATCAGGATATGGCGCACCTTGGTCTTTGTTATCGTATGGTTATCAAGACCTTTGATGGCCAGCATTTTAATGACGTGAAAGCCGCTGGGACTACGGATCGGATCGGAGACATCACCTTGCTTCATCGTCGTGATACCGTCGGCAAACAACGTGGGTATGTCGCCCAAGCTACGCCAACCCAAATCACCGCCTTTTAGGGCATTGGCATCATCGGACTGGCTGATGGCAGTTTGAGTGAAATCCTGTCCCGCACGGAGTTTGTTAACCAAATCGTTAGCCTTGCCCTGGGCCTTTTGAATCTCCGCCGAAGATGCGCCTTCCTTAACGGCAACCAGGATATGCCCCAGATGATACTGGATAGCCTCTTCGCCGACTTTGCCCTGCGTGTCCATATAATGCTCGACTTCGCGGTCGGTCACTTTAATGCGCCCGCCGATTTCCCGCCCCCGTAGCTGGTTGATTATGATTTCATTCCGCATATTCTCCAAAAAGCTCTTATACGGTATGCCCTGGCTTTCCAGTTCAGCCCTGAATTGTTCCAAATTCATCTGATTACGCCCGGCAATATCGGCAGCCGAGCTATTGAGCATTTCTTCACTAACGGTAATTCCCGCCCGTTCC
Source organism: Methylovulum sp. (assembly GCA_030653435.1). Lineage (GTDB taxonomy): Bacteria > Pseudomonadota > Gammaproteobacteria > Methylococcales > Methylomonadaceae > Methylovulum. Next base: position 33,312 of record JAURZI010000042.1, read on the forward strand.
GCCAATTGCCGCTGCAATTTATCGACAATCATTTTCTCCAGCACCTGTTTTCGCAACACATATTCCGGCGGCATTTGCGTTTTACTGGCCTGTATCCTTTGCATGATTTCAGACACTTCCTTATGCAGCTCCCGTTCGAGAATGACATCATCTTCGACAACGGCAACAATTTTATCGAGAACTTCTGCCCGCACTAAAAAACTAGTCCACAGTAAGCTGCACAATAGGATCGAAAATATCGCCGTACTTAATCTTTTACATGTAATCATTATTCGGGTTTCCGGTAACCATAAATACTTTGTTCGAAGAAATCGTCCAATTTTTCGCCTATACCCGTCAGGCCTTTAAGCTCTATTTGAAAGAATATGCCGGTCTGGGTCGTGCCTTCGACAATATTATTGGTCGTTTGGCCAATGGTGCCCACGGTCTGGTTGATGCTGTTGAGATAGCTGCGCCCAATCACGCGGAAACGCCAGCAACAGTTTTCTTTTTCGAGACCGAAAAAACCGTCCTGCGTACTGTTGTACAACCAGGAATATTGCCAACGCCCCACCGCATACCAGTTGTCGGCAATCGGCCAACGAAAGGACATATCGCTCTGGGTAATATCATTGCTCTTGTCGGGTATCAATGGATTCTGCCGGTAAAGATAACCGACATTGATGATCTGGTCAGGCTGATTGACAAAATGGACCGTCGCCTTGCCGCGCACGATGGCATTGGTGTGCGGGTTCCATTGTAAGCCGGAATCGACAGAAATATGCTTGGTCAGCTGGCTGCTGAGCTCAGTGACCAACGGCGAGGAGCTATCGGTTTCTACCGGACTAATGGCGCATAAACTGGACGGGTAAGCGCCGCATAACGTCACTTCACGGTCGCGGAAATAAAAAATCTCGCCGATACTGAGCTTCAGGCGTTCCCGGCCGGTAGCCGGATCCACCAGACGCGAGGTCAGCGCCGCCGTTACTTGGTTGGCGTCCTGTATCCTGTCCGAGCCGCTGAATCGGTTTTCCCTGAACATGCTGCTATACCAAAAATCGTAGACCGACGAGTCAAACAAGGGTATCTGGCTTTGGTCTGTTTTCGGGATATACAAATAAAACAACCTGGGCTCCAAAGTATGCGTCATCGCGGAGCCCGCCATTTTCAAATCGCGTTCCAGGTAAACGCCACTATCAATAGACATAATCGGCAAGGTTCTGGAAATATCGTTAGGCAAACCTGCCGTCTGGCTATTTAAAAGATACTGGGTGTGCTGCACCGATATTTTAGGCGTGACAAAAGTGCTGGCGGTCTGCAATGGGAAACTGAACGAAGGCTTGATATTAAAACGTTGCCCATTGACCAGGCTGCTATGCTGAAAATACACAGATTCGGTTTCCAGTAGCGCATCAACCGGTGTTACCGTACTAAAAGAACGATTCAAATTCAGGTTAATTTGCGGCAATCGTCTATAGGGTATCTGCAAGCCGCTAAGCGAGGAGTCTATAGTTTGGTAACTTTCCACCCGGCTGGTAAACGCAATCCCGTCGCTGGCATAGTTGACGTCAGCCTCGCTTTTGACAAAACTGAAATTGGGGAAGCTCAGCGCATTGCCCAACTCCGCAAAATAATTCTTATCTGAAACATAATTCAAATCCAGATGCGAGTTGATATTAGGCGTAAATTGCGTGTAGTTTTTCAGCGACCCTTGATATCGGGCGTCGTCAAGCACCTCGTCATTAGGCATGTACTCAAGCCGCGCCGTACCTTTCGACTGTTCGGACAAATAACGGACATCGCCCGCGAGCAATATTCCCCTTTTGGAAAAATAGCGTGGATTTAATGTGGCATCATAATTCGGCGCTATATTCCAGTAATACGGGACGGTGGCGTTAAATCCGCCGTTTTGGGTGTTGCCGAAGGAAGGCGCGAGAAAACCGGACATCCTGCGGTTGTCTACAGGGAAAGCAAGATAAGGCGAATAAAATACCGGCGTGCCTTTAAACTCCAGCCAGGCATTTTTTGCCGAGCCTTTGCCGGTCTCTTTGTTCAATTTCAGCTCAGAGGCATGCAAAGCCCAGTCCTGATTACCGGGACGGCAGCTGGTATAAGTCACATCCTGGTAATGGGATAGAAATTTGCTGTCGCGATACACCGCTTTTGCACTGCCCCGCAACGGTGTGGATGGAAAAATAAACAGCGTATCGCGCAATTTGGCCTGATCGGATGCCAGCTTCAACGTAGCCGTATCGCTATGCAAAGCCAGTTCGTCTTCGCTGTAATACACATCGCCATGCAAATCCAGGGTTTCTGAAATGCTGTCGTAATTGGCCGCATTGGACTGTGCATGCTGGTCAGCGCGGTTCATTTCGACACGCCCGGAATAATTACCGATTTCATTATCGAAAATTTCCGAATAATTGGATTTGACGTCCAGCGGCGCTTGATTCCTGAGCTCTGTTGATGCCGCCCAGACTCTTTGTGTGCCCGTAGGCGACATGCAGTTTTCCCAGGGATCGTGTTTCAGCTTGGTGCTTAAGGTGTTAAAGATCTGTTCCTGTTGGTGGTCAAAAACAGGATCCAGCAGCCGCCATCCGTAGCCCTCAGACTCGTGTTCCGGGGCAGCTTGGGCAGGGGTTTGGCTGTGTGCCGCCTCAGGCCTGCCGCCGGCCGGAACCGGAACTTTGTTTGCAGACGGGGCAACAGGATAAATCGGCGCGGCCTGCTCCGGTATTGGCGTAACCGGTTCAGGCGCAACAGCCGGTGGCATAGATTCAGTGCCTGCCGATGGCTGGGTGCGGCTTTCAACCGGCGTGACGGCGACCGGTTCAGCCGCTTGAACAGGCTCGGGGCTATCGGCTGGATTGACGGCCTGGGCATTATCTACTGAGGTATCGGCGCCGACACAGACCCACTCGTTATTATCTTTGTTCTGTTGACACGACCACGGTGCTGGGTTGGCAAAACTGACAGTAGCTGTCAATGTAGGCAAAAAAACCAGGAATAAACGGCAGCGCATAGGAGGCATCAAGTTAGTGGCGTAACGGATCGTAAATCGAATAAAATGCTGGGTGTGCATTCTACCGCACATTACAGCCAGATAACTAATCTAACCCAAGCAAGCCAACTTAAACCAGCCACGATGATAACCGAAGACTTACGCACATTAACCCTAGTGGATTGGCTTGAGAACGACCTGTTGCTCACTATTGAAAATCTTGCGCCTGCATCCAGCGATGCCAGTTTCAGGCGCTACTTTAGGGCGACAACACCGGACGGGACTTTTATCGTGATGGACGCGCCGCCGGAAAAAGAAAATATCAGCGCATTTATCAACATCGCTGAATTAATGGCGCAAGCCAACCTCAACGTCCCTGAGATATACCGGCAAAATCTGCTGGACGGTTTTTTGCTGCTGGAAGATTTTGGCAGCCTGTGTTTCCTGGATCAACTCACCAGCGACACTGCCAACAGCTTGTACCAAAGCGCTTTCGACAACCTGTTCCAGCAGCAAAGCCATGTCGGCTTGCAAAACTGCGGTTTGCCGCATTATGACCACGCCTTGTTAACGCGGGAACTGGGTATTTTTAATGACTGGTTTGCCAAGCAACTACTGGACACTGACCTGCCAGACGGCGTATGGGAAGCCACCCAGGCCATACTGGTCGGTTCCGCACTGGAGCAACCCGCATGCTGCGTGCACCGGGACTACCATTCCCGCAACCTGATGGTGTTGGAACACGACTCACCCGGCATCATCGACTTTCAGGATGCCGTGATCGGCCCAGTAACCTACGACCTGGTGTCGCTATTACGCGATTGTTATATTGCCTGGCCTGAGCCGCGCGTCGAGCAATGGCGCAACAGCTATTTTCAGCGTCTACAGCAAGCGGGCATCATCAGCTGCGACAGCGCCCAGTTCAAACGCTGGTTCGATTTGATGGGCATGCAGCGCCACCTCAAAGCCATCGGTATTTTTGCGCGCCTGCATTTAAGAGACGGCAAATCCGCTTATCTTAACGATATACCGCGCACCTTGAATTACGTCAGCCAAGTTTGTTCGACTTACCCTGAACTGGCCGATTTTAAGCACTATCTGCACACGCAAGTTTTACCCGTTTATGGCCTAGACTCATGAAAGCGATGATTTTGGCCGCAGGGCGCGGCGAGCGGATGCGCCCATTGACCGACCATACGCCGAAGCCCTTGCTGCCAGCCGCCGACAAACCGCTTATTGAACACACGATTACCCAGCTGGTTACCGCCGGATTTACTGACATCGTAATTAACCATGCCCATCTGGGCGGGCAAATAGAAGCTTGCTTAGGTGACGGGCGGCAGCTAGGTGCGACGATTGCCTATTCCCCTGAAGGCGAAACAGGCCTGGAAACAGCAGGCGGCATCATTAACGCACTGCCGTTACTGGGTGATGGGCCGTTTCTGGTCGTAAACGGCGATATAGCCACCGATTTCCCCTACGCCGAACTGAAAAACCGGACGGTTGATTTGGCCCATTTAGTCCTGGTCAACAATCCCGAACACCATCCAACCGGCGATTTTACACTCGACCATGCCGGTTATGTCAGCGATGTGGGCTCTGAAAAATGGACGTTTAGCGGTATCGGCCTGTACCGAGCGCAGTTGTTTAGCGCAACATCGCCGGGCTCCAGCAAGCTGGCGCCGTTGCTACGTGCGGCTATGGTGGGAAAACACGTCAGCGGCCAGCATTATAGCGGCTTCTGGATGGATATAGGCACGCCGCAACGCTTGCAAGAACTGGATGCTAGGCTACGGGCGCAGCCCTTACGCTAATGTCCTCACCTCAGCCATAAGCTTGTAGGGCGAACCGTGCACACCTGTTCGAATGGCGACGCGCCCGACATGAGGCAACCCTGCAACTAGCCAAGCCATATATAACAACAATCACCCGGCCAATTCTGAATACCTGACCACCCGGTTACGCCCTTCTCCCTTGGCCTGGTACATCGCCTGGTCAGCAGCGGCCACCAATACGGGCCAGACTAGGCCCAGTCGCACCGAATCAGCGATTCCAATACTGATTGTGCTGCTCAGAACGTTACCGCCGATTTCCAAGGTCATGGCGGCGTAGGCCATACGCAAACGTTCGGCCATTTCCGCAGCTTCAGCCTCGGTCGTAGACGGCAGTAAAACGCAGAATTCTTCACCGCCGTAACGGGCAAAATAATCACCTATCCGCACGGAATCCTGCACCAAGGCGGCCAAGCGCTGCAATACCACATCGCCAACCGGGTGCCCGTAATTATCGTTAATCAATTTAAAATGATCGACATCCAGCAACATAACCGCCAAAGTATCACCGGTACGCGTAGAACGTGCCGTAATGCACCCGGCTTCCGCTTCCAGGCTGCGCCGGTTCAATGCGCCGGTCAGCGCATCACGCGACGCCAGTTTTTGTAAATCCGTCGCGAGCCGGTAATTCAGCATCAGCACAAATCCGAAAGTTAAGCATAGCTGCGTCAGACTGCTGATAAAAAATGTTGTCGGATTAACCGGCAACTGGGCATAAAGGCCATAGGTGCCGGGCGGCGCAAAAAAAATCACGCCCGCCCTGCTGATAAACATCATGGCCTGTATGACAAACGCCGTGCCGGTAAACCAATAAGCCGTACGTAGCGGCGATTCTATACGGATTAACAACGCACGCGCACAAAGTACGGTAGGCACCATGAACGCCAGCGAATTGGCAACGGCGCGCGCCTGCACATCAGGTTCAATAACGGCAAACCAGACGTTCTGCACAAACACCACGCCCGATAGCAAATACAACAAGAGCAACATACGCCAATTGCAGGGTTCTTTTTTGAAGGCCTTGATGCCTTTAAATTCCAAACTCATGCCAACGATCAACAGCGTAGCGCCGCACGTAATAACCCAGCCATTGCCCGGCGGGGAATCCTGAGTATACGCCAAGCCCATGCTAAGGCTGAAACACAAGCTGGCCAGCGCCCATTGACGCATGCCGCGAATGTTGTCGGCATGTAATCCCGCCAGCGCCAACAAGCCGGAAAACAATAAAGTCAGCACAGAGCTCATCACCATCATCGTGCGTATATCTAGCGTTTTCATTGTGACGCTCCTCTGGCAAAACGCTGTTGGCACATATCGTGTGACCCCGAAATACAGCTAAATAGAAAAGTAAAGGCATAACATGATTACATCGGCTAATGCCAATTGCTTAGGGCGGCGCTCGGCAGAGCGCAGCTTAAAACCTTATGCCGCATAACGGTATTTTTAACGGACGGGCGGGTTAAGTCCACATATTTTAACCGGCGCTTTTCATAAACCTGTCATTGTGGGGATATAAAGTAATGCTGCCTTAGGGCGTTAAGCAGTCTTACCATAACTATTATTAGAGGTCACAACATGAATAAAAATATACTCGCGTTGGCAATCAGCATGGCGGTTTCCGGTGCTGCAGTCGCCGCTAACGACTTCGGTTTGGAAGCTCAAAACCTGTTGAGAGCCCAATCTATGAAGTTTTTTGGCATTGTCAAGCCTGTCGGTAGTTCTGAAACCGTCACCGTTCCACGCGTACCGGGTCAAAAAGCAACAGACCTGATCAAACTGGCAACCGGCCTGAATGCTGAAATCGTCACCCGCAAATCCGCCAACAATTCGGATATGATGGCTTTTTGGCCTAATGCAACCAAGCCTAGCCACATCGTCACTTGTATTGAAGCCGGTAACGCTGCCGTCGGCACGTTTCCAGGCGGTCAAACCAAACTGACGCCTTCCGTGCAAACTGTCAACTTGGCTACCGGTGCAGTCAAAACCATTCTGCGCGGCATGACTGGCTGTGACGGCATCCGTCTGACGCCTTGGAACACTATCGTCGCCACTGAAGAAGAAGATGACGGCGGCCTGTACGAAATCCTTAACCCTCTGACTACAGTTGACCAAACCCTGGTTGCCCGTGGCGCCAGCGCAACCATCGACACCGCAGGCAATGCAGTAACAGGCCAAGTTGAATATCGCGGCGCTGTAGGCAAGTTGGCGTGGGAAGGCTTAGATCTGACCAAACAAGGTGTTGTCTATTACGGTGACGAACTGCGCCCTGGCGCAGAAGGCGCTAACACAGACGGCGGCAGTATGTTCAAGTTTGTTCCTAGCACTTTGTGGGACGGCACTACGCCTGTCACCAGCTTAAGCCAATCTCCGCTGGTTGCCGGTACTATCTATGCCTATCAAGCTTCTTGTGTAGACAAGGGCAGCAGCAGCTTCCCGCAATTCGGCCAAGGCTGTGAAATCGGCCAAGGCGCTTGGGTCAAAGTGGATACGGCTAATCTGCGCGCATCTGCTGACGCAAACTCTGCGACTGGCTATTATCGTCCAGAAGACGGTCATTTCGACCCTATGTACACAGGCACAGGTGTTAAATTCTGCTGGACTAACACAGGTAACGAAACGGCTAAAAACTACGGCGAAGTGTTTTGTATAACTGACACCAACCCAGTAGGCACTGGCGAAGTGACTATTAACAATCCTGCTGTAAACGGCAATGGTTTGACTTATCTGGCTGACAGCGCAGAGTCTAAAGGCTTCGCAGTTGCTGTAGCCGAGCGCGCCATATCAGGTGATGCAGATTTCAACCAGCCCGATAACCTGCATTTCCAACCGCGCACCGGCAATTTCTATGTCATCGAAGACCATCCTTTTGGTGATGTTTGGGCCTGTTTACGTGACGGAAAAGACCGTGACAACAATGTTGACGGTTGTGTAAAAATCCTGTCAGTCCGTGACAGCAGCGCTGAACCAACCGGTTTTGAATTCGCCGCCGATGGCAAAACCGCTTATGTCCATATCCAACACAGCAATGACAGCGCTTGTGTTGAAGGCAGCGATTGTGCCATTAACGATGACTATGTCACTGATGATCTGATCAAGATCACTGGTTTTAAGATCAACGGAAAATAAGCCCGTTAATGTTATAAACCTTGCTTAGAGAAAGGCCGCTTAATGCGGCCTTTTTTTTTAAATCAATTCCGCGCAGCCGTCCTGGCCGCATTCTCTAACTCGGCAATCTTATTTTGAAAAAGCAATAAATTGCCGGTAAGGCGAGTCCTGCTTCCAGGTAAACGCCTCGGTATAATAGTGCATCAAGGCCAGATAACCCAGCAAACCCAGGGTGACCGCCTTATGGATCTCGACATCAAACAGATAGCGGGTGATCAGGCTAACGGCATTATCCCCATAAGCCTGCAATACAAACGCCAATGAAAATGACAGCACCGGCAACACAGCAACAATAGGCAACCGGCAGTATGCCGCGCAGCGGTAAATGGCATTCTGCGGCTGGCGTTGGTGTTTGTTGACGTCATGAGTCACATAAAACATATAAGCCGTCACATCATGCACCAATCGGGGCACCAGGATAGCCAGAAAATAATACTGCTGGTTATAAAAATAAAAACTGCTGACCACCAGCAACACATTGGCCCACAAAAACCACTTGCCAAACGTCGAGGGCACATAGCGCTGGCATAACAACGCGCTGCACACCAGACCGACACACAAGCTGCCGGCAATATGCTTAAGCCATTCAACCTGTTGCACGTCCAGGCTGTTTTTTAGAAAGATGCCGATATAGATAAAAATGCCCGCCACCACGCTTAACCACAGCAACAACTGATAAGCCCAGGTCGGTAACCGGCAAATACCACGCGCCACGCCGTGTTGCTGTTTAAGCACATGAAACACCGTCCAGGCCGCCACGACGACATAAAACACCCGATACGGAATAAACAAACTACCGACCCCAAACACCAGCGCGATTGCCGCCGTCATCAACAGAATAGGCCGCCGGTAGCGTTGCCTATAATCAGCATTGCTCATCAACACAATCGCGCTGGCGATGATATGCGGCGTGCCAAACAGGATTTGGAACAGCAAAAAATGCGTGGGGCTGCTGGGCAAATGTTCTTTTAAAAAACCCTGCCAAAACCAGCCGTCAAACAACTGCAAGCATAAACAAAAGGGGATGATGTAATACAGGCCCAACAAGCACCGGAATGACACGGACCACGAGTTCTCTTTGGGCAGTTCTTGAATGGCAAGCGTTTGTGCAGACATGGTTATCCTCTTTAATTGATGGCCACCGCTATCCCACGGGGTCTACAACCGGTCGGGAATGAGTTGCCTAACGGGAACAAGATTAAGTTAAACTGATTATCCCACTACATTCAAGCATTGCTTTTGATTTTTATCTGCCATGACTAACCGATTCGAATTACACCCCCGCTTGCAACAAGATTGTATTGCCATTGGCCGCTTTGAACTGTGCCGGTTATTGATGATGAATGACCAACATTATCCCTGGTTCATCCTCGTCCCGGAACGGGCGGACTTGCGCGAATGTTACCAACTGGCCAAGCCCGAACGGGCTTTGCTCTGCGAAGAATCCTGTTATCTTGCAGAAAACCTCGCACGGCTTTATCACGCCGACAAAATGAATATTGCCGCGATAGGCAATCTGGTGCCACAACTGCATATCCATCACATCGTCCGTTACCAAACCGATCCGGCTTGGCCTGCACCGGTCTGGGGTTTTGCCCCGGCCCTACCCCACACAGCACAGCAAATCAACGGACATCTGGCACTGTTGCGCGATGGCTTGCCGCACTGCCGGTTTGATGGCAGCTTTGGTCAACCCGATGCATAAGGCGCGCACGGCGTTCCCTACTAAGAAAGGACAAAACTTATCGGGATAGGTATAATCAATCCGATTACAGCTTCGTTGCAGAACAACCCATTCGTACAGCGGCTTTGGAAAAACAACTCCCCCCCTTGAACGTCATGACTCCAGAACAATTCCATCACTATGCCCAGCAAGGCTATAACCGTATTCCGGTAAGCCGCGAAATCCTCGCCGATTTGGATACGCCATTAAGCGCATATCTTAAACTGGCTGATGGCGCTTATTCCTATTTGCTTGAATCCGTGCATGGCGGCGAGCAGTGGGGACGATATTCCATCATCGGCTTGCCTTGCAAAACCGTCGTTAAAATCAGCGGTAAGCAAATACGCGTAGAACACAACGGCGAATTGTCAGAATCGGCTACAGAAACCAATCCGTTAACCTGGATTGAACAATTCAAAGCTCGTTATAAGGTGCCTGATATTGACGGTTTGCCGCGTTTTAGCGGCGGTTTGGTGGGCTATTTCGGTTATGAAACCATCGCCTATATCGAGCCTCGCGTCGGTAACCTAGTAAAACCGGACCCCCTGGCTTGCCCGGATATTCTGCTGATGGTATCGGAAGAAGTGCTGGTATTCGACAATCTGTCCGGCAAAATGCTGCTGCTGACCCATGCCGACCCCACGGAAACCGATGCGTATCATCGTGCGCTAACCCGTTTAAACGATTTGGCCGTCAGGTTAAGGGAGTCGAAAGCCAAGCCCGACAAACACGCCAATCCCAACAATGTTGCGGAAACCGATTTTGTTTCCGGCTTTACCCAGCAAGGCTATGAAGACGCAGTACGCAAGGCCAAAGCGTATATTACCGACGGCGACATCATGCAAGTCGTGTTATCGCAACGCATGTCCATCCCTTATACCGCCTCGCCGCTGAATTGTTACCGCGCCTTGCGTTGCCTCAACCCATCCCCCTACATGTTTTATCTGAACCTGGATGACTTCCACATCGTCGGCTCGTCCCCGGAAATACTGGTTAGGCTTGAAGACAACACCGTCACGGTACGCCCTATCGCCGGAACGCGGCGGCGCGGCGCAACGCCCGAACAAGATCTGGCGCTGGAACAGGAGTTATTGGCTGACCCTAAGGAACTCGCCGAACATTTAATGTTGATAGACTTAGGCCGCAATGATGTCGGTCGGGTTGCCCGTTGCGGCACCGTGCAGCTGACCGATAAAATGATAGTCGAACGATATTCCCACGTCATGCACATCGTCTCCAACGTCACCGGCACACTGCAAGACGGCAAAAATGCCTTTGATGTGCTGGCGGCGACTTTCCCGGCAGGCACGGTCAGCGGTGCGCCAAAAATACGCGCTATGGAAATCATCGATGAGCTCGAACCTGTCAAACGCGGCATCTACGCCGGCGCAGTTGGCTATGTTTCATGGTCAGGGAACCTCGACACCGCGATTGCGATCAGGACCGCCGTCATTAAAGACGGTATGCTGCATATACAGGCGGGAGCGGGCATCGTCTACGATTCCGTCCCGACCAGCGAATGGGATGAAACCCTGAATAAAGGTCGCGCCATTTTCCGCGCTGTCACGATGGCGGAAGCCGGACTGGAAGGGGAACAAGCATGAGCATAAAAGTCGTTATGGTCGATAACTACGACTCGTTCACCTACAATCTGGTGCAGTATTTCGGCGAATTAGGCGCGGAAGTCGCTGTAGTGCGTAACGATCAGGTGACCGTAGCCGACATAGAACGTCTGGCAGCGGACAAAATAGTCATTTCTCCCGGCCCGTGCACACCCAAAGAAGCGGGGGTGTCCGTCGAAACCATCTTAACGTTCGCCGGACGCATACCGATACTGGGCGTATGCTTGGGCCACCAGAGCATAGGCTATGCCTTTGGCGGGCATATCATCCATGCCAAAAGCATCATGCACGGTAAAACCTCGCCGGTTTACCATCATGACCTTGGTGTGTTCAAAGGCCTGAACAACCCGTTTACAGCTACCCGCTACCATTCGTTAGTCATTGAACAAGCCAGCCTTCCCGATTGCCTGGAAATCACCGCGTGGACCCAGGATGCCGCAGGCCAAATCGACGAAATTATGGGTGTGCGCCATAAAACGCTGGATATAGAAGGCGTACAGTTCCATCCTGAATCAATATTGACCGAGCATGGGCATGATATGTTGCGGAACTTTTTGGCAAGATGAGCCGATTGGATCAACTGATGTACGAAGTGCATCCTTGATGCCGGATCATTCATTTCACAACCGTAGACAACACAGGCACTGTTAATGAGATGGCAAGACGTTTGTGAACATCTCCTTGCCCTGAGCTTTTCTCCCTTAGCAGAAAAACAGATACGCTATAAAACATTTTGAACCCGACCGATAAAATAACCAAACCATGAAAACGCAAACAAAATGTACGTTGATCATCTGCGGGCTATTTATTGTTGAAATTCTTCCTGTGCCGTTTACCTCGCTCTACAGCTTGTATGCCATACGGAAGCGGCCTGACTGGCTGCCAAAACTGGTAGACAGCCTTTATGCCGACAAGCCCGTCGAGGAAAATACGGCCCTCGCTTACTCGCCACCCGGCCATCATGATCCTATGGCTACCCGCAGGAAATACACTTTCATTTTAGCGGCAATGTTTATGGTCGACCTGTTGATACCGGTAGTCATCCCTGCTGCGTTATTTATCGCCTTAAAGCGGCCTATAGGTTTCAAAAAACTTGTTGCAAAACTCTATGCCGATAAATTACAAACGGCCGCACCCAATCCGTTGGCAACACATGTGGAGCTTATAGATCCGAAAAAGCAGGCAGAGCTGGAGCAAAGGCTTGCAGATCTGGAACTCACCAATATGGCTTTTGCCCAGTCCCTCGCTGTAAAAATGCAAACCACACGACCCCTGTCAATTCCTTGATGAATATTCAACAAACCATACAAACGCTGCTGAACAAACAAAACCTGTCGTCCGAACAAATGCGCGACGTGATGCGGCAAATCATGGGCGGCAACGCTACCGACGCCCAAATCGCCGGTTTTTTAATCGCGTTGCGTTGCAAAGGCGAAACCATAGGCGAGATTGCCGCCGCTGCCGAAGTGCTGCGGGAATTGGCCCATAAAATCACCATTACCGGCGAACACATCATAGACACCTGCGGCACGGGCGGCGATGGCGCCAATACCTTCAATATTTCAACGACCTGCGCGTTTGTGGTTGCCGCTGCGGGCGGGCGGGTGGCGAAGCACGGCAACCGTTCGGTCTCCAGCAACTGCGGCAGCGCCGATGTGCTGGAAGCTGCGGGCGTCAATCTGGATTTGACGGCTGAACAAGTCGCCGCATGTGTCAATAATATCGGCGTCGGCTTTTTATTCGCCCCCAAACATCACGGTGCAATGCGGCACACCAGCACTGTGCGTAAGGAAATGGGCGTCAGGACCCTGTTTAACCTATTAGGCCCGTTAGCCAACCCAGCCGGTGCGCCCAACCAGTTAATCGGCGTGTTTGCGAAGGCATGGGTGGAGCCTTTGGCGCAGGTGTTAAAATCACTCGGCAGCCGACATGTCCTGGTCGTCAGTGCCGATGACGGCTTGGATGAAATCAGCATTGCATCTGCATCAACGGTTGCCGAACTGAAAGACGGTGAGGTGTTCACTTACACGGTCACGCCGGAACAGTTCGGCTTTAACCGCGCCCAACTATCGGAGCTCGCGGTTGCCGATGCCGCAGCCAGCTTAAGCATGATAAAGGCTGTATTGGATAACCAGTCCGGGGCGGCCACCGATATTGTGCTGCTTAATGCCGGTGCGGCGATTTATGCCGCCAATCTTGCCGAGTCGCTGGCAGCCGGCATAGAACAAGCCCGGCAACTTATTGCCAATGGCGCGGCACGTGCCAAATTCGATGCGTTAATCGCCTATTCAAAAAACCACTCATAAGCACATCATGTCTAATTCTTCTAATACAAACACCCCCGATATTTTAAAAACCATACTCGCTAAAAAAGTTGAAGAAGTCGCCAAACGGAAGCTAGGCATGACGATTGCTGACTTGGAAGACATTGCCAAGGGCATAGAAAAACCGCGTGGTTTTTATAACGCGTTGCAAAGCAAGGTTGCCGCCAAAAAATCGGCGATTATCGCGGAAATCAAGAAAGCCTCGCCCAGCCAAGGCGTCATCAGGGAGGACTTCGATCCGCTTGCCATTGCCCAGGATTATGCCCTGAACGGCGCCACGTGTTTGTCCGTGCTAACCGACAAGGAATTTTTTCAAGGCTCTGAAGCCTATTTGCAAATGGTCAGGGAACGTTGCCCGCTGCCCGTGCTAAGAAAGGATTTCATGATCGACGTTTATCAGATTGTCGAAGCCCGCGCACTCGGTGCAGACTGTATTTTGCTGATTGCTGCCGCGCTGGAAGACGGACTTATGCACGAATTGGCGCAGGCCGCCGCCAAACTAGGCATGGATGTGCTGGTTGAAGTCCATGATGCCGCAGAAATGGCGCGCGCGCTAAAACTCGACACCCCGCTAATCGGTATTAATAACCGCAATCTGCGTACCTTCCAAACGGCATTGCAGACCACGCTGGATTTAAAAGCGCACGTTCCCGCAGATCGTATGGTTATCACCGAAAGCGGCATCCATACCCCCGATGATGTCAAGCTGATGCAGGATAACGGCGTGTACGCCTTTTTAGTCGGCGAAGCGTTTATGCGTGCGGAAAAGCCGGGGCAAAAAATGCGCGAATTGTTCGGCATCTAGCAAAAACTCAGGAAAGTTTCAAGGAACTTGAAACATAGCGGTCGCTCGGCTTATCGGCTAGAATTAAATCGCAAGCAGATTCGTTGCTGTTTCCCCATTGCATCAGGCAAACGCTGCTCATGGGGGTTAACGAGATTTGCTTGTATAGCAAATCAACTCTAACTTAATAGGAATCCAGCCATGCTAAAAAACCTACAACCATCGCCTTATTTTCTTGCTGCGGCTATCAGCAGCCTTCTGCTCGTGCCCGGCTTTAGCGCGGAACTGCAAGCCGCCCCAATCACGTTCCAACCCAAGGCAGACTTTACCACCGGCGCAAACCCCATCTATATATCGGCAGCAGATGTTAACCACGACGGCAAGGTCGATGTGGCGACCGCTAACATCTCCGCCAATACCGTCAGCGTGCTGCTCGGCAACGGTGCCGGATCCTTTCTGCCCAAAACCGATTATACGACGGGGGCCAATACCAATGCGGTGACGATAGGAGATGTCAACCGCGACGGCAAACCTGATCTAGTCGCTGCGAACTTCGTCGCTGACACCATCAGCGTTTTGCTTGGCAATGGTGATGGCACTTTTCAACCCAAAGTTGATTACACGACCGGTTTAAGCCCTTACTCGTCGGCGTTGGCTGATGTAAACCGCGACGGTAAAACTGACATAGTCGTCACCAACTCCGGTAGCAATAGCGTGAGTGTGCTGTTAGGCACCGGTACCGGCACATTCAAGCCCAAAGTTGATTATATTGCAGGCACGTTCCCGCAATCCGTAGCTATCGCCGATGTTAACCGCGACGGCAAACCCGATCTGGTCACCGCGAACTATAGCAGCGACACCGTCAGTGTATTGCTGGGCAACGGTAACGGCACCTTCAAGTTCAAAGTCGACTACCCTACCGGCACCAGTCCGTTTGTAGTCACGGTAGGCGATGTCAACCGCGACGGCAAACCGGATCTGGCTGTCCCTAACGCTAATGACGATACCGTCAGCGTATTGCTGGGCAACGGCAACGGCACATTCAAGCCTAAAGCGGACTATATCACCGGCATCAGCCCTTACTCGGCCGCGATAGCAGACATCAACCGCGACGGCAAACCCGATCTCGTCGTCTCTAACGGCCTCAGCAGCTCCGTCAGCGTATTGGCGGGCAAAGGTAACGGCACGTTCCTCGCGAAAACCGACTTCGCCACGGGCGGAAATCCTGGCTCGTTATCGGTAGCGGACTTGAACAATGACGGCCGGCCTGACGTGGTCACATCTAACCTGAGTAACAGCACTATGAGCGTGCTAATCAACACCACGCCATAAGCAGTCTTTCGACCGGTCCGGGGTAAGGGCAATCCCGTCCTTACCCCGGACTCGCCACAAACGCCAGCCCATCATGACTACACCACCACTTATAGAAAACTATTGCGCGGCGGCTTGCATAGCCGCCCAGCAACCATGATCTCAATCATCCAACGGGTCACTACGGCCACAGTCACCGTCAACCGCCACGACATAGGCAAAATAGGCACAGGCATTGTGGCGCTGGTTGCCGTAGAAAAAGAAGACACTCCAAAAGACGCACAACGTTTACTGGAGCGGATACTGAATTACCGTATTTTTGCCGATGAACATGACCGCATGAACCTGAGCTTGCTGGACATTAACGGCGGCTTATTGCTGATCCCGCAATTTACACTGGCAGCCGATACCCGAAAAGGCAACCGCCCCAGTTTTGCATCTGCTGCGACACCGGAAAAAGGCAGGGAACTGTTCGCCTGTCTGCAACAACTTGCCCAGCAAAGCTATCCGCTGGTTGAGTTCGGCCAGTTTGGCGCAGACATGCAAGTGAGCCTCGTCAATAACGGCCCCGTTACCTTCACGTTAAAGACGCATGGGCTATAACGGTTTCTAAAATGCCCAAGGCTTAGCGCGGCATCCTGTTATCAGACCCCAGCAGCAGGATAATGCCGATCAGCGGGGTGAGTAGCAGGGAACCGAAAAAATAGCCCCAAAAACCGAATTTTTTGTTGATGCCAAATATGCCCACCAAAAAACACGCCATCATATACGCTAGCCATGCCAACATGGTTCACTCCGGGTCAATTGTGTTAAATTTTCCATTCACCATTTCCTTGATCACTATTTTTTTGTTGGTAATCCGACTACGTCGGTCGAACACATAGCCGTTGTAGCCGTTCTTATAGCCAAACTGCAAGGCCGCCGCGACGCGTATCGGTACGGTGGAGCCGGCCAGTTGGTAGGCGGAGGCCAGCACCTTGACC
>JAURZI010000050.1 GCA_030653435.1 Methylovulum sp.
AACACGCATCGTTCACAACCTATACCCATCACCAATGTGGATGACTTAAACTGGGAGCCGGATGGTGTAACGCTCCAAGTCCGGTTCTGCGAGGGCGGTAACGCGTATCATGAAAATGAGATCGTTGCCGCTACTCTCCAACGGTACGAAAAGTAACGCTAGTCCCTATAGTGATGCGCTTTTGTAAAAAGCATTGTTTTGAGTGCCATAATTATTTTTCTTGTTTCAAGTAGGCGTAAAGAGTCGGCTTTGAAATACCCATCAGGGTACAAATCTGCTTTATGGTATGCTTTTTCTCATCATACAGCTTAACGGCAAGTGCTTGCTTGTCGTTGCTGAGTGATTTTGGTCTTCCGCCTGTACGGCCTTTTGCCCTAGCTGCTTTAAGTCCTGCTTGTGTCCTTTCACGAATCAGATTGCGTTCAAATTCTGCAAGCGCACCAAAAATATGGAAAATCAGTTTTCCAGAACTTGATGAAGTGTCCATAGCTCTTCAGCTAATGCCAGCACCAGCACGATATTAAACGGATGTTCATCATAAGGAAAACGCGCCAATACGTCTTCCGCCAATAAACCAGCTTCCAGCCAACCCGCTGGTTTAAAACGGGTGTTGCGTTCCTTGGCGGACGCTTGCAATATCGGGCGCATTTGCTCTTCGGTGGTCAACAACGAGCCGTTATGCGGGATAAAATGGGGCATCACTTGCGGGATATTAATGCCTGCCGGGCCTTGAATATCTTCGTGGTCGGGGTAAGTGTTGGTGATGGTGGAAATGTCGTCGCGCATCCATTGCCGTTGCAGGATGTCAACGTAGGACGGCGTTAAGCCCATACATTCCCATAAAAATACTTCGCAGTTTAATTTGTCGGCTAAGCAAACCAGGGCGTGTTGCTCCCAAATCGTGGCTTTGTCGTAGGGTCTGAATAAAAACATTTCCCGCAGTGTTCCAAACGGATGGGCATGTAAAAACATGGCTTCGCAGCCTGTGGTCTTGGATACAATGCTGTGCCCCAAGGCATTGATTAAGGCAGCCTTGATACGCTCCGTGCCCGACTTGCCACGGGTTCCCCAACCCCCTAACACTAACGGCAGGCGACTTCTGGCGGCCAGTATTTTTCGGTAGAGATAAATATTCCTGCCCATGAAATAAGCCACTGAGACGGCCATGAACACCGCCAGTTCATACAGCGAATTTTCGTACACGGAAACGAAGTAATCTTTAAAGTCTGTCCATAGTGATGAGGCCAAGTCTGCGTTAGGTAACACGGGCACAAATGCCGGGAAAAATCGCAATACCGCAGGGTCGGTGGACTGGAAACTTGAGTTTTGGGTTTCGTGTCCGGTAAAAGTCACTTTAATGCCCAATTCAGCGAGTGCGCTCACATAAGTGTGCGCGGGTTGTTGGCTTTTTTCCTGCCAGTTTCTAAGACGGGCGTAGTCGGCAAAACGCCTGGAAATCGTCCAGCTTGCCTGCCAGCGTTTGAGTATATTGCCTGGCGGTTGCAGTTGGGTAATGCCTTCGCTGTGGTAGAAATAGCTGGGCTGACTGCCTAAGGCCAACGCCTGTCAAAACCAAAATCGTTTTGGGCAATCACCGACAATAACCGCCCCAGTTCGGCATCGTCTGATGTCAAAAACTGCTTAGGGATACGCCGGGTTTTGCCGGGCGGGATCGTGTTGACGAACTGGGTCAGGCTGTTGATGAGCCGGTGCTGGTCATCGTCAGCATGGCACACTATATATTCGCGGGTTTGCGCTGCGTAACGCCTGACCGCTAGCGAAGCGGCGTTTTCATGCAGTGTTTTAATGGCTGGCAATAAGGCACTTAAAAAAGCATCTTTGGCAAAAGGCTTGTTGGTGGACAATAGAATGTCCAGTCCAGTAAGGCAGACATGCAGCCCCACGCGCAACACAAAGCGTTCTTTTTCGGTTGACAGGCTTTGTTGCAGATACGCCAAGGCCAAATTAAAACCGTCTTCACATTGTAGCAGTGGCAGTAGGCTTAATAAGGCGGAAGCGCGGACAGGCTGTGCGGCATCGGCAAATAACAGCGCAGGGTAATAGCGCGTCATCACGGCTTGGCCGGTTTTCGGCAGCATGTCCGCGAGCTTTTGCCGTACCGAGGGGCAAGGGTCTTGTAGGACTAAATCATAAAGGTCTGCAAGCTCTGGTTCCACGCTGAGTTGTTCGGCGATGATTTGCACGACTTTGCGGCGCACAAATAAATCATCGGTTTTTTTAGGGTATTGCAGGCGCTCGTTTAAAACAACTTTTAAAGAGTCCGGCGACGCACTTTGTAATAAGCTCAAGGCTTCGCATTGCACCCAAACTGATTGGCGGCTTTTAAAACAAGAATGGTAAATAAACCGTAAGCTGGCCTCGGAAACGCTGTTGTGCTGCAGGTCTTCCGGCAAATCGCGTAAGGTCAGGGACAAGGTGGTGAACGCGCTGATAACCACGCGCTTGTCGCCTTTGTATTCGAGCAAAGGTTTCAGCACTGGCTCCAAGGCTAATTGTTGCCATAAGTGCTGGTGTCCGATAATCTCGCCGTCTTCTGCGAGGACTAACGCCGCTGCTCGGCCTAAGCACTGTAAAACAAAACTTAAATAGCGTTCAGTTTCCAGATACCGCCGTTGGTAGCGGTCACTGACGGCATCATGCCCAAACCAGCGTTTGAAAGCCCTTGCGTCTTGACGTAACTGACGGCGTGTCGCACCCAATTCTTCGGCATAAGCTAAAATATGGTGTTTTTTATCTTCGTCAGTCAGCGCTTTGTTATAGCGTTTGCTGTACTCGCTATTTTGATCTTTCAGCGCTGCCAGACTGAGGATGATTTGATTAATTTCATAGAGCATGAACTTAACTAAATGCTGTGCTTTTAGGCCTAACTCGGTACGGTCATTATCCGCTTCGGTGGTGGGGGCTTGGGGCCAAAGATCAAAGGCATCGCATAAACGCTTAAGCAAATCTGCATTCAGTTGATACCAATAGGGATGTTGTCCGCGCGTTAGTAGATTATTTATTTCTTGATGGCTGAATCATAACTATCAAACAACTGGTCAGTGAATCCCACTGTTATGCCACCATCCGGCAGTTGCGTTGGGCTGATGGTGTCAGCTGTCCGCATTGCGACAGCGGCGACACGGTTCGTCGTGGCTACGACAGTCGGCAACGCGTATGCCAGCGTTACCAATGCAAGACTTGTGACAAACGTTTCGATGACCTGACCGGGACGGTCTTGTCAGGGCATCATCAGCCATTGTCGGTCTGGGTGCTATGTCTATACTTCATGGGGCTAAACCTGTCCAACCAGCAGATTGCCCAAGAGCTGGATTTGAACAAGGACGATTTGCAGTACATGACCTGCCACCTACGCACAGGCATCGATAAAAAAAAGAGCCGGTAAC